>NZ_JBIVPX010000002.1:0-322568 GCF_044754905.1 Lentzea sp. NPDC092896
AGGGGTGTCAACTCGACGAAAAGCGTGTCGAGTTGACACCCCTGACCTGATGCAGCAAGAGCTATGGCGCGACTCGTGACGGGACCCCACCGCCCAGCCCGTTCGGTAAAGACGGCTCGCCTTCGGCTTTGCGGTGGGTGGGGTGGTGCGTCAGGATCGCGTAAAGATCACCCGGTCGTGCTGAGCGTTCGTGTTGGTGCGCGGTTATCTTGCGGGCACCAGGCGGTCTAGGGGGTTGTTCGTGGCTGATCAGCAGGTTTCCGGCGCGTCGTCTCGGCGGAAGCTCGCGCATGATGGCGTTCGGCTCGCTGTGATCGTTGGGGCGCTCGGTGTTGTCTTTGGTGACATCGGTACCAGCCCGATTTATACGATTCAGACGGTGTTCAACCCCTCTGACCCGCATCCGGTGCCCGTTAGCGTGGACAACGTTTATGGGGTTGTGTCGCTGATCTTCTGGTCGGTCATGATCGTTGTGACTGTCACCTACGTGTTGCTTGCCATGCGTGTTCACAACGATGGTGAGGGTGGGATCATGGCCCTCATCACCCTGTTGCGGCGGTGGAAGGCCAAGCAGGGGCGGAAGGCTGCGGCCACGTTGGCGGCGCTTGGGGTTTTCGGTGCTGCCTTGTTCTTTGGCGACAGCATGATCACGCCTGCTATTTCGGTGTTGTCCGCTGTGGAGGGGTTGAAGGTCGTCGAGCCCGAGTTGGAGCGGTTCGTCGTGCCGATCACCGCTGTGATCATCGTTGGGCTGTTCCTGGTGCAGCGGCGGGGGAGTGGGGTGGTCGGGCGGTTCTTCGGGCCCGTGATGATCCTGTGGTTCGCCGTGATCGGGGTGGCCGGGATCGTGGGGATCGCCGGTCATCCGGAGATTCTCAAGGCGTTGTTGCCCACGTACGCGGTTGGGTTCTTGTTCGGGCACTTCGACATCGCGTTCTTCGCGCTTGCCGCTGTGGTGCTGGCGGTTACTGGTGCTGAGGCGTTGTACGCGGACATGGGGCACTTCGGGCGGCCGGCCATTGCTCGTGGGTGGTTGTTCTTGGTGTTTCCGGCTTGTGTGCTCAGTTACATGGGGCAAGGGGCGTTGATTCTGGACGACCCCGCCAACGTCAGCGGGCCGTTCTTCCTGTTGGTGCCCGAGTGGGCGCGGTGGCCGATGGTTGTGTTGGCCACGGCGGCTACCGTGATTGCATCGCAGGCTGTGATCACTGGGGCCTACTCGGTGGCGTCGCAGGCTGCGCAGCTCGGGTACCTGCCTCGGTTGCGGATCGCGCACACGTCTGAGTCGACTATCGGGCAGATCTACGTGCCTTGGATCAACTGGATGTTGATGATCTCGGTGCTGACGCTGGTGTTCGCGTTTCAGACGTCGGCGGCGTTGGCGTTCGCGTTCGGGATGGCCGTTACCGGGACCATCACGATCACCACTACGTTGTTCCTGTTCATCGCTCGCTTGAAGTTCGGTGCTCCGGCTTGGGCGATCGGGCTCGGCTGTGTGCTGTTGCTGGGTGTGGACCTGCTGTTTCTTGCCGCCAACATGACGAAGTTGTTGCATGGTGCGTGGTTGCCGTTGTTGATCGGGCTGACCGCGTTCACCGTCATGACGACCTGGCAGCGTGGGCGGGCGATCGTCACCAAGGCTCGGCGGGAGGCTGAAGGGTCGTTGCAGGCGTTCGTCGAGGAGCTGCACTCGCAGCAGCTGACGCGGGTGCCCGGGTGTGCGGTGTTCCTCAACCGCGGCAAGGAGACCGCGCCGCTGGCCATGCGGGCGAACGTTGAGCACAACCACGTGTTGCACGAGCGGGTGGTGATCGTGTCCATCGAGACCGAGCCGGTGCCGCGGGTGCCGCAGGAGCGGCGGGTTCAGGTCGACGAGCTCGGGTATGCCGACGACGGCATTGTCTACGTGAGCGCTCGTTTTGGGTACATGGAGACGCCGGACGTGCCTGCGGCGCTGGCGTTGCTGGATCCGGCGCAGACCGAAGGGGCGCTGGATCTCTCGCAGGCGCGGTACTTCCTGTCGAAGATCGAGCTGCAGCGCGGGCCGAAGCGCACCATGGCCGGGTGGCGCAAGCGGTTGTTCGTGGCGACGTCGTACATCACGGCTGACGCTGCCGAGCACTTCGGATTGCCCCGAGAGCGAACAGTGATCATGGGTGCGCACATCGATGTTTAGGTGGGGCCATGACGGACCTCTACCTGAACCTCGAACCCACGACGGAGCGTCCTGTCGTCGTGCTGGTCGCCGGGATTCCCGGTGCGGGCAAGAGCACGCTCGCGGAGTCGCTGGCTCGTCGCCTGCGGACGCCGATCTTCTCCCAGGACTGGGTGATGGGGGCGTTGGTGCTGGGGCGCGCGATCACCGACGAGAACGCTTACGAGGTGGGCGATCTGCAGCTTCGTGCTTCGGTGGCACGGCACGTCCAGCTGGGGATCGACGTGATCGTGGACGCCACCGGGCACACCCGCGAGGAGCGTGGCCGGTGGCGTGAGCTCACTGAACGGCTCGGGGGCGTGTTCGTCGGCGTCGAGTGCGTCTGTTCGGACGAAGTCGTGCATCGGGAACGCGTCGAAGGCCGGGAACGGGGGATTCCTGGTTGGCACGCAACGGTTCCGTGGCAGCACGTTCAGCGCATGCGCGGCCTGTGGGAGCCGTGGGAGGACGACCACCTGGTGCTCGACTCGGCCGTCGAGACTCCGGACAGTTCGCTTGAACGCGTCCTGGAGGTGGTGCGGGGCCTGCGGTCAACAGGGGAGACCGCAGACCCCGTGATCCTGGGCCGCTAGGCGCTTTCCGCCGCTGCGGCGCGGCCTGCCGCGCGTCCGGAGAACAGGCAGCCGCCGAGGAACGTGCCCTCCAGCGCGCGGTAGCCGTGCACGCCGCCACCGCCGAAGCCGGCGACCTCGCCCGCCGCGTACAGGCCGCGGACCGGCTGGCCGTTCGAGCCGAGCACGCGGCCCTGCAGGTCGGTTTGCAGGCCGCCCAGCGTCTTGCGGGTCAGGATGTTCATCCTGATCGCGATCAACGGGCCGGAACCGGCGTCGAGGAGCTTGTGCAACGGGGCCGTGCGGGCGAGGCTGTCGCCGCTGTAGGCCAGGGAGTTGCGGATGCCCATCACCTGGACGTCCTTGGTGAACGGGTTGTCCGTCTGCTGGTCGCGGACGGTGATCTGCCGGCGCAGGTCGTCGAGGTTGATCAGGTTCTGCCCGGTGAGAGCGTTCATCCCGGCGACGAGGTCCGGCAGGTTGTTCTTGATGACGAAGTCGACGCCCTTGTCCATGAACGCCTTCACCGGCGGCGGTGTGCTGTTCAGCAGTCGCATCGCGAGGTAGGCGATCAGGTTCTTGGCGGTGATCTCCGGGTTCTGCTCGGAACCGGAGAGCACGAACTCCTTGTCGATGATCTTCTTGTTGAGCACGAACCACGAGTAGTCGTAGCCGGACTTGCCGATCAGCTCCAGCGTGCCGAGCGTGTCCAGCGACGGGATGCCGGGGTTGGGGAAGCGCTTGCCCCTCGCGTCGAGCCACAGCGACGACGGCGCGGCCAGCACGCGGATGCCGTGGTCCGGCCAGATCGGCGTGTGGTTGATCATGCCCTCGGTGTAGTGCCACATGCGGTCGCGGTTCACGATCCGGCCGCCTGCCAGCTCTGTGATCGCCAACATCCGGCCGTCGACGTGCGCGGGAACGCCGGTGACGAGTCGCCGCGGGGCCGGGCCGAGGCGGGCGGGCCAGTTGCGGCGCACCAGGTCGTGGTTCGCGCCGATGCCGCCCGACGTGACGACCACCATCGGCGCGTACAGCTCGAAGTCACCGACCTTGGTGCGGGAGCTGGGGGTGCCGCGCGCGGCGCCGCTGGGTTCGAGGACGGTGCCGCGCACGCCCGTCACGGCGCCGTTGCTGACGATCAGCCCGTCGACCTGGTGGCGGAACTTGAAGGTGACCTTGCCGTCGCGGACGGCGTCGCGCACCTTCTTCTCGAACGGCTCCATCACGCCGGGGCCGGTGCCCAGCGTCATGTGGAAGCGCGGCACCGAGTTGCCGGGCCCGTCCGCGAGCTGGCCACCGCGTTCGGCCCAGCCGACGATCGGCACCCAGCGCACGCCCAGGCCGTACAGCCAGTCGCGCTTCTCGCCCGCGGCGAAGTTCAGGTAGGCCTCAGCCCACTTCGCCGCCCAGTAGTCCTCGCCCAGGGGATCGCTCACACCGCGGTCGAAGCCGGCGGTGTTGAACCAGTCGGCGCGGGCCAGCTCCAGCGAGTCCTTGATGCCCGCGGTCCGCTGCTCCTGCGAGTTGACGAAGAAGAGACCGCCGAGCGACCAGAACGCCTGTCCACCCAGGCTCGCCTCGGGTTCCTGGTCCAGCAGCAGGACCTTGCGACCCGCCGCGGCCAGTTCGGAGGTCGCGACGAGACCGGCCAGGCCGTGCCCGATGACGATCACGTCCGCGTCGACTCTCGGCGCCGCCCCGGCGACTGCCTGCCCCAGGGTCCCGCTCGCGGCGATCGCGCCGATCGCTCCGCTGGCGGCGAGCAGGTTGCGGCGGCTGATGTTCCGGTCTGACATCCCAGGGCCTTCCTCGTTGAAGGGTGGTGCCAACGCGAATTACTCTCGCGTAAAGCAACTAACCAGTAACCGGAGAGCGGGGGATAGGGGCCCGTCACCAAACGGCGACGGCTGTGTTGTGGCCGTCACACAACGTGGTGTTTGGAGGCGCTGTGCCGGGAATGTCCGCGATGGTCCGCCGGGTGCTCGAAGCCGTCGCCGCCGACGAGAAGGTGGTCGAACGGGTCGTCGACGCCGCCCGCGGCAACTCGCCGGAGGTCGCCAGGCTGCCCGCGGAGGAGAACCGCAGGCACATCGCCTTCCTGCTGGCCGAAGGGATCGCGCACCTCGAACGCGGCGGCGCGCCCGACGACGGCGACTTCTCCGCCGCGTTGTCGCTGGGGGCTGATCGCGCTGCTCAGGGCGTGTCGATGGCGGGACTGCTGCGCGGCGTGCACGCGGGGCGCACCGAGTTGATCAGGGCGAGCGTCGAGCTGGCGCGGTCGCTGGGCGTGGCCGACGGCACGATCCTGGACTTCATGATCGACCTGGACCACTACGTCGGCGCGGTCGAGCGGCACATCATCAGCGGCTACCACACGGCCGAACTGCAGCTGTCCCGCACGGCCAGGGATCTGAACGCCCAGGTGCTGCGGCGGCTGCTGGTGACCGGCGAGTTCCCGGACGCCTCCGAACTCGCTCGCACCGGCCTGCGTCCCGATGGTCGCTATCACTGCGTGGTGTCCGGGGTGACCGACCCGAGTCACGCGCGGACGCTGGAACAGCGGTTGCACACGTTCGGCGGCGTGTACGGGCTGGTGGAAGGACGGCTCGCGGGGCTCACGCACGTGCCGCCGTCGTGGTCGGACGACCTGCTCGTGGTGTCACCGGCGACGGCGCTGAAGTCGTTGCGGGGCACGTACTCCCTGTGCACGCGGGCGCTGGCGGCCGCGGGGGCCGCCCTGGGAGTGCGGCTGCTGACCGATCTCGCTGGTGAGACCGCTCTCGCGGCGGTCCCGGCGCTGGCGGACACGCTCGCCGACTCGTTGCTCGGCCAGCTGGATCCGAAGAGCACGTTCCACCACGAGATGGTGGTGACGGCGTTGTGCTACCTGGACAACGGTGGCCGGCTCAGCGCGACTGCCTCGGCGTTGCACATCCACGCGAACACCGTGCGGTACCGGCTCGACCGGCTGGTGGAGCTGACCCTGGTCGACCTCGGTGAGAACCCGCACGTGGAACGTTCACACGTGCTGACGACGCTGCACACCTGGTGGGCGCTGCGGTCGTGGATCGACCGCAGCGCCAGGTGAGGCGTCAGAGGCGGTAGAAGTTCGCGTAGTGGTCCGGGGAGAAGTAGACCGCGCCGGCGGTGCGGTCGACGATGATCCGGTACGCGTCCCGGGACGCGCCGCAGGCACGCGGGTAGACGTCGAACTCCAGGTAGCTGTGGCCGGCGGGCAGCTGGCCCTCGCGGTTCTGGTGGACGCCACCGGCGTAGTTGCACTGGCTGCCCGACCAGTTGCTGACCCAGCCGCGCGTGCTCGGGTAGCCCTTCGCCTTCCACGTCGTGTTGGCGGAACGGGCCGCGGAACAGCGCGACTGCGTGCAGGAGCTGTAGACCGCGGCGTCGGCGGCAGGGGCGACGACCGTGGTCACGCCGAGAACCGACGCGATGACGGCGAGGGCGGCGAGGGTGCGACGTGTCCAGTGCTGTTGCAGGGTTTGCACTTCAGACCTCCATCGGCAGGGTACGAGGGAACGTCCTGATCCTGACTGTTGATCACCACGAGCCGATGAACGGCAGGGAACCATCCGCGCAACTGTGGCCTCTCCACGCTCGCACACCCGGCGTCGTCCCGCGAGGCTTGACCGTCCACGACTCTGAACGCCGGAGTTGATCAACTCCGAACAGTCGATTGCGCATGCTGCCTCCGGCGATAAGTTTGTCCAATGGCAGCACGGAAGCACTTGTTGGTGCTGTTGACCTTGCTCGTGGCCGGGTGCACGGCCCCGCAGGACGGCAGACCTTTCCCCGCACCACGCGTTTCTTCTTCCTCAGCGGAGAAAGAGCCGTCCACAAAGGTGCGTGCTGTTGTGGACGGCCGCACCGTCGAGCTGGCCGACGGTACGCGCGCCCGCATCGCGCGCCTGGCCGAGCCTCCGTCGTGCGCCGCAGCGGTCGCCCTCGACTTCGCCACGAAGACGTTGCTGGACAAGGAAGTCCGGGTGAGCAGCATCACCCCCGGCGAGGTCTCGCTGACGCTGCCGGACGGCGCCGACTACGCGTTGCTGGCAGTGCAGTACGGCATCCTGCGCACCGCGGGCGTGGACGGCGGCCCGCTGGTCGAGGCGGAGACCAAGGCCTCGAAGGCGAAACTCGGTCTGTGGGCGCAGGACTGTCCCTCCTCGACCGCCCCGCCGCCCTCCTCGACCGCTGCCACGCCCCCGCCCGCGGCGCCCTGCGTCGTGGTCTACCGGATCACCAGTCAGTGGGCCGGCGCGTTCCAGGGCGAGGTGACCGTGCGCAACGTCAGCGGCGCGTTGGTCCAGGGCTGGACGGTGCGCTGGCGGTTCGCCGGCGGGGAGACCGTGACGCAGCTGTGGAACGGCACGGTCGCCCAGTCCGGCGCGGATGTGAGCGTGACCAACGCCGACTACAACGCGCTGATCGTCACGGACGGCTCGGTGTCGTTCGGTTTCAACGGCTCCGTCACCGGTCCCAGTTCGCCGCCGGCCTCGTTCAGCGTGAACGGCGCGGCCTGCACGACCGGTTAGTTGTTCTTCTGCCACCAGGTGGTGACGATCCGGGCGTACTCGTCCGCGTTCTCCTCCCACACGAAGTGCGCGGCGTCCACGACGTCCAGCCTGCTGTTCGGCAACCGCTCGTGCAGGTACTCCGCGTTGGAGACCGGCACCACGGTGTCGTGCCTGCCGTTGATCAGCTGGACGGGCGTCGTGATGCCCGGCAGGAGCTTGCTCAGTTCCTGCAACTCCGCCGGGTACGCGCGCACGTACGCCATCTGATCGACGAACCGCTCGCCCTGGTAACCGGCGAGGTAGTCCTGCCGCACCACGTCCGGCAGTTCGTAGCCCTGGATGGCGTCCATGGCAACGTTCACGATGTCCTTGGGGCCCAGCGCCCGGTAGGGCGTGAGGTCCTCGTCGTGCACCCACTCGTGCAACGGGGTGCCCAGATCCGTCGGTGACAGCGCGCCGCCGCTGCCGATCACGATGCTGCGGAACCTGTCCGGTGCCTTCTCCGCGGCGAACAGCGCCGCGCTGGTGCCGATGTCGGGACCGACGACGTGGGGCTGCTCGAGGTCGAACTCGTCGGCGATGCGCACGAGGAAATCGCCCATGGCCTTGGGGGACAGCAGGTCCTCGCGCAGGTCGGAGTGCCCGAAGCCGGGCAGGTCGACCGCGATCAGGCTCGCGTGCTCCGCGAGTCTCGTCCAGGTCGGGTCGTAGGCGTAGACGCTCTCGGGCCACGGGCTGAGCAGCAGCGCGGCCGGCCTGCTGTTAGCGCTCACGGCGTAACGGATGGACAGGCCGTCGATGGTGCGGAACCTCGGTTGGATGTCGCTCATGACTTCAATATGACCGGTCGTCTTGAGTTCGTCAAGAGGTAAGACGGTCGGTCGTATTGAGCCGGGTCTCAGTGCAGGACGACCTCGAAGGCGACCGTGAAGAACGCGGCGAACGCCGACCCGTCCTTGGCCGCCCGTTCGCCGACGATGGCGCCTTCCCAGGAGTTGAGCAGGAACTTGGCCAGGGTCTCGGGGCTCTGGGTGGTCGTCACGTCGCCGGCGTCCTGTGCCTCGCGGATCACGGCGGCGATCGCGTTCCCCCAGAGGTCGAAGGCGGTCCTGACCCCGTCGCGGATCGCGGGGATGTGGTCTGCGGCCTCGACGCTGAAGTTGCCGTAGACGCAGCCGCGTTCGTAGCCGAAGTCCACGATGTCCTGCGCCAGCGCGTCGAAGTGGTCGCGCAGCCGGGTGAGCGGGGCGGTCTTCGGGGTTTGGAGCTTCTCCAAGTGCCGCGTCTGGCCGTAGCGGTCCATCACGACGAGGGCGAGCGCTTCCTTGCTCTCGAAGTGGTTGTAGAACGAGCCCTTGGGCACGCCCGCGCTGTCGGTGATCAGCTTGACGCCGCACGCGTTGTAGCCGTGCTTGTGGAACTGCTCGAACGCGGCGTCCACGATCTGCTCTCGCACACTTGCCCTGGGCATACCACCAATATGAGCGGTCGTCTCGGAGGCGTCAAGTTGGTGCGCGGCTTCCGTTCAGTGGAAAGCCTTGGTCGACTCCGGCGTGGTGCTTGCCTAGCGTTCGAAGGCGTGACGACCAGCCAGCACGAGATCAGCGACGAGATCGCGAAGATCCAGGCCGACTCACCGAGGGGTGCGCCGCTGCTGGACTTCGCGCCGTACCGCAGTACGACGTTGCGCCACCCCACCAAGGAACCGCTGCACGTCGACCCCGAGGGCGCCGAGCTGCTCGCGCCCGTCTTCGGCCACTCGGACGTCGACGCCGTCGAGGCCGACCTGACCCTGCAGCGCGGCGGCGAGCCGATCGGCGAACGCATCCGGGTGCACGGGCGCGTGCTCGACGGTGACGGCCGTCCGGTGCGCCGCCAGCTCGTCGAGGTCTGGCAGGCCAACGCCGCCGGCCGCTACTCGCACCAGGGCGACCAGCACCCGGCGCCGCTGGACCCGAACTTCCACGGCGTCGGCCGCTGCCTGACCGACGACGACGGCTGGTACTCGTTCACCTCGATCAAGCCGGGCCCCTACCCGTGGCGCAACCACCACAACGCCTGGCGGCCCGCGCACATCCACTTCTCCTTGTTCGGCACGGACTTCACCCAGCGGCTGATCACGCAGATGTACTTCCCCGGCGACCAGTTGCTGGCGCTGGACCCGATCGCGCAGTCGATCACCGACCCCGCCGCCCTCGCCCGGCTCATCGCGTCGTACGACCACGCGCAGTCCGAGCACGAATGGTTGCTGGGCTACCGCTGGGACATCGTCCTGACCGGCAGCCACGCGACCTACCTGGAGCCGTCCGATGACTGACTCGACGCCCGGCCAGACCGTCGGCCCGTTCTTCCACCACGCGCTGGCGTTCCCCGGCGACTCCGAACTGGTGCCGTTCGGCTCGGCCGGATCCGTGGTGCTGCACGGCTACGTCTACGACGGCGCGGGCGATCCGGTGCCCGACGCGATGATCGAGATCCGCCAGTCCGACGCCGCCGGTGTCGTGCCGCGGACCGGCGGGTCGTTGCGGCGGCGCGGCGCCGGGTTCACGGGCTGGGGCCGGTCCTGCACCGACGGCGCCGGGCACTACTGGTTCAGCACCGTCGAACCCGGACTGCCGTTCTTCGCGGTGACGGTCTTCGCGCGCGGGTTGCTCGACCGGTTGTTCACGCGCATCTACCTGCCTGGTGCTCAGGATGCCGTGGAGGGGCTGGTGTCGGAGCGGGAGGACGACGGGCGGCTGCGGTTCGACGTTCACCTGCAGGGGCCGTCCGAGACGGCGTTCTTCAAGTTCCCGCGGACGTGATCGTGCTGCCCGGTTCCCATCGCGCCGCCGGCCTCGTCGACGATGCCGCGCTGGTGCGCGCGATGCTGGAGGTCGAGGTCGCCTGGTCGCGCGTGCTCGGGAGCTCGCTCTCGCTGGGCGACTGGGTTCCCGCGCTGGACCCGGTCGAGGTCGAGGCGGCGGGCAATCCCGTGCTGCCGCTGGTCTCCGCTTTGCGCGCTCGTGTTTCCACGCCTGTCCACACCGGACTGACGAGTCAGGACGTGCTCGACTCCGCGCTGATGTTGCTGGCGCGCGGGGCTTTGGGGCGGGTGTCGGCGGATCTGGGACGGGTTGGCGTCGCGTTGGCCCGGTTGGCTGACGAGCACCGGTCGAGCGTGATGGCCGGGCGGACGCTGACGCAGTACGCCGTGCCGATCACGTTCGGGCTCAAGGCCGCGCGGTGGCTGGTCGGGGTGCTGGACGCGCTGGACGAGCTGGACGCCGTGGCTCGGCGTTTGCCGGTGCAGTGCGGAGGCGCGGCGGGGACGTTGTCGCGCGTCGCGGATCCGGTCGCTTCGGCGTCGGCCTTCGCCGGGCATCTGGGGCTGGTGTGGCCGGGGATGCCCTGGCACACCAGTCGCGCGCCGATCACCCGGCTCGGTGACGCGGTGGTGCGGTGTTGCGACGCGCTCGGGGTGATGGCGGCGGATCTGCTGACGTTGGGGCGGCCGGAGGTCGGCGAGGTGCGCGAGGGGTTCGTGGCGGGGCGGGGTGGGTCGTCGACCATGCCGCACAAGCGGAACCCGGTGCTGTCGGTGCTGGTGAACAGCGCGGCCCTGCGGGCTCCCGGGCTGGGGGCGCAGCTGCACCTGTGCGCGGCGCGGGCGGTGGACGAGCGGCCGGACGGGGCCTGGCACGCGGAGTGGCCTGCGTTGCGGGCGCTGCTGGAGCTGGCGGTGGTGGCGGCTTCGCAGGCCGCGGAGTTGGTGGAGGGGCTGGAGGTGCACGCGGACGTGATGGCTCGGCGGGCTGCCGAGGCTGCTGGGGAGTTGCTGGCGGAACGCGGTGGTGGCGGCGATCCGGGCTCTTATCTCGGGGCGGCCGAGGTGTTCGTGGACGAAGCGCTGAAGAGGTGGGCGGCGCGATGACGGCTGAGCTGAGCCTGACGCGGCTTGCCGGGGCCGAGGGTTCCGGGCGGCTTCTGGTGGTCGGGCCTTCCCTGGGCACGTCGGTGGCCCTGCTGTGGCGGGACTGCGCGAGGACGCTCGGCGGCGAGTTCGAGGTGATCGGCTGGGACCTGCCCGGGCACGGCAGCGGCGGTCCGGCGGAGGAAGCCTTCACCGTGCAGGACATTGCTGACGAACTGGTGGAGCGCACAGGAGCGCTGGCCGGTGGGCGGTCGGCGGCGTATGCCGGGGTGTCGTTCGGCGGGGCGGTTGGGTTCGAGCTGGCATCGCGGGCGGAGGGGCCGTTCGAGGCGGTCGTCTGCATCGGGGCGGCGCCGCGGATCGGGCTGCCCGAGATGTGGCGGGATCGGGCGGCACTGGTCCGGCGGGCCGGGACTCCGGTGACGGTGGACGGGTCGGCTCAGCGGTGGTTCGCGCCGGGGTTCATCGCGCGGGCGCCGCAGGTGGCCGGGGCGTTGCTGCGGGCGTTGGCGGAGGTCGACAAGGAGTCGTACGCGTTGGCGTGTGAGGCGTTGGCGGTGTTCGAGGCCGGTACGGCTGTCCGGCCTTTGCGGGTGTTGGTGGGCGAGCACGACGTCGTGGTCTCGCCGGACGGCGCCGACGTCGTGCTGGCGGGGTGTGGGCACTTGCCGCCCGCCGAGGAGCCGGCCGCGGTGGCGCGGACGTTGGTCGAGGTGCTTGAGGAGATGCGGTGTCCTACGACGACGGCATGAAGGTTCGGCGCGAGGTGCTCGGGGACGCGCACGTCGACAGGGCGACGCCGGACGAGTTCACGCGCGACTTCCAGGAGTTCATCACCAAGTACGCGTGGGGCGAGATCTGGACGCGGCCCGGGCTCGACCGGCGGATGCGCAGCGCGATCACGCTCACGGCGTTGATCGCGCAGGGGCACTGGGACGAGTTGAAGCTGCACGTCGCGGCGGCGGTGCGCAACGGGCTGAGCGAGGACGAGATCGGCGAGGTGATCCTGCAGAGCGCGATCTACTGCGGGGTGCCCGCGGCCAATCACGCGTTCGCGGTGGCGCGGTCGGTGCTGAAGGAGGGCGTGTGAACGTTCACAGCACCCCGCTGGAGGCCGTCGCGGACACGCCGGACGGGGCGACCGTGCTGATCGGCGGGTTCGGGCCGGCGGGGGAGCCCGTGGAGTTGATCGAGGCGCTGCTCGAGTGCGGGGCGAAGGGGCTCACGGTGGTGAGCAACAACGCCGGCTCCGGGGAGAACGGGATCGCGGCGCTGATCCGGGAGAAGAGGGTGGCGAAGATCGTGTGTTCGTACCCCCGTCAGGTCGACTCGCGGCACTTCGACGAGGCCTACCGGTCGGGACGGGTCGAGCTCGACCTGGTGCCCCAGGGGAATCTCGCCGAACGGATCAGGGCCGGTGGCGCGGGCATCGGGGCGTTCTTCACGCCCACCGGCTACGGCACGATGCTGGCCGAGGGCAAGGAAACCCGCGTGATCGACGGCAAGGGCTTCGTGCTGGAGTACCCGATCAAGGGTGATCTGGCGCTGGTGAAGGCTCACAGGGCCGACGACCACGGGAATCTCGTCTACCGCAAGACCGGGCGGAACTTCGGGCCGATCATGGCGGCCGCCGCGACCACGACCGTCGTGCAGGTCGAGGAGTTCGGCGGGATCGACCCCGAACACGTGGTGACGCCGGGGATCTACGTGAACCGGATCGTCCACATCGGACGTGTGGCATGATCGACCGGCGGACTCTGGCGAAGCTGGTGGCGGCGGACATCCCGGCAGGGGCGTTCGTGAACCTCGGCATCGGGCAGCCCACCGAGGTCGCGGACCACCTCGCGCCGGGCAGCGGTGTCGTGCTGCACACCGAGAACGGCATGCTCGGGATGGGGCCGCAGGCGCAGGGTGACGACGTCGACCTCGACCTGATCAACGCGGGCAAGATCCCGGTCACGGAACTGCCGGGCGCCTCGTACTTCCACCACGCCGACTCGTTCGCGATGATGCGCGGCGGCCATCTCGACGTGTGCGTTCTCGGCGCGTACCAGGTGTCGGCGCGGGGCGATCTCGCGAACTGGCACAGCGGGTCGCCGGACGCGATCCCCGCGGTCGGCGGCGCGATGGACCTCGCCGTCGGTGCGAAGCAGGTGTTCGTGATGATGAACCTGCTGACCCGCGACGGAAAACCGAAGCTGCTCGACGAGTGCACGTATCCGCTGACCGGACTGCGGTGCGTGAGCCGCGTCTACACCGACCTCGCGACGTTCCTGATCACCGGCGACGGTGTGGTCGTGCGCGATCTGCACGGCATCTCGTTCACCGATCTCCAGGCACTGCTCGATGTTCCGTTGAAGGAGCTCTCATGACGCGCACCCAGGTCGGCATCGTCGGAGCGGGACCTGCCGGGCTGATGCTCTCGCATCTGTTGTCCCTCAACGGGATCGACAGCGTTGTTGTCGACAACAGGACCCGTCTGGAGATCGAGAACACCGTCCGCGCCGGCATTCTGGAAGCCGACAGCGCGCGGTTGCTGGCCGAGACCGGGGTGTCGGACCGGGTGCTGCGCGACGGGCATCCGCACGAGGGCATCGACCTGCGGTTCGGCGGCGAGAGCCATCGCGTCGACTTCCGCGCGCTGGTCGGCGAGTCGGTCTGGCTCTACCCGCAGACCGACGTGTTCGTGGACCTGGCGAACGCCCGCGAACGCGACGGCGGCGACGTCCGGTTCGGCGTCAGCGACACGTCGGTCGACATCACCGAGCCCGCGATCCGGTTCGTCGACAGCGACGGCGTGCGGCAGGAGGTGCGCTGTGACCTGCTCGTCGGCGCGGACGGCTCCCGTTCGATCTGCCGCGCCCAAGTGCCGGAAGCCCTGCGCACGCACAGCTTCCGCGAGTACCCGTTCGCCTGGTTCGGCATCATCACCCAGGCGCCGCGCAGCGCCCCCGAGCTGGTCTACGCGCACTCGCCGCGCGGGTTCGCGTTGATCAGCCAGCGCACCGAGACGCACCAGCGCATGTACTTCCAGTGCGACCCGGAGACCGATCCCGCGGCGTGGTCCGCCGATCGGATCTGGGAGGAGCTGCAGGCGCGGGTCGCCGGGCCGGACGGGTTCACTTTGAAGGAAGGGCCGATCACCGAGAAGACGGTGCTGCGCTTCCGGTCGTTCGTCGCGGAACCCATGCGCCACGGCAAGTTGCTGCTCGCCGGCGATGCCGCCCACACCGTGCCGCCGACCGGCGCGAAGGGCCTGAACCTCGCGCTGCAGGACGTCCGGGTGCTCGCCGAGGTCATCGAACGCGCGCTGCTCAAGAACGACGACGACGCACTGGACGAGTACGGGCCGCGTGCGCTGGACCGGGTGTGGAAGGCGCAGCACTTCTCGTACTGGATGACCACGATGCTGCACTCCCTGCCCGGCGCTACGGACTTCGACGTGCGCAGGCAGCTCGGTGAGCTGCGCTCGGTGGTCGGGTCGGAGGCGGGATCGAGGTTCCTCGCGGAGGGGTACACGGGCTGCTGGCCCGCTTGAGCGGGACTGGAGCGCGGCCCGCCAGACTGTCCTGATGGACATCGCGGCGCTGCGCCTCGGCAACATCGGGCGGCTCCAGTCGGCGGAGGACGTCGTCCGCTCACTGGGAGCCGTGCAGGGCCAGGACTACGGCCAGTCGCTGTGGGCGATCGGCCTGCGCACGGCGGATGGGCGCATCGCCGACGTCGAGGAGGCGCTGCAGGCCGGACGCGTCGTCCGCACGTGGCTGATGCGCGGCACGATCCACTACGTCCTGGCCGAGGACGTCCGGTGGATGCTGGGCCTGTTCGGCGCCCGCGACCTCGCCAGGCTCACACCCAAGGCGTGGCAGTACCACCACATGACGCCCGAGCTGATGTCGTTGGCGCGCAAGACGTTCGTGGAGGCGCTCACCGGCGGCGGCTGCCTCACCCGGCGCGAGATGATCGACCTGATGGCGGGCGTCGGCATCCCGGACGACCGGCAGCAGAGCTACTTCACCTTCATCCATCTCGCCCAGGAGGGCCTGGTGGTGCCGGGACCGCCGCGCGGCAAGGAGCAGACCTTCGTGCTGCTGGACGAATGGGCGCCGAAGCAGCGTTCGCTCGAAGGCGACGAGGCGATGGCCGTGCTGGCGTCGCGGTTCTTCGGCAGCCACGGCCCGGCGACGCTCGCGGACTTCGCGAACTGGTGCGGCATCGGCGTGCGCGAGGCCTCCCGCGGACTGGAGGCGGTGAAGCACGAGCTGGTGTGCGAGACGTTCGACGGCAAGGAGTACTGGCTGCCGCCGGACCTCACGCCGGGCTCGGGCGCGTTCGTGCTGCCCGCGTACGACGAGCTGGTGATCGGGTACAAGGACCGCAGCGCGTTCTTCACCCGCTACGACGAGATCCCGATCTCCACGTACAACGGCATGTTCTACGCGACGATCATCGAGGACGGCCAGATCGCGGGACTGTGGCGGCGGGTCATGAAGAAGACCTCGGTGGACGTGGAACTGCGGCCGCTGCCGGGGTTCGACGTCGACCGGCTCGCCGAGCACACCGCCCGGTTTGGCGACTTCCTCGGACTGCCGGTGCGGACCGTCGTGAAGGACGCGCCCGAGGCCGGTTCGTCGAAGGTCAGCTGGCGTTCACGCAAGTAGCTCCACCTCGCCGCCCTGGTGGCCGGGCGGGACGACCGCGAGGGCGTCCGCCAGTGCCGCGCCCCGGAGCGAACCGGGGCGGTCGTGGCCGACCGGGGTGGCCGCGTTGCCATGCCTGGTGACCGGGATCAGGCGGGTGTCGCGGGGGTGAGCGTTCACATCGCTCAGGTGGGCCGTGACCGGTGGGCGGGTGGTGTGGCCGCCGAGGATGTCCAGCAGCGGGTGGAGCAGGGTCAGGACTGCGGCGAGGGCGGCGAACGGGTTGCCGGGCAGGCCTACCACGCATCTGCCGTCGGGTAGGACGGCTAGCAGCATCGGGTGGCCGGGGCGGCAGGCGACGCCGCTGACCAGGATCTCGGCGTCGAGGTCGAGCAGGACCCGGCGGAGGTGGTCGGCCGGGCCCACCGAGGTGGCGCCGCAGGTGACCAGGACGTCGGCCTGGTTGAACGGGAATGCGTTGGCGTGGGTGGACGGATCGTCGGACTGGGGAGCGTAGGCGAGGGCGGACGGATCGCCGGACTGGGGAGCGTAGGCGAGAGGGGAAGGGTCGTCGGGCTGGAGGGCGTTGGCGAGGGGGGACGGGTCGTCGAACCGGAGGGCTCGGGCGAGCGCGGACGGGTCGTCGCGCAGGTGGGTGGTGCCGATCAGGTCCGCTCTGGCGAGCAGACCGGGGAGCATCGGGCCGATGGCGTCGCGGACCCGGCCTGGCCTGGGTGGGCCGGTGTGGAGGAGTTCGTCGCCGGTGACGATCACGGCCACCCGCGGGCGGCGGTGGGCCAGGAGGGTGTCGTGGCCTGCTGCGGCGGCGAGGCCCAGGACGGCGGGGGAGATGAGGGAACCGGCGGGGATCAGCTCGTCGCCCGCTGACCAGTCCTCGCCTCGGCGGCGGATGTGCTTGCCCGGCGGAGGGACCTCGTGCTGGTGGGTGTGGCCGTCGAGCGGCAGGCCTTCGCAGCGGGGATCCGCCGGTGGATCTTCGGGTCGGTGAGTGTGGTGGCCGGCCGGATCGTCGTGCCGTCGGCGATCGTGGCTGCCGGACAGGTGACCTGTGGGCTCGCGGCGGTCGCCGGCGCGGTGACGTGGTGCCTGTCGATGTTGCGCGTCCGCGGTGTGCCGGAGCAGCGTGCCGTCGACGGAGCAGCGCTCCACCGGGACCACCGAACGCGACCCGTCCGGCACCGGCGCGCCCGTGGCCACGCCGAACGCCTCGCCGGAGCGCAGCACCACCAAGGGCACCGGGTCTCCCGCCGCCACGCGTCCCACGACGGTCCACGGGCCGGGGCCCGCCACCGCGTAGCCGTCCATCGCCGACGTGTCGCAGGTCGGCTGGCTGGTGAGGGCGCGCACGGTCGAGGCGAGTGCGAGGCCCAGGGCGTCGGGCAGGGCTCGTTCGGCCGCGTCCAGTGGTTTGGCGGCTTCGCGTGCTGTCTGGCGGGCGAGCGTCCAGGGCATGTTCATCAGGGCTCCCGTGGTATAGCCTACCGAATACTGTATGCAATCCTCGGGACGGGGTGAAGGGCATGTCGGTCGCGACTTACGTCCGGGATCACGTCGGCAGGCTCTACCGGGTGGGGGAGACCGACGTCGAAGCGTCGGGGCGTTCGCGCCGCACGGTGCTGTGGGCCGCTTGGGCGGCGATGCTCGCGGCCGGCATCGGGCAGTACGGGTTCGGGGCGCTGATCCCCCAGTTGCAGGACCGGTGGAGTGTGCCGGAGTTGTTCTGGGCACTGGCGTTGTGGACCGTCTGTCAGGCGGGCACGGCGTTTCCGGTGGCCTGGCTCAGAGAGCGGAAGAGGCTGACGTCCACCGGCGCGATGTGGATCGGCGCGATCCTGTGCGGCGCCGGGCTTCTGACGCTCGGGCAGGGGCAACTGGTCGGGTACGCCGTCCTCGGCGGCATCGGCGCCGGGCTGGTCTACGCGACGTGCCTCGGCACGGTCGTCCGCTGGTATCCGGAGCGCGTGACGCGGAAGGTCGCGTTCGTCAGCGGGGCGTTCGCGTACGGGTCGGTGCCGTTCGTGCTGGCGGCCGGGATCTTCTTCGGTGGCGGGTTCCTGACGCAGGCCGGGATCGCGATCGCCGTGGTCGTGGCGGTGGCGGGCGCGGTGCTGAAGGACCCGCCCGAGCACTGGTGGCCGCCGCACATCCCGCCGCGCGAGTGGGCGCTCGACCGGGCGCGCGTGCCGAACCGGTCTGCTCTCAAGGAGTTCCGGACGCACGAGGCCATGCGGTGCGGCACGTTCTGGTGGCTGTACGGCGGTGTGGCGTTCGCGGCGGCTGTTTCGCTTTACGACCTGGCGTACCTGCCGCTGTTCGTCGGCGACGAGGTGCTCGGGGCCGTCGCACTGGCGACGCTGGCCGCGGCGACGGGCACCGGGCGCGTGCTGGTCGGGTGGATCTCCGACCGGGTCGGGCGGCGGAAGGCGCTGGTCTGGACGCTGGCGACCGGTGGGCTGGCGCAGTTCGTATTGCTGTACTCCCAGAACGTGCCAGGGCTGCTCATCGGCGCCACGCTCGCGGGTCTCGGCACCGGCTGCTGCTACTCGTTGCTGGTCGGCGTCACCAGGGAGTACTTCGGCGAGACGAACGGCGCGCAGAACTTCGGCGTCCTCTACACCGCCAAGGCCGCGGGGGCGTTGATCGCCGCGATCGTCCTCGCGTCACAAGGACCCACGTTCGCGTTCATCGCGGCGGGCGTGCTCGGACTGGCGGGCGCGGTGCTCACCGGGCACCTGTCGCAACCGGGAAGGCCACGCCTGTGAGCCGCCTGCCGCGGCTCTCGAAAGGCTGGCACCAGACGCCCGCGGACGGCTGCTGCCTGATGGAACTGACGTCGGTGCTCGCGGGCGAGGTGTGGTCGGACCGGCCCGCCTGCGTGCACCCGGTGCTGGCGTGCGTGGCCCGATGCGTCAACGACCAGTCCACAGACGACGGACGCCGAAAGCTCTTGCCGTTCGCCACCAAGGTGATCGGGACGCGGAAGGCACCCGCCGAACGTCTGATAGCGCACTGCACGAGCAGGGCCGGGATCGTCGCGCCGAGGTGGTGGCCGCGCAACTGGGTCGTGGCCAAGGCGGTCAGGGCGATGTCCGGGGACGAGGTGTTGCGGCGCCTGCTCGACGAGTGCGTCGCGATCTGCTGGGAGGTAAGGCATGGGACGAGTGACGAGCAGGCGGCGCGTCGTGCGGTTGGTGGACGACGCGGTCACCGTGCGACCGGACACGCTGGCGGTCGAGGAACCACTGGAGATCCGCGTGCGGGGCAAGTCCCTCGCCGTGACCATGCGCACGCCGGGTGACGACTTCGACCTCGCCGCGGGCTTCCTGGTCAGCGAGGGCGTGGTGCGCGCGCCGTCCGACATCGCGTCGATCCGCTACTGCGCCGGCGCCACGGCGGACGGCAGCAACACCTACAACGTCCTCGACGTCGGGCTCGCGGACGGCGTCGCGCCACCGGACCCGTCGATCGAACGCAACTTCTACACCACCTCTTCGTGCGGCTTGTGCGGCAAGGCGAGCCTGGACGCCGTGCGCACCGTGGCGACCTGGCAGGTCGCGGCCGACCCGATCCGCCTCGACCCGAAGCTGATCACCGAGTTCCCGACGAAACTCCGTGCCGCGCAACGGGTCTTCGACCGCACCGGCGGCCTGCACGCGGCCGGTCTGTTCGACGCCCAGGGCAACCTCCTGTGCCTGCGCGAGGACGTCGGCCGCCACAACGCGGTCGACAAGGTCGTCGGCTGGGCCACGCGCGGCGGACGGCTGCCGCTGACGAGCACCGTGCTGATGGTGAGCGGCCGGGCGTCGTTCGAACTGGTGCAGAAGGCGGTCATGGCCGGGATTCCCGTGCTCACGGCGGTGTCCGCGCCGTCGTCGCTCGCCGCCGACCTGGCAGAGGAGATGGGCGTGACGCTGATCGGCTTCCTGCGCGGGACGTCGATGAACGTCTACACCGGCGGGCACCGGCTGGGGGTCACCGCCGGAGTCCGCTAGTGCAGGACCAAGCCGCCGACCGGGACCGCAGCGACATGCCCGGTCGGCGGCATCCCCAGGGCGAGCGCGAGTCCGACGTCGACCAGCGCGGCCCTGCGCAGAGCGGCTACGTCGGCCAGCGGTGTCCACACAGGATCGACGGTCGCCCCGTTCGGCTCCGGCCGCGGTTCGCCGGTGATCCGGACCGCGTAGAAGACACCGATGTTCTGGTGCGGCCCCTTTTCCGGCATGTGGCGCTCGGCCGCGGGGATGAACCGGGAGTCCACGCCGAGCAGCCGTTCGACCTCGCCGGCGCACCCGGTCTCCTCGGCGACCTCCCGGACCACGGCGTCGAACGGGTCCTCGCCGTGCTCCACCGCGCCACCGGGCAGCGACCAGTGGCCCTCGTCGAACGCTGATGTGCAACGAACGAGCAGCACGCGGTCGTTCTCGATGCTCACGGCGTAGGCGGCCAGCCGGAAGGTCGTCATGCGGGGCACGTTAGCCCGTAAGGGGTCCTCCGCGAGGATGATGCCGCGCGGCGGACGCGATCTTGAACGCCGCGACCTACCGTTCTCCCCATGTTGACTGTCAGGGGGATCAGCCGGAGCTTCGGCGATCACAAGGTGCTCGACGAGGTGAGCTTCGACGTCCGGCCCGGCCGGATGACGGGCTTCCTGGGCGCCAACGGGTCGGGCAAGACGACCACCATGCGCATCGTGCTGGGGGTGCTCGCCGCCCACGGGGGAGCGGTGAGCTGGCAGGGGGCCGAGGTCGGGCCGCAGAACCGGCCCGACTTCGGTTACATGCCGGAGGAGCGCGGGCTCTACCCGAAGATGAAGGTGCGCGACCAGATCACGTGGCTGGCGCGGTTGCACGGCATGGACCGCGAGACCGCGCAGCGCAACACCGACGCGCTGCTGGCGGACCTGGAGCTGACCGACCGGGCCGGGGACCGGCTCGAGGAGTTGTCGCTCGGCAACCAGCAGCGCGTGCAGATCGCGGCCGCGCTGGTGCACGACCCGGCCGTGCTGATCCTGGACGAACCGTTCTCCGGCCTCGACCCGATCGCCGTCGAGACCGTGCTGGACGTGCTGCGCAAGCGGGCGGCGGGCGGCGTGCCGGTGTTGTTCTCGAGCCACCAGCTGGCGATCGTGGAACGGCTCTGCGACGACGTCGTGATCATCTCAAAGGGACGGATCGTGGCCAACGGGTCACGCGAGGAGCTGCGCGTCAAGCACGCGGGCGAGCGGCACGAGATCGTCGTGCAGGAGGACGCGGGCTGGGTGCGCGACGTGCCCGGCGTCCGGATCCTGGAGCTCGATGGGCCGCGCGCGGTGTTCGAGGCGGAACCCCAGCAGGTGCTCAGGGCGGCACTGGACCGCGGCGAGGTCCGCTCGTTCACGCCGGTCGTGCCCACGCTGGACGAGATCTTCAGGGAAGTGATCTGACATGGCTCGCGCCTCCTTCAGCCAGGCGACGTGGCTCGTCGCCGAACGTGAGATGAAGACCCTGGTCGGTACCAAGGGCTTCTGGATCGGCTTCCTCTTCACGGTCGTCGGGTTGTTCGCGCTCACGATCCTGCCGACGGTGTTCGGCGGCGACGACCCCAAGGTCGCGGCGGTCGGTTCCGCCGTGCAGACGTTGCAGGGCAAGGCACTCGACGTGCAGGAGGTCGGCAGCGTCCAGGAGGCCGCCGACCTGGTCAGGGCCGACGACGTCGACGCCGCCATCGTGCCGGACGGCGCCGGGATCAAGGTCCTCGCGCTCAACAGCCCGCCCAACGGCGTGATCCGCCAGCTCGTCGAGTCGCCCCCGGTGGAGTTGCTCGAGGCCTCGGCGGTGACGTCCGGCCAGCGCTCCGTCACGGTGATCGTGTTCGGGCTGGTGTTCCTCATGTTCGGCATGGGCGGCGCGGCCATCGCGCAGAGCACCGTGACCGAGAAGCAGACGCGGATCGTGGAGATCCTCGTGTCGACCGTGCCGGTGCGGGCGCTGCTCGCCGGCAAGATCCTCGGGCACACGATCCTGACGCTCCTCCAGGTCGTCGTCCTGGCGCTCGCGGCACCGATCGCGTTGCGGGTCGCGGGACTCGGCGAACTGCTGGGGGTGGTCGCGCCCGCGCTGGGCTGGTTCATCCCGT
Source organism: Lentzea sp. NPDC092896 (assembly GCF_044754905.1). NCBI lineage: Bacteria > Bacillati > Actinomycetota > Actinomycetes > Pseudonocardiales > Pseudonocardiaceae > Lentzea > Lentzea sp. NPDC092896. Next base: position 21,993 of record NZ_JBIVPX010000002.1, read on the forward strand.
TCCTGATGCTCGGGTTCGTGCTGATCTCGTCCATGTGGGCCGTGGCGGGTGCGCTCGTCAGCCGTCAGGAGGACCTCGGCTCGACGATGGGCCTGGTCATGATCGCGGTCATGGGGCCGTACTTCGGCGTGCAGTTCTTCTACGAGAACCCCGTCGTGCTCAAGTGGATGTCGTTCGTGCCGTTCACGGCCGGCGTCGCGATGCCGGTGCGGTTGTTCTCCGAACAGGCCGCGGCGTGGGAGGCGGTCCTCTCGCTCGGCATCCTCGCGGTGACCGTCGTGGTGATCCTGCTGGTCGCGTCGCGGCTCTACACCGGCTCGTTGCTGCAGACCGGTGGGCGGGTGAAGCTCTCCAAGGCCTGGGCACCTGCAGAATAGGCGCATGATCGCTGACCCGATTCGCCTCGCCGTCGTCGGCCTGGGAGCCATGGGCACCCGGATGCTGACGGCGGCGCTGGCACATCCAGACTTCACCGTGGTCGCGGGCGTCGACGTCGCACCCCGCACGCTCGACGTCCCGGTCGTCACGAACCTGGACGACGTGCTGTCCGAAGTGGACGCGGTGTACGTCTCGACGCCACCCGCCTCGCACGCCGAGCTGACCACGAAGGCGTTCCAGGCCGGCAAGGCGGTGTTCTGCGAGAAGCCCCTCGCGGTCGATCTCGCCGAGGCCCGCGCGATGGCCGATGCCGCCCAGGGCCGGCCGAACGCGGTGAACTTCGCGTTGTCCGACATGGTGGCGACGGTCGAGATCGAACGGCGGCTGCCCGAACTGGGCATGGTGCGCGGCATCGAGATCCGGCTGCAGTTCCCCGTCTGGCCGCGCGCGTTCCAGGCGGACGCGACGTGGCTGTCGCGGTCCGAGCAGGGCGGGTTCGTCCGCGAGGTGTTGTCGCACTTCGTCTACCTCACCGACCGGATGCTCGGACCGCTCACCGTCGAGTCGGTGTCGTCGGACTTCCCCGAGCCCGGTGCGGCCGAGGTGGCGTCCCGCGGCGTGCTGCGGGGCGGTGGCGTGCCGGTGCACGTGTCGGCGTTCTCCGGACTGGCCGGGCCCGAGATCTACGAGTGGACCGCCTGGGGCACCGAACGGTCGCTGCGCCTCGACCAGTGGGCCCTGCTGTCCACTTCGGACGGCGGCGCGTGGGAACCCGTGCCGCTGGAGCAGACCGGGTCCGACTACGCGCGGCTCACGCTGTTCGCACAGGCCGTGCGCGGCGAGCACCCGCGTGACCTGGCGGACTTCGCCAGCGGGCTGCGCGTGGCCGAGGTGATCGAGGCCTTCCTGCGGTAAACCGCTTGACCCCGTTCGGCAGGATCGGGCCAATGGGGATCTTGTTCGTCACGCTCGCAGGCCATGGCCACGTCACGCCGACCCTGGCGGTCGTCGAGGAGCTGGCCAAACGCGGCGCCGAGGTCGACTACGCGACCGGCGCCGAGCACGCCGAGGCGGTGATCGGAGCGGGCGCGCGGTGGGTGGAACTTCCCGCGCTGCCCGACTTCCGGCCCGTCACCGCCAACCCGATCGACGAGTGGTTTCCGCACTACTTCCGGGCGATGAGCGCGACCTACCCGGTCCTGCTCGACCGCTGCCGGACCACCGAACCCGACCTGATCTGCTACGACTCCACGAACTGGCCCGCCAGGCTGATCGCGCACGCACTCGGTATACAGGCTGTACGCACGGTGCCGCACACGGCATCCAACGCGCATTACAACCTGATGGACGCGAACCTGGCGCGCTACATCGCCGACGACCTGGTGGAGTTCACCAGCCGGTACGACGTCGAGCTCGACATCCCGAGCACCATCGAGGCACCCGAGGCGTGCAGCATCGTGTTCGTGCCACGGGAGTTCCAGCCTCACGAGGAGACGTTCGACGAGTCGTTCCACTTCGTCGGCCCGGTGCTGGGCAGCAGGCTCGACGAGGAGTGGTCACCGCGCCGCGACGACCTGCCGCTGCTGTTCGTCTCGCTCGGCTCGATCATGAGCGACGCCGGCTTCTACCGGGCCTGTGCAGAGCAGTTCGGCGACGGCGCCTGGCAGGTCGCGATGACCGCCAAGGACGTGGAGAGCACGGGGGAAATCGACGTCCGGCCGTGGTTCCCGCAGCCCGCGGTGTTGAAGCACGCCAAGGCGTTCATCAGCCACGGCGGCATGAACTCCACGATGGAGGCGCTGCACCAGGGCGTGCCGCTGGTCGTCGTGCCGCAGACGCCGGAACAGGTCGCGAACGCCGACCGCGTGGCCGAACTCGGTCTGGGCGAACGGGTCGACGACCACGCGGACCTGCGGGCGGCCGTCGAACGGGTGGCGGCCAGCGGCACGATCCGGCGCAACCTCGACCGGATGCGTGCCGCCATCGCTCACGGCGGTGGCGCCGCGAAGGCCGCCGAGATCATCCTCAGCCGAGCACCTCGCGCAGCCTGACGCCGAACTCCTCCGGCTTGCCCGCGTAACCGAACTCGCCGCCGAGGAAACCACCGTGGTGGCTGGGGAACACGGTGGCTTCCTGGCCGAGCAGCCGTGCCGTGTGGACGGCCGTGCGTCCGGTGAACGCGTCGCCCGTCTCCTCGCCCACGGCGATCACGACGCGCGTGGACGCGGCCGCCAGAGCCTGCACCCGCGGGTAGTAGTCGGTGATGGCGAGCGAGGCGGCGCTGAGCAACGGGTCTTCGCGCTTGCCGTCGTCCTCGGCCGGCATCCCGAACTGCGCGGGATCCGGCAACGGCAGCGCGAAGTACTCGTCGGTGTACTCGCCCTGCCACGAGGTCATGTGCATGAACGCCGCCATGCCCGCGCCCCAGCCCTTGGCCTGGTAGGCGTTCATGAACCCGTCACGGGCCCGGCGCGCCGGGGGAGCGTCGGGCAGGACGTCGATGAGTGGCGGCTCGTGCGCGACGAGCGTGACGACGTCGTCCGGGTAGGCCGCCACCAGTTCGAGGGCCGTGACCGCGCCGCCGCTGGACGCGAACAGGTCGACCGGACCGCCGACGGCCTCGATCACCGCGTGCACGTCGGCGGCCTGGATCTCGGGCGTGTTCTCGGTGCGACCGTCGGAACGGGTGCTGCGGCCGAGCCCGCGCGGGTCGTAGGTGATCACCGTGCGGTCGGGGAACTGCTCGCGCAACGCCACGAAGCCGCTCGCGTCCATCGGCTGGCCGATCATCATCAACGGACGGCCGCCTTCACCGCTCACGTCGTAGGTGATGGCCGCTTTGTCGGTTTCCAGAACGTGCGTTTCCATCGGATTCTCCCCAGCGGAGTAGGTCTGAGCAGCCTAGTCACAGACGTGAAATCCGCTGGGCCAACAGGCCGATCGACCTGCATGTATTCCCCTGTTATCAAAGGTCGCATGACACGAACAGCAGTGGTGACCGGCGGCGGCACCGGCATCGGCAGGGCGGTGGCCGCCCGGCTCGCCGAGCAGGGCCTGGACGTGGTGATCACGGGCAGGCGCGAGGACGTGCTCAAGGCGGCGGCTGGGGAGATCGGCGCACGGGCGGTCGTGTTCGACGCGGCGGATCCGGACTCGGTCGAGGCGGCGCTGAACGACCTGCCGTCCTCAGTGGACGTTCTGGTCAACAACGCGGGCGGCAACATGACCCGCCGCCTGCCCGCGCCGCAGAACCTGACCGACGTGCGGAACCTGTGGCTCGCGAACTACGAGTCCAACGTGATCAGCGCCGTGCTCGTGACGACCGCGCTGGAACCGCGCCTGGCCGACAACGCACGGGTGGTGACGCTCGGTTCGATCGCGGGCCGGCGGGGGTCGGGTGCCTACGGCGCGGCCAAGTCCGCGGTCGAGGCGTGGACGGCGGACCTCGCGTTCGCCGTGGGGGCGAGGGGGATCACGGTCAACGTGGTGTCGCCGGGCGTCACCGAGGACACCGAGTTCTTCGGCGGCACCCTGAGCGAGGAACGGCGCAAGAAGCTCGTCGGCGCTCCGGCGAACGGCCGCGCGGGCACCCCGGCCGACGTGGCCGCGACGATCGCGTTCCTGACCTCACCGGAGGCCGGGCACATCACCGCGCAGGTCATCGGGGTGAACGGCGGAGCTGGCCTCGGACGCTGAACCCGATGACCGCGACCAGCACGACGACGAGCGCGATCCACGAGAACTCCGCGAGGTAGTGCTCGGCGGCTTCTCCTACGAAGTAGACAGCCGCCGTCGTGCCGCCGGCCCACGCGATGCCGCCAGCTGCGTTGGCCAGCAGGAACTTCCCGTAGTGCATGCCCATCGTGGCCGCGAGCGGTCCGGACAGGATCCGCAGCAACGCCACGAACCGGCCGAAGAAGACCGCCCAGGCGCCGTAGCGCTCGAACAGCGCCTGGGCGCGGCCGACCTTGTCCGGACTGAAGTGGCTGGGGAACTTCTCGCCCGCCCAGCCGAAGATCCGCTGCCCGAACCGCTTGCCCAGCGCGTACCCGACGCTGTCGCCGATGATCGCCCCTGCCGACGCGGCGATGCCGACCCACAGCGGGGAGATGCCGTCGTGGTGCGAGGCCATCAGCGCCGCCGCGACGAGCACGACCTCGCCCGGCAGCGGGATCCCCATGCTCTCGACACCGACCACCAGGCCCACGACGACGTAGACCAGCAGCGGTGGAACGGTCTGGAGCCACGAGGTCAGCACATCCGCGATCTTCCTCCAACCGGATGGGTTCGGCCACGAGACACGGCCGTCTCGGTACCCTGCTGATCATCAGGACGAGGGGGCGGTTGTGGCGAGCCAGTTCGGCTTACTGCTGCGTCAGTGGCGGCAGCGGGCCGGCTTGAGCCAGGAGGCGCTCGCCCAGCGCGCTGCCGTTGGCATTCGTACCGTGCGTGGGCTGGAGACCGGCGAACGCACCGATCCACGCATGGGCACCGTGCGCGCGTTGGCCGACGCACTGGAGCTCACCGGCGCCGAACGCACGAAGCTGTTCTCCGCCGCCGGGCGCGACGAACCCGTGGCCGCCGTGGAGCCCGTGCGGTTCGATCCGCTGCACGAGGCCGTCGAGACGTTGAAGGTCGCGATCGAGGCGCGGTGGCGGCGCGAGGAGGAGCAGCGGCAGATCCACGACCCGGTGCCGCTGCCGGTGCGGTGGGACGCGGCGCCCGCGCCGTTGATGGACAGCTGGCTCAACATCGGCGGTGAGGCCGCGCTCGGGGGACGGCTGGACCAGGTCGTCGAGGTGTATCGCGGAGTCGGGTCGCGGCGGTTGGTGGTGCTGGGGCGGGCCGGGTCCGGCAAGACGGTGCTGACCACGCGGTTCGTGCTGGACCTGCTCGGTGCGCGCAACCCGGCCGATCCGGTGCCGGTGATCTTCAGCCTCGGGGCGTGGCATCCCGGACGGACCGGGCTGCGCGACTGGCTCGCCGACCAGCTCACGCGCGATCACCCGTTCCTCGCGGCTCCCGGTCCGAGCGGCGGGACGCTGGCGGCGGCGCTGGTCGACTCGCAGCGGGTGCTGCCGGTGCTGGACGGCTTCGACGAGATCGCGACCGGACTGCACCGGCCCGCGCTCACCGCGCTGAACACCACCACTCTGCCGTTGCTGCTGACCAGCCGGGTGGACGAGTACCGCGACGCGGTCGAGGGCACGGACGTGCTGACGTCGGCCGCCGCGGTCGTGCTGGCCGATCTGACGTGCGACGACCTCGCGGACTACCTGCCGCGCACCACGCGCAAGACCGGGCCGGGCGGCAACGTCTGGAAGCCCGTGCTGGACGAGGTGCGGTGTGGCGGTCCGCTCGCCGAGGTGCTGACGACGCCGTTGATGGTGGCGCTCGCCCGGCGGATCTACAGCGACACCCCCGACCACGATCCGGCCGCGTTGCTGGACCTGCATGAGCCCGACGAGATCGAACGACACCTGCTCAGCAGCTTCGTACCGGCTGTGTACGGGGTGCATGCAGAGCGTGTACGGCCGTGGCTCGGTCATCTCGCCGATCATCTGACCAGGCTCGGAACGCACGACGTGGCGTGGTGGCAGTTCGGTACGTCGTCGGCGGTGACCGGACTGAGCATCGGGCTCGCGGTCGGGGTGGCCGACCTCGTGCTCGAAGCCGTTCTCGTCGGAGCGCTGATCGCCAGGGGCGTGCTGTTCGCGGTCATGATCGGGCTGGTCACCGGGCTGCTGTTCGGGGCGGCGCACCGGTACGTGGTGCGCAGGAACCCGCTCGAACCCGTGCGGACCCGGCTGCGGTGGCGTGGCAGGGCTGGGCGTCGGGTGTGGTCGCGGGGGCTGCTCGGGCTGGCGTTCGGCGGGGCGGTCGGAGCCGCGTACGGGCTGGTGCGCGCGATGGCGTTCTGGCTGGTCACGCCCGATGTTCCGTGGTCGGCCGGGGTGCTGGTCGACATCGGGGTGTTCGGCCTGGTGTTCGGGCTCGGCGCCGCCCTGGTGTTCGCCGTGGTCGCCGCGATGGAGGCGCCGCTCGACGTGCGGTCGGCGGGCAGTCCCGACGGGCTGTTGGAGGCGAACCGGCGCGCGGTGCTCGGACTCGTGGCGGTGATGGTGCCGGTGTTCGCGGTGTTCGTGATGGGTGCCACCGGGGTCGTCGCGAGCGGGCTCACGGCGTTGCGGTTCGAGGTGCTGTGGAGCCCGACGACGGCACTGGCGCTCGGGCTCGTCGGCGGAGTCGGGGGCGGGCTGGCGTACGTGCTGAGCCTGACCGCGTGGGGGCAGTGGGTGGTGTTCGCGCGCGTCTGGTTGCCGTTGACCGGGAAGCTGCCGTGGGGGTTGCCGGCGTTCCTGGACGACGCCTATCGGCGTGGCGTGCTGCGGCGGGCCGGTGCGGTCTACCAGTTCCGGCACGCGCGCCTGCAGGAGCATTTCGCGCGTTTGCGCTGATCAGGTGGACCGGCCACAAGTGGCCGGTCGTCTGGCCTGTTCCCTCGTTTGGCCCGGTGTGATCGTTTGCCGGGACGAAGGGGGAACCAGGGGTGTCAGGCATCAACTGGGAGGCGTACAGCCATGAAGAGTTGCACCGGATGCTGTGGCAGGACGCTGATGTAGCGGACGTGAGCACCGTCGCCGACGAGTGGACGCGGCACCGCGCCGCGTTGGACGCGCACGCCGAGGTGCTCCGGGAGCAGCGGACCGCGTTGCTCGACGGGTGGGCGGGGGCCGCGGCGGAGGAGGCCGCAGCTCGGCTGGGGGCACTGGCCGAGCGGGTCGAGAAGATCAGCGAACTGGCCGTTGCCGGGCAGAAGGCCGCGCAGGACTCGGCGGACGCGCTGGCCGCGGCCCGTGCCGCGATGCCGCCGCCACCGGCTCCCGGGACGACGATGCCGGCGTTCGCGGGGCTGCCCCCTGCTCCGGCGCCCTTCGCGCCGGCCTCGTTCGCGCTTCCGAGCGCTCCTGCGCCGTTGGGCTTGCCGACCGCGCCCGCTTCGTTCGCGCCCGCGCCGTTCACACTGCCGAGCGCGCCCGCGCCGATGGCCCTGCCGAGCGCTCCGACCATGGCCGCCGGAGCCACCTCGGGCTTCTACTTCTACTTCGGCGCAGCCTCGGCCGACCAGCAGAAGGCCCAGGCGGTCCGGGCGATGCAGACCTACGAGTCGAGCCTCAACGGCAGCGGCCGTCTCATCGACGACGCCCGCGGCAACATCCCGCAGGCCGCGCCCACGCCGCGTGGGGCGGCCACGGCACAGGTGAAGACGCCCAGCTCAGGCGGTGTGCCGTGGCAACGCCTCGTGGGCGGCGGCAGCGGCGGTGGCTCGGTGGCGACGACCCGAGGCCCGGTGATCGGCGCCGCCACCCCGGTCAGCCAGCAGCTCACCCCGGGCATGCGTGCGGGGGTGGTGTTCGGTCAGCACGGCGGGATCGCCGCGTCCGGAACGCTCACCGCCGACCCGAGAACCTCGGCCCAGAACAACGCGATGGGCGCGCCGCCGCCGGGTGGAGCACGCAAGGACGAGGACGAACAGCACGAGAACCAGATGCCGACGCTCGACCACGACCTGTTCGCGGTGACCGAGCGCGTGTCTCCGGCGGTCATCGGGGAGGAACAGTGACCGGCTACGAGGTCTCGCCCGACCAGTTGCAGGACCGGGTGAAGACGCTGAGCAGGCTGGCCGAGCTGACCGGCGACCTGGTGTCGACGGCGAGCAGGCTGGCGGAGCGGACGCCGTTGCTCGGCACCGCCCCGCCCGCCCAGGACCTGTCGCGCCGGCTCAAGGACGCCGGGTCGGGGCTCGCCGGAGAGGTGAGCGCCGCCGAACGGGAGGTGCGCGAGTTCCGGCAGATGCTCGCGGAGATCAGGACCACGTACGCCGAGACCGACGCCGACCAGGCGCGTAAGGCGGCACGATGATCGCCTTCGACCTCGTGGAGATGGACCTGCTCGCCACGCACGCCGGGGTGCGCTGGCCGTTCCCGCTGCGGGTGCCGTCGTTCGGAAAGCTCGCGGACGAACGCGCGACCCTCCTCGCCGAGGCGGGCCACGGGTTGCAGGCGCGTGGCCTGGCGGCATCGCACGGCCCGACGGGCATGGCCGCCGAACTGGTCACCGCGCTGCACGAGCACACGGCCGTGGTCGACCTCGTCGTGCCGGGAACGGGCGCGGTCGCGATGGTCTACGGCGACGGCGCGCTGGTGTGCACGCAGACCGAGAGCACGGTCCGGGTGACGCACGTCGAGGCGGAGACGCTCGGCGACGAACTCGTGGCGTTGATCCCGGAGTCGAGGCCCGCGCAGCTCATGCCGATCACCCTGCCGCCCGGCGCCGGACTCGACCTGGAGGTCACCGGGCAAGGCCAGGCGGGCGTGATCAGGGGCGGGCAGCGGCAGGAAGTGTCCTGGTTGGACAGTGCGGGCGGACGGGTCAGGGTCGACGCGGGCGACGACGGCTGGGTCAGCGTCAACCCGTTGCGGCACCACGACCTGGTCCGGTTGATCGGTGAGCTCGCCGCGGTCGCGCGAGCCTGGAAGAGGGGGAGAAGTGGATCCAGCACAGTGGCTGGCGGACTACCAGGAACGCCTGGAGCGCGTCGCGTACAGCGCGCGGTCGGCGAGCGCGAGCCTGGCCGAGGTCGGGGCCAAGGCGACCTCGCCACGCGGTGAGGTCACGGTGACCGTGAACGCGGGCGGCGTGCTCGGCGACGTCACGCTGACGCCGGCGGCGCGCAAGCTCGACGTCGACGCGCTCGCGATGCTGATCGTCAGCACCGCGCGGGAGGCACAACGGCTGGCGAGCGCGCGGATGACCGAGGTGATGGCGGACTACCTCGGCGAGAGCGACGCCCTGCACCAGATCACGAGGCACCTGCCGGAGGCCGTGCGATGAGCTTCACCGCCGACCACGAGCAGTTGCGGCGCCACGCCACGACGTTGACCGGGTGCGCCGACCAGCTGTCCGAGACCGGAACCCGGCTGCCCGACCAGCTCGGTCAGGAGTCGCTCGGCTCGTTCGCACAGTTCCTCACCACGGGCCTGAGTGGTCCGATGGGGGAGACGATGGGCGCCTTCGCGCACGTCGCGTCCACAATGGACAAGGTCGGGGAGGGTATGCGGCGCACCGCCGAGAACTACCAGCGCACCGACGAGCGCAACGCCGAGAGCATCACGGGGGCCGGCCGATGACCGCCACCGCGACGGACGCGGGCACGATCGCCGCGCTGCTGAACGAACTCCGCACCACCACGAACGCCATCGCGGGCGACGAGTGGCTGTCGTCCGACCTCGCCGCCACGCCCAAGGCCCAGATGAGCGAGCTGGGCTCGAACGGGAAACCGTTGCAGGCACTGGACAGCGCGGGCGTCGGATTCCTCACGCCGATGATCTCCTTCCTGGAGGAGCCGCTCAACCAGTTGCGCGGCAACCCGGACGGCGTGCGCCAGGGTGCGGGCGAGTTCCAGAACGCGAGCAAGGCCGCGACCACCCTCGCCGGCGAGTACGGCGCGAAGGCGAGCAGCGAGACCGACAGCTGGACCGGCGAGAGCGCGGCCGAGTACGCCAAGACCGGCAAGGAGATCGTCGACGGCGTGCTGTCCGTCGCCGAGACGGCGCTCACCAACGCCACCGCGCTGATCAAGGCGGGCGAGGTGGTCGCGCAGGTCGTCGCCGAGGTGACGCGGCTGATCGCCGAGGCGGTCGGCAAGATCGTGCCGATCATGACCCAGGCGATCGCGGCGGCGGCCGCGACGTTCGGGCAGAGCATCGCCGTGGCGATCCCGCAGTGCGTGCAGATCGCCGTGGAGTGCGGGGCGCAGATCGCGGCCAAGCTCGGTGAGCTGCTGGCCAGCGGCGAGAACCTGATCAAGCTGGTCGAGGGTGCGCAGGCCGTGCTGAAGATCGTGAAGCAGGCGATGTCGGTGATCGGGGACAAGGCCGAGGGGGGCTCGGCCGAGTCCGCTTCCTCGACCGGCAAGGCCTCGACCGGCACCACGCCCGGCCGTGCGGAACTGCCGACCGTCTCGGCCCGCACTGAGGCGGACCGGGACAGCCGACTCGTCAGCCGGTCCGCATCGGGGTCGGACCGGGCAGAGCAGCCCGTCGGTTAGGGCGCGGTCGTCCCGGCCCGCAAGGAGGCGGACCGGGACAGCCGGCCTGCCGCCCGCGGCCGTCTCGGCCCGCGCCCTGGCGGACCGAGACGGCCGGTTCGGCTAGCTGGTCAGGATCGCCCTGGCCAGGGCGGCGGTCTCCGACGGCGTCTTGCCGACCTTGATCCCCACCGCCTCCATGGCCAGCTTCTTGGCCTCCGCCGTGCCCGAGGACCCCGAGACGATGGCGCCCGCGTGGCCCATCGTCTTGCCCTCGGGCGCGGTGAAGCCGGCGACGTAGCCGACCACGGGCTTGGACACGTTGTCCCGCACGAACTCCGCCGCCCGTTCCTCCGCGTCGCCGCCGATCTCGCCGATCATCACGATCAGCTCGGTGTCCGGGTCCGCCTCGAACGCCTCGATGGCGTCGATGTGCGTGGTGCCGACGATCGGGTCGCCACCGATGCCGACGCACGTGGTGAAGCCGAAGTCCTTCAGCTCGTGCATCAGCTGGTACGTCAGGGTTCCGGACTTCGACACCAGGCCGATCGAGCCGGGTTTGGTGATGTCGGCGGGGATGATGCCCGCGTTGGACTTGCCGGGGCTGATGATGCCGGGGCAGTTCGGGCCGATGATCCTGGTGGACTTACCGGCCGCGTGTGCCCAGAAACGTGCCGTGTCGTGGACCGGGACGCCCTCGGTGATCACCACGGCCAGGCCGATGCCCGCGTCGACGGCCTCGATCACCGCGTCGCCGGTGAAGGCGGGCGGGACGAAGAGCACCGACACGTTCGCGCCGGTCTCCGCCATCGCCTCGGCGACCGTGCCGAACACCGGCAGCGTCACGTCGTCGAAGCCGACGGACGTGCCGGCCTTGCGCGCGTTGACGCCGCCGACGACCTGCGTGCCGGCCGCGAGCATGCGGCGGGTGTGCTTGGCACCCTCCGAGCCCGTCATGCCCTGCACGATCACGCGGCTGTTCTCGTCGAGGAAGATCGCCATCAGGACTCCTTGCCAGCGAGAGCGGCGGCACGGCCCGCCGCGTCGTCCATCGTGTGCGCCACGGTGATCAGCGGGTGTCGTGCCTCGTCGAGGATGCGGTGGCCCGCGTCGGCGTTGTTGCCGTCGAGCCGGACGACCAGCGGTTTGTCCGCGCGGTCGCCGAGCATGCCGAGGGCCTGCACGATTCCGTTGGCCACCGCGTCGCACGCGGTGATGCCACCGAACACGTTCACGAACACGCTGCGGACCGCCGGGTCCGAGAGGATCACGTCGAGGCCATCTGCCATCACCTGGGCCGAGGCGCCGCCGCCGATGTCGAGGAAGTTCGCGGGTGCGGCACCGGCCAGCGCCACGACGTCCAATGTGGACATGACGAGCCCCGCGCCGTTGCCGATGACACCGACGGTGCCGTCGAGCTTGACGTAGTTCAGCCCCTTCTCGGCGGCCCGCACCTCCAGCGGGTCACCGACAGCGCTGTCCGAAGGCCGAGAGTGCCGGAACGACGCGTTGTCGTCCAGCGTCACTTTCCCGTCCAGAGCGACGATTCGGCCGTCCTTGGTGCGTGCCAACGGGTTCACCTCGACCAGCGTCGCGTCCTCGGACACGAAGACCTTCCACAGAGCGGAAGCGACGGCGTTCACTTCCGCGGCGACAGACGGTGGGAACACCGCCGATGCGTCGAAGGACGAAGCTGGCATTCGAGTGATGGAGTCCGCCATCTCCTCGATCTCCACGCCACCGGTCGCCGAGGCCATGCCGATGAACGTCCTGTTGGCACGATCAAGCAGGAACGACAGGTAGTACTCCTCGGCGATCTCGCTCGCCTCGGTGACCAGGACCTTGTGCACGGTGTGGCCCTTGATGTCCATCCCCAGGATGGCGGTGGCCGCGCCGAGAGCTTCGTCGGGCGTCGAAGCGAGTTTGATGCCGCCGGCTTTGCCGCGCCCGCCGGTCTTCACCTGAGCCTTCACGACGACAGTGCCGCCGAGCCTGGAGGCGGCCTCGCGCGCGGACTCAGGAGTGTCCGCCACGAAACCACGCGGAACGGGCACCCCGTGCCGCTCGAAGAGGTCCCGCGCCTCGTGTTCGAAAAGATCCACCGTCTACGTCCTCTCGCCGAAAACTTGCGGCCATCTATGGACATCCGGTTGGTAGCGGAGTAACGATATGCCTACCTCATACGGTATGCAATCTACAGTCGAAGCGCCAAAGGGGAGCTGATCGCCGATGACGAGTTCCGCGGAGCCGGAGTCGATTTCTGGAGGCCACCTGGTGGCCAAGGCGCTCAAAGCCGAGGGCGTCGACACCATCTTCACGCTGTGCGGCGGGCACATCATCGACATCTACGACGGCTGCGTGGACGAGGGCATCGCCGTCATCGACGTCCGGCACGAGCAGGTCGCGGCGCACGCGGCCGACGGTTACGCCCGCATCACCGGCAAGCCCGGTTGCGCCGTCGTCACGGCGGGCCCGGGCACCACCGACGCCGTCACGGGCGTCGCGAACGCGTTCCGCGCGGAGAGCCCCATGCTGCTGATCGGCGGCCAGGGCGCGTTGAGCCAGCACAAGATGGGCTCACTGCAGGACCTCCCGCACGTGGACATGATGACGCCGATCACGAAGTTCGCGGCCAACGTCCCGCACACCGCCCGCATCGCGGACATGGTGTCGATGGCGTTCCGCGAGGCCAACGCCGGCGCGCCGGGCCCGTCGTTCCTGGAGATCCCGCGGGACGTCCTGGACGCCAAGGTGCCGGTGAGCACGGCACGAGTACCGGAGGCGGGCCACTACCGCGCGTCCACGCGCAGCGTCGGTGACCCGGCGGACATCGAGAAGCTCGCGGACCTGTTGGTGCACGCCAAGAAACCCGCGATCCTGCTGGGCAGCCAGGTGTGGACGACGCGGGCCACGGACTCCGCGATCGACCTCGTCCGCACCCTCAACATTCCCGCCTACATGAACGGGGCGGGCCGCGGCACCCTGCCGCCCGGCGACCCGCACCACTTCCAGCTGTCGCGCCGCTACGCCTTCGACAACGCCGACGTCATCGTGATCGTCGGAACCCCGTTCGACTTCCGGATGGGCTACGGCCGAAGGCTTTCCGCGAACGCGACGGTCGTCCAGATCGACCTCGACTACCGCACCGTCGGCAAGAACCGCGACGTCGACCTCGGCATCGTCGGTGACGCCGACCTGGTCCTGTCCAGCGTCACTGCGGCAGCGTCGGGCCGTGAGGACAACGGCGCGATGGGCCGCAAGGTGTGGTTGGAGGAACTGCAGGCGGTCGAGGAGAAGGCCCGGCAGAAGCGTTCGGAACACCTGCTCTCCGAGGACATGCCGATCCACCCGTACCGGCTGGTGAGCGAGATCAACGACTTCCTCACCGAGGACTCCATCTACATCGGCGACGGCGGCGACGTCGTCACGTTCTCCGGTCAGGTCGTGCAGCCCAAGTCGCCGGGCCACTGGATGGATCCCGGTCCTCTCGGGACACTCGGCGTCGGCATCCCGTTCGTGCTGGCCGCGAAACTGGCCAGGCCGGACAAGGAGGTCGTGGCCCTGTTCGGCGACGGCGCGTTCAGCCTCACCGGCTGGGACTTCGAGACGCTGGTCCGCTACAACCTGCCGTTCGTCGGCATCGTCGGCAACAACTCGTCGATGAACCAGATCCGCTACGGCCAGGCGGCCAAGTACGGGCTGGAGCGCGAACGCGTCGGCAACACGCTGGGCGACGTCCGCTACGACCAGTTCGCCAAGATGCTCGGCGGCTACGGCGAGGAAGTGCGCGACCCCAAGGACATCGGGCCCGCTCTGCAACGTGCCCGCGAGTCGGGCAAGCCCTCGCTGATCAACGTGTGGATCGACCCCGACGTGTACGCGCCCGGAACCATGAACCAGACGATGTACAAGTAGGTGAGCTGACATGGCCAAGGCCCTGGAGGGCGTCAAAGTCCTCGACATGACGCACGTGCAGTCCGGACCGTCGTCGACCCAGCTGCTCGCCTGGCTGGGCGCGGACGTCATCAAGCTGGAAACGCCGGGACGGGGGGACATCACCCGCGGCCAGCTGCGCGATCTGCCCGAAGTGGACAGTCTGTACTTCACGATGCTCAACTGCAACAAGCGGAGCATCACCCTCAACATGAAGGCCCCTGAAGGAAAAGAGGTCTTCGAGAAGCTCATCGGCGACGTCGACGTCCTCGTCGAGAACTTCGGCCCCGGCGTCGTCGAGCGGTTCGGTTACCCGTGGGAGAAGCTGCAGGCGCTCAACGAGAAGCTCATCTACGCGTCGATCAAGGGCTTCGGGCCCGGCCGCTACGCCGACTTCAAGGCGTACGAGGTGATCGCGCAGGCGATGGGCGGCTCGATGAGCACCACCGGGTTCGAGGAGGGGCCGCCGCTCGCCACCGGCGCGCAGATCGGCGACTCGGGCACCGGCATCCACCTGGTGGCCGCGATCCTGGCCGCGCTGTACCAACGGACCAACACCGGACGCGGCCAGCGCGTCCAGGTCGCGATGCAGGACGCCGTCCTGAACCTGTGCCGGGTGAAGCTGCGCGACCAGCAGCGGCTCACCCACGGGCCGCTGGGGGAGTACCCGAACGAGCAGTTCGGGGACGAGGTGCCCCGCTCCGGCAACGCATCCGGTGGTGGCCAGCCCGGCTGGGCGGTGCGCTGTGCCCCCGGCGGCCCCAACGACTACATCTACGTGATCATCCAGCCCGTCGGCTGGGCCCCGCTGACCGAACTGATCGGCAGGCCCGAACTCGCCGAGGACCCGGCCTGGAACACGCCCGAGGTCCGGCTCTCCAAGCTGGACAAGGCGTTCGCGCTGATCGAGGAGTGGACGGAGAAGCACACCAAGTGGGAGGTGATGGACAAGCTCAACGCCCACAACATCCCGTGCGGACCCATTCTGTCCACAAAGGAGATCATCGAGGACGAGACACTGGCGGAGCTCGGCACCGTGGTCGAGGTCGAGCACCCCGAACGCGGCTCGTTCAAGACGGTCGGCAACCCCCTCAAGCTCTCCGACAGCACGGTCGAGGTCCTGCGGCCGCCGTTGCTCGGTGAGCACAACGACGAGGTCCTCGGAGCACTCGGTTACAGCGCGGACCGCCTCGCGGGACTGCGCGCCGCCGGCGTCATCTAATCCTCAGGGGAGAAGAATCTCATGCCGGACAACGGCTACGACCGCGCCGCGGTCGAGAACGTACTCGCGAAGGTGCGGGCGGAGGGACGGTCGTCGCTCACCGCACCGGAGGGCAAGAGGGTCTGCGACGCCTACGGGATCGCGACCCCGGCCGAGGCGCTGGCGAAGTCGTCGGAGGGCGCCGTCGCGTTCGCCGAGGAGATCGGCTACCCGGTCGTGCTCAAGATCGTCTCACCGGACATCCTGCACAAGACCGAGGCCGGCGGTGTGCTGGTGGGCCTCAAGAACGGGGCCGAGGTCGCCGAGGGCTACCGCACGATCATCCACAACGCCAAGAACTACCAGGCGGACGCGGACATCACCGGCGTCCAGGTCCAGCAGCAGCTGCAGTCCGGGAAAGAGGTCCACGAGGTCATCGTGGGCGCCACCACCGACGAGACGTTCGGCAAGATCGTCGCGTTCGGCCTCGGCGGCATCCTGGTCGAGGTGCTCAAGGACGTCACGTTCCGGCTGGCGCCGACGAGCAACGCCGAGGCCCTCTCCATGGTCAACGGCATCGCGGCGGCGGAGATCCTCCGCGGTGTCCGCGGCGCCGAGGGCGTCGACGCGGACAAGCTCGCCGACCTGATCCACCGCGTCTCGGACCTGGTCACGGACTTCCCGCAGCTGGCCGAGGTCGACCTGAACCCCGTGCTGGCAACGCCTTCCGGTGCCACCGCGGTCGACGTCCGCATCCTGGTGGACGAGGACGCCGCCAAGGAGCCGCACCGGTTCACCCAGGACGAGATCCTCGCCTCGATGAACCGGATCATGAGGCCGAACGCCGTTGCCGTGATCGGTGCCTCGAACGAAGAGGGCAAGATCGGCAACTCGGTGATGAAGAACCTCGTCAACGGCGGCTACCAGGGCGAGATCTACCCGATCAACCCCAAGGCGGACGAGATCCTCGACCGCAAGGCGTTCGCGAGCATCGCCGACGTGCCGGGAGACATCGACGTCGCGGTGTTCGCCATCCCGGCCAAGTTCGTGCCGGCGGCGTTGGAGGAGGTCGGCAAGAAGGGCGTCGGCGGCGCGATCATGATCCCGTCCGGCTTCGGCGAGACGGGCAACATCGAGCTGCAGGACGAGATCGTCGCGATCGCGCGCAAGCACGGAGTGCGCATCCTCGGCCCGAACATCTACGGCTACTACTACACGCCGGAGAACCTCTCAGCGACGTTCTGCACGCCGTACGACGTCAAGGGCGGCGTCGCCCTCACGTCGCAAAGTGGCGGAATCGGAATGGCGATCCTCGGATTCAGCCGTTCCGCCGGCATGGGCGTCTCGTCGATCGTCGGTGTGGGCAACAAGGCCGACATCGACGAGGACGACCTGCTGACGTTCTTCGAGTCCGACCCGAACACCCAGCTCGTCGCGATGCACCTGGAGGACCTCAAGGACGGCCGGTCCTTCGCGGAAACGGCGAAACGCGTCTCGGAAAAGAAACCGGTCGTGGTCCTCAAGGCGGGACGGACCGACCAGGGTGCCAAGGCCGCGAGCTCGCACACCGGCGCACTGGCCGGCAACGACCGGGTCTACGACGACATCCTCAAGCAGAGCGGCGTGATCCGCGCACCCGGCCTGAACGACCTGCTGGAGTACGCGCGCGGAATCCCGCTGCTGGCCACGCCCAAGGGCGAGAACGTCGTCATCATCACCGGCGCGGGCGGCTCGGGCGTGCTGCTCTCGGATGCCTGCGTGGACAACGGGTTGTCGCTCATGAGCATCCCGGACGACCTGGACGCGGCGTTCCGGAAGTTCATCCCGCCGTTCGGCGCGGCGGGCAACCCCGTCGACATCACCGGCGGCGAACCCCCTTCGACGTACCGGAACACCATCGCGCTCGGTCTCGCCGACGACCGCATCCACTCGTTGATCCTCGGCTACTGGCACACCATCGTCACGCCACCGATGGTGTTCGCGAAGCTCGTGGTCGACGTAGTGGAGGAGTACCGGGCGAACGGAATCCACAAGCCGGTCGTCGCCTCGCTCGCGGGCGACGTCGAGGTCGAGGAAGCAAGTGAGTACCTGTACCGGAACGGAGTGGTTGCGTACCCGTACACAACGGAGAAGCCTGTCGCGGTACTGGGTGCCAAATACCGGTGGGCCCGTGCTGCCGGCTTGCTGTAGATAAGTCGTGAGTGGTCGTTGGTCTTGGGAGAGACCGGCGACCACTTTGCGGCAGTGCAAGGAGAGATGGCCCGTCCGCGACCGTGAACACGCCCACGGTCGCGAACCCGCCAGGGAGGTCAACGAAGACAGCCGGTCCTCTGGAGGTTGTTAACCGTGGATGATCCAAATCTGGCAGCTCGCACGGAAACCAGCACGCCACCTGAGAAGGAGCGCGTCTGGGCCGCGGGCAAGCTGGAAGCGATGCCCATCAGGAAACTTCCCGACGCACCACCGTCGATCCACCTGCTCGGTCCCACGGTGTTCCTGGTGGCTCTTGGCGTGGGCATGGGCGAGTCCTACATGTGGCCCCGCCTGGTGCTGGTCTTCGGACCGGACATCAGGTGGCTCTTCCTGATCGGCGTCACGCTGCAGGCCGTCGTCATGCTCGAGATGGCGCGGTACGCGATGGCGACGGGGGAGAGCATCTTCTTCGGCGCCGCACGCGTGTTCAAACCGATCATGTGGTTCTTCTTCGTGGTCGCGATACTCGTCTACATCTGGCCGGGCCATCTCTCCGCCGGAGCGGCGGCCCTGGAGAAGATCACCGGCATACCCTGGACGGTGTCGGCGTGTGTCGGACTGATCCTGGTCGGGGTGCTGTTCAGCCTCGCCAAGGTCATCTACAACCTGCTCGAGAACCTGCTGTCCATCCTCATCGGACTGCTCGTCGTCAGCACCTCCGTGGTGGCGGCGATGGTCGGCACGTGGGGCGACCTGACCAGCACCCTGACCGGCATGCTCCAGTTCGGGTACTTCCCGGCCCAGGCCATGTCGCCGGAGTGGTTCCCGATCATCGTCGGTTCGATCGCGTTCGCCGGGCCGTCCGGCATGCAGCAGATGTGGTACACGCTGCACCTGCGCGACAGCGGTGCCGGCATGGGCGCGCACATCCCGAAGGTCCGCGGGCTGCGGCACGCGGGCGAGGAGGAGAAGATGCCGGCCCGCGGCTTCATGTTCGACACCGAGGACAAGGCGGAACTCGCGAAGTGGAAGGGCTGGCGGCGCTGGGTCACGTTCGACGCGCTGCTGCTGTTCTGGGGCATCACGATGCTCGTCACGGTTTCTTTCACGGTCCTCGCGCAGTCGGCTTCACGGACCAGTCCGGACGTCAAGGCGCTCATCGAGTCCGGTGAGCGGGAAGCCGCGTTGAACGCCATGTCGGACGCCTTCGCGTCGGCGGGTGGACCGGTGCTCGGCGCGGTGTTCCTCGGGTTCATCGCGTTGATCGGCCTGAACGCCACGCTGGGTCTGTTCGACTCGTTCTCGCGCGGCCAGGCGGACATGACGTACCACTTCGTGAAGGGTGCGAAGAGGTTCCGCATGTCGCACCTCTACGCGGGATTCCTCTGGGGTGTCATCACCTTCGGCATCCTGATCCTGCTGTTCGGACCCGCCGACGGACCGGGCGCGATCCTCGACGTGCTCGCGTTCCTGTCGACGTTCGCCATGGGCGCCTACTGCGTGGTGCTCCTGCTGGTGAACAACCGGATGCTGCCCAAACCCATCCGCCCCAAGCTGGTCACGAACCTCATCATCGGCTTCGGAGCGTTGTTCTACCTGGGCATGCTGTTCTTCAGTCTCATCAAGTTCGGAGTAGTGGTGGGCTGAGATGGCGATCCGCGAAGGCTTTCTCAAGGAAGCGGTGCCCGGCGCGTTCGTCGGTCTCGCCGCTGGGCTCATCGCGGGAGGGCTGGCCGCGCTCGTCGGCCAGCCGCTCGGGTGGGCACTCGTCACGACGGTCGCCCTCGGCCTGCCGCTGGGTGCGTTCGGCGGCGGCTTCGGCCTGCTGGTGGCGGCGGGCCGGCTCCCGGCCGGACGGTTCGCTCCGGTGGCCCTCTACTGGCTGGTCGCGTTTCCCGCGGCCCGGCTGGTGCACGAGATCACCGTGAGCCTCGTGCTCACCGGTCAGGTCCGGCTGCCCTCGGATCTGGCCGGTTTCCTCGCCTACCAAGGGATCGTGAGTTTCGGCTGGGCCATCGGTTTCCTGTGGCTGCACGAACGCATCTCCATGCGCCTGCGAGCTACCGCCTCCCGCTGACCTTCCCTTCCGCCGAAGGAGCCCAAGGATGTTGGATCTTCCCGTCTGGGTGTGGATCGCGACCATGGGCGGCATCGCCGCCATCATCGCGTTCGACTTCTACCTGGTGGTGCGCAAGCCGCACGAACCGTCGTTCCGCGAGTCGTTGTACTGGGTGATCTTCTACGTCGGCCTGGCCGTCCTCTTCGGACTCGGCGTCACGGTGTTCGCCGGGCCCGGCCACGGCGGTGAGTTCTTCGCCGGCTGGATCACCGAGTACTCGCTGAGCGTCGACAACCTGTTCGTGTTCGTGATCATCATGGCCCGGTTCGCGGTGCCGCGGGAGTACCGGCAGAAGGTGCTCATCGTCGGCATCATCCTGGCCCTGTTGCTGCGCGCGGTGTTCATCGCCGCGGGAGCACAGGCGATCGCGCGGTTCGACTGGCTGTTCTACTTCTTCGGCGCGTTCCTGATCTTCACGGCGTGGAAGCTGCTGAAGCAGGACGAGACCGACGAGGCCGACGTTCCGGAGAACGCCGCTTTGCGCGCGGTGAAGCGGTTCCTGCCGGCGACCACGGTCTACCACGGCGCCGCGTTGACGACGCGCATGAACGGCAAGCGCGTCGTGACGCCGATGCTGATCGTCATGGTCGCGGTCGGCACCACGGACCTGTTGTTCGCGGTGGACTCGATCCCGGCGATCTTCGGGCTCACCAAGGAGCCGTACCTGGTGCTGACCGCCAACGCGTTCGCGTTGATGGGCCTGCGCCAGCTCTTCTTCCTGGTGGGCGGTCTGCTGGATCGCCTGGTGCACCTGAGCAAGGGCCTCGCGGTGGTGCTCGCGTTCATCGGGTTCAAGCTCATCTTCGAAGCGATGCACCACCACGGTGTCTCGTGGGCTCCGGAGATCCCGATCGTGGTGTCTCTCGGGGTCATCCTGGCGACGCTCACCGTCACGACGGTCTGGAGCCTGCACACCTCTCGACGGGCCGCCCGGTCCGCCGTGGAGGACGCCGAGAGCGCGCGAAGGAGCGAAGACGCTCCTGTGAAGGACTCTCAGCCGTGAATCGTGTGGCCTTCGGCGTCCTTGCGGAGCGTCTTGGCCACGGCCGCCTGGGCCTCGGCGTCCTTGCGCTGTTCCGTCAGCGCGGTGGACAGTCCGAGGCCCAGCGCGCGGCCGTCAGCGGAGAAACCCTCACGCGGCTGGGTGAGCGAACGAGCGAAGTTCTTCAAGCGGGACATGGTCTTCCTCCTGACGATGGTGGCTCCCGAGGCGCGCAGCAGCCTGAAAGGCACTGTGGCACGGGAGGAACAGGGTTGCGGCCGGGGTCTTGTCCACCGGATGCCCATCGTGTGGGTACCCGGCGGGAAACCTCTCGCGGGTCTCCGTTGACCCCGTCCCTGTTGCGATTCAGCATACTGCGTTTTGTATGCAATCGGCCGCCATCGTGTCGCGGATCACCCGTACGGTACCAAATGACCGAATTGGGTGATCTGAGAGTAATGGATCAGTCGCTGTCCGTAGAGCTTTCGGGCGTCTTGCGGTCGTGATACGTCTGGCGGGTCTGCTCCGCGTGGTTGTGCATGACCTCGCCGGCCCGCTCCGCGTCGCCGTCCGCGATGGCCGTGACCAGCTCGGCGTGCTCGTTCCAGGAGTCGCGGCTGCGCGGGCGGGCGATCGGCGTGTAGTACCAGCGCACCCTGCGGTCGACCAGTCCGATCATCTCGGACAGGACCTTGTTGCGGCCGATCGCCGCGACGGCCGCGTGCAGATCGGCGTTCGCCTTGACCAGGCGCTCGACGTTCGCGGTGACCAGGGCCTCCTCGCCGGCCTTCTGCAGCTTCCTGAGAAGCTTCACGTCGGACGCGGTCGCGTGCTCGGCGGCGAGCTTGGCGGAGTAGGTCTCCAGCACGCTGCGCACGGCGAGCAGCTGGTCGGCCTCCTCCTCGGTCGGGGTGTGCACGAAGGCGCCCTGGGCGGGCCGCAGGTCGACCCAGCCGTCGGTCTGCAGTCGTTGCAGGGCCTCGCGCACCGGCTGCCTGCTCACGCCCAGGTACTCGGCCAGCTCGGCCTCGACCAGGTGCTGGCCGGGGGCGAGGGTGCGGTTGACGATGAGCTCGAGCAGAGCGTCGTAGACGGCCTGTCGCAGCGGTGCGGGACGTTCGACCCGGCGGGTCGCGGCGGCACTGAGTGAGCCGCGAGGTGCCCGGCGGCCACTGGGCAAAGAGGTCATGCCGGACAGAATACAGCTTTTGGTATGCAAAAAGCACTTCTAGAGAAATACCCGTGTTGTCCGTATACTGTATGCAATCCTTGACGAGCGGGGCGTGCTATGAGGATCGCTGTTCTCGGAGCCGGAGCGATCGGTGCCTACGTCGGTGCGGCTTTGCATCGTGCGGGCGTGGAAGTCCATCTGATCGCGCGTGGAGCCCATCTCGCCGCAATGCGCGAGCACGGCGTGCGGGTGCTGAGCCCGCGCGGTGATTTCACCGCGCGTCCACATGCGACCTCCGATCCCGCCGAGGTGGGAGAGGTCGACTACGTTTTCCTCGGTCTGAAGG
The DNA here is from genome assembly GCF_044754905.1 of Lentzea sp. NPDC092896. NCBI lineage: Bacteria > Bacillati > Actinomycetota > Actinomycetes > Pseudonocardiales > Pseudonocardiaceae > Lentzea > Lentzea sp. NPDC092896. The sequence continues at coordinate 44,406 of NZ_JBIVPX010000002.1, forward strand.
CGTATTCCTACGCGTCTTCAGGCGATCTGCTGGCACCGCTGATGGGTCCGGACACCGCCGTGATCGCGGCGCAGAACGGGATCCCGTGGTGGTACTTCCACGGCATGACCGGGCATCCCCTTGAAGGACAACGGATCGAGGCCGTGGACCCGGGCGGGTCCGTCACCGCCGTGCTGCCCATGGAACGGGCGATCGGTTGCGTCGTCTACTGCTCGACCGAGATCGAGGCACCTGGGGTGATCCGGCACCTGGAGGGCACGCGGTTCTCCATCGGGGAGCCGGACCGGTCGATCTCCCCGCGGTGCGTCGCGCTGAGCGAGGCGATGATCGCGGGCGGGCTGAAGTGCCCGGTGGAGAAGGACGTCCGCGAGGACATCTGGATCAAGCTGATGGGCAACGTGGCGTTCAACCCGTTGAGCGCGCTGACCCGCGCGACGATGGTGGAGATCTGCGACCACTCGGACAGCCGCGACCTGGTGGCCCAGATGATGGCGGAGACCCTGACCGTCGCGCGGGCCGCGGGCTGCGATCCGCAGATCTCCATCGACAAGCGCATCGACGGCGCCCGCCGCGTCGGGCACCACAAGACGTCGATGCTGCAGGACCTGGAGGCCGGCAAACGGCTGGAGATCGACGCGATCATCGCCGCGGTGGTGGAGATCGCCGAGCTCACCCGCGTGCCGGCACCGACGCTGCGGCACGTCTACGCGGCGATCGACCTGCTGTCGCGCACGTCGCTGGTGTCGTAGTTGTTGCTGCGTCAGCTGGAGTACCTGGTCGCCCTGGCGCGCGAACGCCACTTCGCGCGTGCGGCCGAGGCGTGCCACGTGTCCCAGCCGTCGTTGTCGGCGGCGATCAGCAAGCTCGAACGCGAGCTCGGGGTGCCGATCGTGTCCCGCGGCCGCCGGTTCGAGTCGCTGACACCGGAGGGGGAACGGGTCCTGTTGTGGGCGCACCGCATGCTCGCGGATCGCGACGCGCTGCGGCAGGACCTGTCCCGCATGAGGGAGTCGCTGTCGGGGGTGCTCCGGATCGGAGCCATCCCGACGGCGCTCCCGGTCGCGCCGCTGCTCACGGCGCCGTTCTGCGAGCGCTACCCGCACGTCCGGGTCACGCTGGAATCGTTGTCCTCGGTGGAGATCACGCACGGACTGGAGGAGTTCGAGCTCGACATCGCGATGACCTATGTGGACAGTTCGGTGCGTGCGATGCCGTTGTACGAGGAACGATATGTCCTGCTGACGCCCGCCGACGAGTCTCGCACCGCCCGGTACCTGCTGCTTCAAAGCTGAGCGGATCGTGCAACGGACCGAGCCCATCGGTCTAGGTGATCACGCTCGCCGGGGCCTTGAATCGGGGTATGTCGCTTGATTCGTACATCACCCTCGGCCGCTCCGGCCTGCGCGTCAGCCCGTTCACCCTCGGCACGATGACCTTCGGCGAGGACTGGGGCTGGGGCAGCAGTCCGGAGGAGTCCGCGAAGATCCTCGCCTCCTACGTGGAGCGCGGCGGCAACTCGATCGACACCGCCAACATGTACACCGCCGGGCACTCGGAGAAGATCATCGGTGACTTCTTCGCGGACCGCCCGTCGTTGCGCGACCGCGTGGTGCTCGGCACGAAGTTCTTCTGCAACCTGCACGTCGGCGACCCGAACGGCGGCGGGCCCGGCCGCAAGGCGATCGTGCACCAGTTGGAGGACTCCCTTCGCCGGTTGCGGACCGATCACGTGGACATCTACTGGCTGCACAACTTCGACCCGGCCACGCCCGTCGAGGAGACGCTGCGCGCGCTCGACGACCAGGTGCGCGCCGGCAAGATCCGCTACGTCGGGTTCTCCGACATCCCGGCCTGGGCGACGGCCGAGGCCGCGACGCTCGCCCGGTGGTACGGCTGGTCGCCGATCATCGCGCTCCAGCTGTGCTACTCGCTGCTGGAGCGCACCTCCGAAGGCGAGCAGATCCCGATGGCGCAGGCCATGGGCATGGGCGTGCTGCCGTGGTCACCTCTGGCGGGAGGTCTGTTGTCCGGCAAGCACTCCGGCGACCGCGGCCAGGCGCCGAGCGCCGCCGAACAGGCCGTGATCGACGCCGTCACCGCCGTGGCCGACGAGATCGGTGTCCCCGCCGCCCAGGTCGCCCTGGCGTGGCTGCGCGGACGGCCGGGCGTCAGCTCCGTCGTGATCGGGGCCCGCCGCGTGGACCAGTTCGAGACGAACCTGGGCGCGCTGGACGTGACCCTGTCCGACGCCCAGCGCGCCGCGCTCGACGAGGTGTCCGCGCCGACGCTGAACTTCCCGGCCGACAACAACCGTCAGCTCGCGCCGATGCTGCAGTTCGCGGGGGCCACTGTGGACGGACGACCGTCCGCGGTCTACCCGTCACTGGTCACGCGCTGAGGAACTCCAGCGCCTGCCCGACGAACAGCTCGTGGTGCTGGAACAGGGCACCGTGCCCGGCGTCGGGGTAGATGCTCAACTTCGCGTTGGGCAGGTACTTCGCGAGGTTGAACGAGCTGATCGTCGGGGTCATGATGTCGTTGTCCCCGTTGACGACGAGCACCGGCTGGCTGACCTTCGCGAGACCCTCGGGCGAGCTCTGCTCCCACTTGGCCAACGCGGTCGCCTGCGCGCCGATGGTCTCGTTCGTCACCTCGGCGTCACGATCCTCCGTCCGCTCGTTCAGCCGTGCGAGGAACTCGTCGGCTGCCCGCTGGCTGGAGTCGCTGGGGGAGAAGAACAGCACGTGCTTCGGGTGCTTGCCCACCGCCGCCGACTCGTGCAACGCGCCCTGCAGCAACGTCAGCGCGTTGCCGGCTCCGGCGTCACCGGCGGGCGAGGTCCCGGCGAGGATCATCCGGCGCACCAGGCCGGGCTCCTGCTGGGCCAGCACCTGGGCGATCATGCCGCCCATCGACACGCCGAGCAGGTCGACCTCGTCGAACCCGAGAGCGCGCAGGAACCCGGCGAGGTCGGCCGCCATGGCCTCCACGCTGTCCGGCGTGGTGCCGCCGGAGCCGCCCACCCCGCGCAGGTCGACCAGGACCACCCGGTGCCGCTCGGCCAGACCGTCCACGACCGCGGGGTCCCAGTCGTCGAGCACCGCGGTGAAGTGGTGCAGGAACACCAGCGGAACGCCCTCGGTGAGGCCGATCTCGCGGTAGGCGAACGGGGTGCCGTCGACGTCGACAGTGCGCGTGACAGCGGAGTTTGCAGACATGGTCCCTCACGGATTCATAGAATAACGATCGCTATGTAACGAGCGTTATCGTATGATCATGACCCCGGTGGAAGTCAAGTGGGGAGTTCGGCGTGCGGTACGCGAAGGACCACAAGGAGCAGGCCAGGGCCGCGATCCTGGAAGCGGCCGGACGCCGGTTGAAGGAAAAGGGCTTCCACGGCGTCGGCGTGGACGGTCTCGCCTCGGCCGCCGAGGTCACCTCCGGCGCGATCTACTCCCACTTCGGGAGCAAGGAAGGGTTGCTGGAACAGGTGATCCGCGCGAACGTCAGCCCGGAGTTCGAGGCGCTCCAGGTCGCCGACACGGACGAACGACGACGCAAGCTCGTCGCGCTCGTCTACAGCTACCTGAGCGAGGAGCACTGCGAGGGCGTCGCCGACGGCTGCGTGCTCACGGCGCTCACTGCGGACGTGGCCAGGGCCGGCGACTCGGTGCGCGAGGTCTACCAGCTGCAGATCTCCCGCATGGTCGCGCTGGTCCTGCCCGCCATGCCCGGTGACTTCGAGGAGCAGCGGCAGCGCGCGTGGGCGCTCGTCGCCGCCATCATCGGCGCGGTGTCGGTCGCTCGGGCGCTGCCGGCCGGAGCGCACCGCGACGCCGTTCTCCAGTCGACGCTGCGGTCGATCGAGGAGTCGATCTCGGCTTAGTTCTGCCACACCCGGACGGAGAAAACGATGAAGCCCTCCGGGTCGTTCACGCCGAGTGCCACGGTCTTGACGCGGGCCCAGCCGATCTGGCCGTCCGAGGTGCGGAAGCAGTACTGCGTCCCCGCGGTGGTCGGGAGCGCCGCGGGTTCGTTGTTCCTCCTGGCGGTGACGGCGTCGGTGCACCGCTTCTCGGCCCCGTCCTCGTGGCCCTTGTCGGTGAGGAAGCCGGTTCCGCTGGCCTCCAGGAGAGTGCGGTCGGTGAGGTAGAGGTCGGTGTCGTCGGTGGCGCCGGCGCTCGGCCTGGCCGAGTTGTCGTCCCCGTCGACGTCGGCGCCGGTTTCCCGGGGCAGCCGGATCTCTTTTGCCTGCGGGCCGTTCGCGGGTGCGCTGGTCCGGCTCGCGGAGCCGTTCTGCGCGGTCACCGGTGATCCGTCGGCCGGCCCGTCCGTCGCGATGAGCTTCCACGCCGTGAACCCGATGGCCAGGGTCAGCACCACGCCCGCGATCACGCCGAACGCGCCCAGGCTGACCGTGGTCGAGCGAGAGTTGGTCGAGTTGCCGAGGTGCGCGTCGCCGCCGATCTCGCCTGCCTGGTAAGCGGTTCCGGAATCCCGTATTCGCGCGTCGTTGTCGTACCGCGGGCCGTCTGGTCCGGTCATGTTCGTCCTCGTCCTGGCGTTCGTTTGACAGACAAGCGATCGAGGTTCGGGTCCGAAGCGTTTCACCGATTCCAGTCGATGAGGCCAGATCAGCGGCACGATCCCGAAACAGGGGCTAGCGCATACCGAAGATTGCATACAGTATGGGCAGAGGAGGTGCAGACGATGAGCAGGCGGAAGAAGACCGAGCCCTACGTGCGGCTGACCCAGCCACTGGTGCGCGACGCGGGAGTCCTGCGGCCGGCCACCTGGGACGAGGCGCTGGACAAGGCAGCAGAGGGCTTCCGCAGGAACGTGGCCAGCGGTGGTCCGGACGCGTTCGGCATGTTCTCCTGTGCGCGGGCCACCAACGAGATGAACTACATGGCCCAGAAGTTCACCAGGGCTGTCATCGGCACGAACAACGTCGACTCGTGCAACCGCACGTGTCACGCGCCGAGTGTGGCCGGTCTGGCCAAGGTGTTCGGCAGCGGCGGCGGTACCTCCTCCTACCAGGAGATCGAGGACGCCGACCTGATCGTGCTGTGGGGCTCGAACGCGCGGGAGGCGCACCCGATCTTCTTCCAGCACGTGCTGAAGGCGGTCAACAAGGGCGCGAAGCTGTACGTGGTCGACCCCCGGCTGACCAGCACCGGCAAGTGGGCGCACCGGTGGTTGCGGCTCAAGGTCGGCACGGACATCCCGCTGGCGCACGCCATCGCGCGGGAGATCATCGCGTCGAACCTCACGAACATGTCGTTCGTCGAGCGCGCGACCGAGGGTTTCCAGGAGTTCGTGAAGGCCGTCGAGCCGTGGACGCTGCCGGTCGCCGAACTCGAGACCGGGGTGCCGGCCGAGCTCATCCGCGAGCTCGCGCACGCCTACGCCAAGGCGGATCGCGGCCAGCTGAGCTGGACGCTCGGCATCACCGAGCACCACAACGGCACCAACAACGTGCTGAGCCTCATCAACCTGTCGCTGCTCACGGGGCAGGTCGGTCGGTACGGCGCGGGGCTGAACCCGTTGCGCGGGCAGAACAACGTGCAGGGCGGCGGCGACATGGGCGCCATCCCCGACCGGCTGCCCGGCTTCCAGGACATCACGGATCCGAGCGTCGCCAAGAAGTTCAACGACGCGTGGGGATCGAACTTCAAGGCCTCCAAGGGCTGGAACCTCACCCAGATGCTGGAGGCGATGGAACGCGGTGACATGACCACCGTGTACATCATCGGCGAGAACCCGGTGCAGTCCGAGGCCGACTGCGAGCACACGATCAAACGACTGTCCAACCTGGACCACGTCGTGGTGCAGGACATCTTCCTCACCAAGACCGCGCAGCTCGCGCACGTCGTGCTTCCCGCCGCGGCCGCGTGGTGCGAGACGGACGGCACGTTCACGAACAGCGAGCGCCGGGTCCAGCGGGTCAGGAAAGCCCTGACTCCGCCCGAGGGCGCGCGCGACGACATCGAGATCATGGGTGAGATCGCGACGCGGCTCGGTGCGGACTGGCAGCACAAGACCGGCGAGGACGTCTGGGACGAGCTGCGCAGCCTGTCGCCGATCCACACCGGCATGACCTACGACCGGCTGGAGAAGCTCGGCGGCATCCAGTGGCCGTGCCCCAGCGAGGACTCCCTCGAACCCAGCTTCCTGCACGGCAGGCTCTGGGAGGACGACCCGGTCAAGCGCGGCATGCCCGCCACGTTCTCGCCGGTGCCGCACAGCCCGCCGGTCGACGAGCTGACCGAGGAGTTCCCGTTCCGGCTCACCACCGGCCGCCGGCTCGACTCCTACAACACCGGGGTGCAGTCGAGCGGCTTCGAGTCGCCGTTGCGCATGGGCGAGACGCTCGACCTGTGCCCGCAGGACGCTCGGATGCTCGGGGTGGAGGCCGGCGAGGAGGTGGCGATCACCAGCAGGCGCGGGCAGATCCAGGCGCCGGTGCGGATCGACGACGGACTGACGCCGGGTCTGGTGTTCATGACGTTCCACTTCCCGGACGAGATCGACGTCAACATCATCACGATCGAGGCGACCTGCCCGATCGCCGGCACCGCCGAGTACAAGGCCGCGGCCATTCGCATCGACAAGCTTCCGGTGAAGGTGGGCTGAGTGGATCTCAAACTGCTCGACGTCGAGCCGTCCGAGGCCGAACGCGTCGTCGTGGACCTGTTCACCGGCATGGGCAGGGACCAGTTGCTGCCCGCCCTGCACGCGGTCAACGACCGGGTCGGCTGGATCAGCCAGGGCGCGCTGAACCACATCTGCCGCGTCCTGCACATCCCGCCGGCCGAGGCCTACGGGGTGGCGAGCTTCTACGCGTTGTTCTCGCTGACCGAACGGCCGGCGAAAGTCGTGCACGTCTGCGTCGACCTGGCCTGCCAGGTCAACGGCGCGAAGGCGTTGTGCGACAGGCTGACCGACGAGCTCGGCCCGGCGGGGGCGAAGAGCGGCTGGTTGCGCAGCCCGTGTCTCGGGGTGTGCGAGAAGGCTCCGGCCGCGCTCGCGTTCGAGGCGGGGGAGGTGGCGAAGGAGCAACTCCTGGCGCCCACCCACGCCGGTGAGGTGATCGCGGTGGCGGCCGCCGGTCCCTCCCAAGTGGACGGTGAGCGCGCGGAGGTGCCGCAGGCCGGTGCGGCCGGCCTGCGGCTGCTCAAACGGGTGGGTGTCGTCGATCCGGAGTCGCTCGACGACTACCGGGCGACGGGCGGCTACGCGGCGTTGCGGACGGCTCTCCTCCTGGGCCCGTCCGGGGTGATCCGCGAGGTCACCGACGCCAAGCTGATGGGCCGCGGCGGCGCGGCGTTCCCGACGGGACGCAAGTGGGACGCGACCGCCCGCCAACCCGTCCGGACGCACTACCTGGTCTGCAACGCGGACGAGAGCGAGCCCGGCACGTTCAAGGACCGGTTGCTGATGGAGGGCGACCCGTTCGCGGTGATCGAGTCCATGACGATCGCCGGGTTCGCGGCCGGTTGCTCGCGCGGCTACCTGTACCTGCGCGGCGAGTACCCGCGGGCGTTGCATCTGCTGCGCAACGCCATCGCCCGCGCGAAGGAGCGCAACTTCCTCGGCGAGAACATCATGGGCCACGAGGGTTTCTCGTTCGACATCGAGATCCGCCGCGGCGCCGGCGCGTACATCTGCGGCGAGGAAACGGCGATCTTCAACTCCATCGAGGGCTTCCGCGGTGAGCCGCGCTCGAAGCCGCCGTTCCCGGTGGAGTCGGGGCTCTTCGGCAAACCGACGGTGGTCAACAACGTGGAGACGCTGGTCAACGTGCCGGTGATCCTCACGGACGGATGCGAGGCCTACACCCGCATCGGCACCGAGGCCTCGACGGGCCCGAAGCTCTTCTGCCTGTCGGGCAACGTGAGTCGTCCGGGCGTGTACGAGGTGCCGTTCGGCACCACGCTCGGAGAACTCCTCGATCTGGCGGGAGGCGTGCCGCCAGGCCGGGAGCTGCGAGCGGTACTGCTCGGCGGGGCGGCAGGCGGGTTCGTCCGCCCGGACGAGCTCGACCTGCCGCTCACCATGGAGGACGCGCGTGCCGCCGGGACCACGCTCGGCTCCGGCGTCGTGCTGGTGCTCGACGACACGGCCGACCTGGGCAGCTTCCTGTTGCGCATCGCCGCGTTCTTCCGCGACGAGTCGTGCGGCCAATGCGTGCCGTGCCGGATCGGCACCGTGCGCCAGGAAGAGGCGATGCACCGGTTGGTGGGCAAGCGTCCGCTGAGCACTTCCGCCGCCGATCTCCAGCTGCTGCGCGAGGTCGGGCAGGTCATGCGCGACTCGTCGATCTGCGGGCTGGGTCAAACAGCTTGGAACGCCATCGAATCAGCCCTCGACCGGTTGGGCTACGCGGAGGAGGCGGCATCATGACGATTGTCGAGATCGGGCTTCCGAAGCGACTGGTCGAGCTGACCCTGGACGGCGAGTCCGTGCGGGTACCGGAAGGCGCGACGATCCTGGACGCCTGTACGGCGCAAGGGAAATCGATCCCGACGCTGTGCTACGGCGACACCCTGGAGCCCGCAAACGCTTGCCGCGTCTGCATGGTCGAGGTCGAAGGGGCGCGTACGCTCGTGCCGTCGTGCTCGCGCAAGGTCGAGCCGGGCATGGTCGTGCGCACGGACTCCGAACGCACGCAACACAGTCGCAAGCTGGTACTGGAACTTCTCGGGTCCGCCACGGACCTCTCCACCACGCCGCACGTGGACGAGTGGATGTCCGCGTGCGGCGCCGAACCTTCTCGCTTCGGTCCGGACGCTGCCACCGTGCAACAACCGATCAAAGTGGACAATCCGCTGTACGTCCGCGACTTGAGCAAGTGCATCATGTGTTACAAGTGCGTCGACGCGTGCGGTGATCAGTGGCAGAACACCTTCGCGATCTCGGTGGCCGGCCGCGGCTTCGACTCGCGGATCTCCACGGAGTTCTCCGTGCCACTGCCCGAAAGCGCTTGCGTCTACTGCGGAAACTGCATCGAGGTGTGCCCGACCGGTGCGCTGAGCTTCAAGCGCGAGCACGACAAGCGCGAGGACGGCACCTGGGACGAAGAGGCCCAGACCCAGACCACGACCATCTGCACGTTCTGCGGTGTGGGGTGCAACCTCACCCTGCACGTGCAGGACAACGAGATCGTCAAGGTCACGTCGCCGCACGAAAGCACGGTCACGCATGGAAACCTGTGCATCAAGGGCCGTTTCGGCTGGCAGCACGTGCAAAACCGCTGAGCAGTGACATCTCCTCTGGAGTGGAGGGCCGCCCAATGCCGTTGATCCTCAAGCCCGGCACGTCGTGGCACGACGTCTACTCGCAGTGTGTGAAAGCCGCACCCGAAGCGTTCCACGACGATCGGTTGCTCAACCACTTCGGCGGCGAGTGGAGTCGTTCCGGCGAGCCGATGCCCGCCACCACGCCGGTCGACGGCTCCACCATCGCGGGCCCGCCGTTCCTCGACTTCGACGTCGCGGGACGAGCCGTGGTCGCGGCCGTCGACCAGCACATCGAGTGGCGCAACGTGTCACTGGCGGAACGCAAGGCCCGCGTCTCGGAGGCGCTGGACGCCCTCACCGAGCACCGCGACCTGCTGTCGTTGCTGCTGGTGTGGGAGATCGGCAAGCCGTGGCGGCTCGCGACGGCCGACGTCGACCGCTGCATCGAGGGCGTGCGCTGGTACGTCGAGGAGATCGACTCGATGCTCGTCGGCCGGGCGCCGTTGAACGGCCCGGTCAGCAACATCGCCTCGTGGAACTACCCGATGAGCGTGCTGATGCACGCGATGCTGGTGCAGGCGCTGGCGGGCAACGCCGTCATCGCCAAGGCGCCGACGGACGGTGGCGTCAGCTGTCTGACCCTGGCGACCGCGCTGGCCGTGCGGTCGGGACTGCCGCTGACGCTGGTGTCCGGAAGCGGTGCGGAACTCGCGCCGGTGCTGGTCGGGTCGTCGTTCCTGGGCTGTGTGTCCTTTGTGGGCGGTCGCGACGTCGGCAGCGCCATCGCGACGCGCCTGGTCGACTCGAACCGCAGGCACGTCCTGGAGCAGGAGGGCCTGAACTGCTGGGGCATCTGGGAGACCGACTCCTGGGACATGCTCGGCACCCAGATCCGCAAGGCCTTCGACTACGGCAAGCAGCGCTGCACCGCCTACCCGCGCTACGTGGTGCAGCGGTCGCTGTTCGACAAGTTCCTGAGCGTCTACCTGCCCGCGGTGCGGGACGTGAAGTTCGGCCACCCGCTCGCCGTCGCTTCACCCGGCGACGAGCTGCCCGAGCTGGACTTCGGGCCGTTGATCAACGACGCGAAGGCCAAGGAGCTCGGCGACGTCGTGGACGAGGCGGTGCGCGCCGGGGGTGTGCCGCTGTACCGGGGATCGCCGGAATCCGGCCGGTTCCTGCCGGGCCAGCAGACCGCCGCCTACCTGGCGCCGGTCGCGATCCTCGATCCGCCGCGCTCGTCGGTGCTGCACCACGCCGAGCCGTTCGGACCGGTCGACACCATCGTCCTGGTGGACACCGAGGCCGAGCTGCTGGCCGCGATGAACGCCTCGAACGGTGCCCTGGTCGCGTCGCTGGCCTGCGACGACGAGGCCACGGCCCGCCGGCTGAGCGAGGACGTCCAGGCGTTCAAGGTCGGCATCAACAAGCCGCGGTCGCGGGGTGACCGGGACGAGGTGTTCGGCGGCCGTGGCGCTTCGTGGCGCGGTGCGTTCGTCGGCGGCTCGTTGCTCGTGCACGCCGTGACGGAGGGCCCGCCCGACGAACGGACGTACGGCAACTTCCCCTCCTACTCGCTCTACCCGCCGACGTGACGTACCGGGCGGACCTGCTCCGCATCGTGCAGACCGTGGTGGCGCCGAACGCCGCCGACATCGACCAGCACTCCAGATTCCCGCGCGCCGCCCTGAACGCACTGGGCGCGCGCGGCCTGCTCGGAATGACGATCTCCCGCACGGTCGGTGGAGGAGGCCAGGACGTCCGGTCGGCCGGGCGCGTGGTCGAGGAGATCGCCAAGGTCTGCGGCGCGACGGCGTCCGTCCTGCGCTCGCACTACTCCGCGGCCGCCGTGCTGGACCGCTCCGGCCCGCACTGGTTGCGTGCTGAGATCGCGGCGGGCCGGCACCTGTCGACGCTGGCGGCTTTCGGGCCGTCCGGCGAGATGTCGACGCACGGCGACGTGGTGCAGGTGCGGGCGCGCAAGAGCTGGGTGATCGCGGCCGGTGAGGCGGACAGCTACGTCTGGTCGTGCGGCTCGGAGTTGGTGCTCGTTCCCGCCGAGGCACCGGGCCTGCTGGTCCCGGCGGACCACGCCGGGATGGGGTTGCGGGGCACCGTCGCCACCTGCGTGGAGGCGGATCCCGTACGGGTTCCGGCGTCCAACCTGCTGTGGTCGGAGGAACTGGCGTTCCCGTGGTTCATGGTGCTCGGGGCCGCGGTGTCGCTGGGGCTGATGGAGGGCGCGCTGGCGGTGGCGATCGGACATCTCGGCGGCGGCGACCCGCGCACGCGGTCCGATCTGGCCCGGATGCGGCTGCGGACCGACGCGCTCAGGGTGTTGTACAACGACACGGTGTCCGCGGTGACATGGCATCCGGAACGGTCGGCCGATCGCGTCCGGCTTCTGGCGGTCACCGCGACGGAGGCCGCCGTCGCGGTGACGGACCTGGCGATGAAGGTGTGCGGGGACGCGGCGTTCCGCCGGGACCTGGGCATCGAGCGCCGGTTCCGGGACGCGCGGGCGGCGGCCGCGATCGAGCCGACAGTCGATGTTCTGCTGGATTCGGTGGAGATCTGAACGTCCGAGGGACCCGAGCAGGGCAAGGCGTCGGCCGTGGCCGGCTATGAGGCCAGGGGCAGGAAGTAGACGAGTGCGTCGTTCACGCCGTCGAGCCCGATGACGTCGTGGGCGATGTCGTCGTAGAACCCGCCCACCAGCCCTGTTTTGATGCCGTGGTTCGCGGCCGTCACCGTCAGGTTCTGGGCCAGGTGCCCGGCCTCGGTGAACGCGAACCGCAGCGCCCTCAGGCCGTAGGTCTGCCGCAGCGAGCCGAGCCTGATGTAGAGGGCCAGGACGGCAGGGGTGCCGGAGAGTTCGGTGGCGCCCTCGCCGAACCACATCGAGGTCGCCTCCAGGTCCTCGATCGAGGGCGCCTCGCCGAACCAGGTGAGGGCGCGCTCTACTTCGTTGACCTCGTAGCGTCCTCGGGCCAGGCCGTCGACGTTGAGCGCGATGAGCCTGATCCGGGCGCAGTACTGGGCACCGGCGCTCGGGTACGGCCACCTGCCGTCCTTCGGGGACATCGCGTTCCACAGCAGGGTGCCGAGCTGCCCCGCGTTCAGCTCGCCGGTCAGGTCGCGGCTGGTCTTGCGGGCTCTGAGGGTGTCGGTGTCCACTGTGGAAGGCAGCGGGGTGGTGGAGGGCCAGGACTGCCTCGGTTCCGCTGACTTGCGGGGCAGTTGGTCGCTGAAGCCCGGCAGGAACTTGCTCGCCTCCAGGTAACGGCGGTCCGGCGCTGTCTCGCCGTCGTCGTGGAAGTCCGTCAAACCGTTGGGGGACATGGCGGCGGCCGCGGTGGTCCAGCAGATCATGCGCTCTTCGTTGGGCGTGATGCCCATGCGGTTGAGCAGCATGTGCAGCTGCGAGGCCCAGACGTACGGCAGCCATACGTCGAGGCGCTGCTTGGCCTCGTTGATCGTGGTGCGCCAGTGGGCGATGGCGCCTCGTGGCTCGCGGTGCCAGCGCGCGGCGAGGTCGCGGCCGCGTTTGGCGAGCAACTGGTTCGCGGCGTGCTGGGAGCCGATGGTGGGTGCCGGGGCCTGCTCCTGGACGTTGCGCCAGCCGGAACCCAGGCTGCGCAGCCAACTCGCGGCCTGCGGCAGGTTCAGGTCGAGCGCCTTGGCCGTCGCGATCGTCAGGTCGATGGCGGCGGTGAGGCGCGCGCTGTCGGTGTGGGTGGCCTTGAGCACGGCGACGGCGACTTCAGTGCTGTGGCAGAACACCTCCTCGGCGACCGGCAGCGCCTGCGGGCCGCCGTACCGTTCGGTCTCCGGGACGTACTCGACCTCGCGGACGTCGCCGTGCGGGAGCCAGTCCGGTTCGCCTCGTTCCTGCTGGAAGTCCTGGGCCGCGACGAGTTCTTCCAGTTGCCGCTGGAGTTTGTCGACGTTCTGCGCGTTCTTGATCCTGACGCGGAGGTGCGGCCCGGTCTCCCAGTAGCGCAGGAAGTACCACTCGTGGCCGGCCATCGCGGGGGCCAGCGTCTCGGCGACGAACGTGTCGAGGTCCGCTCGGTTCCAGTTGACCCTGCAGTGCAGGCCGGTCCAGGTCACAGCTGCTCCAACGGTGGTTCAGGGAAACGGGTGGGGATGGCCGGCCTGGAGGTCGAGCCGGGACAGGCCGTGCGTCCGGCGGTGCAGGTGGCCGAACGTCATGGGCAGCGTTCCCGGCACGATGACCTTGGCGGAGTGCAGCCCGAGGGTGTTCACCGTGTGCGGGTCGGACTGGTCGACCGCGATCAGCTCCAGGCCCAGGTTCCTCAGGTCTTCGGTGTAGCGGTCGAGCAGCTCGTCGAGGTTCGTGTGGGTTCGCTGGTCTTTCAGGGATTCCGCGGGTCGGTCGCCGACCAGCCGGTCGTAGCGGTCTCTTGCTTCCGGCAACGTGTTGACCGCGACGTGGTCGTCCATGCTTCTGACCTGGGCCGGATCGTGGAGGAGCCGCAGGAGGCGTTCCCGGCTGTAGTCCTCGGGCCTCTCGCGGACGCGGTCGGCGAACGCTTCCACGTCCACGGCCACCTCGACCGCCGCGGACTGCATGGCCTTCGTGGGGTCTGGGCTGGCGCCCGCGGCGAAGAACGCCTGGGGCAGACCAGGTTTGGTGGTTCTGGCGAGGGTCAGCACCGCGGGGATGCCCAGGTCGTTGGTGGCGTTGAGGAACAGCAGTTCGTAGCCGAGCTCCTGGAGCCGGTCGGTGAGGTGGTGCAGCAGCGGGTCCGGTGGGAGCTTGATCTTCTTTAGCGGTGTTTGGGCGTACCAGGCCATCAGGAACGCGTCGCGTTCGGCGACTTCGAACAGGCCGTGCAGCACGGCCTCGGTCAGGCTGTTGCCGAGTCCGCAGCCGTTGGACGTTTCGTGGAGGAACCGTTGGTCCGGCGGTGTGTGCGCAGCCCAGTACGCGACCTGTTCCGGTACCTGGATCGGTTTGCGTTGCGTGTACGACCAGGCTTGGGTCCAGCGGAACTTCAGGTCTGGGTGGTAGGTGTTGCCGAAGTCGTTGAGGCCCAGGCGTTCTGGGTCGAGTGCCTCTGGTCCCAGTTCGGCGAATGAGGCTTCTCTGGGGTCCGGGTGGCGCGGGCGCATGCCGTTGCGGCGTTCGATCGCCTCGAAGATCGCCACCCTTTCGGCCTCTTCGAACGACGTGGTGCGGCCGTAGCCGGCGGTGTGGGAGTCGAGTTCGGCGGTGACCGTGGCCAGCGGCAGGTTGCCGGTGCGGAACAGTGCGGTGACCGGACCGTGCCGGAAGTCGACTGTTGTGTCCTTGAGTCCGTCCACAGTGGTCTTGTCGTTCGGGGTGCGGAGTTCGCCGTTCGGTGTTGCGGTTTCTTCGACGGTGCTCGGTTCCGGGGCACAGCAGTTGCCCGGCGTGATGCGGTGGGTGGACACCAGTCCGAGGTCGGTGCGGATCGCGATCACGGTGTCGCGCTCCTGGCCCTGGAGTGCGGCGACCAGGGGCTGGAACGCCGGTGCGGTGAAGCCTTTCAGTCGCAGGTTCTGGCGTGGAGCCCCGGCGGTCGCGAGGCGTGCGTTCTCGGCGCAGTCGACGCAGACGGTGGTGGTCGGTCCGATGAGGGTCAGGCCGCCGTCCACGCGGATCACCGGTACGCCTTCAGGCCGGCGGCGCTGAGTTCCGGGTCGAGCCGGAGCGGGACGACCCGGACTCCCGGCAGCCTCATGATCGCCTGCTGGAGCCGTTCTTCGCGGTCTCGCACGTCGGCGGGCCAATGCCACTGCCTGGTGACCCAGTCCGGGTTGTCGGTGGTCTTGCACGGAGCCGCGCCGTTGAGGTGCGCGGTGCCGGTGCGACCCGCCTGGGCGTAGCCGGCGGCGGCGAGGGCGGCGAAGGCCACCGCGTCCGCGGCCGTCGCCTCGACGGCCCACGCGAGGACCTGCCGTCCGTTGCTGATCTCCGCCCTGTGCACGCCTGCCGCGAGACGCTCGACCCGGACGACCGCCTGGACGCCGAACCTCGCGGTCAGCGCCTTCCACCAGCGGTGCGCGGTCGGATCGCTGGTCCACTCGTGTGCGTCGGCCGGTTCGCCTCGGTGGTAGCGCGCGGCCTGGCGCAGTGCCGCGCCTCGGGCGTGGGTGTCGTCGATGCCGAGCACGCCGTCGGTCTTGAGGGCGTTGAGGGCGGCGTTGAGACGGGCGGCGTCGGCGGTGGTGCCGATGCCGAGGGCGTCGCCCGAGGTGGCGAGGTTGGCCGGGACCTGGGGGAGGGGGCCGAACACCGGGGTGTCGACCGGGCCCAGTTCGTTGTCCGTCAGGGCGTCGAGTGCTCTCCACGGGTCTGACGGGGGAGGGCCCTGCAGGAGTGGGTGGTAGGTGGCTTGGAGCGGGTTCGCGTGGGCTACCAGGGCCATGGGGTAGGTGGCTGCGCCGTCGGTGGTGGGGTTGGCGAGTTCGGCGGCTGGGTCGGGCAGGCCGGCGACGGCACAGGCGAGGCGGTGGATTGCGGCTGATCCGATGAGCGTGGCCAGGATCTCGGGTGGTTCGCCGGTGAGGCCCAGCCTTGCGGCGGTGCGCATAGTTACTTCAGTGTGGAGTGAAGTAACGCCTCCGGTGGTGGGTGGGAGGACATAGCCGGTTTCGGTTCCACAGCCCGCCAGGACGGTGAAGTCACCCGCGGAGACGACGAGTCCACGGCTCGCGGGCTGAACAGGGAGGAGTCCGGCGGCTGGTCGGCTTTCGTGTTGAGCGGTGAGGCGTCCGGCGGCTGGTCGGCTTTCGTGTTGAGCTGTGAGGCGTCCGGCGGCCGGTTGGCTGGCGGGCTGATGGGGGAGGAGTTCAGCATCCGGTTGGTTCGCGGGTTGATCGGCGGGGAGCTCGGCATCCAGTTGGTTGGCGTGCGAGGCGGTCGACCTGCTCGCGTGGGGAGGCGAGGCCGCCTCCGACAGCTGAACCGCCAGCCCCACCGCCTCTGCCGCCTGAACGGCCGCGCTCTTCAGCGGCCCACGTCCTGACACGACCACCGTGGCCGCACGAAGCCGCCGCCACGCCTCCACCGGTTCCGCAGCCGCCGACTCCAGCCAGGCCGCCACCTCCGGCGCGGGTGCGTCGGCACCCCACTCCGGCATCTCGACCAGCATGTCGTGTTCCCACAACTGGTCCAGGATCAGCGAGACCGCCGCCCGCACGGCCGGAGCCGCGTCGGCCGGCACCTCCAGCGCGGCTCGCGGGATGCCCGCTTCCAACTGCGGGGCGAGGCGTTGCCACACCTTCCAAAGGCCGGTTCCGCCCGAGAGGGTGCAGCTGGACGCCCAGCCGCGCAGGTGCAGGCCGTCGGCGGTCGGGGTGGCGGTGACGACTGGGCGCAGCCGCACGAGCACGCGCGTCACCCCACCTTCGGCAGGGCTGCGAACTGTTCGGCCCAGGTGGTGCCGAGGACCTCTTGTGCGGCGTTGGCCAGGAGGTGGGCGGCGGCGTAGCGCTCCATCGGGGTCACGTCGCAGATCGCCAGGAGTTGGTATAGGACGTTGGTGCCCAGGCGGTAGACGGTCATCGACCGTGCGATCGCCGGGTCGGAGAGGTCCACGGTCCACATCGCGGTGTGGTAGTCGGTGAACTTCGTTCGCTCGCCGTAGTTGTAGCGGCGGATGGCGTCCTGGTCGCCCACCTCGTAGGCGCGTTCGCCGTGGCGCGGGTTGGGGTCCGAGGTGAGCAGGCCCGCGTCGTAGCTTTCCTGGGCGGTCAGGCGCAGGGCGATGGTCCAGGTCTGCCAGGCCGCTTCGAGGTGGGTGGTGGGGTGGCCCAGTGCCACCTGTTCGACCAGAGCGCGGGCGGCGGAAGCGTTTGCGGTCCAGATCGAGTCCAGTTTGGACCGGACGACGCCGTCGGGGTCGCTGGCCAGCAGGAAGTCTTCCACGTGGGAGAGGAACGAGTGGTAGCCGTACTGCAGGCCGGCCGGGTAACGGCTGGCGTGCACGGCCATCGCGGTCAAGGCGAGTGTCGGGCGGGACGCGGACAGCGAGTGGCGCAACGCGGGCAGGCCCAGGCGGAGGCCTTCCGCGCGCAGGGAAACGTGTGCTGGAGACAGGAAAGCGCGGGCGCGGGAGTCGTCGGTCGGCTCGATGCGCACGGAGTTGTTGGGGTGGAACGGGGTGAACGGCGGTAGCAGGAGCTCTGCCACGGCCGCCGATTCGGCGTGGGCGAGCAGCTCGGACTCCGAAAGCTCCACTGTGGACGGGCTCGAAGCCAGGTAGGAGCGAAGCAGGGTCGCCACCAGCAACGCCGCCGTCGGGGCGGACGGGCCGGTCAGCACGACGCGGACGTGCGGGCCGTGCAGCCAGTGGCGTTCGACGTGGCCCACGACGTCGGCGAACGTGGCCTCGGCGGCGGCGAGGGCCGGGAGGACGGCGTCGCGCAGCAGCGGGGCCTTGATCGGGTCGTGGTAATAGCAGACGACGTCGGTCATCCTGCCCTCCGGTAGGTCTCCGCCACCACTTCGAGCACCTGGCCGGACGGGACCGGGAGCGCCTCGGTGAGCCGGACGTGGTCGCCGTAGCGGGACGTCAGGCGAGGCAGGCAGCGCAGGTGCAGTGCGTTGGTGAGGTCGGCGTACTGCGGTTTCGGGCCGTTCACGCGGGCTTCGAAGTCCTCGCGGGACGTGATGACGCCGCCCATGCCCGCGAACAGCTCCGCGGGCATGCCGTAGCGGGCGCGCAGTGCGGTCGCGCCGGCCACCGACGAGAACGGCTCCGTCAAAGAGGAAGCCAGGAAGTCCCAGTAGCGGCGGCCGAGCACGACGTCGCGGTAGCGCAGCCGATCAGCGATCCGCACGTCGCCGTCCAACGACACCGGCTGCAACGGGGAGAGGTCGGCCGCGCCGCAGGTGAGGTCGGAGTACAGGGGTGCGACGCGGTCGGGCAGCGAGATCGGCATGAGGTAGCCGAGGTAGAGCACGTCCAGCACCGCGCCGTTGTCGCGGCGGCGCAGTCGCAGTTCGTCGTTCTGCTGGTCGTGGAAGACCTCCAGCGCGTCCGGCGTGTGGTCGGCCCAGCGCGGGTCCTCACCGATCTCCGCCCGGCCGAGCAACGGGTGCAGGTTCGGGTTGAAGCCCTGCACCGGCCGGTACTCCACGAAACCGCGCGGGAACACACCGTCCAAAGTGGCCCGGACCGTCGCGTAGGCCTCGGGTGGCAGCAGGTCGAGGAACCGGCCGGGGAAGCGGCCGAAGCCGTCGTAGACGTGGTTGACCACCAGGCCGTCCGGCGACGGCTGGGCGAAGAACGAGTACGAGGTCGGCCTGGTCTTCATCCACGCGGGCAGCAGGTCCGCGGCGGCCGTGACGACCTCGTCGCTGATCACGCCGTCCCGCACCAGATCGGCGACCTGGGACCGGCTCGCACCGAGACCGCCGGTCGGCGCGCCGGACATGGCCTCGTGCATCAACGGCGCACAGGCGGCGAGGCGAGCGGAGCCGCCGTGACCGAACTCCGACACGAACAGGTCGCGCGAGTGCCGCCGGATCGCGAGGTGCCGGTCGAACAGCATCAGCAACGGAGTGAGGCCCGCCAACGACCGCACGCCGTCGTAACCATGTGAACGGCCGAGACGAACAGGCAGTGGCAGGACGACATCTTCGCTCAACGGCGTCACGTCACCGAGGTCCACACCGACGATCGAGCCCAGCTCTTCCCACGACGTGAACAGAGCGGCCAGCGCGGCAGGCCGTGCGGCAGCGTCGATCTCGGCGAACGCCAGCGTGTCCCGGTAGATCGAGATCACCCGGTCGGCCAGCGAGGACCGGCCGGTGTCGCGCAGCCACGAGGCCAGCGCGGGACAGGCCTCGGGGTCCTGCGGGTCGGCGGGCAGCACCGGCACGAGGAGCTTGATGTCGAGCAGCAGCGCGACGTAGTGCTGCGCGCGGTCGGACTCGCCGTCGGGCAGCCGGGTCGCGAGCGCGCTGGCGAGCTCGGCGGGGCTGATGCCCTTGGGGTTGGCGCCGGTGAGACCGACCAGGAACTGCAGGGGCGGGCTGGACGCCAGTTCGACGTCCTCCTCGATGCCGACGTTGGCGCGCAACGGTCCGCGGGCGGGGATGTCCCGGCGGAACCTCACCTGGCCGCCGTCGGCGTGCACGTCGGGCGCGAGGCGGTGCGGGTGGTCGAAGAGGTGACCGCGATCGGCGAGCAGCGCGGTGATCAGCCGGGTCAGCAGCACCTGGTTGACCCGCGTGACGGCGACCGGTGTGCCGAAGTCCGGCGTGGGGGCGTCGGGGGACCAGGTGGCCCAGCCGACCGCCGCGTACCAGGACAGGGGACTGGTCTTCGACGTCGCGCGCAGGGCGTAGCGCAGCACGGTGGGTTCGGCCTTGCGGGAACGCTTGTCCCCGGTGCCGGCGCGGGCGAGCCCCTGCCAGAGGTCACGGCCGCTGAAGACGGCGGCCTTGCGCACGGACTCGGTGCCGCACAACGACGCGAGCACCTCGCGTTCGGCGGCGAGCGCGTCCGGCAGCAGCCGCTCGATCTCCGCGGTCACGTCAGCGCGTTGGTCCATGGCCGACAACCACTCGCCGAGCTGTGGAAACCGCGAGACCAGCTCGCTGGCCTCCGCGCGAAGCGAAGGCCGGGGCAACCGTCCGTTGTGGACGTCGCGGCGCAACGGCAGCACGACCGCGCGGTGGTAGGTGTCGGAGTGCGTGCCGGCGCTGTCGTGCAGCAGGTCCGACACGGGGCCGGCCAGTGACAGCAGCGAGGCTTCGAGCGCCGCCAACGTCTCCACCGCCCGCCGGAACGGCGCTGCCGTCGCAGCGCCGTCCGGGTGCGGCAGGGCCGCCAGGCGCACGAGTGCGTATGGCGCTGTTTCTCCCTGCACGCGTTCGCTCATGCGTTCTGGGCGGGAAGCTGGGGCTGGGTGCAGCTGCTGCACGACGAGCTGCCGCACGAGCACGACGAGGCGCCTCCGGAGGCTCCGGACTCCGGCAACGCGACCGAGTCGCGCAGGGAGGTGACCGCGAGGTCGCCGAGCTCCAGGTCGTCAGGGTCGAAAGAGAGATCCTTCATGCCGTGTCCTCACGTCTTCAGTTGTTGTTGAACTCGCCCAGGGGCTGTTCAGCCAGGCTGAAGAAACGCGATACGGCACGGATCGCGCTTTGCTTGATCTCACGGGCTACAGGCGGCCGCGCACCTCGTCGGCCTTGGGTTCGCCCAGCTCCTCGAACAACGTCACGGACTCCAGCCAGCACTTCTCCGCGCCCCGGCGGTCGCCGAGCCCGTCCAGCGCCAGCCCGAGGTTGTCCAGCGACTCGGCCTGCCCGTAGAGGTCGCCGATCGCCCGGAACGTCTCCAGCGCCCGGTCGACGTACGACACGGCCTGGGGGAAGTCGAGCAGCCCCCGGTACACCTCGCCGATGTTGTTGAGCAGGATCGCCTCGCTGTACGGGTCCTTGATGTCCTTGCGGATCTCCAACGCCCGCAGGTACCGCGCCAGCGCGACGTCGAACCGTCCGGCGTCGGCGTGCAGCAGCGCGATGTTGTTCAGCGTCACGGCTTCCGAGTGCAGGTTGCCGAGTTCACGCGCGATCTCGGCGGACTGCTCGTAGCACGCCAGCGCGTCCTCGGAGCGGCCCTGCACCATGTAGACGATGCCGAGGTTGTTGAGAGTGGGCTCCTGACGGGCCTTGTCGCCGGTCGCGCGGAAGATCGCGAGTGCCTGCTGGTTGCACTCGATGGACTCTTCGTGCCGCCGGACCTCGCGCAACGCGATGCCCAGCGTGATCAGCATCCTGCCCTCGGCGTTGCGGTCGCCGACCGATCGTGCGGCGGCCAGCGCGACGCCGTGCGTGTCGAGCCAGTCCGCCCAGTGCTTGCGCAGGTTGAAGAAGTCCCACAGGCATTGAGCCAGGCTCCAGCAGTGCTCCGGCAGTTCGTGGCCGGCGGCGTCGCGCACCGCGGCGACCAGGTTCGCGCGTTCCGTGTCGCACCACAGCAGAGCGGCGTCGCGATCGGCGAACGAACGTGCGTGCACGACCGGGTCCGCGGGGCTGATCTCCAGTTTGCGCTGGGGGTTGAGCTGCTGCGCGCTCCGCCACGACGTGTGGACGTACCAGTCGAGCACGCGGCGCCGCGCCAACGCGCGAGCGGGCGGCGGTTCGGCGGCGGTGACCTGCTCGACGGCGTACGTGCGCAGCAGGTCGTGCAGGCTGTAGCGGCCTGGGGTGTGTTGCTGCAACAGGTGTTCGTCGAGCAACGTCTCCAACAGGTCGGCCGCCTCGTGCGGGGTCAGCCCGGCGAGTGCGGCGGCCGAGTCGGCGGAGAAGTCCTCTCCCGGATGGAGTCCGAGGAGTCGAAACAGACGCCTCTGGTTGTCCGGCAGCGCCTGGTACGAGAGGTCGAACACGCCCCGGACACCGAGACCGCCTCCCCGCTCGAGCTGGTCCACCAGGTCGCGCGTCGTCCACTGTGGACGGCGGGCGAGCCGCTTGGCCGCCAGCGCCACGGCGATCGGCAGGTGCCCGCACAGCTCCGCGATCCGTTCCGCGGCCTCGCGATCGGCCTGCACGCGGTCCTCGCCGGCGATCCTGGAGAGCAGCGCGAGCGCCTCGCCTGGCGTGAAGACGTCGAGGAACAGCGAACTCACGCCGTCCAGCCGCAGCAGCGTGCGGCGGCTGGTGATCAGCACCATGCAGGTGGCGCTGCCCGGCAGCAGCGGCCGCACCTGGTCCTCGCCGGCGGCGTTGTCGAGCAGCACCAACGCGCGCTTGCCCGTGAGCCGGTCGCGGTAGAGCGCGGCCCGTTCCTCGAGCGACGCGGGGATCTGCCCGCCGGGCACGCCGAGCAGCCGCAGGAAGCTCTCCAGCACGGCGGACGGGTCCGCGGGCAGCTCGTCGGCGTCGAAGCCGTGCAAGTCGGCCCACAGTTGGACATCCGGGTAACGCCGAACGAGCCGGTGGGCCGCGCGGACGGCCAGCTTCGTCTTGCCGACCCCGGCCATGCCCTCGATCGCGGAGATCACGACGGTGGTCTGGGGGCCGGGCTCGCACAGCCGCCGCAGCTCGGACTCCCGGCCGGTGAACTCGGCGATGTCCATCGGCAGCTGGCGATGCGCGTTCAAAGCCGCGGGCGAGGGCACCCGGCTTTCGAGGATCACCTGCTGCAACTGGCGCAACCGCGCGCCCGGCTCGACGCCGATCTGCTCGACCACGTGCCTGCGGGCCGTCGCGAAGGCCTCCAGCGCCTCGCTGCGACGGCCCGAGCGATCCAGTGCCAGCATCAGCTGGGCCCAGAGCTCCTCGCGCAACGGGTGCAGCGCGGTCTCCCGCCGCAGCCGGTCGATCACGTCGTCGAACCGGCCGAGTTCCAGCGACGTCTTCGCGAACCGCTCGACCGCGGTGAGACGGCGTTCCTGGATCCGGGTGAACTCGGCGCGCAGCAACGGTCCCGCGTTGAGCTCGGCGGTCGGAATGCCGTGCCACCCGGCCAGTGCCTGGCCGAAGAGGTCCGCGGCCGCTTCCGCGTCGTTGTCCGCCAGTGCGGTCTCGCCCTCGCGGACGAGCCGGTCGAACGCGTCGAGATCCAGTTCGCCGGGTTCGACCACGAGCTGGTAGCCGTGGCCGGGATGCGTTATCAGCCGTTCACCGAGAACTTTGCGCAACCCGGCGACGTACGTGCGCAGGTTCGACTCGGGCGACACCGGCGGTGAATCCCAGACCGCCTCCGTCAGTTGTGCGACGCTGACCGCCTCGTTCGCGTGCAGCAACAGCATGGTGAGCACCGCGCGCTGCCGGGGTCCGCCCAGCTCCAGCAGTGTGCCCGTCCGCCGTACCGCCAGCGAACCGAGCAGCAGGAACTCCACGGGTATATCGCTCCTCGATGATCCAGGCGTTGGGGTGCACAGCCATCCTCGCGCACTTCCTGACGGTCTGTGCACGGCCTGGGCGAAATCTGTGCACGCCCCCTGTCATCTTTGTGTCCAGATCCGGTACCTGCGCCGCCGGGCCCGAGAAACTCCCGGGAGTGGGGGTCGGCGCAGTTGCCGGATCTGGTTCCCCCAGAACCCGGCCGGCGTGTGAAAGTCACCGCGCACGTCGGCCACCTTTCGCAAGACCGGTGGCCCGGACGGGTCCCCCAGACTGAACCGGGCCACCACCTTGCTTCCTGGGCTCTCAGAGAGCCCAGCGGGCGCGCAGAATTCCTGCGAAAGCCTCGAATTCGGCCGTCATCGACACCTCGTCCGGTTGGAGCAGCCACTGCTGCTGCAATCCGTCGATCACCGCGATGGTCGTGCGCACGATCGAACCCACCGGCGCGTCTGCCGCGATCTCGCCGCGTTCCTGGCCTGAGCGCACGGCATCGCCCAGCCATCGCTGCAGACCGCTGTAGTGCTCCCGCACCCACGTGTGCGCGGGATGGGCGAGTTCGGTCGCCTCGGCGGCCAGCCGCACGAACAGGCCGACCAGGTGCGGCCGCGTCGAGTTGCGCGCCACCAGTGCGGCCAGCGCGTCGAACGCCGCCCAGCCCAGTGGAGGACCCGAGCCGCCGGCCAGGAACTCGCCGTCCTGCCGGTCGCGTTCCTCCAGGACGGCCGTCAGCAGGGCTGCCTTGCTCGGGAAGTGGTGCAGCAGACCGGACTGCGAGAGCCCGGTCTTCGCCGCCACGGCGGCCACCGAGGTTCCCTTGAAACCGGTCAGCGCGAACAGTTCGGTCGCCACGGCCACGGCCTTGGCCCTGGACTCCTCACCAGAGGCGTCCACCCGCGACTTGGCCCGGTATCGGGGCGGGACCGACACGGCGTCACCTCACTCCTGATCAGCGGGCAGGGTAACGCGGACGTCGCCGAGCCCGCGGGCGATCAGCACCTCGCCGCCGGTGACCGGCTGCCAGCCGTCCGCCCACACCCGTTGGACCCGCGGCTCGCACGGCACCTCGACCTGGACTTTCTGCCCCGCCTCGACGTCCGCCACCGCGAAGCCGATGAGCCGGACGGGCTCGTCCTGAGGCCGCAGGTAGACCTGCACGACCTCGCGCCCCGGCCGTTCGCCGGTGTTGGTGAGCTCCACGGACACGGACGTGACCACACCATCCACAGTGGACTGAGAGGCGGCGCCGTACTCCCAGGTCGTGTAGCCCAGACCGTGACCGAACCAGAACAACGGATCACTCGCGCCCCGGTAGCCGATCGCGGTGCCTTCGGAGTACACCAGCTCGCCGTCGGACGGAATCAGCGGCAGCGCGTCGGAGTCGGCCCGCGGGAACGTCGTGACCAGGCGCCCGGCCGGTTCGATCTGGCCGAGCAACGCGGCCGCGACGGCGTCCCCGGCCTCCTGGCCGGGCAGTCCCGCCCACAGCACGGCGTCGACCTGCGCG
Source organism: Lentzea sp. NPDC092896 (assembly GCF_044754905.1). Taxonomy (NCBI): domain Bacteria; kingdom Bacillati; phylum Actinomycetota; class Actinomycetes; order Pseudonocardiales; family Pseudonocardiaceae; genus Lentzea; species Lentzea sp. NPDC092896. The sequence goes on from NZ_JBIVPX010000002.1 coordinate 69,010, forward strand.
AGCCACGGCATGAGCACCGGCGTGGCGGCGTTCACCACGACCACCGTGCGCTTGGCGGCCGCCGCCACCGCCGCGACCAGCGCGTCCTGCTCGCCGGGCAACGCGAGCGTGGTCTTGTCGAAGCCCTCGGTCTCCTGCTCCTCGGTGAGGCCGACGACCACGACCGCCACGTCGGCCTCGCGCGCGGCCCGCACGGCGGCACCGATCGCGTCGGCGGGAGCACGGGGGACCGGCTGGGTGATCAGGCCGACCAGCGCGCTGGCCTCGCGGACGCGGGCCGTGATCCGGTCGCCGGGGGACAGCAGGACCTCGGCCGTCCAGTGCGGCGGCTTCAGCAGCGCCTCCTCGACGATGCCGTTCGCCCAGGCCAGCAGGGTGGCGTACTGGCGTCCGGCGACGTCCAGCGTCCAGTCGCCGAACCCGCGCACGCCGATCAGCATCCGCGTCGGCTCGTCCAGCACGACCTCGCCGGACACCTCGATCGACGCCGCGCCCTGCGCCCATCCGCCGTACGCGGCGAGTTCGGCGATCTCCATCTCGCGTGACGCCAGCACTGCGCCGTCGGCGTCGTACGTCGTGGCGCGGATGTCCTTCAACACCCCGGGACCGGGAGCGGCGTACCGCAGCCGGACCTCCACACCGTCCACAACGGACACCGCGTCGCCGAGCTGCGAGGTCAGGCCGTCCGCGATGCTGATGACGTGCGGCGGCCGCACCCCGGCCGATCCGCCGCCCTGCGCGACGGTGTCGATCGCGTGCCGTCCGATGAGCGCGACACGAGAGTCCTGCAACGGCAGCACACCGGAGTTCTTCAGCACGGTCATGCCACCCGCCGCGAACCTCCGCAGCTGCTCGCGGCGAAGCGTGCTGTCGGGCGCGGGCAGATCGTCAGGCCAGGAGCGCTGCTCGCCTAGCGCCCCGGTCCGCGCCGCCAGGAGCAGCAACCGGCCCAGGTGGTCGTCGATGGTCGACTCGGCGACCTCGCCGGCCCGCACGGCCGCGACCAGCTTGTCCTCCCACGGCCCGCCGGGTCCGGGCATGGCCAGGTCGAGGCCGCCGTTGGCGCTGGCCGCCGTGGACTTCGTGGCGAACCAGTCGGACATGAGCAGGCCGTCGAAACCCCACTCGCCCTTCAGCACGCCCTCGACCAGTTCGGTGTGCTCGGTCGCGGGGACGCCGTTGACCAGGTTGTAGGCCGCCATGATCGCCCACGGCGCGGAGTCCTCGACCACGATCTCGAACGGCAGCAGGTAGATCTCGCGCAACGTCTTCTCGTCCAGCACCATGCTCGCGGTTCGCCGCTCGGTCTCGGACTCGTTCGCCACGTAGTGCTTCGGCGTCGCCGCGATGCCCTTGTCCTGCAGCCCCCGCACGTACGCGGCGGCGATCACGCCGGTGAGCAGCGGATCTTCGCTGTAGGCCTCGAACAGCCGGCCGCCGAGCGCCGTGCGGTGCAGGTTGATCGTCGGGCCGAGCACGACGTGGACCTGTTGTGCCGCGGCCTCGTCCGCGAGCACCTCGCCGACCTCGCGGGCCAGCGCCGGATCCCAGTGCTGGGCCAGCAACGTGGCGTTCGGCAGCACGCACGCGATCGTGCCGCCGCGCAGTTCGGCGCCGCGGACACCGGTCGGGCCGTCGGACACCTTCAGCGACGCCAGCCCGATCTCCGGCTCCGGGTGCAGCGCGAACAGCGCGGAGCCGGTGAGCAGCCGGACCTTCCGCGGCAGGTCGAGCCGGGCTGCCAAATCGATCATGGCTGCTTTCTCGATGTCCATGCGTCCGAGCAGACCAGAACTACCGACCGAGTGGTCGGTCGGTAGACCGTGCTGTTATCGCTCGGTTATCTCGCCGTGATGTGACGCCACGCGGCACACTCGTGGCACGCCTCTACCTGTGTCCAAGGGGAGGGGAATGGTGATGAAGATCGAGGTGCGGCTGCTCGGGCCGCTCGAGGTGCGCGGACCGAACGGACCGGTGCACTTCACCGGGGCACGGCGGCGGGCCGTGTTCGCGTTGCTGGCGTTGCGCACCGGCCGTCTGGTGTCGAGGTCGGCACTGGTCGACGGCCTGTGGGGCGAGGACGTGCCGCCCACGGGGACCAAGACGCTGCAGGGGCATGTCGCGAAGGTCCGAAGAGCGCTGGAGCTGGCCGGCGCGGACGGCGTGGTGCTGACGCGCGAGCCCGGCTACCTGCTCGACGTCACGCAGGTCGTGGTCGACGTCGAGGAGTTCGACGAACACCTGCGCTGCGGCCGGTACGCGGAGGCGCTGGCGTTGCACCGCGGCGATCCGCTGGCGGACTGCCCGGTCGAGGGCTGGGCGGGCGCGGAGATCGTGCGGCTGCGGGAGGCGCTGGCGTTCGCGGAGGAGAACCAGGCGGCGGCGCTGTGCCTGGACGGCCGGTACGCCGAGGCGATCACCCAGCTCGAACGGCTCGTCGCGCTCTACCCGTTGCGGGAGTCGTTGTGGGAGCTGCTGATGGAGGCCCAGCACCGGGCCGGCCGCGCGGGTGACGCGCTGCGGACCTACCGGCGGGTGCGGGCGCTGCTCGTCGAGGAGTTCGGCCTGGAACCCGGTTCGGCGTTGCGGCGCAGGGAGGCCGCGGTGCTGGCCGGGTAGGGGCTCCGCGGCTCGTGTCGGGGGTGCGAGCCGCGGAGCTGGATCGTGGCTCGCCCTGGGGGGTGCGAGCCACGATCCGGTTCTCCCCCCGAAGAACCTGTTCTCCCCTTGCCGCGAAAGTCTGCGGATCCGCGGTGGCCAAACGGTTGCCGCGCGGTGGTCAAGATCAGCCGGGCTGGTACGAGCAGTGATAGCCCGTGGTCACGGCCTCGCGCAACGCGTCCGCCGTCGACGGCTCGGTCGCCGCGATCGTGTCGATGGCGCGGCGGATCGCCTTGCGCACGGCGGTTCTGGCGCGTTCGGCAGGGCCCGCGAAGTTCCGGCCGCGGCCGCCCATGCCGGTCTCGCGTTCGAGGTGGCTGAGCAACGCCTCCAGCTCGGCCTCGGCTCGCGGCGTCGGGTGGTCGTCGAGTTGCGCGCGCAGGTCGCGGATGCGCGTGAGATAGGCGGCGCGGGCCACGGGATCGAGCACCGGCTGGTTGCCGCTGTCCTGCCCGCCGACGAGTTCCAGCGCGGCGATCTCGACGCCCGGATCGGCCACGAGCCGCGCGAGGTAGCGCATGCCCACCAGGTCCTCGACGCGGGTTTCCCTGCCGTGGTGGGAGACGATCCACCACGCGTTCTCCTTGCGGATCGTGATCCGGCCGGACAGCCCGTCACGGGCCTGTGCCCACATCGCGGCGCGGGCGGTCATGCCGATCGCGTTCGCGTCGTTGATGGCGACGTCGAACAACGCCCTGCCGCGTTCGCCGCCGACGGTCTGGGCGAGCGTGGCGCGGGCGTAGGCGGTCATCGGCAGGTTGCCGAGCCGGATGTTGGTGGTGACAGCGCGTTCCAGGTGTTCGGTGGCGAGAGCGGGCTCGCCGAACGTCGTGGCGGCGATGCCCAGCAGCAGTTCGGTCGAGCCGAAGCAGACGATCGCCGTGGCCGGCACGACGGGCAGCGGTGCGAAGGGTTCGAGCAGTCGGTAGGCCTCGCGGGCGATGTCCGCCTCGCCCAGCGCCGCGGCCACGTGCACCACGCAGAACAGGCACGTGATCCAGGTGCTGGACAACGGAACCGCCGTGAGTCCGTTGATCGTCAGCCGGTGCAACGCCGACCGCGCGCGATCCCGTTGGCCCGCTTCGAGGGCCAGCAACGCGAGTGCGGCCTCGAAGCTGAACTCCAGATCCGGCAACGTGGGGGAGTGCGTGACCTGCTCGGCCAGGTCGACCAGCTCACCGCCGCGGCCCTGCAACCAGCGGATCGCGAACAGATGGGTGCTGTGAAACGTCTCCGCGTCCACGTCGCCCGCCTCGAGCCCGAGTCTCAGGCAGGCCAGGGACTTCTGCTCGGCCTCCGCGAACCGGCCGGCCCGGATCGTCCGCATGACGTCCATCGCGGCGTGGAAGAACAGCAGCGCCGGATAGCCGGACGCCCGGCGCGCCAGCTCGACCTGCGAGCGTTCCGCGTGCGGGTCGCCCAGGCAGAACAGGTCCATCGTGCGGCGGCACAGACCGCTGAGCGCCAACAGGTCCAGGCCCGCCGCCGACGCCACGGAGATCAGTTCGTCGGCCAGCGCCAGCCGGAAGGCCGTGTGCTCCGGGGACCACAACGCGTGATGTGCCAACGACAGTGCCTCGGCCAGGGTCAGCTGGTCGCCGGTGTTCCTGGCCTGCTCCAACGCCTCCAGCACGCACTCGGTCTCGCGCCGGTCGTAGGCGTGCTCGGCCGCGAGCCTGGTGACCAGCCGGGTGCGCAGCGGTTCGGGCGGCTGGGCGGCGACGGCCTCGCGCAGCCGGGCGATCGCGAGTGCTCGGTCGGCCCGGCCGCGGAACTTGTTGACCCACATGCCCGGCAGGCCGAGTGCCGCCTCCGGATCGCCGTCGCGCGCGGCCTGGTCGAGCAGGTCCCGTGCCTCGGTGATCCGGCCCCTGGCCAGCACGGCGTGCGCCCGTTCGACGAGCCGGACCGCGTCGTCCAGCGCGGTGGTGCCGGTGGAGGTGACAACGATGACGACGGGCAGCTGGTGGACGGTTCCGGCCACCAGCTGCGTCAGCTGGAACGCTTCCTCGCCCGCCAGGTCGACGTCGTCCATCAGGATCAACGCGGGCGTGCGCTTGAGGACGTCGACGACCTTCTGCGCGCACACGTCGGGTTCGGCGTCCAGCGCGGCCGCGTCGCCGCCCAGGCCGGCGAGGATCGCGTGCCACGGCCAGTACGGCGGGGCGTCCGCGCGGCAGGTCGTCCAGACGACGGCCAGCCCCTGTGCCTGGGCCTGCTCCACGGCCTGGACCAGGTACTGCGTCCGTTCGGCGCCCGGCGGCCGGTTGACCGCGACGAGCTGCCCAGAGCCCAGTTCCGCCCGTTCGAACGCCGACTCCGGCACCAGCACCGCTTCACCCTCGAATGCACTTCTTCAGCCAGGACTGGGGAAACCTAGCGGAGGACGGTGACCGGCACGTACGCGGTCAACACGCATTTAGAGGTGCATTGATGCGAACAGCGGATCGGTGTACTCCGTGATGCGGGCGTGGTCCCGCGCGATCTGCTCGTACGACTCGACGTCGGAGGGCGTGAAGACGTCGGCCGTGGTGACCATCGCCTTGACCGCGCTGTCCCAGTCCGGGTGCACACCGCTGCCGACCGCCGCGCAGATCGCGGCGCCCAGACCGGCGGCGTCGCTCATCCTCGTGCGCCGCACCGGCCGTCCGAACACGTCGGCGAAGATCTGCATCATCAGGTCGGACCGCGACCCGCCGCCGGACACGATCAGCTCGGGGAACTCACGCCCCAACGCCTGCGCCATCGCCGCGCTGTGCCGGTTCATGGTCAGCGCGATGCCTTCCAGGATCGACCGGTACACGTGGTGGCGGCCCTGGGTGCCGTCGAACCCGAGGAGTGCGCCGCGCCGGTACGGGTGGTCGCCGGGTGCCAGCCAGTCGAGCACGGTCATCAGCCCGCCGCAGCCCGGTTCGACGTTCGCCGCACCGGCCTCCAGCTCGCCCAGATCGGAGTCGACCAGCTGCCGGTACCAGCTGACCGTCCACATGCCGCGCCGGATTCCGTTGCTCTCGTACAGGTATTTGCCCGGGACCGAACCGAAGTTCGACCAGAACCGGCCCTCGGGATCGATCGTGTGCTGGTCTCCCGTGGTCATCGCGGCGATGTAGGTGCCCAGCGACACCAGCAACTCGTCGCCGAGTCCGCTGCCCAGTGCCTCGACCGCCTTGTCGTTGGAGGTCGCGTACACCGGCAGTCCGGCGGGCAGGCCGGTCGCTTCGGAGGCCTCCGCGGTGACGGTCCCGAGCAACGCGCCGGGGTCGACCAGCTCGAACAGCTCCTCGCGGCGCATCCCGGTGTCCGCATAGGACGGTGATGAATCCGGCCAGCGCCAGGTCTCGTGGTCGATCGGCCACATGCCCTCGTAGTTGCCCGCTGTGTCGCGGCGTTCGCCGGTGAGCCGGAACGTCACGTACCCCGAGGAGGTCGTGACGTACCGGATCACCTCGTCGTCCCATTGTCGTTGCCCGAGCCGGTCGTCCATCCAGCTCAGCAACGGCTCCGCCAGCGTCCCGTCGGCTTTCAGCAGTGCCCGGCAGAACCGGATCGTGCACAGGCCGACGCCCGCGATCTCGCCCGGTGCGCCGGTGAACCGTTGCATGGCCTCGGTGCAGGCTTCAGAGATCGAGTCCCACACGTCGTCGTCCGGGTGCACGACCTGGCCCGGCCGCGGGTGCTCGTACGGCCGCAGCGGGCGCTGGGCGGAGGCGTGCACCCGGCCGACCTCGTCGACGATCGACACCTTCGTGCTCTGCGAGCCGTTGTCGATCGCGATCAGGTAGCTCATGACACCGGGAAGATCGTGCCGGCGTTCATGATCCCGTTCGGGTCGAAGCCGCGCTTGAGCACCTCCAGGAGGTGGTAGGCGCTGCCGTGCTCCTCGCGCGTCCACGGCGTGCGGTACTTGCCGATGCCGTGGTGGTGCACCATGGAACCGCCCAGCCGCAACGATTCCTCGACGATGATCGCGTTGAGCGGGATGTGGTACTCGGTGATCTCCTGCTCCGGCTTGCAGGTGATGTCGTAGTCGTAGACGAAGTAGAGGTTCGTGCCGGTCTGGTAGCTGTGCGACGAGTGCGCGCCGAGCATCGTGAGGTCGGCGAAGCGCGGGAACTCGGTCCGCACCCGGTTCATGATCGCGTCGTAGAGCGGCGTGACGTTCGACCAGTCGACCGAGACCTCGGTGGTGTAGCCGAGGTGCTGCGTCTCCAGCATGGCGCGCTTCTCGGCGTCGATCTTGTCCTGGCCCCAGTTGAGGTTGTCGAACCACTCGACGATCAGCTTGGGATCCACGGCCTCGGTGCCCGCGAACGTCTTCTCGATCGCCTCGGCGGTGGCCCGCGCGATGCCCTCCGGGCCTTCCGCGACGAGCACGACCACGTTCTTGTTGCCCGAGAAGTGGCTGAAGTGCTGGTTCGCGTCCTCGGGCGAGTAGACGCGGCAGACGCTGGGCCGGTAGCCGTCGGTGATCAGCGTCCGCAGCCGCTCGACCGCGTCACCGAAGTCGTCGGTGAGGAAGCCGAAGTAGTGGTTGTGCTCCGGCTGGTGGCGGAACAGCTTCACGGTGACCTCGGTGATCACGCACAGCGCGCCCTCGTTGCCGATCACGACGTGCCGGATGTCCGGGCCAGCCGCGCGGCGCGGGACGTTCTTGATCCGGGTGACCGTGCCGTCCGGGAACACCGCCTCCAAGCCCACGACCATGTCCTCGATCCCGCCGTACAGCGTGGAGAACTGGCCGATCGACCGGGTCGCGACGAGGCCGCCCATCTGCGCGAGCGGCTTGGACTGCGGCGAGTGACCGGTCGTCAGTCCCCGTTCGCGCAGCGCGTCCTCCAGTTGCTGCAACGGAACGCCGCACTGCGTGGTGACCATCATGTTGACCGGGTCGATCCGGACGATGGCGTCCATTGTGGAGCCGTCGAGGACGACGGTGTTCTCCACCAGCGTCTCCAGCCCGCCCTCGGTCGCGGTTCGGCCGGTGCGAGGCACGACGTTGATCCGGTGCTCGTTCGCGAACGCCAGCACCTTGCTGACCTCGTCGGTGGACCCCGGCTTGACGATCGCGGCCGGGATCGGTCCGGTGAAGATGCCGTGCACGGACGTGTACTTGCGGAACCGGTCGACGCTCGCGTCCCGCAGTTCGTGCTCGTCGGTGGAGACCTTCGCGGAGCCGAGAAGGTCGGTGAGGCCGGCGACGATCTGCTCGCGGCTCAGGTCGGAGGCGGAGGGAACGGAGGGCGGCGGTGCAGGAAACATGGCTCTGCCTTCAGAGAGTCAGCGAACGAGGTATCCGCCGTCGACCACCAGCGTGTGGCCGTTGACGTAGTCGGAGGCGCGGCAGGCGAGGAACACCAGCGCGCCCATGAGGTCGCTCGGATCGCCCCAGCGTCCGGCCGGGATGTGGTCGATCACGCGCTGGTTGGTCTCGGGATCCGAGCGGGTGGCCTCGGTGATCTTCGTGGCGAAGTAGCCCGGCGCCAGTGCGTTGACCTGGATGTTGTGCTGTGCCAGTTCGTCGCAGTAGGCCTTGGTGAACCCGGCGATGCCGTGCTTGGTCGCGGCGTAGGCGGGGGACTGGCGGCCGCCCAGGAACGAGAACAGCGACGCGATGTTGATGATCTTCCCGGACCGCTGCGGGATCATGTACCTGGTCGCCTCGTGGGCCAGTTCGAAGGCCGCGGTCAGGTTGACCGCGATCATCGGGTCCCACTTGGCGCGGTCGAAGTTCTCCACGTCGTCGAGCAGGCTGATGCCGGCCGAGTTGACGACGATGTCGACGGAGCCGAACTGCTCGAAGCACGCGTCCACAACGGACGCGCACGCGCCCGGTGCCGTGATGTCGGCGGTCATCCCGCCGAACCGCTGTCCTTGCGCCTCGACGAGTTTCTGCGTCTCGCCGTCGTCGGACACCAGGCTCGGCACGAACACGTCGGCCCCGGCGGCGGCCAGGCCGAGCGCGAACGCCTGGCCCAGCCCCGTGTTGCCGCCGGTGACGATGGCGTTCTTCCCCTTGAGGGAGAACAGGTCCAACCCGAAGTCCATCAGATGCTCCCGAACGGGTCGGATACCGCGACGTACGTGGTCTCGAGGTACTCCTCGATGCCCTCGGCGCCGCCTTCACGGCCGATGCCCGAGTGCTTGACGCCGCCGAACGGAGCGGCGGGGTTCGACACGATTCCCGTGTTGAGGCCGAGCATTCCGGTCTCCAGCGACTCCGCGAGCCGCAGCCCCCGGTTGAGATCACGGGTGTAGGCGAAGCACACCAGGCCGTACTCGGTGGCGTTGGCGAGCCGGACCGCTTCCTCCTCGGTCTCGAAGGTGACGATCGGCGCGACCGGCCCGAAGATCTCCTCCTTCAGCAGGCGGGCGTCCGCGGGCACGTCGGTGAGCACGGTCGCCTCGTAGAAGAAACCCTTGCCCTCCAACGCGACTCCGCCGAGTGCCAGCTGAGCGCCGTGGTCCAGGGCGTCGTCGACCAGTTCGGTGACCTTCGCGCGAGTCTTGGCGTCGACCAGCGGGCCGAGCGGGTAGTCCTTCATGCGGTCGGCCAGCTTCGCCGTGAACTCCGCGGCCACCGAGGAGTGCACCAGGAACCGGTTCGCCGCCACGCAGGCCTCGCCGCCGTTGCGCAGCTTGGCCAGCACGGCTCCGTCGGCGGCCGCGTCGACGTCGGCGTCCCCGAAGACGAGGAACGGCGCGTTGCCGCCCAGTTCCATCGAGACCCGCAGCACCTGGTCGGCGGACTGCGCGATCAGCTTCCTGCCCACCGCGGTCGACCCGGTGAACGACAGCTTGCGCAGCCGCGGATCGGTGAGCAGCGGGCCGGTGACCGCGCCCGGATCGGTCGTGGTGATCACGTTGAGCACGCCCGCGGGGAGTCCGGCCTCGGTCAGCACCTCGGCGAACAGCAACGCGGTCAACGGCGTGAGCTCGGCGGGCTTGAGCACCATCGTGCAGCCTGCCGCGATCGCCGGGGCGATCTTGCGGGTGGCCATGGCGAGCGGGAAGTTCCACGGCGTCACGAACAGACACGGCCCGACCGGCCGTTTCACCGTCACGAGCCTGTTCTTGCCGTCCGGCGCGGTCGTGAACCGGCCGGAGACGCGCGGTGCCTCCTCCGAGAACCACCGCAGGAACTCCGCGCCATAAGCCACCTCGGCCCGCGACTCGGCCAGCGGCTTGCCCATCTCCGAGGTGATGAGTCGCGCGAACTCCTCAGTCCGCGCGGTCACCAGTTCGAAGGCCTTGCGCAGGATCTCGGCCCGTGCGCGCGGCGCGGTCTTCCCCCACGCGGCCTGGGCGGCGACGGCGGCGTCGAGTGCTTTCAGGCCGTCCCGAGGCGTGGCTTCGGCGACCTGCGCCAGAACCTCCTCTGTGGACGGATCCAGCACCTCGAACGTGCGGCCGTCGCTCGAGTCGAGCCACTTGCCGTCGATGTACAACTTGGTGAGCATGGCGGGTCCCCTCACAGCCTCAGGTCGACCCCGATGAGGTCCTCGTAGAGCTTCATCGGGGTCATCTCGCCCGCCCGGTCGCCGTAGCTGGCGCGGGCGCGGCGGAAGATCTGCTCGACGAGCGCGGACAGTTCGGCGGGCACTCCGACGGACGCCGCGAGATCCGTGGACAGGCCGAGGTCCTTGCAGGCCAGCGCGATCGCGAAGCCCTCGTCGTAGTCTCCGTGGTCCAGAACGGACAGCACGTCGTTCTCCACGAAGTTGCTCCGGGCAGGGCTGTTGACGAGCGCGTTGCGCAGCACACCCAGCTCGACACCCGCCTTCACGCCGATCGACAGCACCTCGGCCGTCGCGACCAGGTGCGAGAACCACAGCTGGTTCAGCATCAGCTTCACCGTGTAGCCCGCGCCGTGCGCGCCGACGTGCAGGATGCGTTCCCGGTCTCCCATGGCGTCAAACACAGGCCGGAGGCGGTTCACGTCATCGAGATCGCCGCCGACGAAGATCTGCAACGTGCCGTTCGCCGCACCCACCGACATGCCGCTGACCGGCGCGTCCAGCACGTGCAGGCCCGGGTTCTTCTTGCGGATCTCGTCGGCCACCTCGGGCACCGACGTGGACATGTCGATCCACGTGCCGCTCGGGACCATGCCGGCGAGCACACCGGCCTGGCCGTTCATGACTTCGTGGACGTGCTTGGGCGTGGGCAGCATGGTGATCACGAGGTCGCTGTCGGCGGCGACCTCGGCGGGCGTGTCCGCCCACTTGGCGCCGCCGGCGACCTGCTCGTCCGCCGACTCGCGGCGGATGTCGTTGACCACCAGGGAGAACCCAGCCTTCTGCAGGTTGCGGGTCATGCCGGACCCCATGCTGCCCAGGCCGATGAAACCGACGGTCGTCACGCTCTCTCCTCGGGCGTGTAGAAGGGGTTGCTCGGGGTGTCCTTCGCGGCGAGCACCGCGTCGATCGTCGGCAGGTCCTTGGCGCCGTTGGCAAGTGCTGTCCGAGTGGCCTCACGGTTGTTGCGGTACACGGTGTCCGCGTCGTCGGCGCCGGGATTGACCCAGACCGCCGCGATCAGCACGTGCGTCGAGGTGTCCGGCTCCGGGATGCTGCCGTCGGCCACCGCGTCGGCGACCCCGGCCGCGACCCCGGCCTGCGCGGGGCCCCAGATCAGGAGTCCGTGGTCGTCGTTCGCGGGCGCTGCCTTGGTGACGAACAACGTCATCGGCTTGACCGGCAACGAAGGCCGCAGCACCGCGACGAACGGGACGTGCCCCGCTGAGGGCGTGGCCAGAGCTGTTGCCCACGCGGTGCCGGCTGGTCCGTCACGATGACCGAGCACCGTGTTGACGTGGGCGGCGTTGACGCCGTCCCCGACGAAGCTCTCCCCGATCTGCATCAGATCAGCCCCTGCGCGGTCAGCCACTCCTGCGCGACCTCGTCCGGCTCGTCACCGTCGACGTCGACCTTGGCGTTGAGCTTCTGCATCTCCTCGGTGGTCAGCTTGTCCGCCATGGGCTTCAGCACGTCCGCGATCTTCGGGTGGCTCTTGAGCACGTCGGCCTGCAGCGTGAAGCCGCCCTGGTAGATCGGGAAGAACGCCTTGTCGTCCTGCAGCACGGTCAGCCCGAGCGCGGCGATGCGGCCGTCGGTGGCGAACACCTCGCCGAAGTTGCAGTCCTTGCCGTCCTTGGTGGCGGTGTAGATGACGCCGGTGTCGAGCAGCTTCACGTTGTCCTTGGGCGCGTCGAAGCCGTAGGTCTTCGAGACGCCGGGCCAGCCGTCGTCGCGGGTGGAGAACTCGCTCTCGATGCAGAACGTCCGCTCGTTCGCGGGCAGCTTGGCGAGGTCGCTCATCTTCGTGACGTTCAGTTCCTTCGCCTTCTCGTTGCGGATCGCGAAGGTGTAGGTGTTGTTGAACGGCGCGGGTGCGACCCACGCGATGTTCTTGGCCTCGTCGGCCTTCTTCACCGCGTCGAACTGCTCCTGCTCGGTCTTGATCGGCTGCGTCTGCTTGTTGTAGGTGATCCAGGACGTGCCGGTGTACTCCCAGTAGCCCACGAACTGCTTGTTCTCCAACGCCTGTCGCACGTTCGCCGAGCCGACCAGCTTCGTGTTGGCCTCCAGCGTCGCGCCGTGGGCGTTGAGCAGCTTGGTGGTGAGGTGGGCGAGGACGTACTGCTCGGCGAAGTCCTTCGAGCCGATCTGGCCGGACAGGCCCGCGAGATCACTGGTCTTCGCGGCGGTGTCGGTGGACGGTGAGCTCGAACAGGCGGCCAGCCCGAGGGCCAGCACGCCGACGAGGGCGCGCTTGTACATGGAGGGTTCCTTCGTGGCGGAGGGGGACTCAGAGACCGCGGGGGCGGACGAGGTCCTCGACGAGACCGGCTGCCCAGTCGATGAGGACGGCGATCGCGGCGACGAGCACGGCGCCGACGACGATCACGGGGTAGCGCTGGAGCTTCAGGCCGTTGACGATCATGTCGCCGAGGCCGCCTGCGTTGATGAACGTCGCGATGGTCGCGACACCGACGGAGAACACGAGAGCGGTCCGCAGCCCGGCCAGGATCACCGGTGAGGCCAGCGGGAGCTCGATGCGCCACAGGACTTGGCGCGGAGTCATGCCCATGCCCCTGGCGGCCTCGCGGGTGGCGTGGTCGACCTGTTCGAGGCCGGTCAGGGTGTTGCGCAGCACGGGCAGGAAGCAGTAGGCGACCAGCGAGATCAGGGCGGTGTAGAAGCCCGTCTGCCACACGATCGCCAGCAGGATCACCACACCGACCGCGGGCGTGGCCTGGCCGATGTTGCCCAGTCCGATCACGAACGCGCGGATGGCTTTCGACCGCACCCGGTAGGCGGCGATTCCCGCCGGGATGGCGAGAAGTGCCACCAGGGCGGACGAGGCCACGGTGAGAACGAGGTGTTCCTGAGTCCGTTCGAGCAGGTAGCTCGTGTTGAGCGTGCGCTGCTCGATCGAGTCCAGGGAGAGCGTGCTGAGCCAGAGGAAGAGGACGGCCAGCACGACCACGACCGCGATCGGCGTGGCGAAACGTCTGAGAGCCAGTCGGGGAGCATGTCCGGTGTGGACGGTCATGACGCCTCCACCGGTTGCCTGGCCTTGTTCAGCGCGGCCGAGATCCTCGCGTGGGTCAGGGACCCGCCGCCTCCGGACACGTTCACCCGCTCGGCACCGGTGACCACCAGCAGGTCCAGCGCGTCCCTCAACGACGCGCCGGCGTCGACGGCCGGCGCGGTCGCGTCAGGCGCGTCGAGTTCCACGTCGGCGATCGGGATCAACGCCAGTCGCATCAGGCCCGCGCCGTGGCCGATGAAGCTCGACACGTAGTCGTTGGCGGGGTTGGCGAGGATGTTCGCGGGCGTGTCGAACTGTTCGATCCGGCTGCGTTCGCTCAGCACCGCGATCCGGTCGCCGAGCCGGATGGCCTCGTCGAAGTCGTGCGTGACGAAGATGATCGTCTTGCCGATGTCGGCCTGCAGCTTGAGGAACTCGGCCTGCAGCTTCTGCCGGGTGATCGGGTCGGTGGCGCCGAACGGTTCGTCCATCAGCATCACCGGCGGGTCGGCGGCCAACGCCCTCGCCACGCCGACGCGTTGCTGCTGGCCGCCCGAAAGCTGCTTGGGGTAGCGGTGGGCGAACACCGCGGGGTCGAGCTGGACGGTCCGCAGCAGCTCGTCGACGCGGTCGTTCGTGCGCTCGCGAGACCAGCCGAGGAGCTTCGGCACGGTGGCGATGTTCTCCGCGATCGTCATGTGCGGGAACAGGCCGATCTGCTGGATCACGTACCCGATGTGCCGGCGCAGTTCGTTGGGGTCCAGCGACAGCACGTCCTGGCCGTCGATCGTGATCGACCCCGACGACGGCTCGATGATCCGGTTGATCATCTTCATCGTCGTGGTCTTGCCGCAGCCGGACGGCCCGACGAACATGACCAGCTCGCCGGGGTGGACCGACAGCGAGAAGTCCTCGACGGCCGCCTGGTGCTGGCCCGCGTACAGCTTGGTGACGTGGCTCAGTTCGATGCCGACTCCAGGCTCAGACACGGAGACCCCTAGAAGTGCTGTAGCGGGCGATGAGGACGAAGGCGCCGTCGAGGAGCAGGGCCAGCAGAACGACGCAGACCGTGCCGGTGAGCGTGAAGTTCAGCGCGTTGACCGAGCCGAGCGAGGACAGGCCCTTGAAGATGTAGAGGCCGAGACCGGGACCAGCGACGTAGGCCGCGATCGCCGCGATGCCGACGGTGAGCTGCGCCGCGACCCGGATGCCGGTGACGATGACCGGCCAGGCGAGCGGCAGCTGGATGCTGATGAGGGTCTTCGCGGGTGTCATCCCCATGCCCCTGGCCGACTCGATGAGGTGTGCGGGCACCTCCCGCAGGCCGACCACGGTGTTCCGCACGATCGGCAGCAGCGAGTAGAAGACCAGCGACACCACCGTCGGTGCCCACCCGAGCCCGAGCACGGGACTCAGCAGCGCGAGCAGTGCCAGCGACGGGATGGTGATGGCGATACCGGCGGCGGTGAGCGCCGCGGTGCGCGGGACGTTCTTGTCCCACACCAGAAGTCCGATCAGAACGCCGAGGAGAGTGGCGATGGCGAGACTCAGGGCCACCACGGCGAGGTGTTGCAGCGTCAGCGTGACGAGGTCTTCCCAGCGGCGGGCCAGGAACACGTCGAGAGAACCGGACACGGGGCCTCCTTTCGGCGTCGGTGCCGATGGCCGGGAACGGTAGATTTGGCGTGGTCTTATGCACAACACGTGTTGGCAATATGGCAACGCCCCTCGTAGAGTGCCCCGCCATGCAGGGATCTCGACGCAACTCCGCAGGCCTCGCCCGGGACATCGAAGTGCTGGAGGTGCTCGGCCGGCCGGAAGCGGTGCAGGCCGGCGGCCTCGGTGTCGTCCGGATCGCGACTCTTGTCGGCCGGGACAAGACGGTCGTGTCGCGCACGCTCGCGACGCTGGGCGAGAGCGGGCTCGTCGACCGAGACCCGGACTCCCAGGCCTACCGGTTGGGGTCGCGGCTGTACGCGTTGGCCGCACGGACCGCCGAGGGCGCGTTGGCGTGGAACGCGCGCGGGCACCTGAAGCACCTGGCGCAGGTGACGCGCGAGACGGCGCACCTGTGCGTGCTGCGCGGCGGGAACGTGCTGACGTTGCTGAGCGAACTGAGCCCGAACCGCTTCCACACCACCGGCTGGGAGGGCGTGACGACGGCGGCGTGGCGGACGCCGTCCGGGCGGGCGTTGCTCAGCGACTGGGACGCCGGGTCGCTCGGTGTCTGGTACGCCGAGCACGGCCACGACGAGGGTGTGCTGGAGGCGGGGGAGCGGGCCGACTCGACGTTCGCGGTGCTGGAGCAGCCGTCGCCGCGACCGAACTCGATCACCGACCTGGACGCGCTGGTCGCCGAGCTGCGGCGGGTGCGGGAGCGCGGTTACGCGACCTCGGACGAGGAACTGGAACGGGGCGTGGTCGCGGCTTCGGCGCCGGTGTACGACTTCACGTCACGGGTCGTGGCGGCGTTGAACGTGTCGGCGCCCAAGGAACGGATCGGCGCGCAGCTCGACAAGCTGGGCAGGATCGTCGCCGGTGCGGCCCGGGATCTGTCCGCCGCGCTGGGCTACGCGGGCTGATGCGGGAACATCGCGTACGACAGGTCGTCCGTGAGCGGGGTGGAGAGGTGACCTTCACCCTCGGTGTCCTCAAAGGACAGCAGTGCGCCCGCGCCGAACTCGCGCCGTTCGCCGTCCGACACCGTGACGGCGGCTCGGCCGGTCAGCACGATCAGCCACTGCTTGCGCGGTGCCACGTGCAGCTCCCACTCCGGTGTGCCACCGGCCGGTTGTTCGACGACCAGCATCGAGCTCGCGGGAAACGGGCCTGAGACGAGAAGTGGTGGCACGCCCGCGACCGTAACCGTTGGTGTGCCTTGCACCTCGACGTCCTCGAACGCCGATTTGCCGTTCTCGTCCGCGAAAATCCGCACGTACCGCATGAATCGAGGCTACCCGCGATCTTCGAGGTAGCGGGTGTGGTCGGCCTGCCGTTGCGCGTCGGCCGCGTGGAACCGTTCCGCCGTGCGGACGGCGTCGGCGTGCAGCAGGTCCAGCTGCCGCACCAGTTCCGCGCCCGAGCCACGCGCGGCGGCGTACCACCACGGCAGGTTCAGGTAGGTCTGCACGGACAGCGGCAGGTCGGTGCCGACGAGCCTGGTGACGGCGTGCAGGGCGTCCGGGTCGGCGCGCAGCTCACGCGGGCGGTCCAGCATGCCGCGCAGGACCTCGGCGATCGCCGCGAACCTCGGCGCGACCTCGTCCGGCACCCGGAATCCCCGCACCCGTTCGACCAGCGCGTCCAGTTCGGACCGCAGCGCGCCGGCCTCCTCCACCGGGTCGGTCACCAGCGTGACGCGCTCGGGTGGCGCGGCCAGGGCTCCCACGCCGTACAGGCCGATCACGACCAGGACCCAGTAGGCGCCGGCCAGTCCGGCGAAGTGCAGGCCCAGGCCGATCAGCCCGCCCGAGCAGCCTGCCAGGTTCTTCCAGGAGGCGAGATACCTACTGATAGCCACGGATCTCCTTGAAGGCCGACGACAGCGAACGGCTGTGGGCGTCGAACACCTTGCCGCCGCTCATCTTCGCCACCTGTTCCATCTCGGCCGTGGCGCTCTCGCCGAACAGCACCGGGAAGATCGGGATGCCCTTCAGGTTCTGCGGCAAACCCTGGTGGAACAGCTGGAAGTCGGTGACGTCCTCGCTGCCGGTGTTCTCGCCGTCGGTCATCAGCACGATCGACGTGAACCGGTCGGGGTCGGCGTCGATCTGCTGGCGCAACACGTCGTAACCGCTGCGCAGACTGCTGTAGATCGCGGTGCCACCGGCCGCGTCGAGCGACGTGGCGGTGTTGCGGATCTGGTCGAGGATCGGGCGCGGGTCGTCCTGCGGCACCTCGTACTTCAACGCGGGCCGCGCACTGCTGCTGAACGGCAGCAACGTCACCTGCTCGCGGCCGTGGAACCGGCTGAACTTGCCGGCGAGCGACTCGTCGGCCCCGGTCAGGCCCACCAACGCCTGGCGCAGTCCGTCGATGCGGTCGCCCTGCATCGAGCCGGACGTGTCGAGCACGTAGAGCGTGCGCGACGGACGGCGCAGCTGGTCGAAGTACGTGGTGATGAGACCGTCCACAGCGGACTGGCTGCCGGGGAAGGGCAGCTCGACCAGGTCCCGCACGGTGAACTTCGCGTCCGGCTGCACCTGCGGCACGGCCGGGCGGCGGTGCGTGGTGTCCATGATCTTGCGCTGGACGTCCGCGCTCCTCAGGTGGTCGGAGAGCTTCTGGTGCGCCTCACGGGCTTCCGAGGACGCCGACGTGAGCAGCGTGAGCGGGTAGTCCGCCGTCACCACGCCGTCGCTCGGGTAGATCAGCGTCAACGGGTCGGGCGACGACAGCAGCACCGACTCGTAGTTGATCAGGCCGTCCACTTCGGCGCCCGGGTCCTCACCCTTCGCCCGGCGCTGGTAGGCCTCAGACAGCCACCCGGACGAGCCCGCCGACAGCGTCTGGGCCGAGAAGAACTGCTTGAGCTGCGGCGCGACCGCGTCGATCTTCGCCGCGTCCAGCGCGGAGCCTGAGCCGGACAACGCCGCCGCGACCCCGACCAGCGCGGAGAACCCGGAGTTGGACGCGGACGGATCGGTCATGCCGTAGGTGAACTTCTGCGCCCCGGCCGCCGCGGCGATCTCCGCCCAGCCGACGCGCCTGCCGTCCCAGCCCAGTTCCTCGACCTTCGCGGCGGGCAGGCCGAGCACGACGGGGGAGGACATGACCTTGGTCGGCGTGCCGAGCCGCTTCTGGGCCTCCGGCACGAGTTCGAGGTAGCGGTTGGAGGAGAACCAGACGGCGTCGAAGCCCTGTTCGGCGGCGCCGCTCGCGACCTTCTCGGCGCCCTCGATGGTGCCGGTGAAGCTGAACTTGACGTTGATGCCGGTGGCACGAGCGGCCTCGTCGAGGATCGGCTGGAGGTCGGCGAGTTCGCTGCCCGCGAGGACGCGAAGGGTGCCGGGGGTCGCGTCGCCGACGGGTTTGACCGGGTCGGCCGCGTCGGAACATCCCGCCAGCAGCGCCACGACGGCGACCGCGGGGATGAGATGGCGGATCATGCTGACTCCTCGGCGCCGCGCACGCGGCTCAGGTGGTCGTGGGCGCGCCGGATCTCGGTGTCCAGCGCGGAGACCGTGCTGGACATGGAGTCGGCCGCGCGGGCCTTGAACGTGTCGACGGCGTCGATCGCCGCGTAGATCTGGTCGAACGAGGTCCGCACCGCCTCGATGCCGACGGCCGGGGTCGAGGCGATGCGCTGGATCTCCTCGCCCTGCAAGGACATCAGCGTCGCGTTCGAGCGCAGGATCGAGTCGGTGAGCCCGCGCACGGCGTCGACCTGGTCGATCACCTCGCGCTGCCCGGCCAGTGCCGCCGCCACCGCCACGCCGATCCGCAACGCCGTGACGGTCGTGCTGACCGCCCGTTCGATGCCCTTGATCAGCTCGTCGTTGTTGCGGCGCACCACGTCCAGCGCCAGGTACCCCTGCGCGCACACGGCGAGCTGGGTCAGCAGGTCCTGATGCCGTTGCCGCAGCCCGAAGAGCACGTCGGCGCGCAACGCCTGGGCACGGCCTGGTTCGGCCAGGTCGAGGATCGAGACCTGCCGCTGCACCGCCTCGTCCATCTCGGCGGCGAGAGCGGCGTCCTGCGACAGCTTGGTCATCAGGTCCCACAACCGCTGCCGCTCGCCCTTGATGGCGGCGTTGTCGCGCTTCAGCGCGTCCTGGCCGGACCGCAGCTTCAGCACGATGCGGTTGAGCGGCTCGTCGGCCGCGCGCAGCCGGGCCAGCAGACCGCGGGCCGAGTTGCCGCCGGGGATGAACCCGAGGATCTTGCGGCCGGTCAGCCTGGTGAGGTCCTGCGGGTCGAGTTCGCGCACCGAACGCCGCAGCTCCACCAGGCTCATCGAGACCTGGGCTCCGTGCGGTGACGAGACGGACGCGAGCGTGCGGTCGAGCAGCCGGCCCGCGATCTGCGCCGCCAGCCGCATCTCCGCCTCGCCCAGCACCAACGCCTCGTCGGCGATGCGGCTGAAGTCCGGTGACTGCGGGTCGACGGCACCCAGCGCCGAGATGAAGGCCTCGGCTCGCGACGACAGTTCGACCCTGGTCTCGTCGGCGACGGGGATCAGCCCGGCCGCGCGGTCGACCGGCACGGGTTCGACGGGATCCGGTGGCGTCAGAACGAAATCGGCCATGTCAGTACTGCTTCGCGATCGCTTCGAGCATCCGCTCCAGGGCCTCGTGCGCGGGCGGTTCGACCACGTCCACGATCGTCTGCGGCACGGTCAGGTTCTTCTCCTCGACGATGTCGTTGAAGTGCTTGGGATCGGCGGTGCGGAACCCGAACGTCGCCGCGAGCTTCCCCAGTTCGGCGTCGCCCTGCAGCAACTGCCCGACGCGATCACCGTTCTCGCGCAACGGCACGAGCGTGTGCTTCGACAGCACGGTCGGCGCCGGGTAGAGCAGCTTCATGTCCGGCCGGATCGACGAGTCGCCGCGCACCACCCTGTCCACGAACTGCGCCTCGTACGCCAGCACCAGCGGCGTCTTGCCCATCCCCGCGGACAGGTAGTCCTCGAACGGTCCCTCGCTGCTGCTCTGCGTGTATCCCTGGTCCAGGAACAGCTTCGACACCGCCGGCACCACCTTGGCCTCGGCGTCCTGCGACGACACGACCCCGCCGTTGGCGACGAACGACGTGATCGCCAGGTACATCGCCGCCGAGTTCGAGTCACGCGGATCGGTCGTGGTGACGAGCAGGTTCTTGCGCGCGGGATAGGAGGTGTTGCCCGGCAACTGGTCCCAGCGCGTGCCCTTGGCCGCGAGCTCCAGGTAGACCTGCACGTCGAACGTCTGGTAGCCAGGCCCTGGCTTCACCACGCCGGCCTTCGTCAGCAGGTCGACGATCGGGTCGAACGTGGCGACCACCATCGGCGACGAGAACGGCGCGTACGTCCGCGCTGCCTTGCGATCGCGCTGGATCTTCTCGGCGGCAGGCGCCGAAGAGGGAAACGCGAAGTCGTACGAGTTCAGGTCCGTGGCCGTCGCGATCTGGCGCGACCCGGCCGGGTCCACCTCGACCTTGAGCCCGTGCTTCGCGAACACGTCCTTGACCCGCTGATCGGCGAAGAAGGCGAGCTTCTCCGAGCCGATCACCCCGCGCACGGTCTGGAGCTGGGCCGGTTCGCCGCCGCCCTGTCCCAGGACGATGGCCGTCACGACACCCACGAGCAGCACGACCGCAAGACCGATGCCGAGCGTTCTCTTCACTGTCCACCTCTACGAAAAGCCCTGTCAGAGAACAGATCCTTCGTCACTTCGACGCCGTGCCGGGGTGGGTGGTCGCAACCGCGAGGTGAACAGTCGATGAACGCACCGATGAGTTTCTGGCGGCTCGGAAGTCGGTATGGAGGAGGAAGTCCGAATCGAGGAGGTTCCACGATGAAGTTCGTGACGATCGGCTACGGAGAGCGTGCGGACTATGACCGAACGGCACCAGCAGTGCGCGACGAGGCGCACGCGCACGACGAACGTCTGCGCAAGGCCGGGGTCGAGATGGGGATCGCCGGTGCACCGGTCCAGGTGCGCAATCCCGACAACACCGGCATGACCGTCGAGGACGGCGCATTCCTGAAGTCCGACCTGCCGATCGCCGGGTTCGCGATCATCGAGGCGGAGTCGGTGGAGGAGGCCGTGCGGATGGTGGCCGGGACTCCGTGCGCGGTGGCGCACGGAGTCGTCGAGGTGTGGCCGCTCCAGTCAGCCCAGGGGTGACCGGTCGCCGACGGACCACTTGTGGCCGAACGGATCCGTGAAGCCGCCCTGCCGATGGGTGCCCCAGGGCACCTCGTGACTCACGACCGCGGAACCAGCGGCTCCCGCGGCCACCGCCTGGGCGATGACGCCGTCGGGGTCGTCGGTGAACAGCTCGACCCGGACGCTGGTGACGCCACCGGGACTGGACTCCGCGGGGTTGTCGGGATTGACCTCGTGGACGAAGAACGGCGCGCCGCCGATCTCGAGACCGGCGACGCCGCCGAGGTTCCACAGCTCCGTGGCGCCCAACGCGGCCTGGTACCAGGCGACCGCCGCGTCAGCGTCCGGAACGATCAGCATCACCGAGAGCACAGGAGGTGTGGCCATGCCGCACAGCCTGCATCAGCGGCGGCGCAACCGCTTGTCCTGAATCACCGGCGTCAGGATGAACGCGTCGTTCTGCCGCACGTTCGTGCCGGCCGGGACGATCTCGTCGATCCGGTCGAGCATCTCCCCGGTCAGCCGGAAGTCCGCGCTCGCGAGCAGGTCGGTCAGGTGGTGCGGCTTGCTCACGCCCATGATCACCGACGTCACCGCGGGGTGGGCGAGCACGAACGCCGTCGCCAGCGTCGGCAGCGAGACGCCGGCCTCGGCCGCGAGCTTCGAGAACTGCTCGACGGCGGCGAGCTTCGCCTGGTTGGCGGGATCGGACATGTCGTAGGTGCCGCCCCACGACGCGCGCGTGGCGCTGCCCGCGGCCGGGTCGGCCCGGCCGGACAGCCAGCCACCGGCCAGCGGGCTCCAGGTCAGCACGCCCATGCCGTGCCGTTGCACGGTCGGCAGCACGTCGGCCTCGATGCCCCGGTTCAGCAGTGAGTACTGCGGCTGCTCGGTGCGGAAGCGCTGGTGGCCGCGCTTCTCGGCCACCCACTGGGCCTCCACGATCTCGCTGGCGGGGAAGGCCGACGAGCCGATGGTCCTGATCTTGCCGGCGCGCACCAGGTCGGTGAGCGCCGCGAGCGTGTCGTCGAGATCGGTGTGCTGGTCGGGGCGGTGCATCTGGTAGAGATCGATGTGGTCGACGTCCAGGCGGCGCAGGCTGTCCTCGACTGCCCGCTTGACCCAGCGGGCGGCACCGCCGCGCGTGTTGGGGTCGTCGCCCATGGGGAGGCCGAACTTCGTCGCGAGCACCACGTCGTCGCGGCGACCCCTGATCGCCTTGCCGACGATCTCCTCCGACTCGCCCTGCGAGTAGATGTCCGCCGTGTCGACGAAGTTGACGCCCGCGTCGAGCGCGGTGTGGATCATGCGAATCGACTCGTCGTGGTCGGCGATGGCGAAGCTGCCGAACGTCATCGCGCCGAGTGCGAACGAACTGACCGTGATGCCGGTCGTACCGAGAACCCTCTGTTCCATGCGTTCAACACAACCCCTGCCGGGCTCGGCGTGACAGGACCTGCCAGTACCCCGCACGGCTCGGTGAACCGTCCTACGCTGGAGAGGTGAACACCGAACTCCGCGAGTTCCTCCGCTCCCGCCGGGCGAAGGTGACGCCCGAGGACGCCGGGCTGCCCGCTCTTCCCGGCACTCGCAGAGTTCCCGGCCTGCGCAGGGAAGAGGTCGCGCAGCTCGCCGGCGTGAGCGTGGACTACTACGTGCGACTGGAACGCGGCCGCAACGTCAACGTCTCCGAGTCCGTTCTGGACGCACTGGCGAGAGCGTTGCAGCTCAACGACACCGAGCGCGCTCATCTGTACACAGTGGCCAAACCGACGCGTAAAACCCAGGCGCTGCCACCGCAACGGGTCCGGCCCGGCCTGCTCAGGGTGCTGGACTCGATGACCGACGTGCCCGCGATGCTGCTGGGCCGCCGTTCGGACGTGCTGGCGATGAACGCCCTGGCCAGCGCGTTGTACATGGACTTCGGCGCCACGTCGCCGCAGGACCGCAACCCGGTCCGGTTCATGTTCCTCGACCCGGCGGCCCGCGCGCTCTACCTCGACTGGGAGGCCAACGCACGTCTGGCCGTCGCACACCTGCACATCTACGCCGGACGCCATCCGCACGACCCGAAGCTGGCCGCGCTGGTCGGTGAGCTCTCGGTCCGGGACGCCGACTTCCGCCGCTGGTGGGCCGACAACGACGTGTACCTGCACGCCCACGGCACCAAGGCGCTGAACCACCCGGTCGTCGGCGAGATCACGGTGGCCTACGAGTCGTTCACGGTGGACGGCGACCCCGACATGTCCATGGCGCTGCACACGGTGGAGCCGGGGTCGTCGTCCGAGCAGAACCTGCGCCTGCTGGCCAGCTGGAACCTAACTCAGCAACCAAGCGACGTCGCGCACTAGCGCGTGCCGCCAGCCTGCCCGGTCGTGTCCGGCGGGGGAGCGGTTCACCCGCACCGTCGCACCGGCCTGCCCCGCAAGCTCTTCGACGGCTTCGCAGTGCCGGTGCATCCTCGGCTCGTGCTCGCCGACGTCGAACGCGACGCGCAGACCCGACAGGTCCGGCAACGCACTGAGCCGTTCCGCCGTGTCACCACCGGCCGGACCGTCGAGCGAGAGGCCGTGTTGGGGCAGGTCGCGGGCGTACCAGAACGACCCGGACTGGCAGGCCACCTTCGACACCAGGTCCGGGAAGTCCAGCGCGGCACGGAACGCGCTGAGCCCGCCCAGACTCTGCCCGGCGACCACGAACCGTTCGAGATCCACGGTCACGCCGTTCTCCGCGAGCAACGGCAGCAGCTCGTCCCGGATCGCCTGCCACAGCGCGGAAGAGCTGTACTCGGCGTCGCGATCACGAGGCGTGGGAAGGAAAACCAGCGTGGCGGGCGGCATCTCGCCGTTCTTCACCGCCGACTCGAACGCCGCCACGGCCGGGTGCGCGTACATCCAGTCGTCGCCGTCGAGCAGCAGCACGACCGGCTCACCACTCTGGTGCACGCGAACTGTCTTGCGCCCCAACGCCCCGCTCCACCGGATGCGCAACGACGGCACGTCCAGCACCTCGTCCGGGCTGACGACCGGCCAGTGCGGCTGCGGTTCCAGGCCGGGGGTCGCGAAGATCGACCGGTTCGGACCGGCGCCGGACGGGTTCGACGGATCGGCGTGCTCGTCCCCGTCGGCGTCCACGAAGTGGTACGTCACGCGCAGCCGGTCCGGCATCTCGACCTCGGCGGACCAGAGGTCGTCCTGCTCGTGCGTCAGCTCGACCGCCTCCAGCACGCTCTCGAACCGGAGCGAGGCCGGGCCTCCACGCCACTCGAACCTCGTCATCGGGCCACCGCCAGCTGGTAGGAGGAGTCACGGCCGAGCAGTTCGCGGTGCGTGCCCTCGGACGTCACCGCGCCGCCGTCCAGCACGATCACCCGGTCGGCCACGTCGAGCAACGCCGGGCTGCTGGTGATCACCACCGTCGTGCGGCCGCGGCGCAACTCGGTGAGGTTGCGGGCGATGAGCTGCTCGGTCACCGCGTCGACGGCCGTGGTCGGGTCGTGCAGCACCAGGATCTCCGGGTTCGCGGCCAGCGCCCGTGCCAGCGACAACCGCTGCCGCTGCCCACCGGACAGGTTCGCGCCCCGGTCGCGCACGGCGTAGTCGAGGCCGTCGGAGTGCAGGGCCACGACGTCGGTCAGCATCGCCGCGGACACGGCTTCCTCGACCAGTGAGCTGGAGCCGGCCGGATCCACGTTCTCCCGCAACGTTCCCGCGAACACCTCGTGGTGCGACGGGTTGACCAGCAGATGGGTGCGCACGCTCTCGATCGTCAGCGACGCGACCTCCTGCTTGCCCACCCGCACCACGCCTTCGTAGGAAGCCGGGGGCACGTCGACGGACAGCACGGACGCCAGCTCGGACGCGGCCTGAGGCTGGTAGGCCGCGATCGCCACGAACTCACCGGGCTGCACGGAGAACGTCAAGTCCCGCAACGTTCCGTGCGTGACTCCGGCGACGTCTAGCCCGCTCTCCGGACCAGGCTCTTCGACACCAGGCGTCATCAGCGCGGGCGCGGCGAGGATCAACGCCATCCGTTCGGCAGAAGCTCGCGCGATCATCACGTACTTGGGCATCTCCGAGAACAGCTTCAGCGGCTCGATCAGGAACTGCGCCAGGCCGACCGCCATCACCAGCTGACCGATGGTGATCTCGCCCTGGAACGTCAGCAGGCCCGCCCACAGCGTCACCGCCGCCGCCAGCAACGAGTTCAGCGCCAGCGCCGCACCGGCGTAGACGCCGTTCACGCGCGCCACGACGATCGACTGCTTCTTCGCCTCGGTGCTCACCCGGCGGTAGGCCTGGAAGGCCGCGTAGCTGCCGCCGAACCCGTGCAGCGGCCGCAGTCCGGCGATCAGGTCGGACACCTTCGCCCCGGCCCGCGCGACCTTCGCCTGCTGCACCTGGGTGTTCGTGCCGATCCGCCGCGACATCACGCTGAGCACGCTCAGGATCGCCGCCGTGCCGACGAACACCAGCACGCCCAGAGGCACGCTGATCACCGCCAGCACGACACCCGTGATCACCACCGACACCAGCGAGCTGATCAGCAGCGGCACCACCTCGATGATGTCCGCGGTCTGGTCGGCGTCCTCGGTGGCGATGGTGAGCACCTCGCCGGACTTCAGGTCGACCTCGCGCGCCACCGGCTGCAGGCCGCGGTCCGCGACCTCGACGCGCCACCGGTGCGCCTCGGTCGTGTTCGCCTTCTGCAGGATGCGCATGCCGAACCGCCACGAGTACGACACCGTGGCCATCACGAGGCCGAGCGCGAGCAGCGCCAGCCCGAGCGAGCTGAGCTGCCCGCCGCGCAACGCGTACTCGACGATCACGCCGAGCAGGATCGGCACGGCGGTCTCGGCGGCCTGGTAGGACCCCATCAGCAGGGTCCCGGCCGTCATGGCGCCTCGGTTGCGGCGCAGGGCGACCCGCAGGATCTCCCTGCCGGTGCGGACTTCAGTGTTCGTCAACGTGCCGCGCAATCGCTTCGGGGGTGGAGAGGGACAGCAGGTCGCGGATCGTGACCACGGGACCGAACTCGCGGCGGAGCAGACCGATGAGCCGCACCGCGAGCATCGAGTGCCCACCCAGGTCGGTGAAGCCGCTCGTCATGCCCACCTCGTCCTCGTCGAGATCGAGCGCCTCCGCGAACATCTCGCGGACGACCGTCTCGGTCTCGGTCAGTTCGCGTTCCTCGACCTTGGTCATCAGCGTGCCGAGAGGACGGGCTTCGGGCAAGGCAGACGTGTCCGCCTTGCCGTTGACCGTGAGCGGGATCGCGTCCACGGCGGCGTAGTGCGAAGGCCGCAGGTAGTCCGGCAGGCCGGCGCCGACCTCCGCCGCGATCGACGGGATGTCCGCGCCGTCCGCGAGAACGAGGTAGGCCGCGAGCCGGTAGGCGCCGTCGACCTGCGGGTCGGCCTGCGCGACGGCGGCGACGAACCGGACGTCGCTGTGGGCGGCGAACCGCGCCTCGACCTCGCCCAGTTCCACCCGGTGCCCGCGGATCTTGACCTGCTTGTCCGTGCGGCCCAGGTAGAGCAGGTTGCCGTCCGGGCGCCGGATGACCAGGTCACCGGTCCGGTACATCCGCTCGCCGGGCACCCACGGGCAGGCGACGAACCGCTCGGCGGACTGCCCCGGCTGGCCGAGGTAGCCCCGCGCGATGCCCACGCCCGACACGTAAAGCTCGCCCGCGACACCGTCCGGCACGTGCCGCAGCCACGGGTCGAGGACGTAGACGTCGGTGTTGTCGATCGCCACGCCGACCACCGGGTCGACGCAGTCGAACGTGCCGACGCCCAGCGTGTTGATCGTGTACTCCGTTGGCCCGTAAAGGTTGTAGCCGATCGTGCCGGGAGTGTCCGCGAGCTGCTGCCACAGCGTCGGCGTGACGGCTTCACCGCCGAGCAGCACCAGCGCGGGCTTGTGCTCGGCCGCGAGCAGCCCTTCGGCCACCAGTTGCTGCGCGTAGGTCGGCGTCACGTTGATGACGTCGATCTCGTGCTTCAGGCAGTACTCGACCAGCCCGGTGGCGTCGCGGCGCAGTTCCTCGTCGCAGATGTGCACCTCGTGGCCGTCGGCGAGCCAGAGCAGCTCCTCCCACGACATGTCGAAGGCGAACGACACGGTGTGCGCGATCCGGAACGTCCGGTGCCCGTGCTCTGCCAGCACCGGCTCGAAGATCCTGCGCTGGTGGTTGACCAGCATGTTCGTCAGGCCGGCGTACTCGGTCACGACGCCCTTGGGCTTGCCGGTGCTTCCCGAGGTGTAGATCGTGTAGGCCGCGTGCTTGAGCCTGTTGGGGTCGTTGGGGGCGAACGTGATCACCGGTTCGGCGTCCGGCCACGGCTCGTCCAGCTTGAAGGTGTCGCCTTGGATTCGCGGGGCGACCGCCGTCGTCGTGATGATCAGCGACGGCCGGGCGTCCTCGATGATCGCGGCGATCCGCTCGTCCGGGTGGTCCAGCTCCAGCGGCACGTACGCCGCGCCGCAGCGCAGGATCCCGAACAGCGCGACGACCCAGTCCAGCGAGCGCGGCACCGCGATGGCGACCGACGTCTCGACGCCGATTCCCTTACCTGCCAACACTCCGGCCAGGTGCCGGCTGCGGTCCCTGAGCTCCGCGAACGTCATGGTCTCGCCGTGCGCTACGAGGGCGATCTTGTCAGGACTGCGGTCGGCGGCCTGGTCGAACAGGTCGACCACGGTCAGGTCGCCGAAGTCGTTGGCGGGGTTGAGTTCCGGCTTCGGTCCCGTGCCGCGGATCTTGCCCAGCGGGCCTTCGGCGGTGGCGAGGTCGGTGAGGATTCGCAGGTAGTCGTCGAACAGCCGCTCGGCCAGTTCCGGCGCGGTGACCTCCGGCCGGTACTCCAGCTTGACCGTGAGTTGCCGGCCCGGGGTGACGACCCAGGTGAACGGGTAGTGCGTCGAGTCCTCGGACTCGTGGTCGATGATCCCGTTGCGCGCGTTGAGTTCGTCGAACGTGCTGTCGTTCAGGAAGTTCTGGAGCACGAACAGGTTGTCGAACAGCTGGTCGTGCCCGCTCGCCCGCTGGATCTCGCCGAGCCCGACGTGTTCGTGCTCCATGGCGTCGACCCGCGAGGCCTGCACGTTCGCGAGGAACTCGGCCGCGGTGTCTTGAGGCTTGGCGCGGACCCGCATCGGCACGGTGTTGAGCAGCACGCCGACGATGTCCTCGGTGCCCTCCTCCTCGCGCCCGGAGACCGTGACGCCGAAGACGGCGTCGCCCCGGCCGGTCTCGCTGCCGAGCATCAGCCCGAGCGCGCCGGTGACGACCGAGTTGAGCGTCACGCCGTGCCTGCCGGCCGCTTCCTTCACGCGGCTGGAGTCCTCTTCGGACAGCGTCCGCACGATCTTCGTCGGCAGGGTGTCCGAAGTGGACCCGTCGCCGAGCAGTGTCGGACCGGGCAGCTCCGCCAGGTACTCGCCCCAGAACCGTTCCGCCGCCTGCTGGTCCTTGGCCGCCAGCGCCCGGCAGTAGCTCTCGAAGCTCGGCGAGGCGGGCGTGGAGTCGACCGGCTCGTTCGCGAGGAGCGACTGGTAGGCGCCGAACAGGTCGCGCAGCACGATCTCGCGCGACCAGCCGTCCCACAGCAGCAGGTGGTAGCTGAACAGCAAGGCGTCCCGGCCGTCCGGCAGCCGCAGCACGGTGAGCCGCACCAGCGGGGGCCGTTCGAGGTCGAAGCCCGTGCCCCGGTCCTCGATCCGCAGCGCGTCCACCGCGTCCTGGTTCAGCACGTCGACCGTGCGGACCTCGACCTGGCCACCGGACGTGAGGACCTGAACCGGCGTGCCGTCCTCGTCCGCGAAGCCCGCGCCGACGACGGGGTGCTTGGCGATGACGTGCGCCATCGCCTTGGCCAGCTTGTCGGCGTCGAGGCGCCGGTCGAACGTGAAGTAGCTCTGCGCCACGTAATGCCCGGCCGCGCTCAGGGCGGCCTGGAAGTACAGACCGCGCTGCAACGGCGACAACGGCGCGGTGCGGGTCGCGGTGACCGAGGCGTCCGCGATCCGTTCCAGCGCGAGCAGCCAGCGCGCCGCGATCTCGTCCGACACGTCCTCGGTGAGCGCGAACGTCGCCCGCAGACTGCCCGTGCCCGTGTCGGCCCAGCAGTTGACCTCGACGGCGTACGGGCTCGGCTGCGAGCCCATGTCGAGGTGGATCGCCTGCGACTCGCTGCCCCGGCCGAGGTAGTTGAACAGCACCTGCGGCCTCGGCAGCGCGGCCAGCACGGGCGCGGTCTGGGGGTTCAGGTAGCGGAGTTGCCCGTACCCGACGTGCTGCTCCTCGTCCGGCTGACGCTGCACGAGCTCACGTGCGGCATCGACGGGATTGGTGTGCGGGCTGAGCTTCACGGGCGCGATGGAGGTGAACCAGCCGACCGTGCGCGTGTAGTCGTGGTGTTCGAGTGCTGCTACCCGGCCGTGGCGCTCCAACTCGATCACCAGGTCCGTGGGCGTGCCCTGGATTTCGGTGAGTGCGGTTCGTAGTGCGCCTGCCAGCAGTTCGGTCAGGCCGATGCCGAGAGCGGTCGGTGCGGTGTGCACGACGCGGTCGGTGATGTCGGCCGACAGGTTGACCGTGACCTCGCGCTGGTCGCTGATCTGCGGGGTGAGGGACGGGGTGTCGAGCACCTCGATCCAGTGACGCAGGCCGGTGCTCGTCTGGGCCTGGAGCGTGAGGGCGCGGGTGTAGGCGCTGAACGGGGTGGTGGCGGGTGCGAGTTCTTCGCCTCGGATGGCAGCGTTGATGTCGTCGAGGAGGATCAGCCACGAGACGGCGTCCACGGCCAGGTGGTGGACCACGACGATCAGGGTCTGGGTGGGTTCGAGCCAGGTGAAGGCGGCCATGACGCCGGCTTCGGGGTTCAGGCGGCGGGCGGCCTCGTTGGCGGCGAGGTCAAGATCATCAGAACTGTCAGAGCCGCTTGAGACGATAGGAGTGGGGACCCGATCCCCCCTGGGGGTCTGCGAGTCGGAATCGATTCCGAACGACCACACCCCGTCCGTCACCGTCAGCCGCATCCGCAGGGCCGCGTGCGCCTTCACCACGGCGTCGGCGGCACGCTGAGCGTCCGCCAGACTCGCGCACTCCACCTGCCGCGCCTGGGCGAACAGGTTCAGCTCCCCGCCCAGTTCCCGCTGCCGCAGCACGATCGGCGTCGGCACCACCGGTCCGTCCTGAGCCTCGACGACCACCGGTGCCGCCACCGGCGCGACCGCGAACTTCTCCGCCAGCGCCCGCGGAGTCTTGTGCAGGAACAGGTCACGCGGCGCGATCCGCACTCCCAATGCCCGAGCCCGGTTCACCACCCCGATCGCGATGATGCTGTCGCCACCGGCCACGAAGAAGTCCGTGTCGGCGTCCACCGCGGATCCGGGAAGCACGTCCGCGAAGATGCCGACGAGCGACTCCAACGCGGGCGAGCCGGCGACGACAGGCGTGTCCTCCGAAGTACGGGCCCGTTCCTCCAGCGCCTTGCGGTCCAGCTTGCCGTTCACCGTCAGCGGCAGCGCGTCCAGCGCGATCACCCGCTGCGGCACCATGTGCACCGGCAGCTTCGCCCCGAGGAACACGGTGATGTCGGTGGCGGGCGTGCCCACCACGTGCGCGACGAGGTGGTCGGCGGTGTCCGCGACCGTCACGGCCACGTCGACGACGCCGGACACCGAGCGGATCGCCGACTCGACCTCGCCCAGCTCGATTCGGAACCCCTTGAGCTGCACCTGGTTGTCGGCGCGGCCGATGAACTCCAGCTCACCGTCGAGATTGCGGCGCGCGAGGTCGCCGCTGTTGTACATGCGCGAACCGTCAGCGGCGAAAGGATCGGCCACGAACCGGCTGCACGTCAGGTCCGGCCGGTCGTGATAGCCCAGAGCGAGCTGCGAGCCCGCCACGTAGATCGCGCCGGCCTGGCCGGGAGCGACCGGCCGCAACGACGAGTCCAGCAGGTACGTGCGCAGACCGGGGATCGGGCCACCGATCGGGCTGACCTCACGCCCTGATGCGAAGTCCACGTCGTCGAGCACCCGGTGCGTCACGTGGACCGTGGTCTCGGTGATGCCGTACATGTTGACCAGCTCGGGTCGCGAGGTGCCGTAGCGCTCGACCCAGTCGCGCATCCGCGACAGCTCCAGGGCCTCACCGCCGAAGATCACCCGGCGCAACGCGGGCAGCGGCTCGCTGTGCCGGTCCGCCTCGACGAACTGGTAGAACGCCGACGGCGTCTGGTTCAGCACCGTGACGCCGCGCGCACGAACCAGCCTGTGGAAGTCGACCGGGGAGCGGGTCAGGCCGTGATCGGGGACGAGCAGTTCGCCGCCGTGGACCAACGCGCCCCACAGTTCCCAGACCGCGAAGTCGAACGAGTACGAGTGGAACTGCGTCCACACGTCGTCCGGCCCGAAGTTCATGTCCGGCTGGGTGTTCGCCAGCAACGACACCACGCTGGCGTGCGAGACGACGACACCCTTGGGCCTGCCGGTCGAGCCGGACGTGTAGATCACGTAGGCCGGGTTGCGCCAGTCGAACGACGGAACCTGCGCCTCGCCAGGCACCTCCTCGCCGTACACCAGCATCCGCGCGGACACACCGGCCGCGGCGAGCAGACGCTCGAAACGTTCGCGGTGCTCGGCCTCGACCAGCACGACCTGAGGCGCGGAATCGGCGAGGACGTGCTGAAGCCGCTCGTCCGGGTAGGCGAGGTCCAAAGGCACGTAGGCGCCGCCGGCCGACACGATGCCGACCAGAGCGATGACCTGCTGCAACGAGCGCCCGATCGCGACCGCGACCCGTTGGCGCGGCCCGACTCCGGCGTTGACGAGAGAGCGAGCGAGCTTGTTCTTGGCGTTGGCCAGCATCTCGTACGACAGGCCTTCGGAGCTGCCGTCGAGGTGGCACATCGTCACGGCCCGCGCGGACGGGTCCCGCAGCGCGGCGGCGTCGAACAGTTGCGCCAGCGTGACCGGCTCGACCTCGGCCGCGGCACGCGCGGACGAGAGCTCGACGGCTGGGATGTTCTCCCCGTGCAGCAACGAGTTCAGCGTGTCCGAGAACGCCTGCACGATCCTGCGGGCACCGTCCGAGCGCACCACCGTCGTGTCGTGGATGAGGTTGAACCGCAAAGCTCCGTCGAGCGACCGCTCGACCACCAGCGTCAACGGGTAGTGCGGCGCACCCTCGTTCACGACCTCGGCGATCTTGAACGGACCCTCCAGCGCCGTCACGTCCGTGGCCACGTCGAAGACCACGAGCGTGTCGAACGCCGAACCGTGCGGAGCCTGCCGCCCGATCCGGGTGAGCGACACGTGCTGGTGCGGCAACACCGCGGTCTGATGCGCACGCACCGACTCCAGCAACGAACGCGCAGAAGAACCAGACCAGCCAACGCGCACGGGAATCGTGTTGATGAACAGGCCGACCATCTCGTCGATGCCGGGAACATCGGCGTCACGGCCGGACACCGTCGACCCGAACACGACGTCCTGGCCGCCCAGGATGCCGCCCAGCGTCACGCCCCACGCGCTGTGCACGGCCACGCTCAGCGACACACCGGCCGCACGCACCGCGGCGTCCAGGTCGGGAGCCGCGTCGATCACCACGTCGTCGAACAGTTCGGACGGCGTGTGCCCCTCCGCCACGAACGACGGCGCCGCAAGGCCGGCGAGCTCGGCGGACCAGACCCGGTCGCTCTCCGAGGCATCGGCGTCGACCAGCCAGCGCACGTAGTCGGCGTAGCTGCCGCGCGGATGCACCGAACCGGGTGTCGAGTACTCGGCCAGCAGCGCGCGCAGCATCGGCGGCACCGACCAGCCGTCCGCGATGATGTGGTGCACGGTCTGCACCAGCACGAACCGCTGAGCGGCGACCCGGATCAGCGTGAAGCGCATCAACGGGCCGCGCGCGAGGTCGAACCCGGCGACGCGGTCCCGTTCGGCGTACTCCTGGATCTCCTCGGCGGTCATGCCCAGACCGTCCACGGTGGAGAACTCCGGCCGGACACCGGACTCCAGCGCCGAGACGACCCGTCCGTCGTCAAGGGCGACGAACCGCGCGGCGAGGTTCGGGAACAGCTCCAGCACGCGGGCGGCGGCCGCTTCGAGCCTGCGGGCGTCCACCGGGCCGGTCAGCGTCAGCAGCTGCTGCTCGACGTACCGGTGCGCCGACTCGTCGTCGAACACCGAGTGGAAGTAGAGACCCTCCTGCAACGGCGTCAACGGCAGGATGTCGCGCAACACCGCGGAATCCAGCGAGTCCACATCGGACTGGGCGAGCGGCAGCAGGTCGAAGTCGCTGGGGGAGTGGCCGCCCTGCGTCAGGGCCGCGAGCCCCTCCAGCGCGGCCACGAAGTACGCGCCGATCCGAGCGGTGTCCTCGTCGCTGAACACCCCGGACGGCCACGAGATCACGGTGACCAGTTCCAGGGAGCCGTCCGCGCCGGGCTCGGCCGAGGCGTTGAACTCCAGTGCGCGGGGCAGCCTCATCGCCGGGTCGCGCTTCTCGCCGAGCTGACCGGCGTTCTCCGCGAGCTGCCAGTCACCGGACGTGCCACCGGCGAACCGGCCGAGGTAGTTGAACAGCACCTGCGGCCGGGACGCGTCGAACTCCGCACGTCCCAGGTACTTCAGCGCGCCGTACGAGACACCGTTGCTCGGCACCCGAGCGAGGTCTTCCTTGACCCGCTTCAACGCCGCGCCCAGATCATCGGCGGAACCCGGATCCACCGTCACCGGGAACAGCGTCGTGAACCACCCGACCGTCCGCGACAGGTCGGGGTCGAGCGGCACGAACCGGCCCTCACGGCCGTGGCCCTCCAGCTCGATGTGCGCGAACGTCTGGTCCTGCCCGATGTCCCGCCGCCACCGGGCCAGCGCGACCGCGAGACCGGTCAGCAGCACGTCGTTGACCTTGGCGTGGAACAACGCCGGCACGTCGCCCAGCAACGCGGCGGTGGCGGCCGAACCCACGGTCACCGTGCGAACCTGTTCGCCCGCAACGACATCGGCATCGGAAAGCTCACGTCGGCCGAGGAGCTGATCCGCACCCGGCAGCGCGCGCTCGTAGTACGAACGATCGCCCTCGAACCCGGCCTTCTCGAGCAACTGGGTCCAGCGCCGGAACGAGGTGCCGACCGGCCGCAGCTCGACCGGCACCCCGGAAGACACCTGCTGCCAGGCCTGAGCGAGATCGTCGAACAGGATTCGCCACGACACACCGTCGATCACCACGTGGTGGATCACGATCACGAGCTGCTGAGCAGAAGGCCGCCACACCGCGCGCAGCATGACGCCCGCGTCCGGGTCCACCCCGTCTGTCGCCGCCGCGACGCACTCCTCAAGCGGCGCGTCGCTCTCGACCCACAACGCAACACCATCAGCGGGGATGTCGAACGACCAGCGCTCGCCCCGGACCAGCTTGGCGCGCAGCATGTCGTGCCGCGCGACCACCGCGTCCAGGATCTGCGCCAGCGCATCAGCGGTAAGAGCCTCAGGCGTGTTGAGCACGACCGACTGCACGAAACCGTCGATCGCGTCCGTCGTCTCCCCGAGCCACTGCACGATCGGCAGCCCGGCGACCGGACCGGTCGGAACGTCGTCGTGGTCGACCGCCGAAGCGCCGTCCCGCGTCGCCACCGCGGCCAGCGCACGGGGAGTGCGGTTCACGAAGATCTGGGTGGCGGTGACGAACACGCCCTCCGCCCGCAACGCGGACAGCAGCGAGATCGCCAGGATGCTGTCGCCGCCCAGCTCGAAGAAGTCCTGGTCGGCACCGACCTGCTCGACCCGCAGCACCGACGCGACGGCCGCGCAGATCACGGCCTCGTCGTCGTTGGCCGCCGCCGTCACGGGTCCGGTCTCCACCACGGGCTCCGGCAGGGCGCGGCGGTCGAGCTTTCCGTTGGCGGTCAACGGGAACTCGCTCATCACCACGATGTGCGTCGGAACCATGTACTCGACGAGGTTCTCGACCGCCCACTGCTTCACGGCGTCCGAGGTCAGACTCTCATCGGCGGGAACCACGTACCCGACGAGGTAGTTGCCGCCCGCCGAGTTCTTCCTGACCACGACACAGGTGTGCCGCACCTGCGGGTGCTCGGCCAGCGCGACCTCGACGTCCTCCAGCTCGAGCCGCATGCCGCGGATCTTGACCTGGTTGTCGACGCGGCCGAGGAAGTCGAGCGACCCGTCCGGCGCGAACCGCGCCAGGTCACCGGTCCGGTAGAGGCGCGACCCGTCGGTGGCGAACGGGTTCGCCACGAACCGCGACGCCGTCAGGCCGGGAGCGTTCACATATCCGCGCCCCAGCAGGAATCCGCCGATGTACAGCTCGCCGCCGACGCCGACCGGGCACGGCCGCAGCTCGTCGTCGAGCACGTAGAGGTCGGTGTTCGGGTTCGCCTTGCCGATCGACGTCGACAACCGCTCGGCCTCGCCGCGGTAGATCACGTGCGAGACGCCGATCGTGGCCTCGGCCGGGCCGTACCCGTGGTACATCGGGATGTCGAGCTGCGTGCGGAACCGGTCGTACAGCTCGGGAGTCAGCACCTCGCCGCCGCACCACACGTGCCGCAGGCTGGCCAGCTCGCCGTCGCCCGCGATGTTCAGCAGCACGTCCAGCATCGACGACACCAGGTACACGAACGTCACGCGGTGCCGGTCGATCGTGTGCAGCAGGTGGTGCGGGTCGCGCTCGCCACCGGATCGCACGACGACGGTCCGGCCGCCGCACACCAGCGGCAGGAAGATCTCGTTGATCGAGATGTCGAACGACAGCGGCGCCTTGAACAGCGACGCGTCGGAGTGTCCGAAGTGGAGGATCTGGTTCACCTGCCACAGCAGGCGTTCGCTGATCGCCTCGTGCCGGATCATCGCGCCCTTGGGGCGGCCGGTCGAGCCGGACGTGAACATCACGTACGCGAGCTGCGCGCCGCGGATCGTGACATCGGTGGGATCGACCGAGTAGTCCGAGAAACCCCAGGACGAGAGGTCGACCTCAACGGCCGCGGGCTCGTTCTCCTGGCCACTGCCCAGGAGCAAGACGACCTGCGCGTCGGTGATCACGGACTCACGGCGCGACGCCGGCCACTGCGGGTCCAGCGGTACGAACGCGCCCCCGGCCTGCAGCACGGCGAGCAGGCTGATCACCATCTCGGCCGAGCGGTCGAGCGAGATGCCGACGACCTGCTCCTCCGTGAGACCGCGTTCGATCAGGTGGCGGGCGAGCTGGTTCGACCGGGTCAGCGCCTCGCCGTAGGTGAAGGCGCGGTCACCGTCGTTGATCGCGACCGCGTCCGGGCGCTGCCGGGCCTGCTCGCGGAACAACTCCACGATGCTCGGACGATCGCGCGGGAACTCGTTGTCGTTCCAGCGGGCCAGTTCCGCGAGCCGTTCCTCGAGCGTCTGCGAGGTCAGCGTGCCGATGGCGCGGTTGGGGAATTCGGCCAGGTCGTCGAGCGCGCGCTCGGCCTCGGCCAGGTCGACACCGTCCGGTACGGGAACGGCCCAGCCGTCCGGTCGTTCGGCGACGTCCCAGGCCTGACCCTTGTCCGCCCACACGAGCAGGTCGCTGAACAGCGTCGCGGGCGTGAGGTCGAACCCGTCGACACGAAAACCGGGGGTCGCCCAGTGGTTCAGTGCGACGGCACTCGCGACGGCGATGGTCCGCTGCGGGTACTCACCGGCACGGCGCCGAACGGAGGCGATCCGGGCGGTCGAAAGAAGTACGTCACGGTCGGCCATCTGTTCCATCGACGACTCAGCCATCCCTTCACATCGGTGAAGGAAGCCTAACCTAAGTAGTTGCCGTTCCGAATCGCCAAGCGGCCCAAAGAGCTGCGTAACGCCCGTCACGCGCCACGAGTTCTTCGTGCGTGCCGTGTTCCAGCACGCGACCTGCGTCGAGCACGGCGATCCGGTCCGCGGCGATGGCCTGGGTCAGGCGGTGCGCGACCAGAAGTGTTGTGCGGCCCCGGCAGGCCGCGAGCGCGGCTCGTTCCAGCGCGGCGGCACCCTGGCTGCCCGCCTCGGCCGTCGACTCGTCCAGCACGACGACGGGGGAGCGGCCGAGCACCAGCCGGGCCAGCGCGATCTGGGCGATCTTGGTCACGTCGAGGCGTTCGCCACCCTCGCCGACGTCGGTCCGCAGGCCTTGGGGCAACGCCTCGACCCACGTGTCCGCACCCACGGTCCGCAACGCGTCCATGAGCTCGTCGTCGGTCGCGTCCGGTGCCGCCAGCCGCAGGTCCTCGGCCAGCGGACCGGCGAAGACGTGGGCCTCCTGGGTCAGGATGCTCACCAACGCGCGGGCGCCCGCCTCGTCCAGATCGACGAGATCGGACGAACCGATGTGCACGGATCCGGCGAGGGGAGTGCCGGTGCCGGCGACCAGCGCCGCCAGCGTCGTCTTGCCCGCACCGGTCGCGCCGACCAACGCGAGCGACGTGCCGGCGGGGATCTCCAGATCGATGTCCTGGAGCACGTCGTGCTCGGAATCGGGGTAGCGGAAGGAAAGCCCGCGCACCGACACCGGAAGTGGTTGTGCGTCAGCGTCGACGGCCACCGCGCTGCGCACGAGTTCGTCGCCGCCGGACTCGGTGGTCACGCCGACCAGTCGCGTCAGCCCGGCACCGGACTTCTGCGCCTCGTCGAAGAACGCCATGATCAGGCCGAGCGGCACGAACAACTTGTGGAACAGCAGCGCGGCAACGGAGACCTGGCCCAATGACGACTGCCCGTTGGTCACCAGGAAGTAGCCGACGACGATGATCAGCCCGAGGCCGATGAACTCGGCGCGGTTCTCGCGGCCGATGAACCGGCCGAAGAACCGGAAGACGTCGATGCCGATGTCGCGCACCCGCCACGACTCCGCGGTCACCTTGTCCCGGAAGACGTTCTCCAGACGGTAGGCCCGCACGGTGGCGATGCCGTCGAGGCCGCTGATCAACGCCTGCGCGCGATCGGCCTGCGCCTCGGAACGGGCGCGGTAGAGCGGCTGCGACCGGGGCAGGTACCAGCGCAACGCCAGCCAGTAGGCGGGCAGCGCGCAGGCGCCGGCGAGACCGAGCCGCCAGTCGAGCCCGAACATGCCCGCGGTCGCGATCACGACCAGCACGACCGCCGAGAAGATCGTCGGAATGGCCGTGCGGAAACCCTTGGAGATCACCGCGACGTCGTCACCGACGCGCGACAGCACGTCGCCGCGGCCGACCTCCTCGATGCGCGCGCTCGGCATCCCGAGCACCGCGCGCACCGCGCCTTCCCGCAGACGTGCCAGCATCTCCGCGCCGACGCGTCCGACGAGGTAGGTCGAGACCGCGGTCATGACCGCGCCGGCCAGCGCCGAGACGACGGTCGCGATGCCGATCGACCAGAGGATCGACGCGTCACGGCCCTGCGTGACGCCGTCGACCACGGTGCCCAGCAGGAACACCGGGATGATCTGCAGCACCGCCCCGGCCACCGTCGCCAGCACGGTGGCGATCGGCAGACCGGGGGCGGAACGGCAGTGGTCGAGCACCCAGCGAGAGGCCTCCCGTCCGGACGCCGTGCGCAGGATCTTCGCCGGCGGGACGGAGACGCTCGTGGTCACGAGGGGAGGCCTTTCGCTGGAACTGTTGTGTCAGAAGGAGATCAGCTGACCGACTTGGCGGCCTTGACCAGCTCGTCCACCGCGTACGGCATCGACGCGAGGGTCGCCTGCGAGATCGCGGCACCGACGGCCGCGCCCTCGCCGTCGAGGATGTAGTGGACCTTGCCGGCCTTGACCGCGGGCAGGTTGTTGAAGAGCTCGAAACCCTTGAGCGCCTTCAGGTCCGCCTCGTCGTTGATGATGAAGATGCGGTCGACGTTCATCACGTCGATGCGCTCGGGGGACAGGGACACGAAGAACTTGCCCGCCGCGAGCTCGTCGACCTTCGTGTTGCCCTTGAAGCCGATGCCGGTGATGACCTGGCTGCGCACGTCGGTCGTGGAGAACGGCCCGATGGCGTCCTTGTACCAGGACGCGACGACCGCGGTCTCGTTCGCCCAGCCCGGGTTGGCCGCCTTGGCCGCGGCGATCTTGTCGTCGATCGCCTTGATCTGCTTGGCGCCCTCGTCGGCCTTGCCGACCGCCTTCGCGACCTGGAGCGCGTTGTCCTGCCACTTGGCGGAGAAGGGCTCCTTCTCCTCCTTGGTGCGGCCGACCACCGGCGCGATCTTGGAGAGCTTGTCGTACCACTCCTGGGTCGCCTCGGAGTAGACGGCGACGATCAGGTCGGGACGCAGCTGCGCGATCTTCTCGAAGTTCGGCTCGGTGTCACCGTTCTTCATGACGACCTCGGGCGTGGTCGAACCCCACTTGTCCTTCACCCAGGGCCACTGGGTGTTGACGTCCGGCGTCTTGCCGTCCGGGTTCGGGTACTGGTCGACCATGCCGACCGGGACGACGCCGAGCGCCAGCAGGGTCTGCTCGTCGGTGTAGCCGAGGGAGACGACGCGCTTGGGCGCTTCCTTGATCTCCGTCGTGCCGAAGAAGTGCTCGACCTTGGTCGGGAACGTGCCACCGGCGGCGTTGCCCGTGTCCGGGGTCGTGGCAGGCGTGGAGGAACCGCACCCGGCGAGGACGCTGGCACCGACAACGGCGGCTGCTGCCACAGCTGTCAGTCGCTTCCAGGTCATGGTCGTTCTCTGGCCCATTCGGCACCTCTTCTTCGCTGCCCACGCGGCGGGGGAAATTAGGACAGCCGAACCTTATCACCCAGTTAGGGCAGGCTAACCAAGGTCTTGGTCACTCTTCGATACCACGTGGGTCCGGCCGATCGGGACGATCAATGGCCGTTCGCTCACCGGATCGTCGATGACCTTCGCCTGCAGGCCGAACGTGTCCAGCAGCAGGTCGCTCGTGATCACGTCGCTCGGATGTCCCTGCGCCACAATGGATCCGGACTTCATCACGATCAGGTT
Organism: Lentzea sp. NPDC092896; assembly: GCF_044754905.1. Lineage (NCBI taxonomy): Bacteria > Bacillati > Actinomycetota > Actinomycetes > Pseudonocardiales > Pseudonocardiaceae > Lentzea > Lentzea sp. NPDC092896. Next base: position 108,974 of record NZ_JBIVPX010000002.1, read on the forward strand.
GTCGCTGTAGCGGACGGCCAGGTTCAGGTCGTGCAGCACCATGACGATCGTGCAGCCGCCCTCGTGCAGGTCGTCGACGAGGTCGATCACGTCGATCGCGTGCGCGAGGTCCAAATAGGTCGTCGGCTCGTCCAGCAACAGCAGATCCGTGCCCTGGGCGAGCGTCATGGAGATCCACACCCGCTGCCGCTGCCCGCCCGACAGCGAGTCGACCGGACGGTGGGCCAGGTCGGCCACGCCCGTCATGTGCAACGCCCTGGCCACGACGTCCGCGTCGTCGCTCGACCACTGGCGCAACCAGCTCTGGTGCGGGTGCCGGCCTCGGGCCACGAGGTCGGCGACCGTCAGTCCCTCCGGCGCGATCGGGGTCTGCGGGAGCAGGCCCATCCGCTTCGCGACGTCCTTGGTCTTCAGGCGTGCGATGTCGCCGCCGTCGAGCAGCACCGTGCCCTGGCGCGGTTTGAGCAACCGGGACAGCGTGCGCAGCAACGTCGACTTGCCACAACCGTTGGGCCCGATGACCGTCGTGATCACCCCGGTGGGGATGGCGACGTCCAGGTTGTCGAGCACGACCCGGTCGGCGTACCCGACCGTGACGCCCTCGGCGCCCAGTCGGGCGGCATCGTTGCGCAGCGCGGTCATAGGACAACCTTACTTAATGGAGGCTTACCTCAGGCCGCGCGCTTCACGTTCGCGCGCACGAGCAGGTAGACGAGGAACGGTCCGCCGATGATCGCCGTGACGACGCCGACCGGCAGGTCGTTGGGCAGCACGCTGCGCGCCAGCAGATCCGAGCCGATCAGCAGCAGCGCTCCGAAAAGACCGGACGCCAGCAGCGGCGGCACGGGGGAGCGCAGCAGTCGCATGGTGATCTGCGGCGCGACCAGCGCGACGAACGGCACCGGGCCCGCGGCGGAGACCGCGACCCCCGCGAGCAGCACCGCGCACATCAGCAGGACGGCGCGCACGACCGAGTGCCGGACGCCGAGTCCGGCGGCGACGTCGTCACCGAAGTGCATCGGCTGGAGCTGGAAGGCGACCACCATCACGACGACGACCAGCGCGATCGTGACCCAGAGCGTCGTCCAGACCTCGGTCCACGCCCGCGAGTCGAGCGACCCGACGAGCCAGCGTTGCGCGCGGGCGACGTCGCGGATGTCGGCCAGCACCAGCAGCCACGTCGTGACCGCCTGCATGACCGCGCTGACCGAGACGCCGATGAGGATCAGCCGGAACCCGTCGATGCCCTTCTTCCACGCCATGAAGTAGACGAGCAACCCGGTCAGCAGCCCGCCGGTCAGCGCCGCCGCCGACAGGCCCATGACGCCGCCGATCGCCGTGCCGCCGCCCGCCGTCACGATGAAGACCGCGGTCGCGCTGGCGCCGCCGGTGATGCCGAGCACGTCGGGACTGGCCAGCGCGTTGCGGGCGATCGACTGCGTCAGCGCGCCGGAGATCCCGAGCGCGACCCCGGCGAGGAGACCGACCAGGGCGCGCGGCATCCGCAGGTCCATGATCACGAACTCGTCGACCCGCTCGCCCTGGCCGAACAACGTCCTGACCACGGCGGGCAGTTCGATCGTGAAGTCGCCGATCGAGATCGACACGCAGAAGATCAGGAACGTCAGCGCCGCCAGCACGACCGTGACGAGCACTACCCACGGCCGCCAGACCCAGGACCAGCCGCCGACGCGGACGCCGCGGTGCATTTCGGGTGCTTCCGGTGCGGTGATCATGCCTGCCTGAACTTCCCGAGCCAGACCAGCACCGCGAAGAACGGGGCACCGATGAGGGCGATGACGATGCCGGCCTGCAGTTCGGCCGGACGTACGACGAGCCGTCCCGCGATGTCTCCGACCAGCAGCACGGCCGCGCCGAGCAACCCCGCGTACGGCACGAGCCAGCGGTAGTCCGGTCCGGTGAGCCACCGCGCGATGTGCGCGACCATCAGGCCGAGGAACGCGATCGGCCCGCACGCCGCCGTCGCCGCGCCCGCGAGCAGGGTGACCGCGACGACGCCGACGGTGCGTCCCGCCGCGATGTTCACGCCGAGGCCGCGCGCGACGTCGTCACCGAGGTTGAGCAGGTTGAGCACCGGCAGGTTGATCATCGCCAGGACGAGCCCGACGCCGGCGAAGATCGCCGCGACGACGATCACGTCCCACCCGACGCCCTGCACCGAGCCCGCGTTCCAGAACCGCAGCACGTCGAGCGTCTGCTTGTCGCCCAACGCGACCGCGGTCGTCATCGCGGCCAGGAACACCGTGACGCCCTGGCCGGACAGCGCGAGCGTGAGCGGGTTGCCGGAACCGCGGCCGAGGCTCGACAGCCCGAACACCACCACGCCCGCCACTCCGGCGCCGAGGAACGCGAACCACATGTACTGGACCGGGTTCTGCAGGCCGAACAGGTAGACCGAGAGCACCACGGCGAACGACGCCCCGGAGTTGACGCCGAGCAGACCGGTGTCCGCGATGGGGTTGCGGGTGTGCCCCTGGATCAACGCGCCCGCGACGCCGAGCGCGAGGCCCGCCACGAGCGCGAGCACCGTCCGCGGCACGCGCAGCGTCTGCACGATCAGCGTGATCTCGGTGAGCCGCTGGTCGCCGCCGGGGTCGCCGAACAGCCCCTGCCACACCTCGGCCGGGGTGAGCGACCGCGCACCGATCACCAGTGACAGCACCGACGCCACGGCCAGCAACACCAGCAGACCCGCCAGCCCGAGGCGCCGCCGCCGGTGCGGGCTCTCCGGTGCCGGTGCGGGTTCGAGCCCGCGTTGCTCCACGACCATGCTCACGACGGGTTACGTTAGCTTCCGCCCGTCGCGTTGACCTAGGGCACCCTTACCTAACCCCTGGTCTCGATGGCCCTCACGGTCTTCTCGAGCGCCCCGCCGAGCACCTTCCTGCCGAGCAACCCGAGCGAGAGCCCGAGCAGTTTGCCCTTGAAGTTCTTGCCCTCGCGCACCACGTGGGCGTGCACGAGCGTCGTTCCGTCGGCCTGCTTGGTGAACGTGTAGGTGTGGCCGGAACGTCCGCCCCACACGTTGGAGTCGACGGTGGTCAGCACGACGTGGCCGAGATCGGACCAGTCGTAGTGCAGGCGTTCCCAGATGCCGCCGGACCCCTCGGTGACGTCGGCGAACGTGTCGCCCCGGTCGTGCACCCGCAGGTCGGCGTCGGTGCTGTTGGGGAACAGGTCCGCGCGGCCGGGGCCGAAGTCGGTGAGTCCCGCGACGAACTGCTCGGGCGTCGCGGTGGTCTGCTGGGTCAGGGTGATGGTGGGCATGTCGTCCGCTCCTCGTGATGCTGTGTGCGGGAGTCAGACTTCCCCGGCCAGGGGGTTGTTCGCGCCCGTGAGTGTCCCTGGTCCGCGGCGCCCCCACAGCACCGCGGACCAGGGACTGGTCAGGTGGTGCAGGCCGCCCGGTTGAGCGTGACGGCCGAAGGAGCGCTCGTCGTGCCGTTGGCGGTGAAGCCGAGCGACACCGCCGCTCCCGCACCCAGAGACGGGCTGTGCGACGGCGCCGTCACGGTGACCGTGGTGCCGCTCTGGCTGAAGGTGCCGTTCCAGCCGTTGGAGATGGTGACGCCGCTGGGCAGTGTGAAGGCGACGGTCCACGGGTTGGCGGCGCTCGTCGCGGTGTTGGTGACGGTCAGCGCGCCCTGGAACCCGCCCTGCCACGAGTTGTCCAGCTTCCACGCCGACCTGCACCCGCCGGTGCCGCCGCCGGAGGTGGTCGTCGTGGTGGTCGTCGGGCCGGGACCGCCACCCGTGGGCGGGATGAGGTAGGGCTGGAGGATGTTCTGCTTGGCCTGGTTGACCGTGGTCCAGTCGTCGCCGACGATGCCGCCGGTGTCACCGGAGTTGGGGTTCCACGACCAGTAGGTGAACGAGATGCCGTTGACGCCGGTCCCGGTGTAGGCCATCAGGTTCTCCAGCCACACCTTGTCGACCGGGTTGGCCAGCGTGGTGCCGAACTCGCCCATCATCAGCGGCGCGATGTTCTGCTTGTACAGGTAGCCCCAGTACTTGTCCCAGATCGCGGGCATGTTCGCCGGGTAGTCCGGAGCGCTGAACCACGGCTGGTTGTAGACCGACGTGGCGTACTCGTGCGGGGAGTAGACCAGCCGGCCGGGCACGGACAGGCGCACCGGGAACTGGCCCGCCTTCGACAGGTTCCCGCCCCACCAGCCGCAGTCCTCGTCGTTGGACGGGTCGCCGTCCCACACGTTCGACAGTCCGCCGCTCGGGCAGCTCACGCCCTCGACGAAGATCAGCCAGTTCGGCTGCACGCCCAGGATCGCGTTGCCCGCGCGTTCGGCGGCCAGCCGCCAGTCGCGGGCGGTGTCGCCGCAGCCCCAGCACGAACCGGTCGCGGCCGGGTTGGTGCCCTCGGCGTGCGGCTCGTTGTGCAGGTCGGCGCCGATGACCGTGGTGTTGCCCGCGTAGCGCTGGGCGAGCATCTTCCAGTCGGTGATCCAGGTGCTCTCCGGGACGCCCGCCGTGTACCAGAGGGCGCTCTGGCCCGCGCTGGTCGGCCGGTGCCGGTCGAGGATGACGCGCATCCCCTTCTGGCCCACGTAGTCGATGACCTTGTCGAGGATCTGCAACGGGGACAGGCCCACCAGGTCGGGATTGGTGTAGTCGTTGATGCCGGTCGCTCTGGCGTCGGACTTCAGCGCGTCGTTGGAGAACGGGACGCGCAGCGTGTTGTAGCCCAGCTGCGCCATGTGGTCGAGCTGCTGGCGCCACGTGACGCTGGCCCACAGGCCGTGGAAGGTCTTGTTGTCTGTCTCCATCCCGAACCAGTTGATGCCGGTCAGCCGGACCGTCGCGCCGGTGCTGTCCAGGATCCTGCTCCCGCTGGTGTGCAGGTACCCGGTGCCCGTGCCGCCCGCCGCCACCGCAGTGACCTGGCCGGTGGTGCCGATGGCGACCAGTGCGCTCGCGGCCGTCACAGCCGCGAGCAGCGCGCCAAGAACCTTGTTCCGCCGCTTCATCCGCTCTCCTTCGAGCAAGAGGTTCACGCCGCCGTGCGGCAGAGCGTTCCGTTGAGCCTGAACACCGCCGGTGGGATGTTCGGTCCGGTGTAGTTGCCGACGTAGCCGACGCCGATGGTCGCGTCCGGTTCGATGCGGGTGGATCCCGTGACGGTGACCGCGGTCCCGGTCTGGGCCCACGTCGCGTTCCAGCCCGAGCCCACCTGCTGGCGCCCGGTGGGCCAGTCGAACGTCAGCGTCCAGTCGGAGATCGGGTGGGTGCTGGTGATGTCGATGCCGCCGACGTACCCGCTGCTCCAGTCGGACACTGTGGACAGTCGCACGGTGCAGGTGCTCTGCGCGGGACTGCCGGTGGTGATCGTGAGCGGGGGAGAGGCCCAGGACACGACACCCGCGGCGGTGCGCGCCAGCACGTTGACCGTGTACCTGGTGCCGGGGTTGAGGTTGCCGACGGTGAACGAGGTGCCGGACGTCTCGCCCCACTGCTCGCCGGTCGTGCCGAGCTGACGGTGGACCTCGTACTTCACGACGCCGGGAACCGGTGGCCAGGTGATCGTCGCGGTCCGGTCGGTGACCTGGGCCGAGACCGGTTGTCCTGGCGCGGCGGGGAGTTGAGCCGGAGCGGACGGGTGCAGGACGAGCGTCGTGAGCGAGAACGGCGGCAGCGTCCGGCTGAGCGCGGTGCCGTCGGTCGAGGTCGAGATCTCGGTGGCACCGTTGGTGAACGTGTGGACCGTCGGCGAGGCGGCGGACGGCGAGTAGCCGGCGTAGTCGATGGCGACCGTGCGCGCGTTGTCCGGGTCGGAATTGAGCAACAACACCGCGAGATCACCGTTCGGCCGCCGTGCCGCGTGCGCCCGGACCGACGGGTCGCCGGAACCCGCGCGGACGAGCTGATCACCGGGGCGGGCGAAGAGACCGAGCATCTTCAGCGCGTGGTACGGCGCGAACGGGGTGTTCAGCGGCGGCTCACAGGCGCCGTCCTCCAGGCAGGTTCCGCTGGAGAGCAGGCCGAAGTCGTCGTAGTCAGGCTGACCGGCCACAGTGGACGCTCTGGCGGGACCGTTGTGGGTGTTCCACCAGTCGACGGTGAAAACGCCGTTCTCCAGCAACGAGGTGTAGGCCTCGGCCGCGAACAGCGCGCCCGGCTGGGTGTTGCGGCCGTACGTGGTGTTCAGCTCGGTCATGGCGATCCCGATGCGGTCCGCGTCCGGCCCGGCGTACTGGGAGATCTGCCGGCGCAGCAGGTACGTCATGTCGGTGACCTGGTCCGCGCTCGCCATCGTCTCCGCCGCCGTCGACCCGCTCGGGTACCAGTGCACGACGACGAAGTCCACGTGCGGGCCCGCGATCGAGAGCACCGTCTGGTTCCAGCTCGCGGCGTCACCGGCGGCGACGATCGCGTCCGGCCAGTTCGCCGGCGTGGTGAGCACGGCACCGATCTTGATCGTCGGGTCGACCGCCTTCATCGCCTGTGCGTAGGCCACGGTTTCCCTGGCGTAGCCGGCGGGACTCTTGTCGGGGTGGTCGTCCGCCTCCCACGCGGAGCCGTAGTGGCCGTTGCCGTAGAGCTCGTTGCCGATCTCCCAGTACTTGGCGCCGTACCCCTTGGTGATGTTGGCGTAGCGCACCCAGTCGGCGGCTTCCTGCGGCGTGCCGGTGCCGTAGTTCGCGATGATGATCGGCTGCGCCTGAGCCCGGCGCACACCGCTCATGAACGTGTCGAAGTCCGTGTTCGGCGCGACGTACCCGCCGGGGGCCGTGTGGTCCTTCCAGTGGTAGATGTCGCCGTACGAACCGCCTGGGTACCGCATCATCCGCACGCCCGCGTCTCCGAGCAGGTCGGCCACCGAGTTCGTGCCGAGCTGGCTGTCCCAGATCGCGTGGTTCACGCCGAGCGCGGTGTCCGGCACGGTGGCCAGCCCCGCCCTCGCGTTGACCACGACGGTGGCGTCGGGCGCACCGGACGCGGTGGTCGGTGCGGCCGGTAGTCCGGCCGCCACGAGCACGGCCACCAGGAGAAGGCGGCGCCTTGCCATGCGCATCACGTCCTCGTCGACGATTCTGGGAGCGCTCCCAGAATCGTGGCCCGGTCGTGGGTGGTCAAGAGGACGTTCTTCGCGTGGTCCACATTCGACAGTCGAATCGAGTCGAAGCGTTGGGGGAATGCGAAAACTGCGAACGCGGTGTGAGGTCGGCCGACTTGGATTCGACGGGGCTCGCGTCGTCTCTGTCACTCAATGCATCGTTGCGATCTCGGAGGGTTACGGATAGCCTGAATTTGGGAGCGCTCCCAGATCGATCGCTGTTGCTCGATCATCGGAGAATGGAGGCTCAACCATGCGTCCGCGCACTACCTCCGGTTCCGTCGCCAGACGTCGAGGCATCATCGCCGTGATCGTCGGCGTGCTGGCCTGCACCGTCCTCTGGGCCCCACCGGCCTCGGCGCACGGCACCATCGTCGGCCCCGCGACCCGCGCCTACCAGTGCTGGCAGACCTGGGGCAGTCAGCACACGAATCCCGCCATGCAGCAACAGGATCCCATGTGCTGGCAGGCCTTCCAGGCCAACGCCGACACCATGTGGAACTGGATGAGCGCGCTGCGGGACGGGCTCGGCGGGAACTTCCAGGGCAGGACCCCGGACGGACAGCTCTGCAGCAACGCCCTGTCCCGCAACAACTCCCTGAACACACCTGGCCGGTGGAAGACCACCAACGTCGGCAGCACCTTCTCGATGCACCTGTACGACCAGGCCACTCACGGTGCCGACTACTTCAGGGTCTACGTGAGCAAGAACGGGTACGACCCCACCACCCAGAGACTCGGCTGGGGCAACCTCGACTTCATCACGCAGACCGGCAGGTACGCCCCTGCCAAGGACATCACGTTCAACGTCCAGACCTCCGGCGCCTACCGCGGACACCACGTCGTGTTCACGATCTGGCAGGCCTCGCACCTGGACCAGGCCTACATGTGGTGCAGTGACGTGAACTTCGGTTAGAAGATCCGTCCGATGTGGTGCGTGCCCTCGGTGCTTCCCGTGGGCACGCACCCACGTCGTCAGTTGGCGACCAGGCGCCAGCGGTTGTCCGTGCTGCCGTTGTCGGAGTCCTGCACGACCTGCGCGCCCGCGCTGGTGGAACCGTTGAGGACGCCGAGCAGCTTGCCGCTGTTGGCGTTGCGGACCTTGTGGGTGCCGTCGCCGTTGGGGATCAACGTCCACCTGTGGTCGGCGGTCCCGTTGTCCGACCATTGCAGGACGCGGGCGTTGTCGGCGGTGGACATGTTCTCCACGCCCAGCACCTTGCCGCTGTGGACGTTGCGCAGCCGCACGTCGGATCCGTCGGTGACCAGCTGCCAGTTGTGGTCGGCGGTCCCGCTGTCGTGCCACTGCACGGCCAGGCCGCCGTCCGAAGTGGACATGTTCTGGACGCCCAGCACCATGCCGGTGCCGGCGTTGACCAACCGGTAACTCGTCGTGCCGCCACCGCCGGTGCTCCAGTAGACGGTGTAGTTGAAGCCGTGCGCGTCGTGGAACGGCCCGAGGTTCACCTGCGTGCCGTTCGCCGTCGCGGTGAACGCCAGCGACGACGTGCTGGTGCGGGTGACGGAGCCGATGTCCAGCGAGGGCAACGCGGACAGGCCGGTGTTGCCGTAGTTGCCCGCCAGCACGGCCGGGCCGTAGGTCAGCGCGACGACGTTGGCGCTGTCGTTGGCCGGCTGGGCGACCACGCGCATCGGCAGCCGCAGCGTCACCACGTCGCCGGACGTCCACGTTCGAGTCAGGGACGCGTAGGTGCCGGGTGTGGTGGTCACGTTCTGCGCGACGCCGTTGACGCTGATCGTCGCGCCCGTGGTCCAGGCGGGGATGCGGAACCGCATCGTCCACGACCCGCCCGCGTTGCCGGTGACGGTCAGCGTCGTGGTGTCGCTCGCCGGGTAGCTCGTGGTCTGGGCGACCGTGATGGCGCGGGACGACCACGTCAGCACCGACGGCGTGTAGAGGTTCACCGTGAGCGTGGTGCCGCTGAAGAAGTAGACGGAGTCGGCGAGCTTGGTGTTGGTCTCCAGCGCGGTGCCCTGGCAGCACCAGAACGTGCCGTAGTCCGTGCTCCAGTTGCCGCCGCCCCACGCGGGACCGGTGTTGCCGCGCCGGTGGCCGGGGTTGAGGCCGGTGAAGTAGCAGATGTTGCCGTGGGGGTCCGCCGGGTTCTGCTGGCCGATCAGGTGGTTGAGCAGCGCGCGCTCGTAGTAGTCGAAGTAGGCCGCGCGGCCGGGATCGGTCAGCCACAGCTCGCGGGTCAGCTTGAGCATGTTGAAGGTGTTGCACGCTTCGCACGTGTCGGTGTTGAGGTAGGCGGCGATGGCGTTGGGCGCGCGGAAGTGCTCTGCCTGGCTGTTGCCGCCGATGACGTAGGTGTGCGCGCCGACGGTGATGGTCCAGGCGTTGGCGGCGATGTCGCGGTAGCGGGTGGTCCCGGTCGCCTTGTACTCGCGGGCCGCGCCGATCCACTTCGGTACCTGGGTGTTGGCGTGCAGGCCGTTGAGCCTGTCCTGGTTGGTGGCGAGAGGATCGAACACCGCGGCGTGGTCGAACCGCTGGGCCGTCGTCAGCCAGCGGGAGTCGCCCGTCTGCTGGTAGAGGTCGGCGAGCACCGCGTTCATGCCGCCGAACTCCGTGCCCAGGACGCTCTGCATCGTGCTGTAGGACAACCGGGCCGTGCGCCAGTCCACCCACCCGGCGAGGCGCAGCAGCACGTCCCGCGCCTGCGTGTTACCGATGTAGCGCCATGCGTCCAGCAGTCCGGCAAGGGTCTTGTGCAGGGCGTAGTACGACACGGACTTGGGCGAACCTGCCTCCATCGCGTCGAAGTCCGACTCCGGGAAGCCTGACAGATAGCCGGAGTTGAACCCCGCCGCCGAGTTGTTCGCCTGGCACTTGGCCAGCTCGGCCACCAGGTGGTTCGCCTTGTCGCGGCACGTCGTGTCGCCCAGGACCGCCCACGCCTGCGCCCAGGCCGTGAGGAAGTGTCCCTGGCTGTGCGTGCGGAACGGGAAGTCCGGCGCTTCCCAGCCGCCGAGCGCGGCGGCGCCGTTCGTCGACAGCCGGTGGTTGGCGCGGAAGTTGTAGAGCAACCGGTCGACGTCGACGAACCTCAGGTAGGACAGCGTCCGGCTCTGGTTGTCCAGCCATCGGCCCTGCGTCAGCCGGACCTCGGACAGGTCGAACGGGTGGGCGGACACGCCCGCGTCGCCACGGGCAGGGGGCACGGTGGCGGCGTGGGCCGGCCCTGCCATCAGCGACGGTGCCGTGGTCGCGACGGCGGCCACCCCCGCGGCTTGGAAGAGCCTGCGTCGACTCAACGATGAGGACATGAGGATGCTCCAGTCGCTCGGTTCAGCGCTGGATGTTAGCGCTAACTTCGCTCGACTGGCAGGCATGGAGTCGAATAGTCGAATGGAGGTCGGTAGGCGGCTGATGGGTCGATTGAGTCGACGCGAGCTGGTGTTAGCGCTCACATGACGGTCGGTCCACGATGGTCAGAGGTCGTGGCCTGATCTGGTACTCGCGGGCGGCGTCGACCAGGAGTTGGTGCGCAGCCAGTTCGGCGGGTGCATGCAGCTGGTCCTGGTGGTGTGTCGGCAGGACGCGCCGAGCCGGAACCGCTGCTACCGGCTCGTTCTGATCCCGTGCGGTCATGTTCGGGGCCGGAGTTGCTCGCGCAGGCGCCCGGCCTCCTCCTCGCGGCCCTGTTGTTCGAGCATGCCCAGCGCCCGTTGCCAGACCTCGGCGGCCCGTTCGGCCTGGCCGAGCGCGAGGTGGGTGCGGCCGAGGTTCATCAACGTGTTGGCGGTGCCGTAGTCGTCGTCCGCCGTCCGGTACAGCTCGATCGCGCGCTCGTAGTGGGTGATCGCCACCGCGTGGTTGCCGCTCTGGTGCTCGACGCGGGCCAGGGTGTCGACGGCGGTCGCCTCGCCGTGCCGGTCGCCGAGTTCGTGCAGCAGTTCGAGGGCTTTGGTGGCGGAGAGGCGGCCCTGTGCGGTGTCGCCGACCTCCGCCGCGCAATGGCCGATGTTGTTGTGCGCCATGGCGATCAGCATCTTGTTGCCGGACTTCTCGTAGTGCGGGAGCGCGGCCTTGGCGTGGTCGAAGGCGCGTCCGTAGTCCGACCGGCTGGCCCACAGCCACGCGGCTGTGCCGTGCGCGTCGGCGAGCGGCAGCGGCTCCCCGACCTGTTCGGCGAGGGCGAGTGCCTCGCTCAGGTGGTGCTGGGCCTCGTCGTGCCGCTGGACCTGGCCGAGACTGCTGCCCATGATCCGGTGCGCGACGGCCCGGTCCGCCGGGTCCTTCGCCGCGTCGATGGCCGTCTGCCACATGGCCAGCCCGTCGTCGAGATGGCCGCGCTGCTGGTGGTACGCGTGCGACACCCTGGCCAGCAGCACGACCTTGTCGTTCCAGCCGCGCCAGGCCGCCGCCTGCTGCACGGCCAGACGCGTGCCCCGTTCCGCGTCGAACCACGCCCGCGCACCGGCTTTGTCCGTGGCGGCGGTGATGTGCGTGCCGGGGACCGGGTCGTCGAGGCTGATCAACGGGCGGTGCGGGTCGATCAGCCGGTCGTTGGCGTGCGCGGTGTGGACGTGGTGGTCGACCAGGCGGCGCAACGGCTCGTCGTGGTCGGTGTGCTTGGCCTGCTCGGCCGCGTAGGCCCGGACCAGGTCGTGCATCCTGCCGCGGCACCCGGTGCCGATCGAGACCAGCGACGCCTGTTCCAGAGACCGCAACGTCGTTCGCGCGTCCTCAACGGACAGACCGGCGAGGCTGGCCGCCGCGGTGAGATCGATGTCCTCGCCGGGCGCGATTCCCAGCAGTGCGAACAGGTCCCGTTGCCGGCTGGTCAGCGCCCGGTACGACCACGACAGCACGACCGGCACGCTGACGCTGGAGTCCGCGTCCAAAGCGTCGAGCCCGAGTTCCTCCAGCTGCCGGGTGATGGCGGCGAGCGACAGGTCGGGTTCGGTGAGAATCCGCGCGCCCACGATGCTCAGCGCGAGCGGCAACCCGCCGCACAGCGCGATCAGCCTGGCCACCGCGAGAGGTTCGGCGCTCAGCCGGCTCGCGCCGATGCGTGCCGCCAGCAACGTGTTCGCGTCGCCGTCGGCGAGCACCTCCAGACCGACGGCCTTCGCGCCGAGCCCCGGCAGTCTGTTCCGGCTGGTCACGAGCACGCGGCAGGTGTCGCCACCGGGCAGGAGCGGCACGACCTGGGAGGCGTCGGCGGCGTTGTCGACGACCACGAGCAGCCGCCGGCGCGCGGTGAGGTCGCGGAACAACGCGGCTCTGGACGACGAATCGGGCGGAACGGCCGCGGCGTCGAGTCCGAGCGCGTGCAGGAACCCGCGGATGGCGACGTCCGGTTCCATCGGCGTCTCGTCGGGGCTGAACCCGCGCAGGTCCACGAACAGCTGGCCGTCCGGGAAGCGGCCCAGGTTGCGGTGCGCCCACTGCAACGCGAGCCACGTCTTGCCCATGCCGCCCGCGCCCGCGATCGTCGCCACGCCGGCCGTGCGCATCGCGTCGTCCAGTTCGGTCAGGTCCTGCTCGCGGCCGACGAACTGCGCCGGCGCGGACGGCAGCTGCCTCGGCACGACGTGGCGCGGTTCGGGATCGCTGAGCAGCAGTTTCCCGTGCAGCTCACGGAGTTCCCTGTTCGGTTCGGCGCCGAGCTCACCGATCAGCCGGGCTCGGACCGCGCGGAACTCCTCCAGCGCCTCGGAGATCCGGCCCGCCTGCGCGAGGGCCCGCATGTGTTGTGCGGCAACGCGTTCGTCCAGCGGGTTCGTCGCGGCACGTGCGGAGACCGCCGCGAGCAGTTCGGGGCCCTGACCGAGCCGCAGCCGTGCGTCGAGGAGATCGAGTTCGGCGGCGGTGCGTTCGGCGGTGAGCCGGTCGCGGGCCTCGCCGGCCCAGTCGCCGCCGATGCCGGTCAGCGGTTCGCCCCGCCACAGCGTCAGGGCTTCGGTGAGGACGCCGACGTCGTCGGTCAGCCCGCGGGCCTCGTCGCGGAGCTTCCTGAACCGCGCGAGGTCCACAGAGGACTCGTCAGCGACGAGCACGTACCCGGTGGGCCGGCCGACGAGCGTGACGGCGTCGGCGAAGGCGTGGCGCAACCGGGAGAGGTAGCTGTGCAGCGTGGCCCGCGACCGCTGCGGCGGGTCGGCACCCCAGACGCGTTCGATCAGCTGCCGCACGGTCACGACCTTGCCGACGTCGATCGCCAGCGCGGCCAGCACGCACCGCTGCCGCGCGTGCCCCAGCTCGACGGGGTGACCGCCGACCCGCGCGCTCACCTCTCCGAGCAGCGTGATCTCGACCGTCACGGCGGCCCTCCGATCAGCTGTCCTTCTCGGCGGCGAGGAGCGACACGACGGCCAGCCCGGTGTTGACGGCGGAGATGATCGTGGTCAGCTTCGCCGCCCTGGCCGGCAGCTCGCCGCGCCTGCCAGCGTAGACAGCGGCGGCGGTGTCCGTGGCGTGAATGAGCACGGCCTGCCGCAGCACTCGGCGGGCGTTCGCGTCACCGCTCTTCAACGTCAGCAGGTCCACGCCGAGGACGAGCGTGCGGATGCCGAACATGCGGGCCGGGTAGACGAACCGCTTGTCGTCACCCAGTTCGTCACCGAGGCTCTTCGCCATCCGGTCGGCGGCGACCAGGCCCAGCGCGCCGTTGAAGATCCGGACGCAGGCCAGAGCGGTCCGCGTGACATCGCCCAGCTTCATGTCGCCACCTCGTGTTGATCACTGTTGAACCGAGTCCAGGAGAGCCTGACCATGAGCCACTGCTCGATGTCGTGCCAGGCCGCGCGGGCCATGCCGTTGTCCCGGTTGGTGAAGCCGTGCCGCGACTCCGGGTAGATCTTGAGGTCGACCTCGCCACCCGCCCCGACGATGCGGGCCGCCATGGCCAGGTTGTCCTCCAGGATGACGTCCTGGTCGCCGACGACCATCAGGAAGTCCGGCAGTCCGCGCAGGTCACCGTAGACGGGTGAGATGTCCGGGTTCGTCCTGTCCTGCACGTGGCCCGCGTAGGCCTCGATGAAGTACTCGTCCGCGATCGACCGGCCGGCCGGGGTCAGCCCGCTCATGTCGTAGGTGCCGGCCTGGAGGACTGCGCCCGCGACCCGGCCCGCCTCGCCCCGGTCGCGCAGCCGCAGCAGCGTGGTGACGACGAGGGTGGATCCCGCCGAGAAGCCGCCGATGACGAGCCGGTCCGTGCCGAACTGCTCCTCGGCCTGGTCGAGCAGCCAGAGCGCGGCCGTCTCGGCGTCGTCCGGAGCGGCCGGCCAGGGGTGTTCCGGGGCCAGCCGGTAGTCGACGCTCACGACGACGGCCCCGACCGCGTTCGCGAGCCGCTGGTTGCGGGCGTCGTCCTGGGCCGCGGAACCCATGAAGAAGCCGCCGGCGTGGAAGTCCAGGTAGACCCCTCGGGGCGTGCCCTCCGGCCTCAGGATCCGGACGGGCACCTGGCGGCCGCGGGCCTCGACCACGGTGTTGTCCTCGGCTGGGGCGACCCGGAAGCTCCGCAGCTCGTCCGCGTTGCCCGGGCCGCGCCGGACACCTCGCTCGGCGTTCGTCCGGCGCGACTCCTCGACGTGCGCGGCCAGTTCCGGGTCGATGAAGGTCTCCAGGTTCATGGACAAGTCCTATCGTGTGGCCATGAGCCGGGGCAGGGCGGCAGTGGTGCTGCGCAGGAAGTTCGACAGCGTCCTCAGCTGGACCGTGACGGTGGGCATGCTGGTCACGACCGTGTACGTGCTGCTCTCCCCGTTCCCCGGCAACGGGTTCGCCCAGCGGCTGGAGTTCATCGCGATCATCGCGCCGATCACCTGGTTCGTGTGGATGGTCGGCGCGCACGCGGCGGTGAAGATCTACGGCTCGGGCGTGCTGGTCGTGAACTGGTTCCGCGCGTACTGGGTGCCGTGGGCCGACCTCGCGTCGGTCGAGTCGGAACGCGAGGTCCACCTCGTCACCACCGACGGCGAGCGGATCAACGTCGCCGCGGGCGCGTTCTCCGTGGCCAGTTCCCTGAACGGAAGCCGGGTGCAGCACCGGATCCGGGAGGAGATCGAGCGGCGCCGGCCGGACCCCGTGCCTGCGGAGACCGGGGTGCGCAGGAGCTTCGACCTGGTGTTGTGGCAGTTCGCGGGCGTGGTGGGGGTCCTGCTCGTCATCGCGTGGATCGGCGCGCGGACCACCGCGATCTAGACGGTTGGACAGGTGACGCGGCTTCTCGCCCATGTGCCGGTCGTGATCAGGCCGTGTTCAATCGGGCCCATGAGCGATTCGCTGACCACCGAGGACCTGGAGTTCCTGAGCCGCCCGCTGTACGGGTTCCTGTCCGTCGCGGCGGGGCCGGTTCCGGCGCAGCCGCGACCGGTGTGGTTCGAGGCCACGGCCGAGGGGACGATCCAGCTGTTCACCGACCCGAACTCGCTGAAGGTGCGCCGCCTGCGCCGCGATCCCCGCGCCTCGATCGTCGTCGCCGCCCCGGTGGGGGAGCGCGAGCGGTGGCTGGCGGTCTCCGGCGCCGTCACGGTGGAGTCCGGCGGAGCGCACGAACTGGCCGAACGCCTGGCCGCCCGCTACTGGGACGCCGACGACCCGTCGCGTGTCGCCGACCTCGCCGAAATCCTTGGCACGGAACAGGTCAGGCTCGTCCTCCAGCCGGACGACGTGCGCCGGTTCGTCTACTGAGCCGTCAGTTCCACGGTGGATCCCGTTTCCAGCGCACGCCGTAGACGCCGGGTGCCGCGTCCGGCTGGGTGATCACCCGGAAGTACTCGTCCTCGGCCAGTGACCGGTCGAAGACGCAGTCGTACTCGATGACGAACGTCTCGTCGCGCCGGTAGACCCGGTCCGGCAGCGGCGGCCTCGGTCAGGAGCACGCGGACCGGCGCGTTCGAGCCGAGGTGGCTGATCATCGCGGCGACCGCGCGCAACGACTCGGCTCGTTCCGGCCGGTTCCGGCTCGACTGCTAGCTGCTCAGCGTCGCCAGGCCGATCGCAACGCCGCGCCGAACTCGGCCTGGCTCATCTCTCCTCCGGGGAAGACGCAGGATTTCCAGAGTTCTTCCAGAGACTCGCGTCGTGCCAGGCACTGCGCTCGCTTCGCGAACGGTCGCGCGGCGACGCCCGTCGAGTCCGTCGAGTGGGTCGTCGAACCGCCTTCGTCCGAACTGGACCTGGCGCTCGCGGGCGAGCAGGTGGTAACGCGCTGATCACCTGGGCCGACAGTCCAGCAGTGAGTCGCGTGAGGACGGTGCACGAATCGTTTTGTGCCAAGCGACTTCCGTGTCGGGTGGACGGTCGGGGGTTGTGGTGGCGCGCAGGTATCTGCTGGTGACGTTGTTGTGCATCGGCGCGTGCTCGGCCCAACCCGCGGCGCCGTCACCGTCGCCGCAGACCTCGGTCCAGGTGCCGACGCTGGTCAACGAGGTGGTGCCGCCGCAGGACGTGCTGACCGTCGTGCGGGACGTGGTCGACGGCCGCACCGTCGAGTTCGCCGACGGCACGAAGGTCCGCGTCGCCCTGCTGGCGGAACCGAAGGAGTGCTTCGCGAAGGCCGCGCTCGACTTCGCGAGATCGAAGCTGCTGGCGAGCTCCGTCAGGTTCACCGTTCTGTCGATCGGCGAGGTGAACCTGGAGTTGGAGGACGGCACGGACTACGCGGTGCTCGCGGTGCGGCAGGGCGCGTTGAAGCCCGAAGGCGTCGACGGCGGGCCGTTGATCGCGGCACGGGACGAGGCCACCGCGGCCAAGCGCGGTTTGTGGGGGCCGCCGTGCGAGGGCTCCGACACGACCAAGCCCGCTCCTTCCACGACCACGACGACCACGGCCCCGCCGCCGACCGCCGCGGCCCCGCCCAAGCCGGCGAAGGCCTGCGCCGCCGCCTACCGGATCACCGGGCAGTCGCAGGGCAGGTTCCAGGCGACCCTGACCGTGCGCAACACCGGTACCGAGGCGGTGAACGGCTGGTCGCTGCTCTGGACGGTGTCGAACGGGGACACCCTCCAGAACGTGACGAACGCTACCGGCCGGCAGTACGGGTCGATCGTCAGCGTCGCCAACGAGACCGCCAACCGTCAGATCGCCTCGGGCGGGTCGGTGCAGCTCGGGATCACCGGCACCACGCGCAGCACGCACAAAGCGCCGACCGCGTTCGTCTTCAACGGCCTGCAGTGCGCGGTGGAGTAGCCAGCGAGGCCAGCGGGACGTGGTGCTGTCCGGCGTGGATGTCGCGGTCCAGCAACCCACCCTGCGGAACGGGGCGGGGGAACGAGATCTTGACGACGTTCAGCGACGGGATCCGGAAGATCTGCACGTCCTCGGCGCGCACGCAGTAGAGGAACGCGATGGCGTCCTCGTTGATGATCTCCGGTGCGGCCGCCAGCGCGTAGTCCTCGGGGTTGCGCATGAACAGTTCCATCGTCACCCAGAACGGTCCGGCGTTCTTGGAACGGACCTCCAGCGCGATGTCGCCGAACGTGGTCTCAGCCATGGGAGTGCGCCTTCCGGTGCTCGGTGCGGAACATCTCGGTGGGGGTGCGGGTGTCGACGACGTGGTTGAGCACGAACTCGTAGACGGGGCCGCGTTCGGTCTCGGCGGGGGAGGTCGCGAACGCGAGGCTGGGCAGGTAGGCCATGTCCGGGGTCGGCAGGTGCAGCATCAACGGGTTGGCGACCTTGGCGACGGCCGTCGCGAGCTCCTGGGTGGCGGCGCGGACCAGCAGCATCACGCCGATCTCGCGCGGGGGACGGGTGGCCGGTTCGAGCGAGCCCAGCACGGCGTCGTAGCCGTAGCGGCGCAGGTCGAACGAGTAGTCGGCGCTGTCGAGGCCGAGGGTCTGCTCGACGCGGGAGGTGAAGACCTTGACGAACAGGTCGGTCCAGTCCTCGATGTTCGCGAGGATGTGCTCGTCGCGGATGGCCGTGAACGACATCGTCTCGTAGCCGGTGATCCTGGCGCCCTCGAGCTTGACCGTGTGCTGGGCGGCCGGGTGGAACTGCGAGCCTTCGACGCGCACGCGCCGTTCGTCCAGCGCCGTGTAGGTGGCCTCGGTGACGTCCAGTTCGCCGGCGGGCTCGCGCATCCGGAACGGGTTCACCGTCTCGTAGAGCATGTGCGCGGCAACGGAGATCGGCGTGCAGGCGGCGTCGGGGTCGAGCGGTTCGATGGTGAAACCGGTGTGGTCGATGGTGGCGAGAACGCCGCCGGTGCGCGGGTTCGTCGTGCACTGCCCGCCGCACTCGACGATCTTCGCCGCGTGCCAGGCCGGACCCGCCGGCATGCCCCTCATCAACGGCACGGCGGCGGCGAGGGCGGTGTCGGTCGCGCGGCCCGCGAGCACCACGTCGGCTCCGGCGCGCAGCGCCTCCTCGATCGGTTCGTGGCCCATCATCCCGACGATGTGGGTGCAACTGTCCACAGTGGTCTCGTTCAGCGCGGCGGCCGGTGCCAGCGGATGCACCGCGCGTTCCCGGAGGCGTGTCTTGACGAAGTCGGCGCGTTGCCCGCTGAAGATCGTCGCGACGGACAGGTCGAGCTTCTCCTCGCACAGGACGTCCTCGACGATCCCGGCGACCCAGGCGACACCCGAGTCGGTTCCGCTGGTGCCGCAGGACCCGACGATCAGCGGGATGCGGGCCTGGGCGGCGGCGCGGAGCAGGATCCTCAGGTCGCGGGCGACGGCGGCGGCGGTCGTCTTGGCGGTGCCCGAGCCGAGGTAGTGCGGGCCCGAGTCCGTCGAGCCACCGTCGACGGCGATGACGTCGGCGCCCAGCTCCAGCCCTCGGTCCACGGAGGACTGGGTGAAGCCGGCGCCGAGCATGCCGGTGGGCGTCAGGACGCGGACAGCTCCCGTGGGAGCGTTCATAAGAGTTTTCCTTTCTACAGCGAGACGGAGTGACGTCGGCTCAGGACGCCGACGCGCAGGATCACGGCGGTGGCGAGCGCGGTGATGAGGGCGATGTCGAGCAGCATGTAGCGCCAGCCGGTGATGTCGACCATCGCGCCGACCACTCCCGGTCCGATGAACCCGCCGGCCGCCCAGCTCACCGTGTACAGGCCCGTGTACACGCCGATCACGCGGGCGGACGGCGCCAGGTTCCACAGCACGACGGCGGCGTTGATCAGGAACCCGGACGCTCCGGCGGCCGCGACGCAGAAGGCGATGACGGTGGTGGTGGGGGTCGGCACGAGGCTGCCGAAGGCGAGGGAGGCGCCGAAGACGACCATCCCGATCGTCATCGTCCGGATGCGCCCGATGCGTTCGGCGAGCAACGCGGCGGGGTAGGCGGCGAGGAGGAACGCGACACCGCTCGGGAACGTGAGCGAGCCCGCCTCACCCCGGGACAGGTCAAGGGTCTCCATGCCGTACGGGGTGAACAACGACCGCGAGGAGAACCAGGCGGACGCGAACAGCAGCACCGCGGTGACGACGAGCAGCCGGCTGCGGTTGGGGTCGCGCAGGATGTCCTTGGCCAGGTCGCGCAGCCGCACGGACGACTCGTCGTGGGCGTCCTCGGTGAGTGCGAGCTGGTAGCCCCTCGACGTGTTGTCGCGCACCCGTGAGACGAGAACGGCCGTGCACACCAGCATGATCAGGGCGGGGACGGTGAACGCGAGCTTCGGGTGGTCGTCCACCATGAACGCGCTGATGAGCGCGGACACGATGACCGTCGTGCCGGAGGCGATCTTCACCACCGCGTTGGCCCTGCCCCGGCGGTCCGGCTCGATGAAGTCCGGCAGCAGCGCCTGGGCGATGGGCTTGAAGCTGTTGCCCACCAACGAGTAGACGAAGATGACCGCGATCAGCGCCGGCAGCGCGGTCGCCAGCGGGATGAAGACGAACAGCACCGCGGCGAGTGGCATGCCGACCGCCAGATAGGGAATCCGGCGGCCCCACCGCGTGCGGGTGTTGTCCGAGCGGTTCGCGATCCACGGCTGCACGAAGATGCCGAGCAGGTTGTCCATGCCCATGAGCAGGCCGACGATCGCGGTGCTGGCGATGTGCTCGCGCAGCAGCGGCGGCACCTGGGCGTCGTAGAAGTCCCAGGTCGTCTCCTGCGCGAACACGGCGAGCGCGACGAAGAACGTGATGCGCCTGGTGAGCCGCCGGTCGACCGGCGCGGCGAGTGACGACATCAGAAGCCTCCGTTGGCTCGGGAACGTCGCGGCGACCCCCAAGTTAGGATGCTATAGCAAAATAAGCAAGCAATAGCTTAGATGCTTGTCGTAGTATCGGTGCTCGTGATGGCCGACAAGGATCCTCAGTCCGACACGCTGGCAGGCCGGGCCTACCGCTCGGTCCAGGAGGCCATCGCCGCAGGTGGCCTGGCCCCCGGCGAGAAGATCACCGAACGCGGCCTCGCCGAACGGCTGTCGATGAGCCCCACGCCGGTGCGCGAGGCCATCCGCAGGCTGGAGCAGGACGGCCTGATCGAGAGGGTCGGCCCGCGCACGGTCGTCGTCGCGGACATCGGCGCCTCCGCCGTCGAGGACCTGGCCGAGGTCGAGATCGCGCTGCGCGGCCTCATCGCCCGGTTCGCCGCCCGGCACGCGACCACCGCCCAGCTCGACGAGCTCGACGCCGTTCTCGACGAGGCGGACGACCTGCTGATCGTCATCAAGCAGCGCGACGCCGAGGGCCGTCCGGTCGAGAAGCACCTCAACGTCCTGCTGGACACCATGCAACGCTTCAACGACGCGGTCGCCGCCTGTGCGGGCAACGCCGTTCTGGCCAGGCTGCTGGAGCAGACCAGGGTGTTCACCAGGGCGGAGCGCCGGACCCGGATGCTGGACCGGGTGCTCGCGAACCACGAGTTCGGCCTCGACCGCTACACCAGTCACCGCGCCCTGGTCCGCGCGCTGCGTGCGGGCGACTCGGCCGCCGCGGAGCAGATCACGATCGACGACGTCCGCGGCGGGCTGGCCGACCTGCGGCGCGAGCCCGGCCAGGTGCCGTCAGCGAACTGAGAGCACCGCGTCGAGCAGTGCCTCGGGTGACTCGACCTGTGGCAGGTGCCCGGTACGGGGCAGCAGGGTGAACGTCGCCTGGGGGAAAGCGGCGGCGAACGCCTTGCCGTACTCGGGGGAGACGATGCCGTCGCTCTCGCCCCACATCACGTGGGCCGGCACCGGAGTTGCGCCGAGCCGTTCGGCGAGCGTCGGATCGGCCATCGCCGGACCGGTGTAGCCGAGCAGGGCCTGCACGTCCGGGCCCGGTCCGGCGGTTGCGGGCTGCGAGGTCTGGCCGGGCTGCGGGGCCTTGCTCGGGTCGTGCCACGAGAGCTTCCGCAGCTCTGCCGGCGAGAGGCCGCGGACGTCGGTGACGGGGTGGCCGTCGACCTCGACGCCGATCCCGTTGGCGATCACCGCGCCGCTCACCCGCGGGCTGCCCAGCAACGCGATCTCGGCGGCCACCCAGCCGCCGAAGGAGTTGCCGAGCACGGTGACGTTCGTGAGGTCGAGGCGGTCGAGCAGGTCGACGTACGTCCGGGCCAGGCCGGCGACGCCGACGAGGTCCGCCGGTTTCGGGGTGCCGCCGAAACCGGGGTGCGTGGGCAGCAGCACCCGTGCGTGAGCGTGTTCGGCGAGCAGGTGGGCGAAACCGGTCATCGTCGGCACGCCACCGCCGCCGTGCAGCAGCAGGAACGTCCGGGTGCGGTCGAGGTCCAGCAGGGTCAGCTCAGGAGTCATATAAGGAACCTTAGATAAGGATCCTTATATAAGCAACCTGTCTTCAGTCGGGTAGGCTGACCCGCATGCCTCACCGTCCCGCCGACGTCGGCCTGGCCGTCAAGCGCCTGCAGCACCGCCACCACCGAACGATGAGCCACGCGCTGGCGCCGCTCGGGTTGTCGCTGGTGCAGTGGGACACGCTGCGGCACCTGGCCCGCAACCCGGACGCCTCGCTGCACGACCTCGCGGTGCTGACCTTCCAGACCGACCAATCCTTCGGGTCGCTGGCCACGCGGATGGCCGACCGCGGCCTGATCGAACGGGTGCCGGGACCGGGACGGCCTGTGCGGCACCGGCTCACCGAGGAGGGGGAGAGGCTGCTCGTGGCAGGCCAGGACCTCGCCGACGGTGTCCTGGACACGTCGTTCCGGAACCTCTCGGCGGCTCAGCTCGACCAGCTGGGTGACCTGCTCGCCCTCGCGCTCGGCGCCGACCCGACGGCGTGATCACCAGCCGCGCAGGCGGCTCCACGTGGTGCCGTCGACGACGTGGTAGCGGTCGTGCTGGGCGGCGGTGGCGCAGGCGTGGTTGGGCAGGATCCGCAGGCGGGTGCCGATGGGCAGGTCGGGTACCGGCTTGCCGTCGCGCGTGCTCAGAACGCCGTGTTCCTGGCTCGCCCCGGTCATGAGGAGATCGGGGATCAGCTCGCCGTGCTCGTCGGCGACGAGTCCGTAGCCCTGGTCGACGGCCTGCGCCTGCGTGCCGCGGTCCCGTGAGGTAGCCATCCAGCCGCCGTCGGTGAGCACCCAGTTCTTGTCGTGCCGGTGGCCGATCACGGTGACGACCACGGAGAGCGCGAGGTCGTCCACCTCGCAGACGCCGATGCCGGCCATGACGAGGTCGAAGAAGACGTAGTTGCCGGCGCGGACCTCGGTGACGCCCGCCAGATCGGTCGCCGCGTGCGCGGTGGGCGTCGAGCCGACGCTGACGATCGGGCAGCGCAGCCCGGCGGCCCGCAACGCCTCGGCGGCGGCCACGGCGACGTCCCGCTCGTTCTGCGCGGCCTGGTGCAACGCCTCTGGTGTGTAGGCGAAGTAGGACTCGCCCGCGTGGGTGAGCACCCCGGCGAGGTGCGGGCCGAGTGACTGTCCGATGTGGACGAGTGCGGGATCGTCGGGTGCGATGCCGCCCCGGTGCCCGTCGCAGTCGATCTCGACCAGGGCGGGGATCCGGAGGTTCTCCTCGGCAGCGAAACGGGTCAGCGCCTCAGCTTGCGCGAGGGTGTCGAGCAGGACGGTGAGGGTGACGCCGCGACGCAGCAGGGCGGCGACGCGAGG
Source organism: Lentzea sp. NPDC092896 (assembly GCF_044754905.1). Lineage (NCBI taxonomy): Bacteria > Bacillati > Actinomycetota > Actinomycetes > Pseudonocardiales > Pseudonocardiaceae > Lentzea > Lentzea sp. NPDC092896. The sequence continues at coordinate 132,055 of NZ_JBIVPX010000002.1, forward strand.
CAGTTTGTGCGGATCCAGGCCGACGGCGTAGAGGACGTCCCGGTAACCCGCGTCGGCGAAGTGCTCGGCCTCGGCGAGGGTGGACACCGTGATCGGCCCGTCCCCGTGGACCCGCCGCGCGACCTCGACGGACTTGGACGTCTTCACGTGCAGCCGCAACGGCACGCCCAGTCCGTGCAGGTGGTCGCGGAGCCGGGCCGCGTTGCGGTCCAGCCGGTCCGTGTCGATCAGGGCGTACGGGGTGTCCACAGTGGTCATTCGGAGTCTCCGTGGGAAGCGGCGCGGCGACGCAGCAGGGCGGCGGCGAGAGTGAGGTCCTGCAGGGCGAATCCGGAGCTGTCGAACACCGTCACGTCCTCCGGTGAGGTGCGCCCTTCGGCGTCGCCGGCGAGCACGGCGCCGAGTGCGACGGGCACGGAGCCGGCGTGCTGGAACTCGCCGATGGTCCGGGACTGCTCGGGGAGGTCGCAGAACAGCGAGGCGCGGTCGTACAGCGCGACCGGCAGCTCCTGCTTGCCGGGACCGTCGGCCCCCATGGCGGAGATGTGCGTGCCCGGTGCGACCCAGCTCGCGTCGAACAGGGGCTCGCGGGCGGTGGTGGCCGTGACGAGCACGTCCGCCGCGACGACCCCGGTCCGGGCGTCGACCGGTTCGGCCTTCAAACCGGTCACGGCGGTCACCTCAGCTGCGAACGCCTGTGCCGCGTCCGCGCGTCTGCCGACGACGAAGACCCGGTCGATCGGCCGCACCCGGCTCACGGCGCGGACCTCGTGCAGGGCCTGGTGCCCGGTTCCGATCACGGTCAGCGTGCGGGAGTCGTTGCGGGCCAACGTGTCCACGGCGAGCGCGTCGGCGGCGGCCGTGCGGTAGGCGTTGGCGGCCGCGGCCTCGACGACCGCGCTCAGCCGACCGGTGGCGGGGTCGAGCAGCACGATCGTGGAGCTGTGGCGGGGGAGTTCCACGTTGTCAGGCCAGAAGCTGCCGATCTTCACGCCGACGAGGTCACCGGCGGCGCCCGACTTGAGGGTGAACCTGTTGTGCGGCAACGACTGCCCGATCACGACCGGGAACGTCGCGCCCGTCGCGGTGGCCAGGAACGCCTCGCGGGCGGCGGCCAATGCGAGGTCGTCGTCGACGAGGGCGGCCGACTCGGACTCGCTGACGAAGGCGGGGCTGTCGGTCACGGGGTGTCCTTCTTCAGCTCGGCGAGGTCGTTGTACAGACCGGTGCGGGAGATGCCCAGTCGCTGGGCGATACGTCCTGGCGCGCCGCGCAACGCGAACACGCCGGCCTCGTTCAGCGACCGGACGAGCACCAGCCGCTCGTCCCGTCCCAGTGCCGCGACCGGCACGGCGTGCGCGCGTTCGGCACGTTCGATCAGCGACTCGACCACCTGGTCCAGGTCACCGGAGAAGTTCGTGGACGCGGTCGGTTCCTCCAGCGCGGACAGGCCGAGCAGGTCCGAGAGCACGCCGGTCGCGCGGTTGATCGCCGAGACGTCGATGTTGACGCACAACGCGCCGATCAACGTCCCGTCGACGTCGCGCAACGGCAGAGTCGTGCACTTGAGCACCCGCCCGTCCTGCGCGCGGGTGACGTAGCCGACCTCGTTGCGGGCGTCGTCCCCGGCGGCGAGGACGCGCAGGCCGATCTCGCTCATCGCGTCGCCGACTTCCCTGCCCGTGACGGATCCGGCGACCGCGACGACCGATCGTTCCTGGTCGCGGTAGTCGTGCAGCACCACCTCGCAGCTTCGCCCGAACGTCGCCGCGATGCCCTCGACGACGGGGGACAACGCGGCGAACACGGCGTCCGCGGTGGTGTCTTGGTGGGTGTCGACACGCGTGCGCTTTTCTCGCGTGTCGACACCCACCAACTCGGCTTCCAGGGATGTCACAGCGGGGTCTCGCACGGGGTCTCCAGAACTGAACGAAGTGTCAGATGCTGGACAAAGTGTCACACGTGCGAGTTCCCGGCGTCCAGTGAGGGGTCAGATCTGGTTCTCGCCGCCGTCGACGTACACGTTGGCGCCGAGCATGAAACTGCTGTCCGGGGACGCGAGGAAGGCCACCGCCGCCGCGACCTCGTCCACGTGACCCATCCGCCCGATCGCGATCCGGGCGGCCTCGTTCGCCTTGAACGCCTCCGCGTTCTGCTCGCCCACGAGCTCGGTGATCCCGTTGGTGTCGGTCGGTCCCGGCGAGATGGCGTTCACCCGGACACCGCGGTCCTTGAGCTCGTTCGCCCAGGCGCGCGTGAACGTCCGCAGCGCCGCCTTGGACGCGGCGTAGATCCCGAATCCGGCGGTGCCCCTGTCGGCGGCGGTGGACGCGTTGATGATCACCGAGGCGCCCTTGTTGAGGAGCGGAATCGCTTTCTGCACCGTGAAGATGGTGCCCTTCACGTTGACGCCGAAGGTCTGGTCGTAGTCCTCTTCGGTCATCGTCTCGATGGTCGCGAACGACGCGGTGGCCGAGTTGGCGAACAGCACGTCCAGGCCCTGGCCGTGGGCGGCGACCGTCTCGTAGAGCCGGTCCAGGTCGTCCGGGTTCGTGATGTCGCCCGGCACCGCCGTCACGTTCCGGCCGATGGCCTCCACGGCCTCGTCCAGCTCGGCCTTGCGGCGGCCGGTGATGAACACGTGCGCACCCTCTTCGACCAGTCGTGCCGCGGTGGCCCTGCCGATGCCTCGCGTGCCGCCGCCGGTGATGACCGCGGTCTTGCCTTCCAGCCTGCGCATTACCTGACCTCCACGCTTTTGTGCACCGATCGGTGCATATTGCGACCGTAGCACTTCCGCACCGATCGGTGTGGAAGGGTAGGATGAGGCCGTGGAGAAGGCTCAGATCGGTCGGCCGCGAGAGTTCGACGCCGAGGAGGCGCTCCAGAAGGCGATGGTGGTCTTCTGGGAGCAGGGGTACGAGGGCGCGAGCCTCGCCGACCTGACCGAGCGCATGGGGATCTCCCGCAAGAGCATGTACGCGGCCTTCGGCAACAAGGAGGAGCTCTTCCGCAAGGCGTTGCAGCGCTACTCGGAAGGCACGGTCTCTTACGCCGTCGAAGCCCTCCAGGCAGCGACCGCCCGCGAGGTCGCGGAGACGTTCCTCGGTGGCTCGGTGCGCGCCAACACCCGGCCCGGCTGCCCCGTCGGCTGTCTCGGGGTGCAGGGCGCGCTGGCCGTCGGCGAGGCCGGACGGGTCGCGCGCGACATCCTGACCGAGTGGCGCAACGGGGGGCAGGGGCTGCTGCGCGACCGGTTCGAACGGGCCGTCGCGGAGGGTGACCTGCCCGCCGGCGCCGATCCGGACCTGATCTCCCGCTACGTCATGACGATCGCGAACGGGATGGCCGTGCAGGCGGCCGGTGGCGCGTCCCGCGAGGACCTCCAGCGGGTGGCCGACGCCGCGCTGCGGAGCTGGCCACCGGCCTGAGGTGTCCTAAATGGACGCGGTGGTCGTCGTGCCGCGCGGCAGATAGCGGGCGGTCGGCGACCAGCGCGGGGTGACGGGGCCGCCGTCGATCCGTTCGAGCACCGACTCCGCCACCGACACACCGAACTGGTGCACGTCGACGCTCATCGTCGTGAGAGCGGGGGAGGCGAGCCGGCACAGCGTCGAGTCGTCCCACGCCACCAGGCTCACGCTCGCCGGCACCGCGACACCGAGTTCGGCTGCCGCGGCGAGTCCGGCGACCGCCATCACGTCGTTGTCGTAGAGGATCGCGGTGGGCGGCTCCGGTCCGCTGAGGAGCGAGGCGGTGAGCTTGGCACCCGCCTCCTCCGAGTAGTCGCCCTCGACGATCACCGGGTCGACACCGGCCTGCGCGCACCCGGCCAGCAACGCGTCCGTGCGGGCCCGCGTGTGCAGCAACGCCGACGGGCCGGTGACCCTGGCGATCCGCTGGTGCCCCAACGAGAGCAGGTGCCCGAGCGCCTCGGCGACCGGGCCGGCGTGGTCGGTGCGGACCGAGGGCAGCACCGGGTCGTCGCCGACGACGACCGCGGGCAGCGCGATCTCGGCGAGCACGGCGGGGCGTGGATCGTCCACCACCGGGTTCACCACCACGACGGCGTCGACCAGACCGCGACTCGCCCAGCGGCGGTAGGCGGTGATCTCGGCCTCGTGGTCCGCGACGACGTGCAGCAGGACGGACAGGTCGCGCTCGGCGAGCCGTTCCTCGATTCCCGCGATGAACTCCATGAAGAACGGCTCGACGCCGAGCAGGCGCGCGGGCCGCGCGAGCACCAGCCCGATCGCGCCGGTCGGTTCAGCGGGCATCGGGCACCACGCAAAGGTCGTTGGCGCAGCGGAGAACCAGTGGATCGGTGAAAGCCGCCGGATCGACGAAAGCGTCCGTGCGGATGTGGAACACGCGCACCTCTCCGGCCAGCATCGGCACGAGCGAGTCGTCGGCGACCGCGTCCGGCGCGACCCGGTCGGCCAGGATCGCGACGTCCTGGGCGAACGAACCGGCGCGCACCTCGACCTCGTAACCGCCCGGCACGGCGTGTGCCTGGGCGGAAAGGGGACGCGGGTCGTACGCCAGCTCGACGTCCTCCCGGAACGGCAGGATCGCGCGGGCTTCGGCGGTGGTCGCCACCATCACCTCCGCGTCGTCGTTCGCCGGTCGCAGCAGCGCCTCGTCGAGGTCCAGTGCGAGGACCGAGCGAGGTGCCACCGTCCGGCGCAGTCTAGTCAGGTGCAGCGTGACTCCCCGGAACGTCTGGCGCTCCAAGGTGAGGTGCGCGTCCCACGGCTCGTCGTGGTCGTTGACGGCGATGAGCACCAGCCGGTCGCCGCGTGGCTGGAAGGTGAGCAGCCGGGGCGCGCAGGCGTGCCGCAGCCCGTACCAGAGCGGTTTCACCCGTTCCTCGCTGTCGATCGCCGCCCAGGACGTGACGGGCCAGCAGTCGTTGAGCTGCCAGACGATCGCACCGGCCGTGCGTGGCCACCACGAACGGAAGTGCTCGATGCCGAAGGTCACCGCTCGCGCCTGGTTGAGCTGCGTCGCCCAGTGCCAGTCCTCGAAGGCCGACGGCACCGGCAGGTGCGGTGCCAGGCCGCGCGCGAGCTTTCCGTTGCCGTCGTCCGCTTTCTGGTGCGCCAGGAAGCTCGGCGAATCCGGGGTCAGCGGCTCGTCGTGGATCCACCGGGTCAGCGTGGACCACGCCGGCGGGCCCTGGAACCCGAACTCCGAGCAGAACCGCGGCACGTGGTCGCGGTAGCGCTGGTAGCCGACCTGGTTCCAGACCTGCCAGTCGTGGCGTGTGCCGTGGTTCTCGTCGTTCGGGTGCACGCCGTCGACCGGGCTGTACGGGCTGCTGGGGCAGTAGAACCGGGTCGGGTCGAGCTCGGCCACGATTCCCGGCAGCAGGTCGTCGTAGTAGCCCAGACCCCACGTCCGGCCGTCGAGCTGCTCCGGCCAGCCCCAGTCGGCGAACCCCCACAGGTTCTCGTTGCCGCCGTTCCAGAGCGCCAGCGAGGCGTGCGACATCAGGCGCACGACGTTCTCGCGGGCCTCGGCCTCCAACTCCCCGCGCACCGGCTCCTCCTCCGGGTACGCGGCGCAGGCGAGCGGGAAGTCCTGCCACACCAGGACTCCGCGTTCGTCGCAGACGTCGTAGAAGTCGTCGGACTCGTAGATCCCGCCGCCCCACACCCGCAGCAGGTTGACGTGCGCGGTCACGGCCTGGTCGACCCGCCGTGCCAGCCGGTCGCGGGTGATCCGGGTGAGGAAGTGGTCGTCGGGAATCCAGTTGGCGCCCTTGACGAAGACGGGCTTGTCGTTGACGGCGATCGTGAACGGGGTGCCGTGCTCGTCCGGGGTCGTGTCGACGGTGATCGTGCGGAACCCGATCCGCTTGGCAGTGCTGTCGAGCTGTTCGGATCCGCGCAGCACGACATCCAGGTTGTAGAGCGGTTGGTCGCCGTACCCGGTGGGCCACCAGAGTTCGGCGCCGGGCACGTCCACGCGGGCGACCACCGTCGTCTGACCTGCCGGCACGACGACGGTGCGCTTGTGCGCGCCCACGGTGATCAGCAGCGTCAGGGTCTCGGCGGCGTCCGGCGCCCACTCGACGTCGACGTGCAGCTCGACCTGGCCGGTCCCGTTCGGGGCGACGGTCACGATCGGACGGACTCGGGCCAGCCGCGCGGTGTGCCAGCGCTCCAGCCGGACCGGCCGCCAGATCCCCGCGGTCTGCAGGTCCGGTCCCCAGTCCCAGCCGAAGCTGCAGGCCATCTTGCGGATCATGTTGAACGGGTGGGCGTTGACGTGCTCGCGCCGGCCCAGCGCGGCCTCGACCTTCTCGGCGTGGGTCAGCGCGGAGGAGAACGACACGGTGAGGTCGTTGGCACCGTCCACGAGGAACGGCCGGACGTCGAAGCGGTGGCCGCGGTGCATGTTCGCGGTGTGGCCGAGCAGGTGGCCGTTGAGCTCGACGGCGGCGATGGTGTCCAGGCCGTCGAAGACGAGCTCGGCCTGTCCGGACGGGACGGCGGCGGCGAGGAACCTGGTGCTGTACCGCCAGTCCGCGCGGTGCGTCCAGGCCAGCTCCTCCTCGGCGCGGTCGAGGAACGGATCGGTGATCAGCCCGGACGCGAGCAGGTCGAGGTGGGTGCTGCCGGGCACGGTCGCGGGCACCGTCCTGCCCCGGACGTTGTCCGGCACCTCGTTCGTGGTCGCGGTCAGCTGCCAGCCGTCGTGCAGGTACTGCCGGATCAAGACGGACCTCCCTGGAGGAAGCGGGTTTCGGGGTCGGGCGCGGCGGCGGCCAGCTGCCGGGTGTACGGGTCCTGGGGACGCAGCAGCACGTCGTCGCCAGGACCGCGTTCGACGATGCGGCCCCGGTGCATCACCAGGACCTCGTCGGAGAAGTGCCGGGCGGTGGCGAGGTCGTGCGTGATGTAGAGGACGGCGAGGTCCTCCTCGCGGCGCAGCCGGTCGAGCAGCTTGAGCACGCCGAGCCGGATCGAGACGTCCAGCATGGACACCGGTTCGTCCGCGACGATCACCGTGGCACCCGGTGCGAGCGCGCGGGCGATGGCGACGCGTTGCCGTTGCCCGCCGGACAGTTCGTGCGGACGGCGGCGCGCGAAGTCCGGGGTGAGGCTCACCCGCTCCAGCAGGTGGGGCACCTCCGCCCGAGTGCGGCCGTGCAGCAGCAACGGCCGGGCGAGGTGGTGTTCGACGGTGTGGAACGGGTTGAGCGACGCGAACGGGTCCTGGAAGATCATCTGCACGTGGTCGCGGTACCGGCGCGACGGCACCGGTTCGCCGTCCGGCCCGGTCAGCGCGATCTCGCCGGAGGTGGGCCGGACCAGGCGGGCGATCATCCTGGCGATCGTCGACTTCCCCGACCCGGACTCGCCGACGAGCGCGACGGTCCGGCCGGCGGTGAGCGTGAACGAGACACCGTCGACCGCGCGGTGCCGGTGGAACGTCTTGCTGAGGTCGCGGACTTCCAGCGTGGTCATCGGATCAGGGCTCCTCGCTCGCCGGTCATGCTCGGGAACGACGCCAGCAGCTGCCGGGTGTACGGGTGCTGTGGCCGCAGGTAGATCTCCTCGGCGGACTCGTACTCGACCACCTCGCCGTCGCGCATCACCGCGATCCGGTCGCTCAGCTCCAGCAGCAACGGCAGGTCGTGCGTGATGAACACGACCGCGAAGCCCAGCTCGTCGCGCAAGCGCTTGATCTCGTTCAGGATCTCGCGTTGCACCAGCACGTCGAGCGCGGTCGTGGGTTCGTCCATGATCATGACCTGCGGTTCGAGCAGCAGCGCCATGGCGATCATGACGCGCTGCCGCATGCCGCCGGACAGCTCGTGCGGGTACGAGCCGAGCCTCGCCGGGTCGACCCCGACGAGCCGGAGCACCTCAACGCACCGGGCTTCACGGTCCGAAGTGGACGTCGACGGGCGGTGCGTGCGCAGGACGTCCTGCAGCTGCGCGCGGACCGGGGTGACCGGGTTCAGGGAGTTCATGGCGCCCTGGAAGACCATGGACAGCTTCACCCAGCGGAACGCGCGGAGCTCGGCCGGGCCCAGCGCCAGCACGTCGATGCCGTCGAACACGACCGAACCGGACGTGACCTCCGCCGGTGGCCGGTGCAGGCGGTTGATCGCGTAGGCGAGCGTGGTCTTGCCGCACCCGGACTCGCCGGCCAGGCCGAGGATCTCGCCCCGCCGCAACGTCAGCGACACGTCCTTGACGGCGTGCACGGGTGTGGCGCCCTGGTAGACGACGTTGAGGTTCGTGACCGTCAGGACGGCGTCCTCGTCGGCCACCGCAGGTGTGGTGGCCACGACGTCCCGCCTGCGGCGCGGCCGTTCGCGCAACGCCGGGTTGATGATCTCGTCGATGCTGAAGTTGATGAGCGACAGCGCGCCGCCGAACAACGCGATGATCAACCCCGGCGGGACGAACCACCACCACGCGTCCCGTTGCAGCGCGAACCCGTTCTGCGCGTAGTAGAGCATCGTGCCGAGCGTCGACGAGTCGGCCGCGCCGAGCCCGAGGAACGACAGGCCCGCCTCGCTCAGGATCGCCAGCACGACGGCGAACACGAACTGGGAGGCCAGGATCGGCAACAGGTTCGGCAGGATCTCGACGCAGATCACCCGCCAGGTCTTCTCGCCGGAGACCCGTGCCGCGGCCACGTAGTCCCGGTTGCGCAACGACAACGTTTGCGCGCGCAGCACGCGGGCCGCCGCCGCCCATCCGGTGATCGCGAGCACCAGCGAGATCGTCCACGTGCCGCGCTGGTCCGCGGGCACGAATCCGGCGACCACGATGACCAGCGGCAGGCCGGGGATCACCAGCATCACGTTGGAGAACAACGAGAACACCTCGTCCACGGCCCCGCCCGCGTACGCGCCCACGATGCCGAAGATCCCGGACAGCACGGTCGCCATGACTCCGACGAGCAGGCCGATCCACAACGACCCGCGGGTGGCGTGGGTGAGCTGGGCCAGCACGTCCTGACCGGTGACGGTGGTGCCCAGGAGATGCTCGCCGCCAGGCGGGACGAGACCGATGTCCCTGATGGTGGCCGGATCGCCGGTGAGCAGTGGACCGAGCAGTCCGAAGAGGACGATCAGGCCGGCCAGGCCGAGCCCGGCGCCGAGTTTCCCTGACCAGGTCATGACACCGTGCTCCGATCCCTCGTGCGGGCGTCGATCAGCCCGTACAGCAGGTCGACGACCAGGTTCGCGCCGAGCACCGCGACCGTGATCACCAGGAAGATCCCCTGCATCAGTGCGTAGTCGTTGTTCTGCACGGCCTGCAGCAGCTTCGAGCCGATGCCGGGGTAGGAGAACACCTGCTCGGTGACGATCGACCCGGACACCACGAACCCGAGCGAGATGGCGAACCCTGCCACGGACGGCAGCACGGCGTTGCGGGCCGCGTACCGGACCATCACCCGGCTGCCGGTCAGGCCCTTGGCCCGCGCGGTCAGCACGTAGTCCTCCGACATGGCCGAGACCATCATGTTGCGCATGCCGAGCAGCCAGCCGCCGACCGACGAGACGACGATCGTCAGCGCGGGCAGGATGCCGTGGTAGAGGGCCGAACCGAGGAACTCCGGACTCCAGCCGGGATTCAGGACCACGTCGTAGCCGCCGTTGAGCGGAAACCAGCCGAGCCCTGACGAGAGCAGCGCGACCAGGATCAGCGCCAGCCAGAAGTACGGCACCGCGGCCAGCATCGTGGTCGCGGGCACCAGCGAGTCGAGCCAGGTGCCGCGCTTCCAGCCGACGAGCGCGCCGAGCCCGATGCCCAGCGCGAACGAGATCAGCGTCGCGAGCCCGACCAGCACGACGGTCCACGGCAGCGAGGCGCCGATCACGTCGGAGACCTTCGCCGGGAACGCGCTGACCGACACCCCGAGATCACCGCGCAGCAGACTGCCCAGGTACGCCACGTACTCCTGAACGAACGACTCGCGCCCGCCGGTGCCGAGCAACGTCTCGTAGGCCTGCCGCGCGGCGGGGTCGACGGACCCGCCGCGCTGCTGGAGCTTGGCCATCAGGATGTCCACCGGGTTGCCCGGCAACAGCCGCGGGATGACGAAGTTCAGCGTCACCGCCGCCCACAGCGCCGCCAGGTAGAAGGCGACCTTGCGCAGGTGGTAGCCCATCGTCAGGACCCGGCGGGCTTGAGCTTCGCGTACACCTGCGAGGCGTCCGGCCGCTTCCACACGGCGGGGAACGCGTACAGGTCGTCCTTGGTGGGCCAGCCGGTGAAGGCCTTGTCGTTGTACTCGTTCGGGATGCCGCCGGTCAGCACCGGGATGTACGGCATGGACTTCTCGAGTTCGACCTGGATGGTGTCGTAGTACTGCTGCCGCGCGGGGTTGCCCCGGTCGGTCTTCTTGAGCTCGGCCAGCGCGGCGTCCACGACCGGGCTGCTGAACCGGGCGAAGTTCGGGTTGGCCGCCTCACCGACCGGCGCCGTCGTCGCGGTCGAGAAGAAGTAGCTGTAGGTGTAGTACGGATCCGGCGCCGGGCCCTGCTCCACCGAGTCGATCAGCAGCTCGAACTGGCCGCGGCCGCGCGCGTCCGCCCACTCGTTCCACGACAGCTGCTGCGGCGTGATCTTGATGCCGATCTGGAGCAGCTGCTGGCTCAGGGTCTCGAGCGCGGTGATGTAGTCGGTCCAGCCGGCGACCACCTTCACGGTCAGCGCCAGCGGCTTGCCGTCCTTGGCGTAGATGCCGTCCGGGCCCTTGGCGTAGCCGGCGGACGTGAGCAGCTCCGCGGCCTTGGCGACGTCGGCGTTCATCGGCGCCATGCGGTCGGTGAGCTTGCTCGACAGCAACGAGGTGTCGCGCGGTTGCAGCGTGAAGCCGGGGGACATCTCGCTGCCGGTGTTCTGGAACGCCAGCGAGTTGATCTGCGTGCGGTTCATCCCGTGGTAGATCGCCTGGCGCACGGCCGGATCGGTCTGCGCGCCCTGACAGCCGAGCTGCGCGTTGGAGCAGGTGAACAGAGAGACCTGGTTGAGCGGCAGCGTGACGACCTTGTAGCCGGGGTAGTTCTTCTCGACGTCCTTGATGTCGGGGATCGGGCCGGTCTGCCAGTCGATGGACCCGGCCTTGAGCGCGTCCACGCCGGCCTGGTTGCCCGACAGCGACAGGTAGCGCACCTGCTTGAGCGCGGGCTCTCCGCCCCAGTACTTCGGGTTCGCCTTGAGGGTGAACGACTGCGCCTTGAACTCGCCGAGCTGGAACGGGCCGGTGCCGACGGGGTTCGGGTTCACCTCGGTGGCGGGCGTGGCGTAGTTCTTCCAGATGTGCTCCGGCATGATCCACAGCTGGCCGAGCACCTGCGGTCCGTCCATGTAGGACGGTTCGGGGAACTTGACGACCACGTGCGTGTCGTCGACCGCCGTCGTCGTGCCCTTGAAGCCCGTCTTGTTGACGGCCGGGGTCTTCGCGACCATGTCGAGCGTGAACTTCACGTCCTCGGCGGTGAACTTCTCGCCGTCGGACCAGGACACGTCGCTTCTGAGCGTGACCGAGAGCTCGGTGCCCTCCGGGTTCCACTTGAACTCGGTGCCGAGCATGGGTTTCGGCGGCTGGTCCTTCGCGATGTTGTAGAAGAACAGCGGCTCGTAGATCGTGCCGGGCCCCTCGATCTGGGTGGGGGCGTAGGGGTTGAAGTTCAGCTGGTAGTCGCCGGCCTGCCCGGTGTAGACGACGAGCGTGTCCCGGGACCGGCTCGTTCCGCCGGATCCGGAGCAGGCGGCGGTGGCCGCGACGACCACCGCGAGACCGAGTGAGACGAGCCGCTTGTGCAGGAACATCGTTGATCCTCCCGTGGGCTGGGTGGTTCGCGGCGAGGATTCTTCAGTTACTAAACAAAGAAAGTCAACGACTCGGGATGCTTTACTGATCCCGAACTTGTCGATGTGCCAAGTTCGTCGTTCGACGGAGGAGTGCGGTGAGCGGACCGGCGCGGGTGACCCACGCGAGCACCAGGGCGGCGGTGCTGGACCTGGTCAGGGCGGCGGGCATGATCAGCCGGGTCGGCCTGGTCAACGCCACCGGCCTGACCGGCGGCACGATCTCCACGGTGGTGCGCGGCCTGATCGACGAGGGCCTGGTCGCCGAGACCGGGCACGCCGAGTCGACCGGCGGCAAGCGCCGGGTCATGTTGCAGCTCAACCACTTCGCGCGCTACGCCGTCGGCGTGCACCTCGACGACGCGCGGATTACCTACGTGCTGACCAACCTCGGCGGGGCGGTCGTCGCGAGGATCTCGCGCGCCGGTGCCGGTGTCGACGAGCCGGCGGCCGTGGTCGCCAGGGTGGCCCGCGAGGTCGACGCACTGATCGACAGCGTGGGCGTCGAACGCGATCGAATCCTGGGGCTGGGACTCGTCGCGGCTCGTCCGTCGGAGCACCACGAGTTCGGCCGGGCGCTGGAGCGTGCGACGGGACTGCCCGTCGTGCTCGACCACGACGCGACCGCGGCGGCGATCGGCGAGCACTGGTCCGGCGGTGTCGGCGCGACCTCGACGTTCGCCGCGCTGTTCATGGGGACCGGCATCGGCGCGGGTGTTGTACTCGGCGGTACGACGTATCGCGGGCCGAGTGGGCACACCGGCGAGATCGGCCACGCCTGCCTCGACATCGACGGCCCGCGGTGCTGGTGCGGTGCGAAGGGATGTCTGGAGGTGCTGGCCGGACCCGCCGCCGTCGTCGAGCAGGCACGGGCCGATCGGGCGCTCACCCGTGCGGCGGGTCTGGTCGGCGGCCGGACCCGCGCCGCCACCCCGGTCGCGGCGGACTTCGCGGCGATCAGCAGGGCGGCCCGGCAGGGCAACACCCGCGCGGTGGCGTTGCTGGAGCGATCCGCCCGCTACGTCGCGGCGGCGGCCCGCACGCTCGCGAACGTGCTGGACCTGGAGGTGCTGGTGCTCACCGGCCCGAGTTTCGCCATCGCGGGCTCGGTCTACCTGCCCGTGCTGCGCGCCGAGCTGGACAGCGCGTTCATCGCGCGCGACGTCCACCCGATCTCCGTGCGGCTGTCGCCGTCGGCCGCGTCGGCACCGGCGATCGGCGCGGCGGCGATCGTGCTGCAGTCGGAGTTGGTGCCGCGGCGGCAGGGGCTGCGGCTGCCGGACGACCTGGCGGCGGAGGAGCCGCCGGTGTTCCAGGCATTGCGCTGAATGGAGTTTCTTTTTGTCTCAAAAGGAGCTGGCTCTGTAACAAAGAGGTGTCCATCCCAGACAATGCCGGGCATGACTAGGCAAGACAGTGGCGCAAGTCACATAGCCAGGCGATGGATCGCGGTCGCGGCCGCCGTGATCATCGTGCTGGTGGTCGGGACATCCGTGCTCGTCAGCGGAGTGTTGAGCGGCGAAGAGCCGGCGGCCACCGTCCTCACCACGGCGCCGGCCGCGCCTCCGCCGCCCGTCGAGGACTGGTACGACCTCACCACCTACCAGACGGTCGAGTCCGGCGCCGGGCACGAGACCCTGGCGTCGATCAGCATCGGGGTGGGCAAGGAGCCGTTCGCCCGGGCCATCCGGGGTTCGGCCGGCTCGTCGGCGACTCAGCCGGCCAACTTCCGCACCTGGTCCACCGCGGGCAGGTGCACCCGGCTGTCGGTGTGGATCGGCAAGGACGCGGCGTCGCTCCAGACCGAGGGGGTCGGCCAGTTCGTGATCAGGGCCGACGAGGCGGAGGCCGTCACCCGGCAGGCGAGCATCGACGACGCTCCCCAGCACGTCGAGGTCGACATCTCGGACGTCGACCGGCTGACGTTGCTGGACGTGCGCGCCGGTCGCGACGCCGCCAACGCCTGGGGGACCCCGCGGGTGTTCTGCTCCGCGCCGCCCGGCAAGGCCGTCTGACCGGCTCGTCCGGCGCTGGCGAGGCTTTGCGTTGTGGTGCAATAGCTTCAGCACGCGTGGGTGAGCGCTGTTAACTGCCGCCATGGTTTCGAGAACCTTCAGCAAGATCGCCGGCCGGATCGCGGCCGCCGCCGTGGTCGCGCTCTCGGCTGTCGCCGTCGCCGCTCCCTCCGCCGGTGCCGCCGATCAGGAGTTCATCTACTCGGGGCAGGACTACGGGTACGCCGGGGCGACGTTCGACTGGACCGGGCGGAGTTCGGTGGGCAACATCGACCTGCTCGTGTCGGACTGGGGCTGTGACGCCAAGCCGGTCTACGCCTACTTCCTGTTCTACAACGGGTCGCTGCACCCCGACACGACGCCGACGCGCCGGTACGACTACTCCGGCTGTGACAAGGAGGACTACTCCTCCTACAACAACCTGACGTGGTCGATCAGCGGCGACTCGATCACCTACATGGGCGTCGTCGTCTGCCGTGACGCGTCGAACGGCCCGTGCAAGGTGGGTGGGCTCTCCGGGCGCAACCCCTACGCGTAGGGACCAGGTCCACAAAGGACCCGCGTCGAACGGGTCGTCGAACAGAGACGCGGCTGTTCGACGACCCGTTCGACTGCATTCGACAGCCCTGCTTGACGCTCGTGGTGCACCGATGCAGACTCCGGAAAGCGTTTTCCAGACGACGGGGTCGGGAGTTCATGAGCGCACTCGACGAACTGCGGGGGCTGCGTCGCAGCGGCACGCAGGTGCGCAAACGGGACAACAGGGCCGCGTTCTGGTTCCTGGTGCCCTGGTTCGCCGGACTGCTCCTCGTCACGGTCGGACCGGTGCTCGCTTCCTTCGGACTGGGCTTCACCAGGTACAACCTGATCCAGCCGCCGAAGCTCATCGGATTCGACAACTTCGCCCGCATCCTCAGCGACGCGCGCCTGCACAACGCGTTGCGGGTGACGTTCACCTACGTGCTCGTGTCGGTGCCTCTGCAACTGGCGTGCGCGCTGGGTGTCGCGTTGCTGCTCAACCGCGGGCTGCGCGGGCTCGCGTTCTACCGCTCGGCGTTCTACCTGCCGTCGCTGCTCGGGTCGAGCGTGGCGATCGCGGTGCTGTGGACGCAGGTCTTCGGCACCGAGGGCCTGGTGAACCGCGTGCTGGGCTTCTTCGGGGTCGAGGGCAAGGGGTGGATCTCCGACCCGGACACCGCGCTGTCGACGCTGATCGTGCTGAACGTGTGGACGTTCGGCTCGCCGATGATCATCTTCCTGGCCGGGCTGCGGCAGATCCCCGAGGTCTACTACGAGGCCGCCGCGATCGACGGCGCGGGCAGGTGGTCGCGGTTCTGGCGGATCACGCTGCCGCTGCTGTCGCCGATCCTCTTCTTCAACCTGGTGCTGCAGATCATCCACGCGTTCCAGTCGTTCACACAGGCGTTCGTCGTCTCCGGCGGCACCGGCGGGCCGTCCGACTCGACCATGTTCTACACGCTCTACCTGTACCAGCAGGGTTTCAGCCGGTTCGACATGGGTTACGCGTCGGCGCTGGCCTGGTTCCTGCTGCTGATCATCGCGGCCTTCACGGCGATCAACTTCTGGGCGGCCAGGTACTGGGTGTTCTATGACGACTGAGCGGCTCGCCAAGTTCGCCAAGCACGCCGGCCTGGTCCTGATCGGGTTCGTGATGCTGTACCCGGTGCTGTGGATGGTCGTCAGCTCGTTGCGGCCGGGCGACGAGATCTTCCGCAGCCCCGGGCTGATCCTCGACAGTCTCCAGACCGAGAACTACACCGAGGGCTGGAACGCGCTCACGCCGTCGTTCGGGACCTACCTGCTGAACTCGGCGATCCTGGTGCTGGGCTGCATCGTCGGCAACCTGGTGTCGTGCTCGATGGCGGCCTACGCGTTCGCCCGGCTGCAGTTCACCGGCAAGCGCTGGTGGTTCGGGATCATGCTCGGCACGATCATGCTGCCGATCCACGTGATCATCGTGCCGCAGTACGTGCTGTTCTCGAACATCGGCTGGGTCAACACGTTCCTGCCGCTGATCGTGCCGAAGATCCTCGCCACCGACGCGTTCTTCGTCTTCCTGATGGTGCAGTTCATCCGCGGTCTGCCACGCGAACTCGACGAGGCGGCGCGCATCGACGGGTGCGGGCATCCGCGGATCTTCCTGCGGATCGTGCTGCCGCTGATGAAACCGGCGCTCGCGACCACGACGATCTTCACGTTCATCTGGACGTGGAACGACTTCTTCAGCCAGTTGATCTACCTGACGGACCCGGACATGTACACGGTTCCCGTCGCCCTGCGCTCGTTCGTCGACTCGACGGTCGCCACGTCGTGGGGCTCGCAGTTCGCGATGAGCGTCGTGTCGCTCCTCCCGATCTTCCTCGCGTTCCTGATCGGCCAGCGGTACCTCGTCCAGGGGATCGCCACGACCGGGGGCAAGTAGCCGAAAGGACAGCTCATGTTCAGAGGTGTTCGCCGCGGTGCCGCGTGGGTGGTGCTGCTGTCGCTGACCGCGTCCCTGGCGGCGTGCGGGTCCGGGTCCGACGCGGGTGGCGACCTGACGACGGAGAAGGTCACGCTGCGCTTCACCTGGTGGGGTGCCGACGACCGGCACAAGCGGACCCAGCAGGTCATCGAGATGTTCCAGAAGAAGCACCCGAACATCACCGTCAAAGGCGAGTTCAAGGAGTGGAACGGCTACTGGGACAGCCTCGCCACCACCATGGCGGCCAACGACGCGCCCGACATCATGCAGATGGACGAGCTCTACATCGCCTCCTACGCCGAGCGCGGCGCGTTGTTCGACCTGAACGAGGCCAAGAAACACCTCGACACCGCCAACTTCGACCAGAAGGCGCTCGCGACCGGTGCGATCGCGGGCAAGCAGTACGGGTTGCCGGTCGGCCTGGGCATGTACTCGATCATGGTCAACCTCGACCTGCTGGCGAAGTACAACATCCCGGTGCCCGACGACACCAAGTGGTCGTGGGACGACCTCAAGAAGATCGGCGAGCAGGTGTCGAAAGCCGGTGGCGGCGCGGTGTTCGGCGTCCAGTCGCCCGGCATCAACGACGCGGCCGGCCTGAGCATCCGGGCCCGGCAGCAGGGCAAGGCGATGTTCGACGCGGACGCCAAGGTCGTGCTGCCGCAGGAGATCGCGCGCGACTACTGGCAGTACATCCTCGACCTGGCCAAGTCCGGGATCGCGGCGCCGCCCTCGGTGACCGTCGAGAAGGCCTCCGCCGGGCTGAACCAGTCCGCCACCGCGACCGGCACCGCGGCGTTCGGCCTGTGGTGGAACACCCAGCTCACCGCGCTGACCGCCGCCAGCGGCGCCAAGCTGAAGCTGCTGCGGCTGCCCGGCGAGACCCAGGGCGCCGCACCCGGCGCCTACTACAAGCCGTCGATGTTCTGGTCGGTGTCCTCGCGGTCGAAGTACCCGGCCGAGGCCGCCGCGTTCGTGAGCTTCCTCGCCAACGACGAGGAGGCCGCGAAGATCCTGCTGACCGAACGCGGCGTGCCCGCCAACCAGAAGATCCGCGAGGCGATCGCGGGGCAGCTCAAGGAGACCGACAAGGCCGCCAAGGAGTACCTCGACACAGTCCCGGTCAGCGACCCGCCCAGGATCACGCCGAACGGTGCCAGCACCCTCGACACCATCCTCAAGCGGCACACCGAGGACGTGCTGTTCGGCCGGACCACGCCTGACGCGGCCGCGGCGTCGTTCATCAAGGAAGTCCAGTCCGAAGTGGACGCGGCGAAGTGAGGCGCGCCGCCGTCATCGGCACGGGTGCGATCGCGGCCGCCCACGCCGAAGCGGTGCGGGCGGCGGGAGGACGGATCGAGCTGGTCGCGGTGGTGGACGTGGACGCCGGTCGTGCGACGGCGTTCGCCGAGGAGTGGGGTGTGCCGCGCACACACCTCACTCCGGCCGCGCTGCTCGACGCGGAGGACCTGGACCTGGTGCACATCTGCACACCGCCGCGCTCCCACGTGCCGCTCGCGCTGGAATGCCTCGCCGCGAACGTGAACGTGCTGCTGGAGAAGCCGCCGGCGTTGTCGCTCAGCGAGATCGACATGCTGATCGCGGCGGAGCGCGGCTCGACCGGCCGGGTCGCGACGGTGTTCCAGCACCGCTTCGGGCCTGCCGCGATCCGGTTGCGGCGGCTGGTCTCCGAGGGGGTGCTCGGCCGGTCGTTCGTCGCCAAGTGCGACACGCTCTGGTATCGCGGCGACGCCTACTTCGACGTGCAGTGGCGCGGGACGTGGGAGAGCGAGGGCGGCGGGCCGACGATGGGTCACGGCATCCACCAGTTCGACCTGTTGCTGTCGGTGCTCGGGCCGTGGCAGGAGATCCGGGCGGTGGCGGTCCGACAGGCGCGGAACGTGCAGACCGAGGACGTCTCGCTCGCGCTGGTGACCTTCGCCGACGGCACGGTCGCCTCGGTGATCAACTCCCTGCTGTCGCCCCGGGAGACCTCGCAGCTGAGATTCGACTTCGAGCGCGCCACGATCGAGGTCGAGCACCTCTACGGCTACACCGACGCGCATTGGACCATCACCCCCGCGCCAGGCCACGACGAGGTCGTCGGTGTCTGGCGCGGCGAGCAGCCGCTGGTCGTGAGTGGCCACCGATGTCAGCTGGCGGCGTTGCTGGACGCGCTGGACAGCGGCGAGACGCCTCCGGTGACCCTCGCGGACGCCAGGAACACGATGGAGTTCGTCGCGGCGCTCTACGCCTCCGCGTTCACCGGTGCCGTCGTGAAGGCCGGCGAGATCGGCCCGGACAGCCCGTTCTACGCGACGATGGAAGGAGTCGGTGCCCCGTGGGCGGATCCCCGGTGATCACCCGGCAGGACGACGAGGTGCTCGCCGTGTCGGTGGGCGACGTCGAGCTCTTCTCCTACGTGCACCGGCCGTCGACGCCGGCGTTCGAGGGCCCGAAGCCGTACCTGCATCCCGTGCGCACGCTGGCCGGTGACGTGGTGACGGCGTTCCGTCCGCACGACCACCGCTGGCACAAGGGCGTGCAGATGACCGCGACCGACGTGTCGGGGGAGAACTTCTGGGGTGGCGTGACGTACGTGCGCGACCAGGGGTACGTGGTGCTGCCGAACGTGGGAACCATGCGGCACGAGAAGTTCGAGGTCGACGGGGTCCGGATCAACGAGCGGCTGTCCTGGTTCACCGAGGCGGGAGAGCGCTGGGTCGGGGAGACGCGCTCGTTCTCGGTGCGGGACGTCGAGGACGACTCGTGGACGCTGGAGTTCGCCACGACGTTGACCAACCTCCGATTGGAGCCGTTGGTCTTCGGCAGCCCGACGACGAACGGCCGGGAACTCGCCGGCTACACCGGTTTCTTCTGGCGCGGCCCGCGGTCGTTCACCGACGGCACGGTCATCGCGGCCGACGGGGGAGCGGGGCAGGAGATGATGGGCAAGGCCGCGCGGTGGCTCGCGTTCGTCGGCCGCCACGACGAGGTGGATCGCTCGTCGACGCTGCTGTTCCTGGACCACCCGGACAACAAGGGCACACACTGGTTCGTGCGGAGCACACCGTTCGCCGCGGTCAACCCGTCGTTCGCCTTCCACGACACGGTCGAGCTGGCCGCGGGCGACGCGCTGAACCTGCGCTACCGGCTCGTCGTGGCCAACGGCGAGTGGGACCGGGCACGACTGGAATCCCATGTGGAGGAACATCCGTGGTGACGCCGTTTCCCGGTGGGGTGGGGATCTCCGGGCTGAGGGTGTACGACTGGCCGGCGGTGGACGGGGTCTGCGGCGGCTCGCCGCACGTCCACCTCGCCTGTTCGGAGTGCTACTACGTGATCGGCGGGCAGGGCAGCGTCCAGACCCTGACCCGGCGCGGGTTCGCCGAGACGCCGTTGCGCGAGGGTACCGTCGCCTGGTTCACCCCCGGCACGATCCACCGCCTGGTCAACGACGGCGACCTGCGGATCCTGGTCGTGATGCAGAACAGCGGCCTGCCGGAGGCGGGGGACGCGGTGTTCACGTTCCCCGCCGGGGTGCTGGCCGACGCGGAGAACTACCCCGCGCGCGCTCAGGCCGGTGACGAGGAGTCGGCCAGGCGGCGCAAGGACCTTGCCGTCGAGGGATTCCAGGAGTTGCGGCGACGCGTCGAGGCGGGTGAGGACTCCGCGCTCGACGACTTCTACCGCTCCGCGGTGCGGCTGAAGCAGGACGTTCTGGACGCCTGGGAGAAGCGGTGGCGGGCCGGGGCACTGGCATCGGCCGAACGCACCGGTGAGCAGCTGAACCGGTTGCGGGACGGCGACATCGGCCACCTCGCCGAGGCGGACGTCCACGTGATGCGCGCGGAAGGGCCGCAGCGGTTCGGCATGTGCGGCCGGCTCGACGTCCACGACCCGGCGGAGGGCAGCTCGCCGCACGACTGACCTCGTCGAGTCGAACGGTCCGTCGAATCGACGAAACTGTTGTGCGGCAACAAGTCTGTGCTGGACAGTGAGGCGATGAGAATCGCAGCAGGCGCACTCGTCGCCGTCCTCACAGCGGCTTCCCCGACTCCCGCGAACGCGGCGGCGTGGGAAGAGGTGATCGGGACGGGCTCCTTCGGCGGCTACGGCGCGCTGGAGTCGGAATGGAACTACCGCTACCCGTGGGGCTCCGACCACAACGGCTCGGCCAGGATGTACGCGAGTTCCAGCGACCACAACCACGTGTCGCTGTCCGGCGGCGTGCTGACCGTCAAGGCGACGCGCATCTCGTGGGACGAGGGCAACAGCGGGGCCGATCCACATCTGCCCATCCGCTACCACTCCGGCGCGATCCACGCGAAGGAGCACGTGGTGGTGAACGACCAGTTCCCGAACTGGGAGGTGAAGGGCGACTTCCAGGCGCCGTCGACCCGTGGCACCTGGCCCGCGTTCTGGCTGACCGGGGTCAACAGCTGGCCGCCCGAGAGCGACATCCTGGAGTTCAAGGGCGACAACCGGAACTGGTTCAACACCTTCCGGACGTCCAGTGACGTGTCGAGCTCGATCGTCGGGGTGTCCTCGCCGGGCTCGTGGCACACCTACCGGGCCTGGATGACCAAGGTGAACAGCACCGACGTCGACATCCACTACTACCTCGACGGAAAGTGGATCGCCCAGCACACCGCGAGGAACTTCGTCGGCAAGCCGCTCTGGGTGATCATCAACCTGCAGATGGAGGGCTCGTCCGGCAGCCCCGGCCCGACCGCGGAGACCGTCTACCGGGCCCGCAACGTCTACATCGGACGCACGCGGGCGTGAAAAGCGAGGTGGCCCCGGAGAGCGCCGGGGCCACCTCCACCGGTCAGGCCCCCGCCGGAAGGCCCGACCAGGCCTCTTGCGACGTCAGCGGTCGCATCGTGATCGTGTACTCGTAGGTGCTGTCAGGACGGACCTGGTTGCGCGGCCGCACCGGGTTCGGCGTGTCACCGACACCGGTCACGGCGTGGTCGGCGTGCAGCGTGAAGTACCCCTTGTTGCGCTGCAACATGAATGGGTAAGCGGCGCGCTCGATGTCGTCGTACTGCGTCACGCTGACCTCGGAAGCGCCCGACACCAGCAGACCGGACGTGCGGCCGTCGGTGAGCAACGCCCACCGGGTGTCGGTGTGGTTGCCGTGGTCCTGCGGACGGTGGTACTCGACGTACTGGTCGGCCACCGAACTGGAGTGCACCCCGATCGGCGTGCCGTCCTTGCGGTCGACGTAGCTCTCCGCCTTCCTGCCGTACCAGGAGAACTCGGAGTAGCGGTCGGGCACGGACAGCTGGACACCGATGCGCGGCAGGTACGGCAGGGTCCGCATGGAGCCCTGCGGCGTCACCCGGTGCCCGAGTCGCAGCACACCGGCCGAGTCCACCGCGTAGACCATCGTCTGGTCGAACCACGCCCCGCTGACACCGGGCGCGGCCACCTTGCTGTCCACGATGATCCGGGTGGTCCTGTGGCCGTCCTTCTCCACGCGCACACCGGACACGGTGGTCTCCAGGCGGTCCAGGCCTGCCTTGCGCCAGTCCTCACCCTCGGCGCGGCCCCACGTGTAGGTTTCGTTGCTGATCGGCGCACGCCACGCGTCGAGCTTCGGGCCACTGGCGAGCAGTTCGCGGCCCCACGACTTCATGGACGTCAGCGCGCCGGACTTCTTGTCGACCGTGTAGGTGGCACCCGCCGCCGTGGCGGTGACCTTCTGGGCATCCTCCTGGGTGAACACGACGGCCCAGTCGAGCGACGCCTTGTCCAGACCGGGAACGCGGCTGCCGCCCAGCGGGAACTGGTCGTGCGCGAGCACGTGCCCGGCCGGCAGCAGCGGCGCCGCGGCCGACGCGACGGTCTCGACGGTCAGGAACCGTTCCCGATCCGCGTCGTTGACCGGGACCGGCAGCGAGATCGCCGCGGTCGAGGCTGCGGCGACGCGCAACGGCTGTTCGCCGTTCTTGACCACCCGTGAGCCTTCGGTGACCCGCCAGCGCAGGGTGAGGTCGTCGGTGCCGGTGAACTGCCGCTCGTTGGTCACCGACAGCACGCCGCCGGAGTATCCGAACCGGATCGGCTGGTGTGCCCACGCCATCTGCGTGGTCTCCGGCTGCGGCTTGCGGTCCGTGCCGATCAGACCGTCCACACCGGACAACGTCGACCCGTACGCGAAGTGCGTGCCGCGTTCCCGCACGCTGTCGAAGTCGAGCGCCAGCACGGCGCCACCGGCCGGGACGGAGGAGGCACCGAGTTCCGTGGCCGGCAACGCCCGGTCGTAGACGCGCACGTCGTCGACCTCGCCACGGGACATCCAGCCGACGGTCGACGGGTCGTTCCACGACATCTCGAAGTCGCGGCCGATGTTCACGTCCGCCGCCGAGTGGTCGATCGCGCCGGTGAACGGCAGGGTGCCCACCTCGGCGCCGTCGATGTACAACCGCAGCGCGGTGCCGTCGTACGTGCCGCTGACCCGGTGCCACTTGCCGTAGAAGTCGGCGGGCACCTTCGCCTGCACGGCACGCCACGTGCCGCTGTGGACGAAGAACTCGAGCGTGGTCTCGTTCTTCATCTTGAGCGTCCACTGGTGGTCGCCCTTGGCGATGATGGGGAACTGGCCGGTCCACTTGCCGGGCTTGACCCACGCGTCCAGTGTGAGCGCGGTGCCGGTGATGTCGAGCCTGCGGTCGCGGTAGACCTCGACGAAGTCGTCGAGCCCGGACAGCGACAGCGCTTTGCCGCGGTGGCCGTCGACGAGCTTCGGTGCGCCCGACAACAGTGCGGTGATGTCGTTGCCCGAGCTGTCCGGCGCGATTCGGGTCTTCTGCCTGATGTTCTGCTCGGCCCAGTCCCAGATGAAGCCGCCCTGGGTCTGCGGGTTGGCCCGGATGATGTCCCAGAACTCCCGGAAGTTGCCCAGGCTGTTGCCCATCGCGTGGGCGTACTCGCCGAAGATCAGCGGTTTGGTCGTGCTCTTCGCCTGCTCGGCGAACCTCTCCGGCGACGGGTAGCGCGGTCCCCACACGTCGGCGAACGGCGCGTCGCCGTCGGGGTTGTTGGACTGGTGGTAGATCGGCCTCGACGGGGCGTTGGCCTTGAGCCACTTCGCCATCTCGTAGTGGTGCGCGCCGAGCCCGGCCTCGTTGCCGGTGTCCCAGAGGAAGACGCTCGGGTGGTTCTTGTCGCGTTCGACCATGGCGATCAGCCGGTCCAGGAAGGTGTCGCGCCACTCCGGCTGGTTCGCCTGGCACCACCGGGCGCAGTTCTCGTGGTTGTGGGTCTCGATGTCGACCTCGTCGTCGATCCAGATGCCGTGCCGGTCGGCGAGGTCGTAGAAGTACGGGTCGCTCGGGTAGTGCGAGGTGCGCACGGCGTTGACGTTGAGCTGCTCCATCAGCGCCACGTCGCGTTCCTGCGCCGCACGCGGGACGTGCCGGCCGTGGTCCGGGTCGGTCTCCGCGCGGTTGACGCCCTTGAACAGCACGCGCTTGCCGTTGACCAGCAAGGTCCGGTCCCGGATCTCGATCTCGCGGAAACCGGTGGTGTCGCTGGTGATGTGCGTGACCTTGCCGTCGGGTGCGGTCAGCGTCAGCACGACGGTGTAGAGGTTCGGCGTCTCGTCGGTCCACTTCGCCGGGTCGCGGACGGGCAACGTGAGGCGTGCGGTGCTGCTGTCCGTCTCCTGGCTCACCGAACCGACTTCGGCTCCGCGAGAGTCACGCAGGCTGGCGGTGACGCGGTGCGTGCCGGTCGTTCCGCCGGGTTTGTGGCCGAGTTCGACGTCCGCGGTGAGGGTCGCGTCGGTGTAGGTGGCGTCGAGGTCGGTCCTGAGGGTGACGTCCTGGATGAACGTGGCGGGCGTCGAGTACAGCGACACCGAGCGGAAGATGCCGGAGTACCGCCACTGGTCGTAGTCCTCGAGGTAGGAACCGGCGCTCCAGCGGTGCACCTGGACGGCGATCTTGTTGCGGCCCGGTCGCAGCGCGGAGGAGATGTCGAATTCGGCCGGGGTGTAGCCACCCTGGTCGTAGCCGATGTATTTGCCGTTGACCCACACGAAGTAGCCGGACGTCACGCCTTCGAAGCGCACGAACGTGGCGCGCTTCGTCCAGTCGGCGGGCACGTCGAAGTCACGGACGTACGCGCCGGTCGGGTTCACGTCGCGGGGCACGCGGGGCGGGTCGTCCGGCTGCACCTCGGTGGCGATGTTGCGGAAGATCGGGTGGTCCAGGCCGTCGGTCTGCCAGGTGTGCGGCACGGTCACCGCGCGCCAGCCCGAGGTGTCGTAGTCGTCGGCGTAGAACCGCGCGGGAACGTCGGCGGGCCTGTCCGCCATGGAGATCCGCCACTGGCCGTCCAGCGACCGCGTGAACGGGGTGCGCTCGTCACGACGCGCGGCCGCGCCGACATCCGCCTGGGGGAGCAGCAACGCGTGGTGCGGTTCCTGTCCCTCGGCGATCCTGCTCGGATCCTCGAGGTAGGCGTGCACGTCCGGAGGTGGGTCCGCGGCGGAGGCGATCGGTGTCATCGAACCCGCCGCAACCAGGAGGACCGTGGCAAGAACAATCGCACGCCGCACGCTGAACCTCCATGTTCAGACAGAACTGAACACAAGTGAACAGTTGGGCCGGAAGGGCGACAAGGGGCCACGAGGTCCGTGCCGTTCACATGCCACCGCTGTTATCGAACAGGTCGACGCTTGCGTTCGATTTTGTTCGACTTCACGCTCCGGGGGACAAGCCGAACCGCGACCAGCCGGGGGAACCGTGAAGAGGACAGCTCTGAGCCTGGTGGCCGCGGTGCTGCTGGCGTCGCCGGGAACCGCGATGGCGGCGCCGGCGGTCAGCCTCGTGAGCGACACGCTGCTCGATCCGTCCGCGCTGTACTTCGTGTCCTACGACGGAGTGGTGAACAACAACTCGTTCCAGCAGGACGCGATCCTGACCTATCAGGGACGTCAGTACGCCACCTGGTACACCGCGAGCCGCGAGGCCGTGGTCGCGCGGCGGACCGCGGGTGGTGCGCAGTGGGAGACCGTGGTCCTGCCGCACCGGCTCAGCGTCGACGACTCGCACAACGTGATCTCGCTGGGAATCTCCCCGCAGGACAACGCGATCCACGTCGCTTTGGACACCCACAACACGCGCTTGTTCTACTTCCGGTCGCAGCCGGGCCTCGCGACCGGCGCCCAGCAGTGGAACGCCGCCGCGTTCGGTCCGGTGCAGCGCACGCTCGGCGGTGTCGAGCTCGGGTCCATGACCTACCCGCAGTTCGTGGTGACGCCCGAGGGCAGGCTGCAGTTCAGCTACCGCACCGGTGGTTCCGGCAACGGTGTCAACGAGCTCGCCGAGTACTCCGGCGGCACGTGGCGCAAGCTCGGCGGCTGGTCGTCCGCCACCGGTTCGTACACCGGCCCGAACGGCGTGGTGTCCACCACCCGCAACATGTACCTGCACGGCCTGACGTATGACCGAAGTGGACGGTTGCACGCCGCTTTCACCTGGCGTGAAGGCAATGCCGGCGTGCTGTGCGACGCGGGCGGGCTGACCAACCACGACACCGGGTACGTCTACAGCGACGACCGCGGCCGGACGTGGCGCAACGGCGCCGGAACCGCGGTGGGCACCACCGGTGGCACGCCGGTGAACGTCAACTCGCCAGGACTGGTGGCCGATCCGCTCGACCCGAACCACGGCCTGATGAACCAGGAGAGTCAGGCCGTGGACTCCCAGGGCCGGCCGCACGTGGTGATCAGCTACGTCCCCGGCCGGTTCACCCAGTGCGTGTCGAACTACGCGCAGCAGCGCACGCAGTACGGCCGCACCTTCCACGTCTTCCGCGGAGCGGACGGCAGGTGGACCAAGATGGAGGTCCCGATCCCGCCGAACCACAGCCAGCGCACGAAGATCGTGTTCGACCGGGACGACAACGCGTACCTCGTGCTGCCGCGCGGGAAGATCGTGGCGGCGAGCAGGGCCAGCGGCTGGACGGACTGGACGACGTTGTTCGACCGCCCGTCGCTGCGGGCGTTCGGCGAGGTGAACGTGGACTCGTCCCGTGTCGCCTCCCAGGGGATCTTGTCGGTGCAGTACCAGCAGACCTCCAGCGGCACCACGCCGTCGCCGATCCGCGTCGCCGACTTCCGGCTGGGAGCCTGACCCCGTTTTGGTGAGTGGCGTCGAATCCAGGTCGAAGAAATCGCCCTCCGCGCATTCGATTTTTCGACGCTACCGTTCCTCCTGGTGAAACGTTTCAATTCTGCGGATCACTTCTGGGAGAACGAGTTCCGGTGTCAGGAGGGTGATCGACGATGAGACGGACAACGATGTCAGCGCTGCTCGCGGCGATACTCGTCGCGAGCGGTGTTCCGGCGCTCGCGGCCGAACCGGTGGGTGCCGACCGCGGACTGGTCAGCATCAGGTCGGTGCGCGGTGACGGCAACTTCGTGTCGTGGCGGCTGCTCGGTTCCGACGCCACCGACGTGGCGTTCAACGTCTACCGCGACGGGGTGAAGGTCACCCGCGCACCGGTGACGACGGCGACGAGCTATCTCGACGCGGGTGCGCCCGCGACCGCGTCCTACTCGGTGCGTCAGGTGAGCGGAGGCGTGGAATCGGCGGCGGCCACGCGGTCCGTCGGCACCCTGGCGACGAGCAGGGACGTCCCGATCCAGAGTCCGGGATCCGGTTACGTGGCGAACGACGCGTCGGTCGGCGACCTGGACGGCGACGGCGAGTACGAGATCGTCCTGAAGTGGGATCCCGCTGACGCCAAGGACAACTCGCAGGCGGGCCGCACGGGCAACGTGTACCTGGACGCGTACGAGCTCAGCGGAGCCAGGCTCTGGCGCGTCGACCTCGGCCGCAACATCCGGGCGGGCGCGCACTACACGCAGTTCCAGGTCTTCGACTACGACGGTGACGGCAGGGCCGAGATCGCCGTGAAGACCGCGGACGGCACGCGGTCCGGCACGGGACAGGTGATCGGCAACGCGAGCGCCGACCACCGCAACAGCGACGGCTACGTCCTGACCGGGCCGGAGTTCCTCTCGGTGTTCCGCGGCACGGACGGCGCGGTGCTCGACACCGAGAACTACGTGCCACCACGCGGAACCGTTTCGTCGTGGGGTGACAGCTACGGCAACCGGGTCGACCGCTTCCTGGCCGCCACCGCGTACCTGGACGGCTCGCGGCCGAGCATCGTGATGGCCCGCGGGTACTACACCCGCAGCGTGATCTCGGCGTGGGACTTCCGGGGCGGGCAGCTGACCCAGCGCTGGACGTTCGACTCGGCGTCCCAGTCGAACCGTTCGGCCTGGGAGGGCAAGGGAAACCACAACCTCTCCATCGCCGACGTGGACGCCGACGGCCGCGACGAGGTCGTCTACGGCTCGATGGCCATCGACGACAACGGCCGCGGCCTGTGGCAGAACAGCACCCACCACGGCGACGCCCTGCACGTCGGCGACTTCATCCCGTCCAGGCCGGGGCTGGAGGTCTTCAAGCCGTCGGAGTGGACGACCGAGGTCTCGCACTGGATGGGCGACGCGCGCACGGGTCAGATCATCTGGAGCGCGCCGTCGTGCGGCTGCGACAACGGCCGCGGGGTCGCCGCGGACATCTGGGCCGGCAACCCCGGCGCGGAGGCGTGGTCGGCATCCGTGGGAGGTCTGCGCAGTGCCACCACAGGAGCCCAGGTCGCCGCGCGGAAGCCGGGTTCGATCAACTTCGTGATCTGGTGGGACGGTGACGCGCAGCGCGAGTTGCTCAACGGCACCACGATCGACAAGTACGGCACCAACGGCGACACGCGGCTGCTCACCGGTTCGGGCGTGGCCTCCAACAACGGCACCAAGTCCACGCCGGCGTTGCAGGCGGACATCCTCGGCGACTGGCGCGAGGAGGTCATCTGGCGGACTTCGGACAGCAGCGCGTTGCGGATCTACTCGACGACCGAGCCGACGACGATCCGGCGGGCCTCGCTGATGGAGGACCGGCAGTACCGGGAGGCGGTGGCGTGGCAGAACACCGCCTACAACCAGCCGCCGCACCCGAGTTTCGCCTCGCCCTGATGTGCGTCGCCGAATCCGCGAACGGGTCGCCGTTCGCGGATTCGGTTCCTTTGCGCGGTCTAGATCCTGGCCGCGATGATCGGTGCCAGCCGGTCGGCGATCTTGCGATGGCCCTGGTCGTTGGGATGCACGTTGTCCGACGTGTCGGTGGCCTCGTCGATCCAGCCCATGGTGTCGACGAAGTGCACGTTGCCGTCACCGCCATCGGTGAGCGTCCGCACCGCAGCCTGGGTCTCCGGGAGGTACCGCTTGCGGAACGTCCCGAGCGCGAAGATCGCCGCCGTCGGGTACTTCTCCCGCGCACGCCGCAGCAGCGTGACGTAGGAGGAGCGGAACTCGTCCTTGGTGACGCTGTGGCCGACGTCGTTCGTGCCGAGGTTGATCACGACGGCGTTCGCCTTGTAGCGACCGAAGTTCCACGCGGGCGCGTTCAGCGCCAGGCCGGTGCGCAGGAAGCCCTCGCGCATGCTCAGGCAGCCGTCCGCCGCCGGGTGCAGGCACGCGCCGCCCACCGCGATCTGCGTGTGGCCGGCCTTCAGCTTCTCGCCGGTCAGCCAGCCGTACGCGGTGAGCGCCTGCTTCGACGACAACTGGCCGACGGTGATCGAGTCGCCGACGAACTCGATGATCTTCGACGGCACGGCGGGCGCGAACGTGCGGGCGCCGGTGTCGATCTCGATGCCCTGGTACACCGCGTCGCCCTTGTAGGAGCCCGCGATCGGGCGGTAGGAGACGCGCAGGGTGTGGTTGCCCGCGGCCAGTGGCGCCGGGGTGAGGTCCACGGTGCCGGTCCGGTTCACGTAGGACACGTCAGGCCCGCCGTCGATGCTCACGAAGAAGTCGATCGCGCGGCGCTGCCTGAGCTTCACCGTCCGGCCGGTGAAGCCGACGACGAGGTAGGCGCCCGCCCACTCGGAGACGTGGGCGCTCGACGCGCTCGTGTTCCAGCGGCCGAAGTACCTGACGTTCGGGTCGGTGGGCGGGCTCGTGGTGGCGGCGGACGCCGCCGGGGCCACGACGGAGGTGCTCACGAGCACCACCGCCGTGACGAGAAGTCGTGTGATCATGATCCGGCCAATCGGTGCGAGGGCAGGGGAACGCGTGACCAGTCGACGTCCGAGGCGAGGTAGAAGCTCGGGTACGAGGGCTGGTTGTAGGTGGTCTGCTGGCGGGCGACCTCGACGCGGTACTGGCGGTCGTGCATGAGCGTGTACATCTTGTGGTGCGTCGGTTCGGTGCTGAGGTAGAAGCGCAGGGCCGAGCTGTCCTGCGTGCGCACGACCAGTTCCTCGCGCCAGTCGCCGAAGACGTCGGCCACGAGCGACGGGTTTCCCTTGGTGCCGTTGTTGGCGCGCGTTCCGGTGGCGGTGAGCAGCGTGCCTCGCCGCCAGTCCTCGACGGCCGGCGTCACGTCCTGGGCGCCGGTCACGATCTGGGTGGTCAGGTCACCGGCCCAGCGGATGCTCATGTTCGTTCCGGGAGAACGGTTCTCGAGCCTGCGGCCGTCCGCGCTCCAGATGCCCGCGGAGTCCGAGCCGTTCGGCATGGACGCCCACGTCTCGAGGCCGGGCACGTCCGGGCGGACATCGCCGATCATGCCTCGGCCGGTGTCCATTCCGGAGTAGGCGCCGTAGATCGTCGCGCCGGTGCGGGCGTCGCGCAGCGCGTAGCCGTACGGGGCGGAGCGCGCGCCCTCGTGGACCATGTAGATCTCGAGACCGGGACGGTTCGGATCGATGTCGGTGACGTGCAGGGCGTCACCGTGCCCGACCCGGACCTCGGCTCCCGGTTCCGCGCTGCCCGGTGGCAGCACACCGACCGAGCTGTAGGTCAACGAGCCGTCGTCGTCGAGCGTCGCGCCACCGTAGATGATCTCCTGCCTGCCGTCGCCGTCCACGTCGGCGACGCTCAGCGAGTGCGAGCCCTGCGTCGTGAGCTTGGCGTGACTCGGGTTTGCGCCGTCACGTCCGTGCGGGGTGTCGCGGAACGGGTTCGTCATCGGTACCCAGCCGCTGTCGACGAGCCAGCGCTTCCTGAGCCGCCTGCCGTCCCAGTCGTAGGTCGCCACGGTGGAGCGGGTGTAGTAGCCGCGCGCGAAGATCGCGGACGGACGCTTGCCGTCGAGGTAGGCGACTCCCGACAGGAACCGGTCGACGCGGTTGCCCGGTTCGATGCGGGGCATCGCGTAGTCGCCCCACATCAGCCCGTCGTCGGTGCGGCCGGGTTCGTAGCGGACGGTCTGCAGCTCGCGTCCCGTGGCGCCGTCGAACACCGTCAGGTACTCCGGGCCGTCGACGATGAAACCGGCGAACTGGCGCAGCTTGTTGTTGGCGCTGCGGGACGGCGCGTAGACGTCGATGAAGTGGTCGACCACTGCTGCGGCGTCCTCTGTGGACAGCGGGTAGGCGTACCGCGGCTCGATGCCGAACGCCTGCTCGAGCGTCGCGGGCCACCGGCCGGCGACCACCTCGGGATGGTCGTCCCAGCCGCGGAACACGCCGATGAGATGGTCGCGGTAGCCCTCCGGGCTGAGCCGGTAGTCGTCGGTGTGCCGATATCCCGCGCGCACGTCCTCCCGTGGCATCGTGATGTACCGCTCGCGGCCGTCACGAGTGCCCGGCGCGGTCTTCGTCATCAGCTCCGCGCGGCCGTCACCGTCGAAGTCGTAGACCAGGAACTGGGTGTAGTGCGCGCCCGCCCGGATGTTCACGCCGAGGTCGATCCGGTGCAGCAGCGTGCCGTCGAAGCGGTAGGTGTCGAGGTACACCGGTCCGGTGTAGCCGACCTGCGAGACGTCCTTGGAGTTGCCGGGATCCCACTTCACGACGTACTCGTACTGGCCGTCGCCGTCCACGTCACCGACGCTGACGTCGTTGGCGGAGTAGGTGTAGCGCTCACCGGCCGGCGTCACGCCGTCCGCGGGCTTGTGCAGCGGCAGGTCGTGGTGTGGCGCCGTCCAGGCCGTCACGGACTTGCTGCGCCCCAGCGGCACACCGCGTCGCACGGGAGCGACCTGGTATCGCGCTCCAGGTGCCGCGCCGGTGTCGACGTACGTGGTGCTGTCGGTGACGGTCGCGATGCGCCTCCCGTCCCGGTAGACCGCGAAATCGGGTCCCGAGAGGCCGGTGGCGGTGGCGCCGGTGGCCTCCTGGCCGAGCAGGCGCCAGCTCAGGTGCACACCGCCCTCGACCGAGGCCGCGACGAGCCCGCGGTCGAGGTGTTCACCGGGCGTGGGGTGCGCGGCGGCGGGCAGTTGCCCGGCCAGGGCGGCGGTGAACACGAACGGCAGCAGAACCCCTCGTCGCAGATCCACGACGGCTACCATGAACCCTGTCCAGCACCTGACGCAAGGGTCTGAATGTGTTGCTGCATAATGCGGAAAGCGTTTTCCTGATTTACCGTCGAATCGAGTGCGTCGTTCGACGGAAGAGGTGTCGAACGAGTCGAATCGCCCTGGTGGCGCCGCGGTGACCCGCCTGTGGTTCGAGGCCCCCGCCGCGGCGTGGGAGGAAGCGCTGCCGCTGGGCACCGGCAGGCTCGGCGCGATGTGCTTCGGCGGCGTCGACGCCGAACTGGTGCAGCTCAACGACGACCGGCTGTGGACGGGCTCGCCGCTGCCGGCGCCGTCCGGTGATCCGGACCTGGTGGAACAGGCCCGTTCGCACGTGCTGGCCGGCTCACCTCGCGCGGCGGAGGAGGTGCTGCGACGCCTGCAGGGGCCTGACACCGCGAAGTACCTGCCGCTGGCGGAGGTCTCGCTCGTCAGCGGACCGGGCAGGGCCGAGGCCTACCGGCGTGAGCTCGACCTGCGCACCGGCACGTACTCGGTCTCCTACCGGACCGGGCGGACGGCGGTGCGGCGGGAGGCCGTGTGCCACGCGGGCCTGCACGTCCTGGCGCTGCGGGTGACCGGTGCCGGGGTGAGCCCGGTGCTGCGCGGGTCGTTGCCAGGAGAACACTTCACCTCGTCCGGCGGGATCGTGGGGGTGCGGGGCGTGGTGCCGTCCGGGATGGCCTGGGCGGCGGTCGTGGCGGTGGACGGCGACACGGTCTACGTCACCACGGAGGCCGGTTACCGCGGGCCCGGCACCGCGCCGGTGGACGATCCCGCCGAGTGCTCCCGCGCGGCGCTCGAACGGGTCGAACAGGCCCGCGGGCTGGGCTGGGCGACGTTCCGCGACCAGGCAATCCAGGCCCATCGGGCGCTGTTCGACCGGGTGAGCCTCCAACTGGGCCCGGTGCCGGACCTGCCGACGGACGAGCGGATCGCGCGCCCCGACCGGGCGTTGCCCGCGCTGCTGTTCCAGTACGGCCGCTACCTGCTGATCACCAGCTCCCGGCCGGGCACGCTGCCCGCGAACCTGCAGGGCGTCTGGAACCCGCACACCGATCCGCCGTGGCGCGGCAACTACACGCTCAACATCAACCTGCAGATGAACTACTGGCCGGCCGAGGTCACCGCGTTGCCCGAGTGTCACGAGCCGCTGCTGGAGTTCGTCGCGCGGCTGGCCGGACCCGGTGCGGCGACGGCGAAGGCGCTCTACGGCGCGCCGGGGTGGGTGGCGCACCACAACAGCGACCCGTGGTGCCTCACCACCCCGGTCGGCGCCGGCGCCGGCGACCCGGCGTGGGCGAACTGGCCGATGGCCGCGGCGTGGCTGTGCCGGCATCTCCTGGACCGCTACGCCTTCACCGGTGACGTCGGCTGGTTGCGTGACCACGCGTGGCCGGTGCTGCGCGGGGCGGCCGAGTTCTGCCTGCACTGGCTGGTCTCCCGCGACGGCGTGCTCACGACGGCGCCGTCGACGTCACCCGAGAACCACTACCTGGCCGGGGGAGAGCCGGTCGCGGCCGGCGTCGGGTCCACCATGGACCTGGCGTTGACGGCGGACCTGTTCGCCGGCCTGGTCGAGGTCGCGGACGTGCTGGGGCTGCGCGACGACGTCGTGGACGAGGTGCGGAGGATCGAGCTGCCGCCACCGCCGATCGGGTCGCACGGCGGCCTGCTGGAGTGGGCCGACGAGGTACCTGACGCGGAGCCGGGCCATCGGCACGTGTCGCACCTGTACGGCCTGTATCCCGGTGATCAGATCGATCCCGTGCGCACTCCGGCACTGGCCGAGGCCGCCCGGCGTGCGCTCGTCGCCAGGGGAGACGCGGGCACGGGTTGGTCGCTGGCCTGGAAAGCCGCTTTGTGGGCCCGGCTCGGTGACGGCGACCGCGCGCACACGTTGCTCTCGATGTTGCTGACGGAGGCGACGGAAGGAAGTCCGCACGGCGGCGGGGTGTACCGCAACCTGCTGTGCGCGCACCCTCCGTTCCAGATCGATGGCAACTTCGGTGCCACCGCGGCGATCGCGGAGATGTTGTTGCAGAGCCACACCGGCGAGCTGCGCCTGCTGCCCGCGCTCCCCTCGGCCTGGCCGACCGGGGTGGTGCGCGGACTGCGGGCACGAGGCGGAGTGGTCGTCGACGTGTGGTGGGACGGAGGGGAGCTGAAAGCTGTCGCGCTGCGCACTCTCCACGGGGAGAGGACAGTTGTCGTGACGTGCCAGGGACATGCGGCAGAAGTGACGATCCGTCCGGACGTTCAGCTGATGCTCGGTGAGAAGCTCGTCCCGCGGTGACGAACGTTCGCGCCCAGGCACCTGCCTGGGCGCGAACGTCGTCGCTCAGGCGGGCACGAAGATCGCGCCGAGCCGATCGATCTCGGTGCCCGACCGGCCGGTGAACCCGGCGATGCGCCAGCCCGGCGGTGCCGTGACGGTGAGCGTCTCCCCGGTCGGCTGACCCGCCGAGAGCGTGCGTCCGCGGTTGGTGGTGAACGCGGCCGAGAACACCCGCGTGCGTCCGTTGTACTTGCTCTGGGTCAGTTTCGCGGACACGAAGTGTTCACCCGGTTCGAGCGTCAGGGACGTGGCCGTTCCGCCAGAGCCGCCGTGGGTGAGCGTCGTGCCGTTCGTGAGCGTGGCGGCGATCTGGTCCAACCTGCTGGCACCGCGCAATGTGAGCGTGCGCACGGCACCCAGGTCGACTGCCGCCACGTCGGTGAACGGGCTGCCGTGCGGACCACCGGCTTCGGCGCTGAGCTGGATGCCGTCGTCCGCCGTCCAGTCGAACCGCGCGGCGATCGGGTAGTGGTCGGACAGCGGTTTGCCCTGTGCGTCCACGAACGCCGCGTTGTCGTTGCGGTAGTCGCGAGCGGTCAGCGTGATCTGCCGGTTGCCCCGGTACAGGATCTTGTCGACGACCTCGCACGAGTCGGTGAGCGCCGCCGGGTCGCACACCAGCGCCGGGTCGCCCGCCGCCGGTGCCTGGCCGCCGCGTTCGAGCTGCACCCACGCGTCGGTGAGTCCGATGGTGGTGACCAGTTCGCGGATGTTGTCGTCCGCGCGGGTGTAGCGGGTGTTGGTGTCTCCCATGACGATGACCGCGTTGCCCGCCGAGTTCGCGGCGATGAAACGGGACAGCTGGGTGATGTTCGACCGGCGTGCGGCGAGGTCCGCGTTCTCGGTACCGGCGTTGGGGTGCAGGTTGTAGAGGTCCACGGACACGCCCGGGGCCAGCTCGACGCGCTGGTATGAGAAGCCCTTGGGCGTGAGGCAGTCCGTGCCGTTGCAGGACGACCACTTCGTGCGTTCGAGATCGCTGTAGGGCCGGTGCGACAGCGTGTTCAGGCCGCTGCCGAACGGGACGCCACCGGTCGTGGGTGTGCGGTGGGCGTGGTTGTCACCCGCGTACAGCGCCGCGTGGTAGTTGAAGTCCTCCTGGACGTTGACGATGTCGTAGGGCGCGAGACGCGGGCTGATCAACGGGGTGTTCACGGCGGGGTCGCCGGAGGAGAGCGGTTCCGGCAGGCCCGCCACGTTGTAGGTCAGCACCTCGAAGCTGCCACCGGTGGTGGCGTGTGCCGGCGTGGCGAGCGCTGCCAGCACCACGGGGATCAGGAGCAGGGGTCTGATCATCAGTTTCGCGTCCACTTCTGGTTGGCGGCGCCGTTGCACTTCCACAGCACGAGTTTCGTGCCGTTGGCGGTCGCCGCGTTGTAGGCGTCGAGGCAGAGACCGGACTGCACGCCGGTGATGGTGCCGTCGGCGTTGAGGTTCCACTGCTGGTTGGTGCCACCGGTGCACTCGTAGATGGCGACCTTCGTGCCGTTGGTGGTGCCGTGGTCCCACGCGTCGAGGCACTTGTTGCCGTAGACCACGAGTTCCTTGCGGGTTGTGAGCGTGAACGTCTGCTGCTCGCCGCCGTTGCAGTCCCACAGCTGGGCCTGCGTGCCGTTGGTGATGGTGTTGCCGTTGATGTCCGCGCATCGGCCGGACTGCGAGCCGATCACCTCGGTGCCCGCCGTGCCGGGCAGTTCGCGCACCTCGACGGCCGTCACCCCGGTTCCGGACAGCGTCAGCGAGTTGGTTCCCTTCGCCAGGGCCACGATCGCGGACACGGTGCCCCGGGGCGTCGGCGGAAGCGCGAGCGTGGTGGGGATCTGGCCGCCGTTGACCTGCAGGGTGGACTGGCGGGCGACGCGATCGGCGTTGGTGTACTCGAACGTGGCGACCGCCAGCCCGCCGGCACTGGCGGTGATGCCGGTGGCGCGGGAGTTCGCGACGGGGTAGGTGGCGGCGCTCGCCTCCGTGCCGGCGACGGACAGCAGCACCGCGTCGCCCGCCGGAACCGTCACGCTGTGGCTGCCGTTGGTGATCGGCGTGGCGATGCCGCTCCACAGGTCGCGTGCGGCCGCCATCCGGCCGGCCAGGCCGAGATCCGCCAGCCTGACGGTCATGGTGGCCGCCGAGGACGTCCGGTTGAGCAGGGCCACCGCCCTGCGTCCGCTGCCGGACAACACCTTCGCGTAGACCTGCTGGTCGCGGACGTCCTCCGCGACCTCCACGGCGGGCAGTCCGCGCGGGTCCTGGCCCACGGCGAGCACCTCGCGGTTGGTCAGCACCCCGAGCGCGCTGTCGTTCAGCCTCGTCAGGTCGTTGCCGAGCAGCATCGGCGAACCGCCGACCGCCCACAGACCCATGTGCACCCGGCTCGCCGCGGCGGACAGGCCGGGCATGCCGATCATCATCATGTCCGGGTCGTTGTAGTAGCCGGTGTGCTGCGCGGTCGGCCGCTGGTTCTTGTCGAAGTTCTCGTGGACCATGCCGATCGACGGCGTCTCGTGCGCGAAGATGATGTCCGTTCCGGTGCGCCACAACGGGGCCATGCCCGGCGCCCAGTTCCACGGGTCGTTCTTGCCCCACTCGCAGATCGACAGCACCAGCTCACGTCCGGTGGTGGCGCTCGCCTTGGCCGCGGCGTCGCTGAGCGCCCGGTAGGTGGTGGGCGCGTCGAGCTGCTCGACGTCGGCGCCGCACCAGTCGACCTTGACGTAGTCGAAGCCCCAGCGGGAGAACCGCAGCATGTCCTGCTCGTAGTGCCCCTCGCTGCCGGTGCCGGCGTGCGGCGGGCCGGGAGTGGGGAAGTAGTAGCCGCAGCCGTTCTTGCCGGCGTCGGTGTAGATCCCCGCCTTGAGTCCCTTGCCGTGGATGTAGTCGGCGATCGCCTTCATGCCACCGGGCCACTGGGCCTCGTCGACGGTGATGTCGCCCGCGCCGTCGCGGGTGCCCTTCCACCAGCCCGAGTCGATGTTGACGTACCGGTAGCCGGCGGCCGCGAGCCCGGACGACACCAGCGCGTCGGCCTGCGCCTTGATCACGTTGTGGTCGATGTTCTCGAAGAACGTGTTCCACGAGGCCCAGCCCATCGGCGCGGCGGGCACCCGGACCTGGTTCCCGGAGATCGCGGGCCCGGCGGAGGCAGGTGTACCGCCGATCGCGGTGACGGTGCTCAGGGCGACTATCAGAACGAGTAGTCGTGTGAACGTTAACATGAGGGGTTGGGACTCGCTTTCCGCTTTTGCAGGGGGATTCGAGGAAAGAGAATTCGGGCAGGATGTGAGCGCTGCCATAATCTAGTCGCGAACTCGGGCCGTCAACGGTTCGGCGAATGTTCGCGGTCGATTCGACGAATGCGTTCGACGGTATGACAGAGGCCGTCCGGCCGGACAAAGCCGAGGTCAGCCGGATGTCCGCACCGGACAGGCTCCGCCGGTGGGCCACTCGGCGGTGTCTCCGGGTGATCGGCTGGCTAGTGTCCGAATTCTGGGAGCGCTCCCAGAATTCCCCGAGAATAATCGAACATTCCCCTGGAGGTCGTCGTGACCTTGCGATTTCTCCGAGCGGTGGTGACCGGGCTGCTGCTGGCCGCCTGTGTCGTCATCGCTCCCGCCGCGGTGAACGCCGCCGCACCAGCGCGAGTGATGGCGCTCGGTGACTCCATCACCGGCTCCCCGGGGTGCTGGCGGGCGCTGCTGTGGAAACACCTGCAGGACACCGGGTACACCGACGTCGACTTCGTCGGCTCACTCCCGGCGCAGGGCTGCGGTTTCGCCTACGACGGTGAGAACGAAGGCCACGGCGGGTTCCTCGCGACCAACATCGTGCGGGACAACCAGCTTCCCGGCTGGCTCTCCTCGGCGCGGCCGGACGTCGTGCTCATGCACCTCGGCACCAACGACGTGTGGAACAACATCCCCGCGAGCACGATCCTCAACGCCTACACCGCGTTGCTCGGCCAGATGCGGGCGAGCAACCCCGCGACCAAGCTGATCGTCGCGCAGATCATCCCCATGAACCCGTCGAACTGCTCCGCGTGCGGGCAGCGGGTGGCCGACCTGAACGCCGCGATTCCCGGCTGGGCGCGGGCGAACAGCACCACGGCGTCCCCGATCACGGTGGTGGACCAGTGGACCGGGTTCGACACGGCCGCCGACACCGGCGACGGCGTGCACCCCAACAGCACCACCGGCATCCAGAAGATCGAGAGCCGCTGGTACCCGGCACTGGTGGCGGCGCTGCGGTCGCAACCCGCGGCGGTGGGTCTGCACGTTGAGGGAACGCGGGTCGTGGAGGGCAACGGCGCCACGTTCGTCATGCGCGGCGTGAACCACGCGCACGTCTGGTACCAGAGCCAGACCAGGGCGTTCGCGGACATGAAGACCTTCGGCACCAACACGGTGCGCGTCGTGCTGGGCAGCGGGCAGCGGTGGGGACCTACTCCGGCGGCGGAGGTCTCGAGCGTCATCTCGCTGTGCAAGCAGAACAAGCTGATCTGCGTGCTGGAGGTGCACGACACCACCGGTTTCGGCGAGCAGAGCGGCGCCGCGAGCCTGGACCAGGCCGCGACCTACTGGATCAGCGTGGCCGACGCGTTGAAGGGGCAGGAGAACTACGTCGTCGTCAACCTGGGCAACGAGCCGTTCGGCAACAACGCCTCGGTGAGCGCGACGTGGGCCAGTGCCACGAGCAGCGCGATCAGCAGGCTGCGCGGCGCGGGACTCCAGCACCTGATCATGGCCGACGCGCCGATGTGGGGCCAGGACTGGGGCAACATCATGCGCGACAACGCGGCGTCGGTGTTCAACGCCGATCCGTTGCGCAACACCGTGTTCTCCATCCACATGTACGGCGTCTACGACACCGCGGCCGAGATCAACGCCTACTTCGACGCGTTCCGGACCGCCGGCCTGCCGCTGGTGGTGGGGGAGTTCGGGCACAACCACAGCGACGGCGACCCGGACGAGGCCACGATCATGGCGCAGGCCCAGGCACGCGGCCTCGGTTACCTCGGCTGGTCGTGGAGCGGCAACAGCAGCGACGTCGGCTACCTCGACATGACCAACTCGTTCAACCCGGCGAGCCTCACCTCCTGGGGTGAGCGGTTCCTCAACGGCGCCAACGGGGTCCGGCAGACCTCGAAGGAGGCCACGATCTACGGAGGTGGCGATCCCGGCGACACCGTGGCGCCCTCCACACCGGGCACTCCGGTGGCGTCGGCGGTCACGTCCACCGGCCTCACGCTGAACTGGACGGCGTCGACCGACAACGTCGGCGTCACCGGCTACGACGTGCTGCGCGCCGTCGGCAGCGGCGCGTTCACCGCGGTGGGCTCGGCGGCGACCGCCACGTACGCCGACTCCGGTCTCTCGCCGTCGACCACCTACCGGTACCAGGTGCGGGCGAAGGACGCCGCCGGCAACGTGTCGGCGAGTTCCGGCATCGTGTCGGCGACGACCGGCGCGGGTGGCGGCACCGGTGCCTGCAAGGTCGGCTACTCCGGCCAGAACTGGGGCGGTGGCAACGGTTTCACCGCCAACGTCACCATCACCAACACGGGCACCTCCGCGGTCGACGGCTGGACGCTGGCCTTCAGCTACGCAGGCGGCCAGAAGGTCACGCTGCCCGGCTGGGGAGCGACGTTCGCCCAGTCCGGTGCCGCGGTCACCGCGACCAACCTGACCTGGAACCGCACGCTGGCGCCGAACGCGTCGGTGGGCATCGGGTTCAACGGCACGTACAGCGGGTCGAACCCCGCGCCGACCTCGTTCACCCTCAACGGAAGCACCTGCACGACCGGTTGACGTTTAAACGATTCAACCGGTGATGTCCGATTGCGGACAGCCTGCTCCCGCAGTCCTTGACACTCCGACCAGCTCGCCACAGTCTTGCCCTCGACGCCGCGATTGAAACGTTTCATCCAGCGACGAAGGTGGAGACGACGTGCGCAGACGTGAGTTCCTCAGGACATCGGCTGTCGGGCTGTCCGCGACGGCGCTCCCGGTCGGGGTGGCGCACGCCGGGCCGGTCGACAAGGCTGGTGGCATGCGGGTCGTGCGCACGACCGTCGAGTACGCGGAAACGCTGCTGGGCACCGATGTCACGGCACCTCGCCTCGGCTGGGTGCTGGCGGCGGAAGGCACCGGCGCACAGCAGACCGCCTATCAGGTCGAGGTCGGCACCGCGCCCGGACGGTCGGACGTGTGGCAGTCCGGCAAGGTTGGTTCTGACCGGACCGCAGGGGTTCCGTTCGCGGGCAAGGAACTGAAGCCGCGCACGCGTTATCACTGGCGGGTGCGCGTGTGGGACGGCTCCGGCCGGGTGTCGGCGTGGAGCACGACGAGCTGGTGGGAGACCGCCCTGCTCGGCACGCCGTGGCAGGCGCGGTGGATCGGTGCCGCGGACACGTCTATCACCTTCGCCGGTGCCTCGTGGATCTGGTCGGCGACGTCGCCGGTGGAGAGCCGGTGGTTCCGGACGTCGATCGACCTTCCGGCGGACGCGGTCAGGGCCAGGCTCGTCGCGACCGCGGACGACGACTTCACCTTGTACGTCAACGGTTCTGAGGTCCTGCACGTCCCGGAGCAGGTCGACGTGTGGAAGGTCGGGCAACGCGCCGACGTGACCCGCCTGGCCGGCCGCCGGATCGTGCTGGCCGCCCGTGCCACCAACAGGTCGACAGGACCGGCCGGGCTCCTGCTGCGGCTCGTGGTCGATCTTCCCGACGGTCAGCGCGAGATCGTCACCGGTCCCGGCTGGAAGGTCGCGCAGACCGAGCACCCCGGCTGGCAGACCCCGGACTTCGACGACTCCGCGTGGACACCGGCGACCGTGCTCGAACCGTACGGCCAGGGGCCGTGGGGAGCGAACGTCACGGTCAAGGAGCAGCCCGCGCCGTTGCTGCGCAGGGAGTTCGCGCTCACAAAACCGGTCAAGCGCGCCCGGCTGTACGTCAGCGGCCTCGCGTACCACGAGACCGAGATCAACGGACGGCGCGTCGGCGACCGGGTGCTGGATCCCGGGTTCACCGACTACGACAACACCGTTCTGTACGCGACGCACGACGTCACGAGCCTGGTTCGCAGTGGCCGCAACGCGATCGGCGTGACGCTGGGCCGCGGCTTCTACGGCATGAAGACGCCGAACGTGTGGCGGTGGGAGCGCCCGCCGTGGCACGACGAGCCGAAACTGCTGGCACAGCTGGAGATCGACCATCCGGACGGTACCCGCACGACCATCACGTCGGACGAGGAATGGCGCCTGACCGACGGCCCCACGGTGTCGAACTCGCTCTACACCGGCGAGACCTACGACGCCCGCCTCGCCCCGCGCGACTGGACGAAACCGGGCTTCGACGACGGTGCGTGGCAGCGCACTTCCGTCAGGCCGGCGCCGAAGGGCACGCTGAAGGCCCAGGAACACGAACCGATCCGCGTGATCGAGTCGGTCACGCCGACTGTGAGCGTGCTCAAGCCAGGTGTGTTCGTCGCCGACATGGGCCGCACGATGTCCGGTTGGACGCAGCTCACCGTCACCGCACCCGCCGGCACCCTGGTGCGGCTCAAGCACGGCGAGACGCTGAACTCCGATGGCAGCGTTCACATGGAGAACGGGCACGTCACCGCCAACCGCATCCAGCTCGACGAGTACGTCTGCGCCGGTGGCGCGGAGACGTGGGAACCCAAGTTCTCCTACAAGGGCTTCCGCTACGTCGAGGTGACCGGACTGACGGCGGCGCCAAAGCTGGTCGGCCGGCTGGTGCACTCGGACGTGCCGCGGGCCAGCACCTTCCGCTGCTCCGAGCCGTTGTTCGAGCAGTACGACGCCGCGATGCGCCGCACCGTCGCGAACAACCTGCACGGCATCCCCACCGACACCCCGACCTACGAGAAGAACGGCTGGACCGGCGACGCGCAGGTCGGCGCGCCGTCGATGCTCGCCGAGTTCGGCATGGCGAAGTTCTTCACCAAGTGGCTCGGCGACCTCGCGGACGGCCAGGACGCGGCCGGCCAGCTCCCGGTGATCGTGCCGAGCGGCGGCTGGGGCTACCGCGAACTGGCGCCCGCTCCCGAGTGGACGACCGTGTACCCGTTCGTGCTCAGGGAGATGTACCGGATCTACGGCGACGACCGGTTGCCCGCGCAGCACTGGCCGGTGCTCACCCGCTACCTGGACTGGGAGATCGGCAGGCTGCGCGACGGCCTCGCGATCACCGCGCTCGGCGACTTCCTGCCGCCCGACTCCGGCGGCATCCCGCCCGAGGACACCAGACTCACCGCCACGGCGTACCTCTACCGCGCGTTGGTGCACACCGCCGAACTCGGTGACGTGATCGGCAAGCCCGTCCCGCGCTACCGGGAGGTGGCCGCGAACCTGTTGTCAGCCTTCAACACCACCTTCCTGGACGGCTACTACCGCACCGCCAAGGACACCGACTACCGGCAGACGTCCAACGCGATCCCGCTCGCGTTCGGCATGGTGCCCGCGGGCTCGATCCAGGCGGTCGCGGACAAGCTGGCCGCCGAGGTCCGCGCGAACGGCAACCACGTCAACGTCGGCTGCCTCGGCGCCAGCGTGCTGCTCCAGGCGTTGGGCGACAACGGTCACGCCGACGTCGCACACGCCATGGCCACCGAGCGGTCGTACCCGAGCTGGGGCCACTGGTTCTCGAACGGCGCCGACACCATGTGGGAGATGTGGGACACCGGCACCCGTTCCCGCAACCACTACTTCAAGGGCACCATCGCGCAGTGGCTGTACGAGCACGTCGCCGGCCTGCGGCCGGGCGACGCGGGCTACCGGACGTTCACGGTCCGGCCCTCCGCGACCGCTCTGGCGTGGGCGCGGATGGAGTTCGAGAGCGTGCGCGGCCGCATCAGCGTGGGGTGGGCGAAGGTCGACGGCGTGCTGCGCCTGACCGTCGAGGTGCCGGTCGGGTCGACCGCAGAGGTCCACGTGCCGCATGCCAGCGGTGTCGCGGTGGTGAAGGTGCCGCACGGGAAGTGGAGGTTCACCGGGGGAGGGAGCGCCGCAGCGGCGGCGACCGCCGAGCCGGCTTCCTGAGGCCGGCAACGTGCCGCGTTCTGACGGACGCGGCGCGCTGCTGTCCCCCGTGAGAGCTACTCCCGGCTGTCCTCTCCGGTGGGATTCGCCCGGCGGTTTCGCTGCCTAGCGTTTGAGCCATGGAACCCAGTGCACTCCCCGAGGACAGCCGTCCATCCACCGAGCCGTCCGCGCCCCGGCTGCGCAGGTTCAGGTTCCCGGTTCTCTTCGTCGCGCTGTTCGCCGTGATGCTCGCGGTGGTCGGCATCGACACGCTCGTCGCACCGCTGCCTCTGCTCGCACTGCCGGTCGGGATCGGCCTGGCCGCGGCCGGGATCGTCTGCTACCGCAGGCTGTCCCGGGCCGTGGAGGGGCGCGAGGACGTACCGGAGCTGGCGCCGGACCGGTGGCGCGGGCTGGGCAGGGGAGCGCTGCTCGGGTTCGGCCTGTTCTGCGCCCTGATGCTGGCGATCCTGGTGTTCGGCGGCGTCGACGACCTGTCCTGGGGATCGTTCTTGGGCTTCCTGGGCCTCGCCGGAATGATGTCGAGCGTCGCGGTCATGGAAGAGGTGCTGTTCCGCGGCGTGCTCTTCCGCATCCTGGAGGAACGCGCGGGGACCGTGATCTCGCTGGTCGTGTC
Organism: Lentzea sp. NPDC092896; assembly: GCF_044754905.1. Lineage (NCBI taxonomy): Bacteria > Bacillati > Actinomycetota > Actinomycetes > Pseudonocardiales > Pseudonocardiaceae > Lentzea > Lentzea sp. NPDC092896. The sequence goes on from NZ_JBIVPX010000002.1 coordinate 175,813, forward strand.
GTCACTGCTGTTCGGCGCGACGCACCTGGTCAACGTCAACGCGACGCTGTGGGGCGCGCTGGCGATCGGCCTCACGGGCGGCGCCATGCTCGCCTCCGCCTACGTCGTGACCCGGTCGCTGTGGTTTCCGATCGGCCTGCACTTCGCCTGGAACTTCACCCACGCCGGCGTCTTCGGCATCGCGGTGTCCGGGTCGGAGGACGTGCCCAACGGACTCCTGCACACCACCCTGTCCGGTCCGTCGGTGCTCACGGGCGGCACGTTCGGCCCGGAGGCCAGCCTGATGGCGCTCGTCGTGTGCCTCGCGGCCACGGTGGTGCTGCTGCGCCGGGCTTCCCGCGCCGGTCAGATCCGTCCGCGCCCGGTTCGCGTCGGCAAGTAGCGCCGCAGCGGCTGCGACTGCCGCACCAGCTTCCTGAGATCGGCGAGAGTGCCGTGGGCCGCGCCCACGGCACGCGCCTGCACCAGGACGTTGCCCAGCGCGGTCGCCTCGGCCGGGCCCGCCACGACCGGCAGACCGCACGCGTCGGCGGTGAGCTGGCAGAGCAGCTCGTTGTTCGAGCCGCCGCCGACCACGTGCACGACCTCGACCTCCTTGCCGGACAACCGCTGCGCGTCCGCGACGGCGTCGCGGTGGGCCAGCGCGAGACTGTCCAGGATGGACCGCACGATCTCCGCTCGCGTCAGGGTCTTCCCGCACCACTGCTGGATCCGGGCGGGCATGTCGCCGGGCGGGAGGAACACCGGGTCGTTGGGGTCGAACACGGATCCGGACGCGTGCGCGGCTTCCCGCAGCAACGGGTCCAGGTCAGCGGACCACGTGCGCAGGCATTCCTGCAGGAGCCAGAGGCCCATCACGTTGCGGAGGTAGCGGATCGTGCCGTCCACGCCGCCCTCGTTGGTGAAGTTGGCGGCGCGGCTTTCTGCGGTGAGCACCGGGAAGTCGAGTTCGACGCCGACCAGGGACCAGGTGCCGCACGAGATGTAGGCGAACCTGTCCGTCTCGGCGGGCACCGCTACGACGGCGGACGCGGTGTCGTGCGAACCGACCGCGGTGACGGGGATGCCCTTGAAGGTTCCCGCGAGGTCGCCTGGATGGCGCAGGGGCGGGAGCAGGCCGGGTGGGAGGTCGCGGGTCAGCTCGGGGGACCACTGTCCTGTTCGGACGTCGATCAGGCCCGTCGTGGTGGCGTTGGTGTACTCGGTGCCGCGTTGGCCGGTCAGCCAGTAGGAGAGCAGGTCCGGGATCAGCAGGAGCTGGGAGGCCTGGGGGAGCAGGGGTTCTGCCATCAGCTGGAACATCGTGTTGAACGGCTGGAACTGCAGGCCGTTGATCTCGTACAGGCCCTCGGCAGGCGTGATGCCGTCGGTGCGGGAGTCGCGGTAACAGACGGGATTGCCCAGCAACTCGCCGGACGTGTCGAGCAGGCCGTAGTCGACCGCCCAGCTGTCGATGCCGATGCCGGCCAGGCTGCCCGCGAGCCGCAGGCCGTCTAAAACCTCGTGGTAGAGGCGGGGCAGGTCCCAGAGGAGGCGGTCGCGGTGGTGCACCGGCCCGTTGGCGAACCGGTGCACCTCCTCGATGTGAACGTCGCCATCGGTGAAGACCCCTCGCACCACGCGGCCGCTGGACGCGCCGAGGTCGATCGCCGCGACCGCCGTCATCGCAGGAACGCCGCTGCTACACCGGCGTCGACCGGCACGTGCAGGCCGGTGGTGAGGGACAGGTCGCCTGCCGTCAGCGCGAACACCGCCGCCGCCACGTGTGAGGGCAGCACCTCGCGCTTGAGCAGGGTGCGCTGGGCGTAGAACTCGCCGAGCTTCTCCTCGGGCACGCCGTAGACGGCGGCGCGCTGGGCGCCCCAGCCTCCGGCGAAGATCCCGGAGCCGCGGACCACGCCGTCGGGGTTGATGCCGTTGACGCGGATGCCGTCCCCGCCGAGTTCCGCGGCCAGCAGACGGACCTGGTGCGCCTGGTCGGCCTTGGCCGCTCCGTAGGCGACGTTGTTCGGGCCGGCGAAGACCGCGTTCTTGCTGGAGATGTAGATGAGGTCGCCGCCCATGCCCTGCGCGCGCATGACCTTGGCCGCCTGCTGCGAGACCAGGAACGAACCCTTGGCCATCACGTCGTGCTGGAGGTCCCAGTCGGCCTCGGTGGTGTCCTCGAGAGGCTTGGAGATCGACAGGCCCGCGTTGTTGACCACCAGGTCCACGCCGCCGAACGCGAGCGCCGCCGCACGGAACGCCTCGGCGATGCCCGCGGCGGACGTGACGTCGGCCGTCACCGGCACCGCCACGTCCGAGGAACCGAGGCTGGCAGCGACTTCCCGCGCGCTGTCACCATCCCGGTCGGCCACCACGACGCACGCGCCCTCGGCGGCCAGCCTCTGAGCGACCGCGCGACCGATGCCCGAACCACCACCGGTGACGAGGGCGACGCGGGTGGCGAGCGGCTTGGGCTTCGGCATCCGCTGGAGCTTGGCCTCCTCGAGCGACCAGTACTCGATGCGGAACTTCTCCCGTTCGTCGATCGGCGCGTACCGCGAGACGGATTCGGCGCCCCGCATGACGTTGATAGCGTTCACGTAGAACTCTCCGGCCACGCGCGCGGTCTGCTTGTCGCGGCCGAAGCTGAACATCCCGACTCCCGGGACGAGCACGATCGCCGGGTCGGCGCCCCGCATCGCAGGGCTGTCGGGGGAGGCGTTCCGCTCGTAGTAGGACCGGTAGTCCTCGCGGTAGGCGTCGTGGAGTTGCTCCAAGCGCGCGACGACGTCCGTCAGCGGAGCGGTCGGCGGCAGGTCGAGCACCAGCGGCCGGACCTTGGTGCGCAGGAAGTGGTCGGGACACGACGTGCCGAGCGCGGCCAGTTCCGGATGCCGTTCCCGCGCCAGGAAGTCGAGCACCACGTCGGAGTCGGTGAAGTGGCCGACCTGCGGGCTGTCCGTCGAGGCCAGACCGCGGATCACCGGCGCCAGCGAGGCAGCCAGAACCCGCCGCTCCTCCGGGGACAGCGGCGCGTGGACCACGGGCCCGAACGGCTCGGCGCGGCCGTGCTCGTCCAGGTAGCGCTGGGCGGTCTCGATGATCTCCAGCGAATGCGACTCGCACTCCTCGCTGGTCGCGCCCCACGCCGTGATGCCGTGCCCGCCCAGGACGACGCCGATCGCCTGCGGGTGGTCCCGCTTGATGGCGGCGATGTCCAGCCCCAGCTGGAAACCGGGCCGCCGCCACGGCACCCACGCCACGCGCTCGCCGAAGCACGCCTTGACCAGCGCCTCGCCGTCCGCGGCCGTCGCGAACGCGATGCCGGCGTCCGGATGCAGGTGGTCGACGTGGGCGGCGTCGACCAGGCCGTGCATGGCCGTGTCGATCGACGGCGCCGCGCCTCCCTTGCCGTGCAGGCAGAAGTCGAACGCGGCGACCATCTCGTCCTCGCGCTCCACGCCCGGATAGACGTCGGTCAGCGCGCGGAGCCGGTCGAGCCTGAGCACCGCGAGCCCGGCCTCCCGCAACGTGCCCAGATCACCGCCGGATCCCTTGACCCACATCAGGTCCACGGGCTGCCCGGTCACCGGATCCGTCTCGGATCCCTTGGCCGAGGTGTTGCCGCCCGCGTAGTTGGTGTTGCGCGGATCGGCGCCGAGCCGGTTGCTCCGCCCCAGCAGCGCTTGGACCTGCTCCATCACGCACCCCACCCGGCGGCCTCGCCACCGACTCGTTCCCTGACGACCTGCTCGGCGTACCCGGACCGCCGGTACGCGGCCATCGGATCGGGGTCGAGACCCATCTCCTCGCGGAGCTCCCGCAGAAGTGGCCGCACATCGGTGTTGTAGGCGTCCATCACCGCGGCGTTGGCGCCCAGCACGTCACCGGCCCGCTGCGCCTCCGACAACGCTGCCTGGTCGACCAGGAGCGCCTTCGCCGTCGCCTCCTGGACGTTGAGCACCGACCGGATGATCGCCGGGATCTTCGGCTCCAGGTTGTGGCACTGGTCGAGCATGAACGCGATGCCGGCGGCGGGCTTCAGCGCGTCCGCCAGCACGATCTCGTGCATGATCCGGAACAGCTGGAACGGGTCCGCCGCCCCGGCCATCAGGTCGTCGTCGGCGTAGAAGCGCGAGTTGAAGTCGAACGCGCCGAGCTTGTCCGCCCGCAGCAGGAACGAGACGATGAACTCGATGTTCGTGCCGGGGGCGTGGTGCCCGGTGTCGATCACGACCTGCGCCCGTTCGCCCAGCTGCAGGCAGTGCGCGAACGCCGTGCCCCAGTCCGGCACGTCGGTCGCGTAGAAGGCGGGCTCGAAGAGCTTGTACTCCAGCAACATCCGCTGGTCGGCGCCGAGCCGTTCGTAGGTCTCGGCCAACGCCTCGGCGAGCCGGTCCTGACGGGCGCGGAGGTTGTCCTGGCCGGGGTAGTTCAGGCCGTCGGCGAACCAGAGCTTGAGATCGCGCGATCCCGTCTGGTCCATGATGTCGACGCACTCCAGCAGGTGCCCGATCGCCTTGCGCCGCACCGTCGCGTCCGGGTGGCAGACGCTGCCGAGCTTGTAGTCGTCGTCCTGGAACACGTTGGAGTTGATGGCCCCGAGCGCGACACCGCGATCCCGCGCGTACTCGGACAACTTCCCGTAGTCGTCGACCCTGTCCCACGGGATGTGCAACGCGACGGTCGGCGCGATGCCGGTGAGCCGGTGCACCACGGCGGCGTCGTCGATCTTCTCGTACGGCGTGCGCGGAACTCCCTGCTGCGCGAACACCTTGAACCGGGTGCCGGAGTTGCCGTACGCCCACGACGGCGTCTCGATCCGCTGCTCGCGCAGCGCGTCCTTCACACTCATGGTTCTCCCCAAAGCATTTCAGTCGAGGTGGAAGACCTCGTCGAGCGGCCGCATCCGTTCGTCGGCGTTGCCGTCGCCGTCGAAGAACTCCGCCATCTCGGCCTGCCAGCGCGCGTTGACCTCGGTGCGCGCCATCTCCGCGAGCGCCGAGTCGAAGTCGTCGCACTCGAGGTAGCCGATCAGCAGGCCGTCCTCAGCGAGGAAGAGGGAGTAGTTGCGCCATCCCGCTTCGCTGAGGGCGGCCCGCATCTCCGGCCACACCTCGCGGTGCCGCGCCCGGTAGTCGTCGAGACGACCGGGGCGGACCCGCAAGGTGAAGCAGACGCGCACGTCAGAAGTCGAACTTGTCGATGTTGTCCTTGGTGAACACGGTCGGCGGGCCGAGCACGACCTCGCCCTTGGCGCCGATCGTGTAGTCGCCGAGCTCACCGGCCTTGTACTTCTCGCCCTCGGCACCGGTGATCTGCCCGGACGCGAGCGCGGCGGCGGTGTAGGTGGCGAGGTAGCCGAGCTTGCTCGGGTCCCACAGCGCGAACGACTTCACGGTGTCGTCCTGGACGAACTTGCGCATCTGGTTCGGCGTGCCCAGACCGGTGAGCTGCACCTTGCCCTTGTACTCCGACGAGCTGAGGTACCGGGCGGCGGCCGCGACACCGACGGTGGTCGGCGAGATGATGCCCTTGAGGTTCGGGTGCGCCTGCAGCAGACCCTGCGTCTTCTGGAACGACGTCTGGTCGTCGTCGTTGCCGTACGCGGTCTCCACGAGCTTGAGACCGGCGTACTCGGGCTTCGCGAGCTCGGTCTTCATGACCTCGATCCACGCGTTCTGGTTGGTGGCGTTGGGAGTCGCGGACAGGATCGCGATCTCACCGGACCCGCCGACCGCCTCGGAGATCAGCTTCACCTGGCCGGCGGCGATCTCGGTCGAGGTGGCCTGGTTGATGAAGACGTCGCGCGCGTCCGGCGCCGCGTCGGAGTCGAACGTGACGACCTTGAGCCCTTGTGAACGTGCGCTCTTCAACGCGGGCGCCACCGCGTTGGCGTCGTTCGCGGAGATCACCAGCGCGTCCTGCTTCTGCTGCGCGGCGGTGTTGATGTAGGTGACCTGCGAGGAGGCGGCCGCGTCGGACGGTCCGGTGGCCTTGAGTTCGGCCTTGATCGCCGTGCCCGCCTGCTCGGCACCCTTCTGCGCCACGGTGAAGTACGGGTTGTTGACCTGCTTGGGCAGGAACGTGATCTTCAGACCCTCTTTGAGCGCCGCGTTGGGATCGCCCTTGGCGGCGTTGGTGGCGCCGCCGGTCTGATCACCGGCGCTGTCCTTGGTGGTGCCACCGCAGGCGGTGAGTGCGACTGCCCCGGACATCACCAGGGCAAGCACAAGACGTGTCTTCATGGCGCGGCCTTTCTCAGACTTCCAACGCGACGGGTGACGGACGGGGCGAGAACGCTCACCAGCAGCAGGAGGCCGGTGACGATGGTGAGGACCTCGGTGGAGGTGTCCTGCAGGATCAGGAGGTTGCGCAGACCGCCGAGCAGCAGCACGCCCGCGAGCACGCCGAAGAGCGATCCCTTGCCACCGAAGATGGAGACGCCGCCGAGCAGCACCGCGGCGACGACGGCCAGTTCGAGCCCGACGCCGTTGTCCGCGCGGGCGCTGGAGAAGCGGAACGTGTAGACGATGCCCGCGATCGCGGCCACGGCCCCGGCGAGCACGAACAGGGACAGCTTGACGCGCTTGACCCTGATGCCGGAGAAGCGCGCGCCCTCCTCGTTGGAGCCGATCGCGTAGACGGACCGGCCGAACGAGCTGGCGTGCAGGGCGATGCCGAACAGGACGGCGAGGATCGCGGCCAGCACGATCGGATACGGGATGTCCGTGCCGGGCAACGGAGTCGTGCCGAACGAGGTGTAGCTCGCCGGGAAGTCGGCGACCGCGGTGTCGCCCAGCACGACCAGCGCGAGGCCGCGGTAGAGCGCGAGCGTGCCGATGGTGACGGCGAGCGAGGGCAGCCCGAGGCGGGTGACCAGCAGGCCGTTGACCGCTCCGCACACCGCGCCCACGACGATCACCGCGGGCAGGATCGTCTCGAGCGACCAGCCCGCGTTCCACAGCCAGCCGATCAGCGCGCTGGACAGGCCGAGCACGGACGCGACGGACAGGTCGATCTCGCCCGCGACGATCACCAGCGTGAGCGGGAGGGCGATCAGCGCGATCTCGCCGATGTCGAGGCCGAGGTAGAAGAGGTTGCCGCCGGACAGGAACGAGCCGTCGGTGCTCACCTGGCCTGTCAGCGCTACCACGATCAGGAGGAACACCAGCGCGGTCTCCCACCGCAGGAGGTTACGCATGGCTGGTCCCTTCGGAGGTGCGCAGGGCTTTCGCCAGTCGCAGTGCCAGGAGCCGGTCGACGGTGATCGCGCTGAGCAGGAGCGCGCCCGCGATCGCCTGCTGCCAGAACGCGGGGATCTGCAACACCACCAGGCAGCTCGTGATCGTGCCCAGCAGCAGTGCGCCGAGCGCCGCGCCGGTGACCGTGCCGGAGCCGCCGAAGATCGCGACGCCGCCGACCACGACCGCCGCGACGACCTGGAGTTCGAGGCCGGTGCCCGCGGCGGCGTCGACCGTGCCGTAGCGGGCGACCCACAACGCACCCGCGAGACCGGCGATCAGCCCGGAGATGGCGAACGTGGTGAGCGTGCGCTTGGCGACCGGGATGCCGGCGAGCGTCGCGGCCTCCGGGTTCGAGCCGATCGCGTACAGCTCGCGGCCGGACCGGTAGGAGCGCAGGTAGACGGCGGCCACCACGATCACCACGACGGCGACCAGCACGAGGATCGGGATGCCGAGGACGCGGCTGCTGCCCAGGTTCAGCAGGGCGTCGGGGAGGTTGGCGGCGTTGACCTGCTTGCCTTGGGCCAGTGCGTAGTCGACGCCCCGGAACACGTACAGCGTGCCGAGGGTGACCACGAGGCTGGGGACGTTGCCGAGCGCGACGAGCAGGCCGTTGAGCAGGCCGCACGCGAGGCCGACCACCACGCCGAAGCCGATGCCCAGAACCAGTGGGGTGCCGGGGTTGTCGGCGAAGTGCTGGGCGGTGAGGAACGCGGACAGGCCCAGCACCGAGCCGACGGACAGGTCGACGTTGCGGGTGATGACGACGAGCGTCTGGCCCACCGCGAGGAGCGCGACGATCGACGCGTTGAGCAGGAGGTCGCGGAGGCTCTGGGGCTGGACGAAGCGCGGGTTGACGATCGCGGTGGGGACGACCACGAGGGCCAGCGCCACGACGATGCCGAGTTCGCGGACCCGGCCGACTCGGGTGCTGAGGCGACGGGCGGCGGTGCGCCGGGAGGGGGCGACGGCCGGGGTGAGCTGAGTGGTCACGGCGCCACCACCTGTCCCGCGGCCGCCATCGCCACCCGTTCCTCGGTCGCCTCGGCCCGTGACAGTTCCTCGACCAGACGGCCTTCGTGCATCACGAGCATGCGGTCGGCCATGCCGAGCACCTCCGGCAGTTCCGACGAGATCATCAGCACCGCCACGCCCTGACCGGCCAGTTCGGACAGCAGCCGGTGCACCTCGGCCTTCGTGCCTACGTCGATGCCGCGCGTGGGTTCGTCGACGATCAGCACGGACGGGTTGCGCGCCAGCCACTTCGCCAGCACGACCTTCTGCTGGTTGCCGCCGGACAACACGCCGACCGGGTCGCTCAGCTTCGAGAACTTCAGCCGCAGCTTCACCGCCCAGTCCTGGGCGAGCGCGCGTTCACTGCGACGGCGCAGCAAGCCGAACTTCGAGAGCCTGCCCAGTGAGGCGAGCGCGGTGTTGCGTTCGATGGACGCGTCCATCACGAGTCCTTGCTGGCGGCGGTCTTCCGGCACGAACCCGACGCCCGCGGCCATCGCGGCGGTGGGGGAGCCGTACTTCAGCTTCCGGTTGTTCACGTGCACAGAGCCCGCGTCCGGCCGGTCGATGCCGAAGATCGCGCGGGCGACCTCGCTGCGGCCGGCGCCGACGAGTCCGGACAGAGCGACGATCTCGCCCGCGCGGACGTCGAACGACACGTCGGTGAACACGCCCTCACGGGTCAGGCGCTGCACCGAGAGCAGCACCTCGCCGGCGGTGGTGTCCTGTTTGGGGAAGAGCTGGGACAGCTCACGGCCGACCATGCGGCGCACCAAGGAGTCCGGTGTCTCGTCGGTGAGCTCGCCGGACCACACGAACTCGCCGTCGCGCAGCACGGTGGCGCGCTGGCACAGCTCGAACACCTCGCCGAGCCTGTGCGAGACGAACAGCACGGCGGCGTCCTGCGTGCGCAACGCCTGCACCACCCCGAAAAGCCGCTGGACCTCGTGGGCGGACAGGGCGGCGGTCGGTTCGTCCATGACGATCACGCGGGCGTCGAACGACAACGCCTTGGCGATCTCGACGAGCTGCTGGTCCGCGATGGACAGTCCGCGCGCCGGCCGGGCCGGATCGAGCTTGACTCCCAGGCGCGAGAACAACTCCGACGTGCGCGCGTGCATCGTGGCGACGTCGATGCGGCGACCGAACCCGAGCGGCTGGCGGCCCATGAACACGTTCTCGGCCACCGACAGGTCGCCGAACAGCGTCGGTTCCTGGTAGATGATCGCGATGCCCGCGGCGAGGGCGTCGGCGGGACCGGAGAACCGTTGCGCGGAGCCGTCGACGAGCACCTGACCGGCGTCCGGGCGGTGAACGCCGGCGAGTGTCTTGATCAGCGTCGACTTGCCCGCGCCGTTCTCCCCGAGCAACGCGTGGGCCTCGCCGGGCAGCAGGCGCAGCGACACCCCGGACAACGCGCGGACGGCGCCGAAGGACTTGCTCACCTCGTCCAGTGTCACCACGGGAGGTCGGTCCACGTCCGTCTCCTCGATGTTGAAACGTTTTAACGCCTGAGTTACGAGCACTCTGGGTGTGTTACGGCACCATGTCAAGGGTTGCGGGGTACGATTCGTTGTCACGTTTCAACAAAGGAGCCGCCGGTGAAGCCGTCAGTGGGCATCCGCGACGTCGCGCAGCACGCCGGCGTGTCCAACGCGACCGTCTCGAACGTGCTGAACCGCCCCGACGTCGTCGCCCCGGCCACGCGCCAGCGAGTCCTGGCCGCCATCGAGGAACTCGGCTTCGTGCGCAACGAGTCCGCACGCCAGCTCCGCGCGGGCCGCAGCCGGGTGATCGCCTACGTCGTGCTCGACGCGGCGAACCCGTTCTTCACGGACGTGGCGCGCGGCGTCGAGGACGCGGCCAGGGAAGCGGGCATGGCCCTGTTCCTGTGCAACAGCGCCTCGGACGACGGCCGCGAGCGCGAGTACCTGGAACTGCTGCACGAACAACGCGTCGAGGGCATCCTGATCACCCCGGTCGACGCGGAGAGCGCGCAGGTCGCCGAACGCGGCACGCCCGTCGTGCTGGTCGACCGCGAGGCGACGGACGGCACGCGCTGCTCGGTGGCCGTGGACGACGTGCTCGGCGGCGAACTGGCGGTCACCCACCTGATCGAGAACGGTCACACCCGCATCGCGATGGTCGGTGGTCCGCTGTCCATCCAGCAGGTGCGCGACCGGCGTGAAGGCGCCCTGCGAGCGCTGACGAACGCGGGCCTGCCTTTGGACGCGCTCACGTTCCTCGAGACCAAGAGCCTGCAGGTCGCGGAAGGCCGGGAAGCGGGGGAGCGGCTGGTCGGCCTGCCCGCCTCCCGTCGTCCCACGGCGGCGTTCTGCGCCAACGACCTGCTCGCGCTCGGCCTGCTCCAGTCGATGACGCAGCAGGGCCTGCGCGTGCCCGACGACCTCGCCGTCGTGGGGTACGACGACATCGAGTTCGCCGCGGCCGCCGCCGTTCCGCTCACGTCCGTGCGCCAGCCGCGTGAGCAGCTCGGCCGCACCGCCGCCCAGCTGCTGCTGACGGAGAACGAGCCGGGCCACGAGCACCGGCACGTGAAGTTCCAGCCGGAGCTCGTGGTCCGTGCCTCCACCTCGGTCAAACGTCGACCTTGAGCTGGACGGTTGGATCACCCGTCGGATGGGCACCCACGTGTGGTCCCGCCCGAACGGAAAGGCCTTCCCATGCCGCCGGACAGTGTTCTGCTCGCCGACCGGTACCGGCTGGGCGAGGTGCTCGGCACGGGCGGGGTCGCGGAGGTGCGCCGGGCCAGGGACGTCCTGCTGGCACGCGACGTCGCGATCAAGCTGTTCCGGCCCGGCGAGGACCTCGCGGCCGCACACCGCATCGACAACGAGATCTGCGCGCTCGCGGGACTGTCGCATCCGGGCCTGGTCACGGTCTACGACGCGGATCCGGGCAGCGAGACGCCGTACGTGGTGCTGGAACTCATCGAGGGCAGCACACTGCGCGAGCGGGTCGCGGACGGGCCGATGGAAGTCGAGGACGTGCGCCGGGTGGGTGCGGCACTGGCTGACGCCCTTGCGCACGTTCACACGCGTGGCCTCGTTCACCGTGACGTCAAGCCCTCCAACATCCTGCTCGACGCCGACGACCAGCCGCGCCTCGCCGACTTCGGCCTCGTTCGGTTCACCGACGGCGCCAGTCTGACCAGGACCGGTCACGTCGTCGGCACGGCCGCCTACCTCGCGCCGGAGCAGGTGCGCGGCGAGGAGGTCACCGCCGCGGCCGACGTCTACGCGCTGGGCCTGGTGCTGCTGGAGTGCCTGACCGGACGCCGTGAGTACGAGGGCGCGGAGGTCGAGGCCGCCGTCGCCCGGCTGCACCGGCCGCCAGTGGTGCCGGACGACCTCCCGTTCGACCTCGTGCGCCTGCTTTCCAGGATGACGTCGTTGAGCGCGGCCCGCCGTCCCTCCGCGAGGGAGTGCGCCAAGGCCCTGCTCACGCCGGCGGCAGACCCGCCGACTCTCGTGGTCGAGGCACCGGCCCGGCCGCCCCGTTCGCGCGGACTGCTCGCGGCCGCCTCGATCGTGGTGCTGATCTCGGCGATCGGCACGGGGATCAGCGCCTGGAACGGCGCCACGTCCACGGGTTCCGAGCCGCCGGAGACCACAGCGCCTGCCTCGACCTCGACCTCGACTCCGGCTCGCACCGCGGACTTCACCCCCACACCGGTCGTGGTGCAGCCGACCGCTCCGGCCATCGCGCCGGCACCCGTTCAGGTCGTGGACAAGGGCAAGCCGGGCAACAGCGGCAAGGGCAACTCCGGCAAGGGTAAGGGCAAGCGGGACGGCACCTGACTCAGCGCACGGGGAGGATGATCGAGGACGGACGATCCGGTCCACAGTGGACCGTCTGGTCCGCCGCGATCATCGTCGTGGCCGTCGCCCTCGGCTCGCCGGTGCCGGGATTGCGTGCGTAGCGGGGGAACGCACCGCTGGAGACCTGCACCCGGATGCGATGTCCGCGCCGGAATCGGTACGCCGTCGGCCACAACCGGACAGCGGCGCACTGCGGTTCTTCCGCCGACGTCAGGCTCACCAGGCCGTCGCACACGTTCCACGAACGCCCGTCCGGATCGACGTCGCAAAGACGAACGAACACGTCGGCGTGCGCGCGCGACGAGGAGAACCAGATCTCCGCGCTGACCTCGCCGATCACCTCGACGTCGTCATCCAGCACAGGCGTGGTGTAGGTGAGCACGTCCGGCCGTGCTTCCAACGAGGTGTTGTCGACGCGGCCACCGTCGCGCGCCAGACGCACACCGCCGGACGCCGGGGTGGGATCCGTCGGATCGTAGTGGAACGTGTCCACTGAGGACTCTTCGGGCACCGCGGAACCGAGCGCACCGCCCGAACCCAGGTGGAAGCGCGTGGGCGAGTAGCCGGAGGGCGGCCAGGAGTCGAACGAGCGCCACGCGTCCTCGCCCATCACGTACAGCCGGACCGCGGCACGTTGTGGTGGCTCCTCGCCGCGTGCGTGCGCGAGGCCGAACTCCAAGGCCTCGTCGATCGGCGGGGCCATGACCTCCGTGTGGGTCCACGGCCCGACGGTCAGCCGCGCGGAACGGCCGTTGTCCTGCAACGCCTGGAAGTCGCGCAGCTGACCGGGCAGGAAGATGTCGTACCAGCCGCCGATGGAGCTGACCGGCACGGTCACGCCGGCGACCCGGTGGCTGTGGTCGAACTCCTGCCAGCGCGGTGAATCGGCGTCGTGGGTGAGGATGTCCTGGATGTAGCCGGAACGCGAGCCGAACGCCGCGATGTCCCCTTCGCGCAACGGAAGCGTCCGCAGTGCTCGTGCGGTCTTCTTGTCCTGGAACGTCTTGCGCAGCATCGCCAGCGGTCGTTGCTGGGTGCCGACCAGCACGCCCCACTCGAACGGCGTCTCCAGCGACATGCCGTCCGCGCGCAGGAACTCGAGCGTCAGCGCGGACTCCGTCACCACCGGGATCATCGCCTTGACCTGCGGTGGCACCTGGTCGGCGACCGCCCACTGCACGTGGCCGAGGTAGCTCAGGCCGTAGAGCACGATCGCGTCGCTCCACGGCTGCTCCACCAGCCAGTCGAGCGTCGCCAGGCCGTCCGCGCGTTCCTGGCGCATCGGGTCGAACGTGCCGCCGGAGCCGAACCCGCCCCGCACGCTCTGGATCACCACCTGGTAGCCGCGCTCGGCCAGCGGCCTCGCCATGACCGTGCCGAACAGGCGCCGGCCGTACGGGGAGCGGATCAACGCCGTCGGCAGCCCGTCGCCGCCGGAGCGCGGCATCCACCGGTCCGCGAGCAGGTCCACGCCATCGGGCATCGGAACACGCAGATCCCGCCGCACCACGACGTCGCGGGTCAGCGGAGGTGAGAGCTTCAGCCCGCGCTGAAGAAGACGGCTGATCATCGGGGCTCCAGGAGTAGTGAGATCACGCTCATCAGCCGGTCGGTGAACGTCTCCGGATCGGGCGCGCCCGCGACCACCCAGGACGTGACGAACGATCCGGCGCCGCCCGTGACGAACGCGGCGAGGTCCTCTGCGGCCTGCTCGGGGAGCCGGCCGCGGTGCAGGTGCTCGACGGCCTGCCGGTTGACCGGCAGCAGCAGGCTGATGAGCCCGCGGTCCAGGGCGAACGCGCACGAACCGGTGAGCAGGGCGCGGTAGAACACGCGGTGGTCGGCGAAGTGCCGGGCCATGGCGAGGGTCTCGGCGCGCGGGTCCACGGCCTGGCTGAAGTCGGTGAGACGGGGCAGCAACTCGCGCCGGGCGAGGTCGAGCCCCGCTTCCAGCAGCAGCGAGTCGAGATCGCCGAAGTGCTGGTAGACGGCTCGCCTGCTGACGTCGGCGGCCTCGGCGATCTCGGACACGGTGATCGCCGCCGTGCCCCGTTCGGTGACCAGGTCGATCACGGCCCTCAGCACGGCCGCGCGGGTGCGGCGCACCCGGCGGTCGCGTGCGGGCTCGACCTCGCGCAGATCCATGCGCCAGATCGTGTGACAGCTGTTACTAAGTAGTCAAGTGTTACTTATCTTCGTCGCGGTGGCCGCGCAGCGAACCGGGGTGGGCCTTGGCCGCCGGGTCGTTGCGCGTCTTGATCAGGCTGGCGACGGTGACGATCACCAGGATCGCGATGATCACGCCGAGGCTGAGCGGCGTCGGCACCTCGGGCACGCTCGAGGAGATGTCCACGTGCGCCCAGTGCAGGATCAGCTTCACGCCGATGAACGCGAGGATGATCGCGAGCCCCGCCGACAGGTACACCAGCCGGTCCAGCAGGCCCTTGACGAGGAAGAACAACGCGCGCAGGCCGAGCAGCGCGAACGCGTTGGCGGTGAACACGATGTAGGGCTCCTCGGTCACGCCGAACACCGCGGGGATCGAGTCGAGCGCGAACAGCAGGTCGACGCCGCCGATCGCGACCAGCACGACGAACAACGGCGTGGCGAACCGCTTGCCGTCGACACGGGTGAAGATCTTGCCGCCGACGTAGTCGTCCGTGACGGGCAGGAGCTTGCGCGCGGTCTTCACGACGACGTTGTTCTCGACGTCGGGGTCCTCGTCGCGGTGCCGGAACAGCTGCACGGCCGTGAAGATCAGCAGCAGCCCGAACAGCAGGAACATGAACGAGAACAACGACAGCAGCGTCGCGCCGACCGCGATGAAGATGCCGCGCATGATCAGCGCGAGCACGATGCCGAACGTCAGCACCTTGTGCTGGTGCTCCTCCGGCACGAGGAACGTGGTCATGATGATCACGAAGACGAAGAGGTTGTCGACCG
The DNA here is from genome assembly GCF_044754905.1 of Lentzea sp. NPDC092896. Lineage (NCBI taxonomy): Bacteria > Bacillati > Actinomycetota > Actinomycetes > Pseudonocardiales > Pseudonocardiaceae > Lentzea > Lentzea sp. NPDC092896. The sequence continues at coordinate 190,844 of NZ_JBIVPX010000002.1, forward strand.
ACAGGCTCTTCTCGACGATGTAGCCGGCGAAGTACTCCGCGCCGAACCCGCCGCCGTGCGCGCTCGCGAACCACACGCCGAAGCCGATGGCGACGGCGATGTAGAACACCGACCACAGGCTGGCCTCGCGGAAGCCGATCCGGTGCGGCCGCCACGCCGCGATCACGAGGTCGGCCGCCAGCAGCAGGACGATCACCCCGATCGTCATCGCCCACGTCAGTCCGCTGATCTCCAGCACAGAACACCCCTCTGGCAGCCCGGTCCGTCCGCAGTGGACGTTACCGGGCCGCCAGGGGGTGAGCCTGCTAGGAACTCGCGGTGAACTCCGGTGTCGCGGTGCGGTCGAACCCGACCCGCCGGGCGGGCCCGGTCATCGCGAGCTTGAGCGCGGTGTGGATGTTCGCGCTCGACGTGCCGACGTGGAGCTCGACGTCACCGGGATCGACCTGGCGATGGCCCGCGCGACCGGTGTACGAGGTGAGGTCCGCGTGCAGCCGTGCGGTGACCGTGCGGGTCTGGCCGGGAGCGAGATCGACCTTCAGCGCGCCGATCAGCTGCCGGACGGGCCGCGCGACCTCCGCCACCGGGTCGTGCAGGTAGATCTGGACGACCTCGGTGGTCGGGACGTCCATGTCGTTGCGCACGACCACGTGCACGCTGCAGATGCCGTCAGTCGGCCACTCACGTTCCTCACAGCCCGCAGTCACCCAGGTGGCGGGTGCGTAGGAGAGTCCGTGGCCGAACGGGAACAGCGGGGTCGGGTCCACGTTGCTGATGTCGGTGAGCTTTCCGAGCGGTGCGCTGAGGTAGGTGGAGGGCTGACTCGAGCCGGCGCCGGGGAAGCTGACCGGGAGCCTGCCGGACGGGTTGACGCGTCCACTGAGGACACCCGCGAGCGCGGGCCCGCCCTCCTGGCCGGGGTAGAAGCCGCAGACGACGGCGGCGAGCCGGTCGGCCTGCCGGGACAGGTCGTAGGGCCGGCCGGACAGCAGCACGAGCACCACCGGCATTCCGGTGCCGAGCACCGCCTCCAGCAGTTCCTCCTGGCGGCCGGGCAGCTTCAGGTCCGTGACGTCGCAGCCCTCGCCGGACGTGCCGTTGCCGAACAGTCCCGCCTTGTCACCCAGCACGACGACGCAGACGTCCGCCTGCCGCGCGGCCTCGACGGCCTCGGCGATGTCGTCGTCGGTTCCGCCGAGCACGGGACAGCCGGGCGCGAACACCACCTCGTGGTCGGCGCGCAACGCCTCCACGACCGTCGTGACCTCGATGCCCATCTCCACGTCCGGGTGGTGCACGCCGACGTGCATCGGGAACGAGTAACAGCCCATCATCGCGCCGGGCTCGTCGGCCCGCGGTCCCACGACGGCCAGGCGCTTGCCGGCCAACGGCAGCACGCCGTCGTTCTGCAGCAACACGATCGAGCGTTCGGCCACCTCACGGGCGAGCGCGCGGGACTCCGGGTCGTCCAGGTCGAGGTCCGCGCCGGGCGCGGGGGAGTAGCCGGGATCGAGCAGGCCCAGCTCCACCTTCTGCGTCAGCACACGGGTCAGCGCCCTGTCGACGAGCGCCGCGTCCACCCGTTCGAAGTAGAGGCCTTCCAGCAGGGGTTCGCCGTAACAGTCCACAGTGGGCAGTTCGACGTCGATGCCCGCGGTCAACGCCTGCGCGGCGGCGTCCTCACGACCGGCGGCGACCCCGTGCAGCTTGTGCAGGAACGCGACCGAGAAGTAGTCGGACACCACGGTGCCGGTGAAGCCGTACTCGCCGCGAAGCCGGTCCGTGAACAGCGTGACGTCCGCGGCGGCGGGCACGCCGTCGTTGTCCGCGTAGGAGTTCATGACCGACCTGACGCCGGTCCGCAGCGCCATCTCGAACGGCGGCAGGATCACGTCCGCGAACTCGCGCGGCCCGATCGACACCGGCGCGTGGTTGCGTCCCGCGCGGGAGGCCGAGTAGCCGGCGAAGTGCTTGAGCGTGGCCACGATCCCCGCGGACTCGAGGCCCGCCACGTAGGCCGAGCCGATGGTGCCCACCAGGTGCGGGTCCTCGCCGATGGTCTCCTCGACCCGGCCCCAGCGCAGGTCGCGCGTGACGTCCAGGACGGGCGCCAGACCCTGGTGGATCCCGAGACGGCGCATCGAGCCGCCGAACCGCTCGGCCATGCGCCGCACCAGGTCCGGTTCGAAGGTCGCGCCCCAGCACAGCGGGGACGGGTACACGGTCGCCTGCCACGCGGCCAGTCCGGTCAGGCACTCCTCGTGCGCCATCGCGGGAATCCCGAAGCGGCTCGCCTCGATGATCTGCCGCTGGGTGCGGGCGAGCGTGTGCGCGCCGACGTCCGGCGCGATCGGCCGGGTGCCGAAGACACGGGTGAGCTGGCCGATGCCGTGGCGGGTCAGCTCGGCGAAGTCCTGCGGCGCCACGGCGAACTCGTGCTGGTGCGGGGCCATCTCGCCGGCGGCGTCGATGCCGGCCCAGATCCCTTGCAACTGCGCGATCTTCTCCTGTGGCGTCATCCGTGCGACGAGGTCGCTCACACGGGCGGCCACGGGGGCGTGCGGGTTCCGCCAGAGTTCGTCCGGCGTGGTGGCTTCTGTCGTCACGACAACCTCAGGGGGTCAGTGGGCGGGTCGACTGCCGGACGACCAGTTCGGTGCCCAGGGTGATGTGGGTGTCGCCGGGCTCGGTGCCGTTGATGAGCCGCACCAGCAACTCGACGGCGCGGTGGCCCATCTCGCGGATCGGCTGCTCCACCGTCGTGAGCGGCGGCGTGCACAGCGCGGACTCGGGGATGTTGTCGAAGCCGACCACCGACAGGTCCTCCGGCACCCGCAGCCCGAGCTCGCGGGCGGCCGCGATGGCCGCGATGGCCGTGGTGTCGTTGGCGGCGAAGACGGCAGTGGGCCGGTGGGGCCGGCTGAGCAGGGACCGCGTGGACGCGGCGGCCACGTCCGCGTCGTAGTCGCCGCGGCAGACCAGGCTCTCGTCCACCTCGACGCCCGCGCTCGCGAGCGCTCCCCGGTAGCCGGTTTCGCGTTGCTGCGCGGATTTCAGGTCCGCGCGGCCGGTGAGCATCGCGATCCGGCGGTGGCCCAGCGCGAGCAGGTGCTCGGTCGCGAGCCGTCCGCCGTTCAGGTTGTCGGAGTCGACGGTGGGCAGCGCCGCCCGACCGGTGTGCGGGTCGACGGCGACGACGGGGGTGCCGGGCAGGCCTTCGAGGTCGACGGCCGGCGTGACCAGCACGGCGCCGTCGACGAGGGTGCCGCTCAGCCGGGTGAGGTAGCGCTGTTCCCAGCCCTGCGGGTCGCCGGTGCGACCGCCCGCCGAGTACACCACCAGCTCGAAACCGGTGCCGCGGATGGCATCCGCCGCGCCCTTGAGCAGTTCGGTGCTGAACGGCTCGATGTCGGCGACCAGGATCCCGATGACGTTCGTGCGGTGGTTGCGCAGGCTCTGCGCGACCAGGCTCGCCTCGTACCCCAGATCCTTGATCACGGCCGTGACCCGCGCGAACGTCTCCGCGGAGACGCCGTACCGCTGGTTGAGCACCTTGGACACGGTGGCTACCGAGACGCCGGCCTGAGCGGCGACGTCCTTGATCGTGACGCGAGAGCGTGGAGGCACCGGGTCAGGCTAGCCGTGTAAAACGTTATCGACAACGATTGACACGGAGCCGATTTGGCGGGAGTCTCTGGCCCCAACACACGCAGTCCAACTCGGCCGACGTCGTCAGGAGTGGACCAGAAATGCGTTCCAGAAAGCCCCTTGCCCTCTTCGCCGCCGCGGCACTCGCGCTGGCAGGGTGCAGCGGTGGCGGCGGTGATGCCTCCACCGAAGGTCCCGTCACGCTCACCTGGTGGCACAACCGGACCACCGAGCCGATGAAGTCGAAGTGGCAGCAGATCGCCGACGACTTCCACAAGGCGCACCCGAACACCTCGTTCACGATCGAACCGCTGCAGAACGAGCAGTTCCAGACCAAGGTGCCGCTCGCCCTGCAGGGCAACACGCCGCCGGACATCTTCCAGCAGTGGGGCGGCGGAGCGCTCGCCGACCAGCTGAAGTCCGGCAAGATCGCCGACATCACGCAGGCCTCGTCGGGCTGGATCGGCCCGCTGGCCAAGAACGCCGACGGCTGGAAGGTCGGCGGCAAGCAGTACGGCACGCCGTACCTGATGCACGCCGTCGGGTTCTGGTACCGCAAGGACGTCTTCGCCACGGCAGGGGTCACGGCGCCGCCGACCACGATGGACGAGCTGAACGCGGCCGTCGCGAAGCTGAAGACCGCGGGCGTCGTGCCGATCGCGCTCGGTGGCAAGGACCGCTGGCCCGACGCGTTCTACTGGGCCTACTTCGCGGTGCGCCAGTGCTCGGTCGACACCCTGAAGAAGGCGGTCGAGAAGACCGAGCTCGCCGACCCGTGCTTCCTCAAGGCCGGCGAGAACCTCAAGAGTTTCCTGGACACGAAACCGTTCCAGGACGGGTTCGTCGGGACGCCCGCTCAGCAGGGGGCGGGCAGCTCGGCGGGCCTGGTGGCCAACGGCAAGGCGGCCATGGAGCTGCAGGGCGACTGGGATCCCGACGTGATGCAGGCGCTCACGGAGGACAAGGAACTCGGCTCGAAGATCGGCTGGTTCCCGTTCCCGAGCGTGCCGGGCGGCCAGGGCGATCCGAGCGTGCTGCTCGGTGGCGGTGACGGGTTCTCCTGCACCACCCGTGCGGCCAAGGCGTGTGCCGAGTTCCTCGGTCACCTCGTCGGCGACGACGTGCAGAAGATCCTCGCCGAGACCAACTCCGGTCTGCCGGTGACCCCTGCCGGGGTGGCCGCGCTGAAGAGCGAGCCGCACAAGCAGATCGCCGAGGCCATGACCAAGGCGTCGTTCGTCCAGTTCTACTTCGACACCGCGTTCCCGACCAAGGTCGGTCAGGCCCTCAACGACACCATCGCGAACTTCTTCGCTGGTCAGGGCGGACCCGACACCATCGTGAAATCGGTGAGCGAAGCAGCAGCCGGGAACAAATGATGAGTGCCGCGATCACCACGCGGCCGCCGACCGCCCCCGTGCCGCACGCGCCAGCGGCCGGGGGCACCCGGCGGCGTTCCCGACTACGCCCCCGCCTCGAACTCGCGTTCCTGCTGACACCGGCTCTGCTGCTGTTCATCGGGTTCGTGCTGATCCCGATCGGCGTCGCCGGGTACTACAGCCTCTACTCGTGGAACGGCTTCGGCCCGCTCACGGACTTCGTGGGGCTGGACAACTACGTCGACGCCTTCTCCGGTGACGTCTTCCAGGGCGCCATCGGGCACAACCTGATCATCGCCACGCTGTCCGTCGTCGTGCAGCTGCCGTTGAGCATCGGACTCGCGTTGCTGCTCAACCGGAAGCTGCGCGGCCGGACGTTCCTGCGCATGGTGGTCTTCGCGCCGTACGTGCTGTCCGAGGCCGTGACCGCGGTGATCTGGCTGCTCATGTTGCAGCCGGGCGGGTTCATCGACGAGATCCTGCGCGCGGTGGGCCTGGGCGGTCTCGTGCAGCTGTGGCTCGCCGACCAGTCGCTCGTGCTCTACACGCTCTTCGTGGTGATCACGTGGAAGTACATCGGTTTCGGCGTGATCCTGCTGCTGGCCGGTCTGCAGGGCGTTCCTCCCGAGCTGCGGGAGGCCGCCGCGCTCGACGGCGCGAGCGCCTGGCAGACCACCCGGCACGTCGTGCTCCCGTTGCTGGGACCGACGATCAGGATCTGGGTGTTCCTGTCCGTGATCGGGTCGCTGCAGCTCTTCGACCTGGTCTGGATCATGACGCTGGGTGGTCCCGCCAACGCGTCGACGACCATGGCCACCTACCTGGTCGACCACGGCTTCAAGCGCTACGAGTTCGGATTCGGCAGCGCGGTCGCGGTGATCCTGTTCATCATCTGCTTCCTGTTCGCGTTGCTGTACCAGAGGTTCGCTCTGCGTCGCGACACCCAGGGCGCGTTGACGGGAGTGCGCTGAGATGTCACGTCGTAACACCGTCGGCTACCTCGCCGCGTTCGCCGTCATCGGCATGACGGTGGTGCCGCTGTTGTTCGTGGTGCTGGGCGGTTTCCGCACCACGGCCCAGATCAACTCGTCGCCGGCAGGGTTGCCCGGCCCGTTCGTGTGGGACAACTACCGGGAGGTGGTGACCTCACCGCAGTTCTGGCGCCTGCTCGGCAACAGCGCGCTGATCGCGGTGATCGCCACGACGCTGGCGGTCGTGCTCGGGTCGATGGCGGCGTTCGCGTTGTCCCGCTACGCGTTCCGGGGCCGCGAGGCGTTCTACACGCTGTTCACGCTGGGGCTGCTGTTCCCGCTCGGCGTGGCGACGCTGCCGCTGTACCTGTGGCTGCGTCAGCTCAACCTGCTGGAGAACCCGCTCGGTGTCGCGATCCCGGAGGCGGCGTTCTCGTTGCCGGTCACGATCGTGATCCTGCGGCCGTTCATGAACGCGATCCCCGGTGAGCTGGAGGACGCCGCCCTGCTCGACGGCGCGGCCAAGCTCGGCTTCTTCTGGCGGATCCTGCTCCCGCTCTCGCGGCCGGCGCTGATCACGGTGTCCGTGCTCGCGTTCGTCACCAGCTGGAACTTCTACCTGTTGCCGTTGCTGGTGTTCAACGACTCCACGAACTTCACGCTTCCGCTCGGCGTGGCGATGTTCCAGTCCGAGCACTCCCAGGACACCGCGAAAATCCTCGCCTTCACCGCGTTGTCCATGATCCCCGCGCTCACGTTCTTCGTGCTCGCCGAACGCCGCATGGTCGGGGGACTCACCGGTTCTGTGAAGGGCTGACTCACAAGGGAGTGATTCATGCGAACCCGATTAGCGGCCGGTGTTGCCGTGCTGTTGCTGGCGTTGCCGGTTCCCGCTTCGGCTTCAGGGCCGTTGAAGAGCGTCACCAACAGGTACGTGGGCAGTGCGGTGGCCGTCCAGCACCTGAACGCCGAAGCCGACTACAAGAAGGTGCTGACGCGGGAGTTCGACAGCGTCACGCCCGAGAACGAGATGAAGTGGGGCGTCGTCGAAGCCGTTCGCGGCCAGTACGACTGGTCCGGCGCGGACACGATCGTGGCCTACGCCAAGAAGACCGGCAAGACCGTGCGCGGGCACACGCTGGTCTGGCACAGCCAGCTGCCCGACTGGGTCGGCGGGCTGGAGGCCGCGGAGCTGCGAACCGTGGTCAAGGACCACATCAGAACCGAGGCAGGCCGCTACCGCGGGAAGATCCGCGCGTGGGACGTCGTCAACGAGGCGTTCAACGAGGACGGCACGCGCCGGCCGACGGTGTTCCAGGAGAAGCTCGGTGACCGCTACATCGCCGACGCGCTGCGCTGGGCCCACGCGGCCGACCCGAAGGCCAAGCTCTACATCAACGACTACAACATCGAGGGGCTCAACCCCAAGAGCGACGCGACCTACGAACTCGTCAAGTCGTTGAAGCGGCAGGGTGTGCCGATCCACGGTGTCGGCATCCAGGGACACCTCTCGCTGATGTACGGCTTCCCTTCGGGCATGAAGGAGAACATCGCCCGCTTCGCCGCGCTCGGCGTGGACGTCGCGATCACCGAGGCCGATGTGCGGATCCCGTTGCCCGTCACGCCCGAGAAGCTGGACGCGCAGGCGAGCTACTTCGGCCAGGTCTGGGACGCCTGCCACGCGGTGCGGCGCTGCGTCGAGTTCACCACGTGGGGCTTCACCGACCGGCACTCGTGGGTGCCCGACGTGTTCCCCGGTGAGGGCGCGGCCTGCCTGTTCGACGAGAACCTGCGGCCGAAGCCCGCGTACACCAGGCTCAACCCGTAGCGGGAGCGTCCACTTGACACAGTTCGAGAACCCGATTCTGCCCGGCTCGCACCCCGATCCCTCGGTGTGCCGGGCGGGATCGGACCACTACCTCGTCACCTCGACCTTCGAGTACTTTCCCGGCCTGCCGATCTACCACAGCAGAGACCTGGTGCGCTGGCGGCTGCTCGGGCACGTGCTGGACAGGCCGTCCCAGTTGCCGCTGCAGGGCGTCCGGGCCTCCGGTGGTCTGTACGCGCCGGCGATCCGCTACCACGACGGCGTGTTCTACGTGGTCTGCACGCTGGTCGACGGCACGGCCAAGAGCGGCAACTTCGTCGTGACGGCAACCGATCCGGCCGGGGAGTGGTCGGAGCCGCAGTGGCTGCCGGAGGCCGGCGGGTTCGACCCGTCGCTGTTCTTCGACGAGACCGGCCGCGCGTGGTGGACGGCGACCCGCGAGGTGCCCGGCGGCCGGTCCGGGCAGACCGAGGTCTGGTTGCGCGAGTTCGACCCGGTGGCGTTGGAGCTCATCGGCGAGGAACACGTGCTGTGGACCGGCTCGATGCGCGACTCCGTGTGGCTCGAAGCACCACATCTGTACAGAGTGGACGGTAGGTACGTGCTGCTGTGCGCGGAGGGCGGCACCGACTTCGAGCACTCGGTGGTCGTGGCGACGGCCGACGACATCACCGGGCCGTATCGCGGTTCGCCGCTCAACCCGGTGCTGACCCACCGCCACCTCGGCCGGGACCACCCGATCGCGGCCACCGGGCACGCGGACCTGGTGTGCACGCGGGAAGGCCAGTGGTTCGCGGTGCTGCTCGCGACCCGGCCGTACGGCGGCTACTACTACAACCTCGGCCGCGAGACGTTCCTCGTGCCGGTGTCCTGGGAGGCGGGCGGCCCGGTGTTCAGTCCTGGCACCGGTCGCGTCGAGGCCCGCTACGACGTTCCCGCGCTGCCCGCGCACCCGTGGCCCGAGATCGACCCGACCGACGACTTCGACGCACCCGTCCTCGATCCCGCCTGGCTGTTCCTGCGCACGCCGGACGAGGTGTTCTGGTCGCTGACCGACCGGCCCGGCCACCTGCGGCTTCGCGTGCGCCCGGAGTCGATCACCGACCTGGTCACGCCGAGTCTCGTCCTGCGGCGTCAGCAGCACCAGGACTTCCACGCGTCCTGCGCGCTGGAGTTCGCACCGGCGGACCCGGCCGACGCCGCGGGACTGGTGCTGCTGCAGAACAACGACCACCACGTCCGGCTCCTGCTCGGCGCCGGCCGCGAGGTCGCCCTGGTGTGCCGGGCGGGCGGACGTGACGAACTGCTGGCCACGACGCGACTGTCCGGCGATGCGGTGCGGCTGGGCTTCGAGGCGATCGGGCAGGAGTACCGGGCACTGGTCGCCAGCGGTGCCGACGAGTGGCGGACGCTCGGCGAGCCCTTCGACGGACGGGTGCTCAGCACGCAGGCGGCGGGCGGGTTCACCGGTGTCCACATCGGACTGTACTCGACCGGCTCCGGCGGGAACTGGGCCGACTTCGACAGCTTCACCTACCGGAGCCTTCCCGGCTGACCGATCACCGGCGAGCCGCGACCGCCTGTTGCAGCAGGGTCAACGCGTGTTTGGCCACGACGTTGAACATGCCCATCGTCGTGTCGCGCTCGCCGAGCACCACCAGCAGCGTGTCGGCGTCGACCCCGAACACGCCGACCTGCCCGGAGTCGCCCTCGAAGAACACCGCTCGCGGGCTGCCGACCCCGGCCTGCGAGGTGAACTGGGTCGCGAGCCCCGCTGCCGCCGAGGCCATCGCGGCGACACCGTCGTCCTCGATGCCACGCGTGACGCCGCACAGCACCAGGCCGTCCCGCGTCGCGACCAGCACGCCGTTGATCGCCACGGAGTCCATGCTGCCGTGGACCTCTTCCAACGCCTCGGTCATCAGCTTCGCGACGGCGCTCGCCGGTACCTGCCGCTCCGGTGCGGGAGGTGCCTCCGACAACGGTCCGCGCCGGCGCAGGGGCAGTCCGCCGGGCGTCTGCGGCGACTGGGTGTGCATCTCGCTCACACCGTGAGGTCGGCTTCGATGGACTTGAGGCTGTGCCTGGCCAGCGCGAGGTTGGCGCGCTCCCGGTCCAGCACGAGGTAGAGGAACAGCTTCGAGTCGCTCCGCTTGCCCGTCGTGAGCAGGCGGATCAGGTGGTACTGGCGGTGCAGGGTGATGAGGATGTCCTCGATCTCGTCGTTCAGCTTGAGTGCGGACATCACCCGCTGCTTGGCCCGCACGACCTCGGTGTTGCCGGCCGCGGCCACCTCCAGGTTCAGCCAGTCGCCACCACCGATCGAGCCCAGTGACATGCCGCTGTCGTAGTCGACGAGCGCGGCACCCACGGCACCGGTGATCGTCATGGCTTCCTTGAGCGCTGTGTCGATGTTCATGCGACTGCTTCTCCTCGTACCCGGCCGGTCACGCGCGGCGACGATCTGCCGGAAATTCGCTGGCAGACCGCGTGATCGAATCACCCTACGTCGCCACGGCGGGGCGGGGGACAGGTCCGTTCGGAGCAACGTGCGAAGTGCACAGTCCGTTTTGGACCGAACGGAAACGGCGCATGTTTCTACAAAGGACCTCAGGCGAGCGAACAGGCGTGCCCGTTCAGGGCGAAGGTGCGGGGCGTGGTGCTGGTCCCGGACGCGGTGAAGCCCAGCAGCAACGACTCTCCCGCGGGGATCGCGACGTTGTACGGCACGGCGGTGGCGGAGATGTCCCCGCCGGTCTGCTTCGGCGTCGCGTTCCACATCTCGGAGACCGTCTGCCCGCCGGCGAACGTCCACTGCAACGTCCAGCCGTTGATCTCCGCGGCACCGGTGTTGCGCAGGGTGACGTCGGTGCGGAACCCGCCGGGCCAGGTGTGGGTGACGACGTAGGCGACCGAACACCCGGTCACCGGCTTCGGCGCCTGCGGTGCGGCGGGCGTGGACGCGGCCGGCGCGGTGGGAGCAGGGGGCGCGGTGGCGCTGGGTCCGACGCAGGGCGGGCCCCACTGCCCGAGCCGCTTGGAGGTCGCGGACGCCTCCGCCTCCCGCATCGCGCGGTCGTCGGGGTTCTCGTTGCGCGCCATGCCCATTTCGACCGCGAGCAGCCCGTAGTCGGTGCCGTCCGCCAGCCGCAGCGACACGACGGGTTCGCCGTCCGGTGTCCGTTCGACGGGCTTCTCGAGCAGCATCGTCCTCGCGAACGTCGTGGACGCGTCGGTCCAGCACGCGTCCGGCGCGGCGAGGCCCTTGACGCGCACCTCCTCGCCGTCGGAGAGCCGCACGGTCCGGACGTCCACGACGGTCTGGACGGTCGCGGAGTACGCGGTTCTGAGCGGAGGCTCGATGATCGAGGGGAACGCGGGCGGCGTCGAGGTGACGGTCGGTGGCGCCGGTTCCCCGCCGCAGCCGGCGACGCCGATCAGCAGAACCACGGCGATCGCAGGCCACCTGCCAGGTCTGGTTCCCGGAGCGGTCCGCGCGTGGCCTCGTGATCGTGTCATTGGTCCTCTGCCGGGATGCGGCGAACACCAGGAGGAGTTCGCCCGAACGGTCGATGTGATCCCGGGAGGCTACGACCTTTCGGCGGAGTGCGGAAGATCTTTCGCATCAATGAAAAGTGTTCTTCGACGCTTTCGAGTCGAATGTCGTCGAACGCGCGACGTACCGCAGAAATGGTGAACAACGTTGCCGGCTTTTTCTCGCCGAACGCGCGGGATCAGCGGGCGGCGGTGCTGCCGCGATCGGTGAGCAGCGGCTGGAGGAGACGGACCTCCGGCGCGAGTTCGCGGCCCAGCCGGGCCATCACCATCTCGACCGCGATCGCGCCGAGCTCCTGTGCGGGAACGGCGATCGAGGTGAGCGGGACCGGCAGGTTCGCCGCGACGTCGTCGGGGCACAGCGTGATCACCGACAGGTCGCCGGGGACGTCCAGCGACCGGCGCCGCAGTTCGAGCAGCAACGGGCCGAGGACCGCCTCGTTGTGTACCACCAGTCCGGTGGTGCGGCGGTCCGGGTGCAGCACGTCGTCCAGGCATTCGGACACCGCGTCAAAGCCGGGCGCGCACGAGTGGACCGTGGCGAGCAGTCCGCGTTTGGCGGTCTCGCCCTGGAACCCGGCCAGCAGTCGCGCGGCGTAGCTCGTGCCGCGTTCGTAGACCGACGGAGGCGAGCCGATCAGTGCGATCGAGCGGTGACCGCGCTCCGCAAGATGGCTCGCCATCTGCCTTCCCGCAGTGGCGAAGTCGAGGTCGACGCAGCTCAGACCCTCGTGGTCGTCGGGCATGCCGAGCAGGACCACCGGCGCGTCGACGGCGCGCAGTTCCGGAACACGGGGATCGGCGCTCTCGACGTCCATCACGACGATCGCGTCCGCCATGGACCGCGCGATGACGCGGTGGGCCTCGCCGGGACCCGCCTCCTTGGTCAGCAGCAGCACGTCGTAGTCGTGGTCACGGGCGCGCGCCACGATCGACGACACGAACCGCATGATGATCGGCATGTTCTGGTCGGAGTGCAGCGGCACGACCAGGCCGACCACGCGCGACCGGTTCGACGCGAGCGCCCGCGCTCCGGCGTTCGGGTGGTAGCCCAGGGTCACGATGCTCTGCTCGACGCGGCGCTTGGTCTCCTCGGAGATGGTGCGCTTGCCGCTCAGCACGTAGGAGACCGTGCTCATCGAGACGCCGGCGTGGTGGGCGACCTCCTTGATCGTGATCATGCCCGCCCTTCGCGCCGGTTCGTCGCGAGCATCGTAGTGCGTGGAACCGGTGTGGTCGAACAGCTGTCGAACGCCGCCACGACAATGGTCGAACTCGTCGAACAGGTGCACTGCGCTTGACGTGCGGGTTTCGCCTGTGTCACATTCGGAAACCTCGTTCGAAGCGCTTCGATTCAATTCGGTTCAGGCGCTGCGGAACCGGAGGTGTCGGCGTGGTCACCATTGTGGACGTGGCGAGGCACGCGGGTGTCGCGCCCAGCACGGTTTCGTACGTGCTGACCGGCAAACGCCCGGTTTCGGCCGACACCCGATTGCGGGTGGGGGAGAGCATTCGGCTGCTCGGCTACCAGCCGCACGCGGGGGCGCGGGCGCTGGCGGGCAGCAGGACGAACGTGCTGGCCCTCGTCCTGCCGCTGCGGGAGGGCGTGCACCTGCCGGTCGTGATGCGGTTCGCCTCCTCGGTCGTCACCACCGCCCGCGAGCACGACATGGACGTGCTGCTGGTGACCGCGAACGAGGGCGCGGCCGGACTCCGCCGAGTCGCCGGCACCGCCAGGGTGGACGGGTTCCTCGTGATGGACGTGGAGCTGGACGACGAGCGCGTGCCGGTGCTGCGCGAACTCGGCCGCCCGGCCGTCCTGCTCGGGCATCCCGCCGTGTCGAACGGCCTGACCTGCGTCGATCTGGATTTCGAGGCGGCGGGCGCGCGGTGCGTCGACCACCTCGTCGAACTAGGGCACCGCACCATCGGCTTCCTCGGGGCACCGGGAGCGGTCTACGCGCGCAACACGGGATTCGCGCAGCGCACGCTCGCGGGCTTCAGCGCCGCGGCCATGCGGCGCGGTGTCGCGTCGACCGCTCTGCCCGCCGAACGGCACCGTGACGCCGTACGCGCCGTGGTCGGGACGCTGCTCAGAGAGCTGGCACGGATGACCGCGCTGGTCGTGCACAACGAGGCGGTGCTGGGCCTGGTCGTGGAGTGCCTGCGCGCCGAGGGGCGTCGCGTGCCGGAGGACGTCGCCGTGGTCGCGATCTGCCCGGACGAACTGGCCGAACAGCTGCGGCTGACCTCGGTGCGGCTGCCGGCCGACGTGCTGGGGCGGCGCGCGGTCGAGTTGCTGATGGCCAAGCTGAACGGGCAGCAGCCCCCGGCGCTCACGCTGCTGCCGCCGAAACTGTTCAGCCGGACGGGATGAGGCGTGAATCGGATTCGCCGCACACCTGTCCGTGAATCACCGTCGAATTTTTTCGCTCGGTCGCGTTCGATGATTTCGATGTTAGGTTGAATTCAGCGAATCGCTTCTGTTTCTCGGGCGGCGCGAATTCCGTTCAACGGTGTGCGGAAGGAAAAATCGAAGATGAAAATCGTGCGTGCATTTGTCGTCGTGATGGCGGCCGCCCTGACGGTCTCCCTGGGGGCCGGACCCGCGTCCGCCGCGGCCTGGAGTTCCTCGGACAGGTGGGGAACGTGGTCGAACGGCGGCTACACGGTCCGCAACAACATCTGGGGCAACGGGTACGGGCCGCAGACGGTCTGGGCCAACTCCTACAGCAACTGGGGCGTCTGGGCGAACCACCCCAACACCGGCGGGATCAAGGCCTACCCGCACTCCGAACGGCAGGTGAACCGGCGGCTCAGCTCGCTCGGGAGCCTGTCGAGCAGCTTCAACGTGTCCTATCCGAACTCCGGCGCCTACACGACCGCCTACGACATCTGGGCCGGCAACAACGCCTACGAGATCATGCTGTGGATGAACAAGGTCGGCCCCGTCGGCCCGATCGGGGCGCGCGAGACGACGGTGTCGGTGGGCGGCCACACCTGGGACGTCCACCGCGGCTCGAACGGCGCGAACCAGGTGTTCTCGTTCGTCCGCACGTCCAACACCGGGTCCGGCACGGTCAACGTCAAGGCGGTCATGGACTGGATCCGCAACCGCGGCTGGTTCGGTGACGTCACGGTCGGCGCCGTCCAGTTCGGCTACGAGATCACGTCTTCCAGTGGCGGTCTCAACTTCACCACCAACAGCTACTCCGTCTCGTTCGGCTGAGTGGTCAGGGCGTCAGACCGCGGTCGCGCAGCCACTCCAGCTGCGTGACCGGGTTGGACCCGTACCCGCCACCGTGGTCGGCGAACGGCCACACGGTCATGGTCCGGTCCTCGCCCGCGTAGTGGTTGAAGGCGGCGTACACAGTGGACGGTGGGCAGACCGGGTCCATCAGCCCGACGCTGAACAACGCCGGCGCCGTCGCCCGTTGCGCGAAGTGGACGCCGTCGAAGTAGGACAGCGTGGTGAATGCCGGTTCCACGCGGTGCCTGCTGTGCCGGCGCAGGTACTCCGCGATCTCCACGTACGGGCCCTCGGCGCACAGCTCCGCGCCCCGCCGGAAGTGGCACAGGAACGGCACGTCCGGCATCGCGGCCGCGACGCGGTCTCCCGCCAGCCCGGCGACCGCGATCGTCAGCCCTCCGCCCTGGCTGCCGCCCGCGACGACCACCCGTTGCGGATCCACGCCCGGCAGGTGCGCGACCGCGTCCACGGCGCGGACGCAGTCGGTCATGAGACGGCGGTAGTAGTAGTCGTCCGGCGAGTCGATGCCGCGCGTCATGAAACCCTTGACCCACTGGGTTCCCCCTCCCGCCACGCGGTCCGGGGTGTCGTGGCCCTGGCCGCGGCTGTCGACCACGAGCTGGGCGTACCCGGCGGCGGACCACAGCAGGTGGTCCGTGGGCAGGCCGCGCCCGCAGCTGTAGCCGAGGTACGTGACGACGACGGGCAGCGGGCCGTCGCTGCCCCGCGGGCGCAGCAGCCAGGCTGACACCGGTTCGCCGCCGTAACCGGGGAAGCGGACGTCGGCGACCTCGACGGTGCGCAGCAGGTGCCGGTCGGTGACGTCGGTGGCCTCCACCGCGCCCCCGGCGGCGCGGGCCTCGCCGAGGGTGCGGTCCCAGAACTCGTCGAAGTCCGGTGGTGCCTGCATTTCCGGGCGGTAGACGACGAGTTCGTCGAGCGGGGCGTCCGTCAGCGGCATCGAGACTCCTTCAGGCGGGTGCGGTGCTCAGTCTGCTGCGGAGAAGCGGAACGACGTGAGCCGGAACGAGCCTCGCAGAACCACCCGCAGGTCGTGCACCCCGGTCAGAGCCGAAGGCAGCTCCGCCGCGATGGTCGTCCACTCGTAACGGCCGCCGGTGTCCGGCACCGGGAGCTCCGCCAGCACGCCCTCGTTCGTGCTGAACTCCAGGCGGGCCAAGGGGTTCTCCGCGCAGACCTCCGCCTCGACGCGGACCGCGCCCGACAGGTCGATCCGCCCGAACCGCAGCGTGGCCGGCCGGTCGGCATCGGTCGGCGTGACCGCGTCACCGGTCACGCGGGTGGCGTCGACGAGGGTCACGTTGTCGTAGTCGTCGAAGTCGGCGGCCAGTTGCCGGCCGGTGCGGGGTGCGGGAACCGGTCCCACCAGCGTGAGCGGGGCGGTGAGCACGACGTCCCCGGCGGAGCGGGCGACGAGAACCTCGTAGGTGCCGGGATCCACCGCGAACGCACCGGTCGTGACGTCCCAGTGGGCGAGCCGGTCCATGGGCAGCCGGAAGGACAGAACCCTGCTCTCACCGGGAGCCAGCGCGACTTTGCGGAAGTCGGCGAGCCGCAGCAACGGGGCGTCGTACCGCGCGTGCAGCGCGCGGACGTAGAGCTGAACGACGTCGCTGCCAGTTCTGGTTCCGGTGTTCGCCAGCGTCAGCGAGAGGTCGATCGCGCTGTCCTGGGTGGCGGTGTCCGACGACAGGATCAGGTCGCGGTGGGCGAAAGCGGTGTAGGACAGGCCGTGGCCGAACGGGTACAGCGGCGCGGCGCGGTGGTACTGGTAGGTCCAGCCCGCCTTGATGATGTCGTAGTCGAGCGGGTGTGGCAGCGCGTCGTCGCCGCGGTACCAGGTCTGCGGCAGGCGTCCGCCGGGATCGGCCTCGCCGAACAGGACGGCGGCCAGCGCCCGGCCCGTCTCCTGCCCGCCGTGCGACGTCCACACCACCGCGGGCAAGTGTTCGTCCGCCCAGTCCAGGGCGTAGGGATAGCTGCTCATCACGACCAGCGCCGTGTCCGGCCGGACTCCCGCGACCGCGCGCAGCAGTGCGTCCTGGGCGGCCGGGAGCGCGATCCCCCTGCGGTCCTCGGTCTCCCGTCCGTGGATCAGCGGGTGGTTGCCGAGGACCACCACCGCGACGTCCGCCGACAGCGCGGCGGCCAGTGCCTCCGCGGTGCCGTCGCGCAGGACCTCGCGCTCCCAGCGCTCGGCGGCGTCGGCGGTCTCCCCGGTGACGCTCACCCTGCCGTCGACGGGATCGACGACGGCGTACCGGCCCGTGAGCACGTTCTGCAGCAACACCGAATCCTCGACGGGCACGAGGCGGAACGTCTCGCGGACGTCCCAGCTCTTGATCAGCTCCTGGTCGGCGGCGAGCGAGGTGTCCTGGAGGCTCAGGTAGCGGCCGGACTCCGCCGACCGCAGCGTCAGCACGCCGTCGCCCCAGTCGACGACGTCGAACGGCGTCTTGCCCAGCAGTTCGCCGCTGGTGCGCGAGCGCAGCGCGATCCGGTCCGAGCCGTCCGCGACGACCACCTCGCTTTCGCCCAGCACGGATCGGAGTCCACTCGCGACGGTCACCTGGTACGGAAGCGTGCCGCTGTACCAGTCCTCGCACACCACGTCGGCGAGCGGGCCGATCACGGCGATCCGCGACGTGCTGCCCGGGTCGAGAGGGAGCAGTCCTTCGTTGCGCAGCAGCACCACCGATTCGGTCGCGGACCGCAGCGCGAGGGCGCGGTGCCCGGCGCAGCCGATGACCTCAGGGCCGATGGTGGCGTACGGGTCGAGATCGGGGTCGAACTCGCCGAGGCGGAAGCGGATCTCCAGCTGCCGGCGAACGGCGCGGTCCACGTCGTCCTCGTCGATCAGGCCGCGCTCGAGCGCCTCGCGGAGCCTGCCGATCGGGACGGCGCTGTCCTGCCCGTGATCGGTGAAGCTGTCGATGCCCGCCCTGAGCGCGGCGGCGTGGGACTCGGCGTGGTCGTCGAAGTAGTGCTCCGGGTCCACCAGGTTGGACGGCGCCTCCGCGTCGCTGACCACGAACAGCTCCTGGTCGGTCCAGTGGCGCAGTTCGTCGTTGATGAGCGGCGTGACGTGGCACGGGCGGCCGTTGACCAGGTTGTAGCCGGCCATGGCGCCGGTGGCGGCGCCCGAGGCGATCACGGGGCGGAAGGCCGCGAGGTCGTACTCCTGCAGCACGCGCGGGCGCAGGCCGGAGGAGCTGACGCAGCGGTCGTCCTCGTTGTTGTAGGCCAGGAAGTGCTTGAGCACCGGGGCCGCGCGCAGGAACCGGTGGTGCTCGCCCGCGAGGCCGCGGCAGAACGCCGTGCCGATCCGCGCGGTGTGCACCGGGTCCTCGGAGTAGCCCTCCTCGTTGCGGCCCCAGCGGGGGTCGCGCAGCAGGTTCAGCACCGGAGCCCACGCCTGCAGGCTGTTCCTGCCCGTGCCGACGGCGGCCCGGCGGTGGTAGTGGAACGCCCTCAGTTCGACCGAGGTGGCCTCGGCGACGCGGCGCACCAGCTCCTCGTCCCAGGTCGCGCCCAGCCCGACCGCCTGGGGGAACACGGTGGCGGGGCCCAGCCACGCGACGCCGTGCAGCGCCTCGGACCCGGTGCGGAACGCGTCCACGCCGAGGCGGGGGACGGCCGGTGAGTACTGGTGCAGCATCGCGATCCGCTCGTCGAGCGTGAGCCGCGCGAGAAGATCGTCGATGCGCTTGCGCGTCGACAGCGCGGAGTCGCGAAAAGGCAGCCCATCGAGGGCGGGCACGGACTCGGAAACCACGTGGTGACCCCTCAGCTCAGTGCTGGCGTTGAAGCGTTTCGACGTTGTCACGCAGAGGTTTCTGCTGTCAACGGTCTTGTCTGATGCGACCTGCGTCACTAACCTCCCCGGCATCTGTTTAAGCGCTTCGACACTTCAACGATGAAGGATCGGTTCCGCCATGGGCAACGAGTTGAACCGCAGAAGCTTCCTGAACGCCGCCGTCTCGGCGGCAGGGCTCGTCGCGCTGGGACCACTGCTGTCCGCCTGCGGAAGTGGTCCGGCGCAGCGGGCAGGAGTGGGCTCGGAGGCCGCGCTCAAGGCCGTGTTACCGGCCTACGTGCCGAACACGTCGATCAAACCGGACATCCCGTCGGTCATGGGCGGCCCCGACGCGATGACGAACCCCGGCTTCCTCAGCTACCCGGCCGACCGGGTCGCCACGGTGTCCGGCGTCCCGGGCAAGGGCGGGAAGTACTCGGCGGTCACGCCGCTCTGGGGGACCATTCCGCCCGCCGACAACGCGTTCTACGCGGCCATGAACAAGGCTCTGGGCGTCCAGCTGGAGATGAAGCCCGCGGACGGCAACAACTACAACACCATCATCCCGACGATGACCGCCTCGAAGCGGCTGCCGGACTGGATCCAGCTGCCGACCTGGTGGAACTCCCAGATGAACGTCGGCGGGCTGGTGGGGAACCAGCTCGCCGACCTGACGCCCCACCTGTCCGGCGACAACATCAAGAAGTACCCCAACCTCGCGGCCATCCCGACCGCCGCGTGGCGCACCGGCGCATGGGGCGAGAAGCTCTACGGGATCCCGTCCTTCGCCTCCGGCTTCCAGATCGCGGGCACCCTCTACTACCGCCGCGACCTCTTCGACGCCAGGGGCATCACCGCCGACCAGGTCAAGTCCGCCGACGACCTGATGAGGCTCGGCAAGGAGCTGACCGACGCCAAGAGCGGTGTGTGGGCGTTCGACGACGTCTACCGCTACCTCTACACCTCCTTCGGCGCACCGCTGAAGTGGCGGGTGGACAACGGAAAGCTGGTCCACCTGTTCGAGACCGAGGAGTTCTACGCGGCGCTCGACTGGAACAACCGGCTCGCCGCCGCCGGGTACGTGCACCCCGACGCGCTGGCGGGCGACAACGCCAACGGCAACACGCGGTTCTACGGCGGGAAGACGCTGATCTCCAGTGGTGGCACGGGAGCGTGGAACCTCGCCGACCTCCAGTCCGGCAGGGCCGCCGACCCGAACTACCGGCGCGGGGCGTTCAACGTCATCGCCGCCGACGGCAAGAGCACGCCGCGGGTCGACATGGGCGCGGGCGCCAGCATCATGAGCTACCTCAACATCAACCTGAAGCCGGAGCAGATCGAGGAGTGCCTGGCCGTCGCGAACTACCTCGCCGCGCCGTTCGGCTCCGCCGAGTTCACGATGGTCAACTTCGGTGTCGAGGGCACCCACTTCACCATGGTCGGCGGCGTGCCGACGGCGACCGAGGCCGGCAAGAAGGAGGTCCAGGCGCAGACCTACCCGTTCCTGGCCTCGCCCGCCGCCGAGGTCAGCAGTCCCGGCGCCGACTTCGTCACGAGGGACTACACCTCCTGGCAGGCCGCCAACGTGAAGGCGCTGGCCAAGCCGGTCTTCTGGAACATGAACATCAGCATGCCCCAGGCGCAGGCCACGGCGGACGCCGCACAGCAGGTCGAGGACGCGATCAAGGACTGCATCCACGGCAAGAAGACGGTGGCCGCGGTGAAGGACGCCGTGGCGAGCTGGAAGACCAGTGGTGGCGGGGACAAGCTCATCCAGTGGACGAACGACAACGTCCTGCAGAAGCACGGCACCGGGCAGTGACCACGGCGGCCCCGCCGCGGCCGGACCGCGCGACGCGACCGGCGCGGCTGAACTGGCGGGTGAGACTGCGCCGCGACCGTTCGCTGATCCTGATGACGCTGCCCGCCGTCGTCCTGCTGCTGGCCTTCAACTACGTCCCGCTGTTCGGGCTCGTCACCGCGTTCCAGGAGTACGACCCGCTGGCCGGGATCTGGTACAGCACGTGGGCGGGGCTCGACCAGTTCCAGCGGCTGTTCGGCGACGCGCTCTTCTGGAACGCGGTGCAGAACACGCTGTACCTGAGCTTCGTCCAGCTGGTCCTGTTCTTCCCGGTGCCGATCGCGCTGGCCCTGCTGCTCAACTCCGTGCTGTCGCAACGGGTGCGCAACTTCATCCAGTCGGTCGTCTACCTGCCGCACTTCTTCTCGTGGGTGCTGGCCATCACGATCTTCCAACAGATGCTCGGCGGCGCGGGCGCGCTCAACCACTTCCTGCGCAACAACGACATCGGCACGTGGGACGTCATGACGAACCCGGACACCTTCGCGCTGCTGGTCTCCGCCCAGGTGATCTGGAAGGAGGCGGGCTGGGGGATCATCGTCTTCCTGGCCGCGCTCGCCGCCGTCAACACCGACCTCTACGAGGCCGCGGCGGCGGACGGTGCCGGGCGGTGGCGGCGGCTGTGGCACATCACCCTGCCCGGCCTGCGCGGCGTCATCGTGCTGATGCTGGTGCTGCGCCTGGGAAACGCGCTGACCGTCGGCTTCGAGCAGTTCCTGATCCAGCGCAACGCCGTGGGCTACGACACGGCCGACGTGCTGGACACCTTCTCCTTCTACTACGGCATCGCGACCGGCGACTACAGCTACGGCGCGGCGGCGGGCCTGTTCAAGAGCGTGATCTCGCTGTTGCTCATCTGGGGTGCGAACAAGCTGGCGCACGCCTTCGGCGAAGACGGGTTGTACCGGAGGTGACCGACGTGCTCACGATCGAACGCACCCTCGAGGCTGCGGAAACTGCTGCGCCGCAAGTGGTTCGCAAGAAGAAGCGGCACACCCGGCCGGCGTGGGAGGAACCGCCGACGATCGCCGGCGAGGCGGCCAAGGGCATCACCCTCGGCGGCGTGCTGCTGGTGATGCTGGTGCCTCTGTGGATCATCGTGGTGACCAGTCTGTCCACCCAGGGCGCGGTCAACCGCGCCGGTGGACTTGTGATCTGGCCCGACGGACTGACCTTCGAGGCCTACCGGGTGATGCTGGAGGACACCACGGTGCGCACCGCGCTGCTGGTGAGTCTCGGCATCACCGCGGCCGGCACCGCCGTGTCGATGGCGGTCTCGGTCCTGTGCGCCTACGGCCTGTCCCGGTCGCGGTCGTTCGCGCACCGCTTCCTGCTGACCCTGTTGATCGTCACCATGTTCGTCAACGGCGGCCTGATCCCGACCTTCCTGGTCGTCACCGGGCTGGGCGGCTACGGCCAGTGGTGGTCGCTGATCCTGCCGAGCGCGATCTCCGTCTTCAACATCCTGATCCTGCGGTCGTTCTACTCCAGCACCTCGGCCGACCTGATCGAGGCCGCGCGGATCGACGGCGCGGGGGACTGGCGGATCCTGTGGTCCATCGTGCTGCCGACCTCGCGCGCGGTGACCGCGGTGATGGCGCTCTTCTACGGCGTCGGCTACTGGAACTCCTTCTTCAACGTCATGTTGTACATGCCGACGGACAGCGAGAAGTGGCCGCTGCAGTACGTGCTGTACACGTACGTCAACCGGGGCAACGGCATGCCGGGCTCGGTCAACTCCGGCTTCGGCACGGCGTTCTCCCAGACCGCGCCGCTGTCGCTGCAGATGGCCGTGGTGGTGCTGACGCTCGTGCCGTTGCTCCTCGTTTATCCGTTCGTGCAGAAGCACTTCCGCACGGGCGTCCTGACCGGCGCGATCAAGGGCTGAGCATCCATGGTGACCATTGCCGACGTGGCCAGGCACGCGGGCGTGTCGTCCAGCACGGTGAGCTACGTGCTCAGCGGCAAGCGCGCGATCTCCGAGGAGACCCGGCGCCGGGTGCGCAGTTCCGTGCGGGAGCTCGGATACCACCCCAACGCCGGTGCGCGGGCCCTGGCCGCGCGGCGGTCGCACATCATCGCGTTGATGGTGCCGTTGCGCACCGACGTCTACGTCCCGGTCATGATGGAGATCGCGATCGCGGTGACCACGTCGGCCCGTCAGCACGGGTACGACGTGCTGCTGATCACCAACGACGAGGGGCCGGACGGGGTCCGCAGGATCGCCGCCAGCGGCCTGGCGGACGGCTTGATCCTGATGGACGTCGAGCTGGACGACGAACGCATCCCGGTGCTGCGCGCGCAGGGCACCCAGGCCACGCTCATCGGCCTGGCCGACGACGTGCGCGGACTGTCCTGTGTGGACCACGACTTCGTGGCGGCCGGGGCGTTGTGCGCGGACCACCTCGCCGATCTCGGTCACCGCGAGATCGCGTTCATCGGCTACGGGTCCGGGGTCTACCACCGGCACGCCGGGTACGCCGAACGCACCCTCGCCGGGTTCCGCGACCGGGCGGGGCAGCGAGGTCTGCGCTTCCTGCACCGGACCTGCGAGGGCACCTACGAGAGCACCGCGGGCACCCTCGCCCGCGTGCTGGCCGACCGTCCCGGCACCACCGGGTTCGTGGTGCAGAACGAGGGCGCGATCGGCCCGTTGCTCACCCTGCTGCGCACCAGCGGGCGGACCGTGCCCGAGGACGTCTCGGTGATCGCGTTGTGCCAGGACCAGCTCGCCGAGCAGTTCGCGCCGAGGCTCACGGCGGTGACCGGGTCCGCGCAGGAGCTCGGCCGGGTCGCCGTGGAGCAGATCGTCGGCAGGCTCGCCGTGGCGAGCGACGGCGGCCGTCCGGACGACGACCAGGCACTGCTCACCCCGACCTTGACCGTGCGCGAGAGCACGGGACCCGCGCCACTCCTTCCCTGACCCACTCCGCACTCGTGAGGAGCTTCCGCATGCCCCAGTACTTCCGAGACCTCGGCACCGCGCTGGAATGGCGGGCGAGGGGCGAGACGCTCCGAGTCGAGGCGTGGGGCTCCGACGCGGTCCGCGTGCGCGCCACTCCCGCTGGTCCGCTGCTCGACGACCTCCCCGGCGCGTTGCTCGGCACGCCACCGGACGGCGGCCCGGTGGAGATCAAGATCTCCGAGCACCACGCCACCCTCGTGCACGGCGCGCTCACCGTCCGGATCGACGCCGGCACCGAAGGCGCCCTGACCCCGGAACTGGGGGCGGCCGCCGGCAGGCTGACGTTCACCAGGACCGAGGACGGCACCGAGCTCCTCGCGGAGGAACCGGCCCACTTCTGGTGGCCGGGACCGCGTCTCGCCACCGCGACGGGCAACGGCCATCACCGGCTGGAGCAGCGTTTCCGCGCCTACCGAGGAGAACGGCTCTACGGCCTCGGCCAGCACACCCACGGCCTGCTCGACCAGAAGGGCGCGGTCATCGACCTCGTCCAGCGCAACGCCGAGGTCACCATCCCGTTGCTGGTCTCCGACCGCGGCTACGGCCTGCTGTGGAACTCGCCCGCGATCGGGCGGGTGGAGCTCGCGGAGACCGGCACCCGCTGGGTGTCCGACAGCGCCCGCCAGATCGACTACTGGATCACCGCGGGCAGGCCTGCCGACGTGCTGCGCCGCTACGCGGACGTGACGGGGCACTCGCCGGAACTTCCCGAGTGGGCTTCCGGTTTCTGGCAGTGCAAGCTGCGCTACCGCACCCAGGAGGAACTGCTCGAGGTCGCCCGCGAGTACCGGCGGCGCGGGCTGCCGTTGTCCGTGATCGTCTGCGACTTCTTCCACTGGACCCACCTCGGCGAGTGGCAGTTCGACCTCTCCGAGTGGCCCGATCCGGCGGCGATGGTCCGCGAGCTGGACGAGATGGGCGTCAAGCTGATGGTCTCGGTCTGGCCCTCGGTCAGCCCGGCCAGCGAGACCTACCACCCCATGCTGAACCAGGGCCTGTTCGTCGGTACGGAGTTCGGGCCGATGGCGCACGCCGACTGGCCGGACAAGGGGCTCGGCGCCTACTCCGCCCAGGTCGCCTTCTACGACGCCACCAACCCCGAGGCGCGCGAGTACGTCTGGGACCGGATCCGGCGCGGCTACCACGACCTCGGCATCTCCGTGTTCTGGCTGGACGCGGGCGAACCCGAGCTGAAGCCCGGGCACCAGTACAACCTGCGCTACCACGCGGGCCCCGGTCTGGAGGTCGGCAACCTCTATCCGCGCGAGAACGCCCGGACCGTCCACGAAGGACTCACCGCGGCGGGGGAGACCGAGATCATCTCGCTCAACCGCTCCTCGTGGGCGGGCGCGCAGCGCTACGGCGCCGCGCTGTGGTCAGGGGACATTGGCACGGACTTCGCCACGCTGCGCACGCAGATCAAGGCAGGGCTGAACGTGATGATGTCCGGAATCCCGTGGTGGACCACGGACATCGGCGGCTTCCACGGCGGCGACCCCGACGATCCCGCCTACCGCGAGGTCCTCGTGCGCTGGTTCCAGTACGGCACCTTCTGCCCGCTGTTCCGCCTGCACGGTTTCCGCGGCGACGAGCAGGTGCTGGAGCCCGCGATGACCGGGCTGGCCAACGAGGTCTGGTCGTACGGCGAGGAGGCGTACGAGATCCTCGCCGCGCATCTGAGGCTGCGGGAACGCCTGCGCCCCTACGTGATGGAGCAGATGCGCACGGCCTCCGAGACCGGTGTGCCGCCGATGCGGCCGGTGTTCCTGGAGTTCCCGGACGACCCGGCGGCCTGGCGCGTCGAGGACGCGTTCCTGCTCGGCCCCGACCTGCTCGTGGCTCCGATCACCGAGGCGGGCGCCCGTGAACGCGACGTCCACCTGCCCGCCGGCGCGCGGTGGACCGACGCGTGGACCGGCGAGGAGCACGACGGCGGGCGGACGGTCACCGTCGCCGCACCGCTGGACCGCATCCCGCTGTTCCTGCGCGACGGCGCCCGGTTGCCCGTGCGGGAGGAGACGTGATCGCGAAACGGTTGGGGGGACTGGCTTTCGGCGGTGACTACAACCCCGAGCAGTGGGACGAGCGGGTGTGGAAGGAGGACGACGAGCTGATGCGCGAGGCCAGGGTCAACCTGGCCACGGTCGGAGTCTTCTCCTGGGCCCTGCTCGAACCGGAGGAGGGTCGCTACGACTTCGAGTGGCTCGACGCGCATCTGAACCGCCTGCACGCCAACGGGGTCGCGGTCGACCTGGCCACGCCGACCGCCTCGCCGCCGCCGTGGTTCACGCTGGCCCACCCGGACGCCATGCCGGTCACTCGCGACGGCACCAGGCTGGTTCACGGCAGCCGCGACACCTACTGCGTCAGTGCCCCGGCCTACCGCACCGCGGCCCGGCGCATCGCCTCAGCGCTCGCGCAACGCTACGGCGACCATCCCGCGGTCGCGTTGTGGCACGTGCACAACGAGTACGTGACGTTGTGCTGGTGCGAGCACACCGCCGCCGCGTTCCGGGTCTGGCTGCGTGCCCGGCACGGTTCGCTGGACGCGCTCAACGAGGCGTGGGGGACGGCGTTCTGGAGCCAGCGGTACGGCAGCTGGGAGCAGGTCCTGCCGCCGCGCGCCACCCAGTGGCACCGCAACCCCGGTCTGACCCTGGACTTCAGCCGGTTCTTCTCCGACGAGGTGGTCGCCGCCTACGCCGAGCAGAGGGACGCGATCCGCGCGCACAGCGACCGGCCGGTGACGACGAACATGATGCAGCCCGGCTACCAGAACGTCGACCTGTGGGCGCTGAGCCGTGAGGTGGACCTGGTCGCGATCGACCACTACCCGGACCGGCCGGGTCTCGACGCGGCGGCGGACGTCGCGTTCGCCGCGGACCGGGCCCGCTCGTTCGGCGGCGGCAGGCCGTGGCTGCTGATGGAACAGGGCACCAGCACGGTCTACGACCAGGGCCGCACGCTGGCCAAGGAACCCGGCGAGATCCTGCGCCACTCGCTCGGCCACATCGCGCGCGGCTCAGACGGGGCGCTGTTCTTCCAGTGGCGCCAGTCGAAGGCGGGCGCCGAGCAGTGGCACTCGGCGATGGTCCCGCACGCCGGTCCGGACAGCCGCGTCTTCGCCGAGGTGAAGGCGACGGGCGAGGCAGTGTCCCGGCTCGGGGAGCTCGCGGGCTCGACCGTGACCGCCGACGTGGCCGTGCTGCACGACTCCGACGCCTGGTGGGCGATGAGCTCGGACGGCCTGCCTTCGTCCGAACTGGACTACCACTCCGCGCTGCGGAAGGCGCACCGGGCGTTGTGGGACAACGGGGTCGTCACCGACTTCGCGCACCCCGAAGCGGCCCTGGGCCGGTACCGGCTGGTCGTCGCCCCGGCGCTGTACCTGCTCTCCGACGCGGGCGCGGAGAACCTGCGCCGCTACGTCGTCAACGGCGGAACGTTGCTGGTCCAGTACTTCAGCGGGGTCGTCGACAGCCGTGGGCACGCCCGGCTCGGCGGCTGTCCGGCAGCTCCGCTGCGCGAGGCGCTGGGCATCCGGGTCGAGGAGTACCGGCCGTTGCGGTACGAGGAACGGATCGTCCTCTCGGACTCCTCGCACGGCACGGTCTGGAGCGAGTCGGTACGCGCGCAGGGCGCGGAGACGATCGCCGCGTACACGCACGGCGCGCTCGCAGGCTCTCCCGCGCTGACCCGGAACCGTTGCGGCGCGGGCGATGCCTGGTACCTGTCGACGCGGCTCGACGACGCGGACCACACAGCACTGGTGTCCCGGCTGCTGGACTCGGCCGGCGTCGTACCCGCCCTGCCCGGCCTGGAAGTCGTGGTGCGCCAAGGCGAGAACGGCCGCCGCTGGCAGTTCGTGCTCAACCACGGCGCCGAACCCGTGTCCCTGCCCGAAGCCGCCCACGACGTGCTGACGGGGGGACCGGTGCGGGAGGTGCCACCCGGCGGATGCGCTGTCCTGGCGGGAGGTCCGCGGTGATCCCCGTGATCCCTGGAATGCACCCCGACCCGAGCGTGTGCCGGGTGGGCGAGGACTACTACCTGGTGTGCTCCAGCTTCGAGTACTTCCCGGGCGTCCCGGTCTTCCACAGCAGGGACCTGAAGAGCTGGACCCAGATCGGCAACGCCCTGGAGCGCCAGAGCCAACTGCGGCTGACCGCCGAAACGCCGTCGTCGGCGGGGATCTACGCACCGACTCTGCGCCACCACGACGGCCGTTTCTGGCTGGTCGTCACGAGTGTGAGCGACGGCGGCGGCAACAGGGTGTTCACCGCCACCGATCCGGCCGGGCCGTGGTCCGACCCGGTCCCGTTGCCCGGCGTCGGCGGCATCGACCCGGACCTGGCCTGGGACGACGACGGCAACTGCTGGTGCACGGTCGCCGGGGTGCGGCAGTACCGCGTCGACCCGGCCACCGGCGAGACGTTCGGCGAACCGCGCCCGCTGTGGTCCGGCACCCCCGGCGCCAAGGCACCGGAAGCGCCGCACCTGTACCGGATCGGCGACCACTGGTACCTGCTGATCGCCGAGGGCGGCACCGAACGCGGCCACGCCGTCTCGATCGCCCGCGCCCCGTCGCCGGACGGCCCGTTCGAACCGTGCCCCGCCAACCCGATCCTGAGCCACCGCGGCACCGACGAGCGCGTCCAGAACACCGGTCACGCGGATCTGGTGCGGGCGCCGGACGGTGCGTGGTGGATGGTGCTGCTCGGCGTGCGGCCCGGCGGCGGCACCCCCGGCTGGCACGTGCTCGGCCGGGAGACCTTCCTGGCACCGGTGACCTGGACCGACGGCTGGCCGGTTGTCGGGGAGCTGGTGTCCGGCGCACCCGGTTCCCCCGCGCCGGAACGGGACGACTTCGACCTCGCCGAGCTGCGGCCGTGCTGGGTCTCCCTGCGCGACCGCCCGGAACGGCACTGCACCACGAAGGAACGCCCTGGCTGGCTCACGCTGCACGCCCGCGGGTCCGGAATGGACGATCCCGCCGTCGTGTTCGCCGGGCGGCGCCAGCAACACCCGTCCTGCCTCGCCCGCACGCTGCTGGACCCGTCGGAAGGGCGTGGCGGCCTGGCGGTCCGGCTGGACGAGGAACACCACTACGAGATCGAGGCCGCGCACGGGGAGGTGCGGGTCCTCGCGCGCATCGGACCGGTGGGCACCGTGGTCGCCTCCCGGCCGTTGCCGGACGGACCGCTGGTTCTTCTCGTGCGCGTGGAGGAGGCCCGGAACCCGCGGGACGCGCGCTCCGGGCCCGACACCCTGTCGTTCGGCGTGGAGGAACCCGGCGGGACCTTCACCGCACTCGCCACGCTCGACGGCAAGTACCTCTCGACCGAGGTCGCCGGTGGGTTCACCGGCCGCGTCATCGGCCTGTACGCCGCGGCGGGCACCGTTCACTTCGACTGGTTCGAGTACCAGCGGCTCAACTGAGAGCGAGGGTTCATGTTCGGATCACGCAGGAAAGCACAGGCAGTCCTCGGTGCGGTGGTGGCCCTGGTGGCCGCCGTCGTGCCGGTCACCGCGTCCGCGGCGGGCCCGCTGGCCACGGCGCACACCGCGGGCCGGGTCACCGCGTCCGGCCAGTACACCTGGCCGGGGGTCTACTTCGAGGGCCGGTTCCGCGGCACCGGCGTCGGGATCGTCCTCAACGACGCGGTGAACGACTACGACGTGCAGATCGACGGCGCGACGGCTGCGACGCTGGTGACGCCGGGACGCACGACGTACTGGGTCCGCAACCTGAGCAACGCCCAGCACCGCGTGCGCCTGGTCAAGCGGACCGAGAGCCCCTGGGCGGCGGGGGAGTTCGGCGGCTTCGTCGCCGCGAACGGCGGGACCGTTCTCGCCAGGCCGGCGGCACGGACCCGGCAGATCGAGTTCATCGGCGACTCCCTGACCGCGGGCTACGGCAACCTCTCGACCACCCGCGACTGCTCCGCGAACGGCGGCGTCACCCGCAACACCAACACCGACATCAGCTTCGGGGCGCTCGCCGCGAAGGCGCTGAACGCCGACTACCAGGTCAACGCGTTCTCCGGCCTGGGCATGGTGCGCAACTACAACGGTCACACGCCCGGAACCAGCTACCGCACCTACTACGACCGGGCGCTGCTGCACGTCGACGGCGACGTGTGGCGCAATCCCGGCACGTGGCGCCCGCAGCTGGTCGTGGCCGGCCTGGGCACCAACGACTTCTCCACCACGCTCAACCCCGGCGAGCAGTGGCCGACCCAGGACAGCCTGGTCACCGCGTACAAGTCCGCGTACCAGGGCTTCCTCGACAAGCTGCGCACCCGGTACGGCCCGGCCACGACGATCGTCGTGAGCGTCCCCGAGGCCTCCGGCGCGTTCGCCGACGCCGTCCGCCAGGTCGTGCAGGACCGCAACGCCCAGGGCGACAGCCGGGTCCGCCACTGGAACTACAGCGACCCGGCGCTGGACCGCCTCGGGTGCGACTGGCACTTCTCGGCGCGCGACCACCGGCTGATC
The DNA here is from genome assembly GCF_044754905.1 of Lentzea sp. NPDC092896. Classification (NCBI taxonomy): domain Bacteria; kingdom Bacillati; phylum Actinomycetota; class Actinomycetes; order Pseudonocardiales; family Pseudonocardiaceae; genus Lentzea; species Lentzea sp. NPDC092896. The sequence goes on from NZ_JBIVPX010000002.1 coordinate 220,616, forward strand.
GCGGGGAAGCTCGGCGACTACCTCGCCACGCTTCCCCTCCGGTGGTGACGGGCTACTTCGGGTCGAGCACGAACAGCGGGATCAGCCGGTCGGTCTTCTCCTGGTACTCGGCGTAGTTCGGGAAGGCCGCGACGGCACGCTCCCACCACTCGGCCCGTTCGGCGCCGTCGACCTCGCGGGCGACGTAGTCCTTCGCCTCGGTGCCGTCCTGCAGGACGATCTCCGGGTGCGCTTTGATGTTGAAATACCAGGTCGGGTGCTCGGGTGCGCCGCCCTTGGACGCGACGACCGCGTAGCTGCCGTCGTGCTCCACGCGCATGACCGGGGTGTAGCGCAGGGCGCCGCTCTTCGCACCGCGCACGGTCAGCAGCACGATCGGCCTGCCGACGACCTTGATGCCCTCGGTCGTGCCGGTCTCGAGGATCTTCTTCGTCTGCTCCTGGACCCACTCGGTCGGGCTGAGCTTCACATCTGCCATGTCCACGATCAACAACGTCCGCGCCGGTCTCATTCCCCGGCGCGGGCGAACTGCAGGGTCGTGGCCTGGACCGCGTCCGGCCTGACCGGCAGGGCGTTCACCACCAGACGTTCGCCGTGGACGTCGGTGACCGCGATGGCCCCGCCGCACCCGACGCCGTCTTCGGCCAGGAAGTAGTTGTACTCGGCGCGTTTCAGCTGCCGCCACTGCCCGCCCGCCTGGACCTCCAGTCGTGCCACGGGGTTGCGGTGATCGAGGACCTGGATCCCGCACCAGTACTGGCTGGACCCGGACTTGTAGCGGATCGCGATGGTCTTCGGCGTCTCCGGGCTGACGAGGGTCCAGGTGATCGGGATCTCGCCCTTCACAGGTGGTGCCAGCATGGCGAAGGCCTGGGCGCTGAGGTCCAGCTGTCCCGGACGGCACGGCGCCGGGCAGAGGTTCGTGATCCGCACCGTGATGCTCTTCCCACCGGCCTGGACCAGGACGAACGCACCGCACGCGGCGGAGTTCTCGTAGTCCGCCACGTTCATCGCCGCGGTCAGCGGATCGGGGCCGGGATCGTACGAGCACGCGCCGCCGCCGTCGGAGTCGTAGAACGTCGCCACGCCCTTGCGCTGCTCGCCCGGCTTGATCTTCCCGGCCAGGGGAGCGCCCTGGGGCGTCCTGACCGGGCTCGGGACGGTCGTGGTGGTCGCGGGTGGAGTGGTGGTCGTGAGCTGGGTGGTGGTCGTGGGTGCGGCGCCCGCGCCCGCCACAGCGGTGCCCGCGATGCCCTGCGGCTCACGCAGCACCACCACGCCGACGACCGCCACCAGCAACGCGACCAGGGCGAACAGCAACAGCCGGGGGCGAGTCACCGCCGGACTATAGTCCGCTGCACGGCGATGAACACCAGCAGCAGAACGCCGATCACGATCTTGGTCCACCACGAGCTGAGCGTGCCCTGGAACGAGATCAGCGTCTGGATCGTGCCGAGCACCAGCACCCCGGCCAGCCCGCCGAGGACGTACCCGACCCCGCCCGCCAGCAGCGTTCCGCCGATGACGACGGCCGCGATGGCGTCGAGCTCCATGCCGACGGCGTGCAGGCCGTAGCCGGACAGCATGTAGAGGCTGAACAGCAGGCCTGCCAGCGACGAGCACAGGCCGCTGATGACGTAGACGCCCACCTTGACGCGGGTGGTCGGCAGGCCCATCAGCAACGCGGACGACTCGCTGCCGCCGACCGCGTAGACCGTGCGGCCGAAGCGGGTGCGGTGCAGGACGTACATCGCGGCGGCGACGACGAGCAGCGCGATCACGACGTTGTAGGTGATGGTCACGCCGCCGGGCAGCTCGATCGCGGCGGTGGCGACGTCGCGGAACGTCCTGTCCTTGATGGACACCGACTCCACGCTGATCACGAAGCACAGGCCGCGAGCCAGGAACATGCCGGCGAGCGTGACGATGAACGGCTGGATGTCGAACTTGTGGATCACCAGGCCCATCAGCAGACCCAGCGTCGAGCCGGTGAGCAGGACGGCGACGATGACGAGCGGGACCGGCCACCCGGCCTGCAGCCCCGACGCCGTGACCATTGTGGACAGTGCGACGACCGAGCCGACCGACAGGTCGATGCCACCGCTGAGGATCACGAACGTCATGCCGGCCGCGAGCACGATCAGGAAGGCGTTGTCGATGAACAGGTTCGCGATCACCTGGCCGGACGCGAACCCGTCGTAGCGGGCCGAGCCGACGCCGAACGCGAGGACGAACAGCGCGACGGTCGCGAGCACCGGCAGGAACCGCGACGGCACCCGCGGGGCGAGAGTGGTCATGAGACGGCCACCTTCCGGAAGCTCAGTGCGGCGCGGGCCTTCGGCGCCTGGACCAGGCACACGGCGATGACGACGATCGCCTTGAAGACCAGCGTCACCTCCGGTTTGACGCCGATCGTGTAGACGGTGGTGGTGAGGGTCTGGATGATCAGCGCGCCGAGCAGCGTGCCGGTGAGCGAGTAGCGCCCGCCGGCGAGCGAGGTGCCACCGATGACGACGGCGAGGATCGCGTCCATCTCGATCCACAGCCCGGCGTTGTTGGCGTCGGCCGCGCTCACGTTGGAACTGATCATCAGCCCGGCGATGCCCGCGCACACCGCGGCGAACACGTAGACGGTCCAGATGATCGTGCGGGACCGCACCCCGGCCAGCCGTGACGCCTCCGGGTTCACACCGACGGCCTCGATCAGCATGCCGAGCGCGGTCCGCCGGGTCACGAACGCCACCAGTCCCAGCACCAGCAGGGCGATCAGGATCGAGACCGGCAGCACCACGAACCCGGCGCCGACCTGGCGGTAGGCGGTGTTGTTGACCGTGACGATCTGCCCCTCGGTCACCAGCATGGCGACGCCACGTCCGGCGGTCATCAGCACGAGGGTCGCGATGATCGGCTGGATGCCCAGCCCGGCCACCAGGAACCCGTTCCACAGACCCAGAACCGCGCACAGCACCAGTGCGATCGCCATGCCCGCGAACGCAGTGGTGGCACTGTCCGACGTTCCGATGTGGACACACGTGACGGCGCCCGCGATCGCCGCCACGGCGCCGACCGAGAGGTCGATGCCGCGGGTGGCGATCACCAGCGTCATGCCGAGTGCGATCAGCAGGGTCGGGGCGCCGTTCTTCAGCACGTCGACCAGGCCGCCGTAGAGGTGGCCGTCCTGCATGCGCAACGCGAAGAAGGAGGGCGTCACGATCAGGTTGAGCAGCAACAGCGCGACCAGCGCCAGCAGCGGCCACAACAGCTTGTTCTTCACGAGACCACCTTCTCCGGCGCGGCCCCGCCCGCGATCAGTTCGACGACCTCGTCGACGCCGGTCACCGAGCCGTCCAGCTCGGCGATCTTGCGGCGGTCGCGCAGCACGACGATGCGGTCCGCGATGCGCACGACCTCCTCCAGTTCCGCGGAGATGAACAGGATCGCGGTGCCCTCCGCGGCCAGCGTGGTGACGAGTTGCTGGATCTGCGCCTTCGCGCCGATGTCGATGCCCCTGGTCGGCTCGTCCAGGATCAGCAGCCGCGGTTCGGTGACGAGCCAGCGCGCCAGCAGGACCTTCTGCTGGTTGCCGCCGGACAGGGTGCGCACCAGCGCGTCCGGGTTCGCGGGCCGGATGTTCAGTGCCTTCAGGTACTTCTCGACGAGCTGGTCCTTCGTCCTGCGTGGCAGCGGACGGGTCCAGCCGCGGGCCGCCTGCATCGCGAGCACCAGGTTGTCGCGGATCGAGAGATCCGCGACGAGGCCCTCGCCCTTGCGGTCCTCCGAGCTGAACGCGATGCCCGCCGCGATCGCCGAGCGGGGGCCGCGCAGGCGCAGCGGCTTGCCGTCCACGAGCAGCCTGCCGGAGTCAGCGCGATCGGCACCGAAGAGCAGCCGGGCCAGTTCGGTGCGGCCCGACCCGAGCAGTCCGGCGAGGCCGACCACCTCGCCCGTGCGGATCTCCAGGTCGAACGGTTCGATCGCGCCGCGCCTGCCCAGACCCGTCGCCTCCACCAGCACCGGGCCCTGGGCTTGGCGCTCCTCCGCGGCGTGCTCGATCGCCTCCAGCGTGCCGAGGTCGCGGCCGATCATCTGCGCGATGAGCGTGCGCCGGTCCACGTCCGCGGTGAGGTGCTCGCCGACGAGGGTTCCGTTGCGCAGCACCGTCATCCGGTCGGAGATCTCGTAGACCTGGTCGAGGAAGTGCGACACGAACAGGATCGCGACGCCCTCGTCGCGCAGCACGCGCATGATCCGGAACAGCTCCGCGACCTCCCCGGCGTCCAAACTGGACGTCGGTTCGTCGAGCACGAGCACGCGGCAGTCGATCGCGATCGCACGGGCGATCGCGACCAGCTGCTGCACCGCGATCGGGTGTTCGCCGAGACTCGACGCCGGATCGATGTGGACGCCGATGCGCGCCAGCACCTCCGCGGCACGCCGGCGCATCGCCGGGAAGTCGATGCCACCGAACCTGCGAGGTTCGCGGCCCAGCAGGATGTTCTCCGCGACCGTGAGGTTCGCGCAGAGGTTGACCTCCTGGTACACCGTGCTGATCCCGGCGTGCTGGGCCTCGCCGGGGGAGGAGAACGCCACGTCGTCGCCGGCCAGCACGACCTGCCCCGCGTCGGGGCGGTGCACACCGGTCAAGGTCTTGATCAGGGTGGACTTGCCGGCGCCGTTCTCGCCCATGAGGGCGTGCACCTCACCCGGGAACAGCCGGAAGTCGACGTCCTGCAACGCCTTCACGCCGGGAAACGCGAGGCTGATGCCCCGCATCTCGACGACAGGTGGCGGAGACTCGGTCATGGGCCCTGGCTCTCGTCGTTCTGGCCGAGGGGCCCGTCACCCGATGCGCGGGAGTGACGGGCCCTACGGGTCTGGGGTGTCCTTTCCTGGTGGGGGAAGGACTCAGTACTGGCGCTGGGGGAGTGCGGCCTTGGCCTGCTCCTGGGTGAACGTGCCCTCCACGGTCACGACCCGCTCCGGCACCTGCTCGCCCTTGACGACCTTCTTCGCGAGGTCCATCAACTGCTTGCCCAGCAACGGGTTGCACTCGACGATGAAGTTGATCTCGCCGTTGGCCAGTGCCTGCATGCCGTCCTTCACCGCGTCCACGGTGATGATCTTGATGTCCTTGCCGGGCACCTTGCCCGCCGCCTTGATGGCCTCGATCGCGCCCAGGCCCATGTCGTCGTTGTGCGCGTACACCACGTCGATCTTCGGCTGGGACTTGAGGAACGCCTCCATGACCTGCTTGCCGCCGGAGCGGGTGAAGTCACCGGACTGCGACGCGACGACCTTGATGTCGGGCTTGGCCGCGATCTTCTCCTCGAAGCCCTTCTTGCGGTCGATCGCGGGCGCCGCGCCGGTGGTGCCCTGCAGCTCCACCACGTTCGTCGCGCCGGAGGCGTTGGCCACCATCCAGTCGCCCGCCTTGCGGCCCTCCTCGACGAAGTCGGAACCGAGGAACGTCTTGTACAGCGACGTGTCGTCGGAGTCGATCGAGCGGTCGGTGAGGATCACGGGGATGTTGGCGCGCTTGGCTTCCAGCAGCACGGTGTCCCAGCCGGTCTCGACGACCGGGCTGAACGCGATCACCGACACCTTCTGCTGGATGTAGGAGCGGATCGCCTTGATCTGGTTCTCCTGCTTCTGCTGCGCGTCGGAGAACTTCAGGTCGATCCCGGCGGCCTTGGCCTCGTCCTGGACCGACTTGGTGTTGGCGGTGCGCCAGCCGCTCTCGGCACCCACCTGGGCGAAGCCCATCGTGATGGTGTCACCGCTCGACGAACTGGTGCCCCCACCACCTCCCGAACCACACGCGGTGAGCGCGCTCAGCAGGACCACGCTGGCGACTGTCGTGATCTTCTTCAGCACTGGGGTTCCTCCGGGGTGACGACGGTGTCGCGGAGCTCGACCGCGTGTCCGCGGTTGTCAGGTGGACAAGAGTGAACGCTCACAACTGTCGCGTCAAGGGCTTGCTCGTAACGAGTTCGCAGCCCTATGTTAACGCTCACTTCCGAGCTTGGGGAGGAAACCCGTGCCCCGCAAGCACGTCCTGCTGAGCGCCGCCCTCGCGGCCAGTCTGCTCGTCGCCGTTCCCGGATCAGGGGCGGCCGCCGAGACCGACTACACGCTCAAGATCGACGCCACGAAGAAGGGCGCTTCGATCGACGATTCGATGTACGGCGTCTTCTTCGAGGACATCAACCGAGCCGCCGACGGCGGGCTGTACGCCGAGCTGGTGCAGAACCGCTCGTTCGAGTACGACCCCGCTGACAACGCGAGCTACCACGGCCTGACGTCATGGGCGCCGCACAGCGGCACAGTGGACGTCGCCGACGACACCGGCCGGATGAACGAGCGCAACCGCCGCTACCTGAAACTGGGCCTGCCCGCCGGCGTCATCAACTCCGGCTACAACAGCGGGATCGCGGTGCAGAGCGGCCAGCGCTACGACTTCTCCGTCTGGGCGCGCACCGACCAGGCGGGCACCCCGCTGACCGCCACCGTCACCGACCCGGCCGGAACGGCACTGGGCGACCCGGTGAAGATCGAGGTCCGCGGCGACGGCTGGACCCGCTACGCCGGTACCGTCCGCGCGCGGAAGACCTCGACGACCGGCAGGCTGCTGGTCACCGGCGGCGGCACCGGAACCCTGCGCCTCGACATGATCTCCCTGCTGCCGCAGGACACCTTCAAGGGCCACGGCCTGCGCCGCGACCTCGCCGAGAAGGTCGCCGCTTTGAAACCTGGCTTCGTCCGGTTCCCCGGCGGCTGCCTGGTCAACACCGGCAGCCACTACGGCTACGACGCGCCGAACTTCGAGCGCCGCCGCTCGTACCAGTGGAAGGACACCATCGGTCCGGTCGAGCAACGCGCCACCAACTCGAACTTCTGGGGCTACAACCAGTCCTACGGCCTCGGCTACTTCGAGTACTTCCAGTTCTCCGAGGACGTCGGCGCCATGCCGCTGCCCGTCGTGCCCGCGCTGGTCACCGGCTGCGGCCAGAACCGCGCCACGGACGACCCGGCGTTGCTGGCCAGGCACGTCCAGGACACGCTCGACCTGATCGAGTTCGCCAACGGTCCCGCGGACTCGGTCTGGGGACGCAAACGCGCCGAAATGGGCCACCCCAAGCCGTTCAGGCTGACCCACCTCGCGGTCGGCAACGAGGAGAACCTGCCCGACGAGTTCATGGCCCGCTTCACGAAGTTCCGCGACGCGATCAACGCGAAGTACCCGGACATCACCGTCGTCAGCAACTCCGGCCCCGACGACACCGGCGGCACGTTCGACCGCCTGTGGCAGCTGAACAAGCAGGCCGGCGTGAAGATGATCGACGAGCACTACTACAACAGCCCGAGCTGGTTCCTCGAGAACAACAACCGTTACGACTCCTACGACCGCAACGGTCCCAAGGTGTTCCTCGGCGAGTACGCCTCGCAGGACAACAGGCACTTCAACGCGTTGAGCGAAGCGGCGTTCATGACCGGCCTAGAACGCAACGCCGACGTCGTGAAGCTGGCCTCGTACGCGCCGTTGCTGGCGAACGAGGACTACGTCCAGTGGCGCCCGGACATGATCTGGTTCAACAACCACGCCTCGTGGGGCTCGGCCAGCTACGAGATGCAGAAGCTGTTCATGACGAACGTGGGCGATCACGTCGTGCCGAGCACCGCGTCCGCCACGCCGTCCACCCGGGCACCGATCACCGGTGCCATCGGGCTCTCGACGTGGGCGACCGCCGCGAGCTACGACGATGTGAGCGTTACCAGCGCGTCCGGACAGGCGTTGTTCAGCGACGACTTCTCCGGCACCGACGCGCAGTGGACGAAGTCGGGCCGTGGCGCGTGGAACGTCGTGAACGGCGCGTACGTCCAGTCCGACGCGGCCGCCGAGGACACGCTCGTCACCGCGGGCGACAAGACCTGGCGTGACTACACGCTGAACGTCAAGGCCACCAAGCAGTCCGGGCGCGAGGGCTTCCTCGTCGCGTTCGGCGTGCAGGACACCGGCAACTACTACTGGTGGAACCTCGGCGGCTGGAACAACACCCAGTCCGCGGTGGAGAAGGCCGTCGGCGGCGGCAAGAGCACGCTGATGAGCAACAACACGCGCATCGACGCCGGCCGCACGTACGACGTGCGCGTCGAGGTCCGCGGGCGGCACGTCGCGTTGTACCTCGACGGCCAGAAGTGGGGCGAGTTCACCGACGACAAGCTCGCCGAGCCGTTCCGGCAGGTCGTCACCCGCGACCTCGCCACCGGCGAGCTGATCGTCAAGGTCGTGAACGCCCAGGACAACGCCGCTCGCACGCGCGTCGACCTCGGCGTCCCGGTGGCGTCGACGGCGCGGGCGACCGTGCTGCAGGGCCGTCCCGACGACATGAACACCGAGTTCACCCAGCCGATCCGTCCCCGCGCCGAACAGGTCCGGGTGGCGAGCAGCTTCACGCACACGTTCCCGCCCAACTCCGTCACGTTCCTCCGGATCAGGAGCCGCTCGTGATCACCCGACGATCCCTGCTGGCCACGGGCGGTGTGCTCGCCGCGACCGGGGCACTCGCGTCCGCCGCGCCCGTTTCCGCTGCCGCCGAGCCCGCCGCGGAGGTGCCGACCCGCAACCCGCTCGTCGAACAGCGCGCCGACCCGTTCATCACGCCGCCGACCGACGGCATGTACTACCTGACCGGGTCCGTGCCCGAGTACGACCGGGTCGTGATCCGTGGCGCGTCCACTCTGGACGGTCTGGCTTCGGCTCGTGAGCGCACCATCTGGCGGCGTCCGGCGTCCGGCAAGATGGGTGGCTACATCTGGGCGCCGGAACTGCACCGCGTCGACGGGAAGTGGTACGTCTACTTCGCCGCCGGCGACAAGGACGAGCCGTTCCGCATCCGCACCTACGTGCTGGAGTCGCCGAACGCGGACCCGCGCGAAGGCGGCTGGGTGCTGCGCGGGCAGATGGTGACGGCGTGGGACACGTTCACATTGGACGCGACCACCTTCGCGCACCGCGGCAAGCGCTACTTCCTGTGGGCGCAGAGCGAGCCCGGCATCGCCACCAACTCGAACCTCTACATCGCCGAGATGGCCTCGCCGCTGGCGTTGAAGACCACCCCGGTGCGCATCGCGACGCCCACGCTGTCGTGGGAGGTGCTGGGCTTCAAGGTGAACGAGGGACCCGCGGTGCTGATCCGCAACGGCCGCGTGTTCGTCACGTACTCCGCGAGCGCCACCGACGCCCGGTACTGCATGGGCCTGCTGACCGCCGATGAGAACGCGAACCTGCTGGACGCGCGGTCGTGGACGAAGTCGCCGAACCCGGTGTTCGCGACCCATGCGCCGACGTCGCAGTACGGGCCGGGGCACAACTCGTTCACCACGGTGGGTTCCACCGACGTGCTCGTCTACCACGCCCGCGACTACCGCGACATCACCGGCGACCCGCTGTTCGACCCGAACCGGCACACCCGCGTGCAACGGTTGCACTGGAACGCGGACGGCACGCCTTCGTTCGGCGTTCCCGTCGGCCGCGGCGGCCCGATCTCGCGGCTGTCGCCTTTGGACGCGCCCGCGCTGGTGGTCCGGCACTACGAGTACCGGCTGCGGGTCGACGGCAACGTTCGGGAGGTCGCCGACAGCCAGTTCCGTTTCGTGCCGGGATTCCTGGGTGCCGGCACGGTCGCGGTGCAGTCGGTGAACTTCCCGGACCGGTACGTGCGGGTGGACGGGGACGCGATCCGCATCGACCCGTTCGAGGACACCGACGCGTACGGCCGGGCGGCGAGTTTTGTTCGCGTGCCGGGACTTGCGGACCGTGCCGCGGTTTCGCTCCGTGTCGGCGCGGACACGTATCTCGCCCACGACAACGGTCGCGTGGTGTTGTCCAGACCAGGAAGCGACCGCGACGCGCGCCGACGTGCCACATTCCGGCTCGAATAAGTGGACAATGAGCACTGCATCGAAGCCGACCTGGTGTTATCGCTAACATCACCGGCGCAGATCGAAGATCGGAGACCGCTCGTGGAGAAGACGTCGCGTGACCCCGCGATGACCGATGTGGCACGACTTGCCGGGGTGTCCCACCAGACGGTCTCGCGTGTGCTCAACAACCACCCGAACGTCCGCGAGCAGACCCGGCTACGGGTGAAGGCGGCCATCAAGGAGCTCGACTACCGCCCCAACCGGGCCGCTCGCGCACTCGTCACCGGCAAGACGCAGCTCATCGGCGTGGTCGCGCAGAACTCGACGCTGTACGGCCCGGCCTCGTTGCTGTCCGCCTTCGAGGAGGCGGCGGGCGAGGCCGGGTTCGCGGTCAGCGTCGGCAGGGTGAAGGTGCTCGACCGCGACTCCATCGCCGCCGCCGTCGAACGGCACCGCGACCAGCGCGTGGCCGGCATCGTCGTGATCGCGCCGAACTCGTCGGCCGCCGACGCACTGGCCGACGTGCCCGCCGGCGTGCCGCTGGTGACCGTGGACGGCGACCCCGACAGGTCGACGCCGCTGGTCACCGTCGACCAGGCGAAGGGCGCGTTCGACGCCACGAAACACCTGATCGACGCCGGCCACGAGACCGTCTGGCACGTGTCCGGCCCCGCCGACTGGTTCGACGCGGCGGGCCGCGTGCAGGGCTGGCGCGCGGCACTCGACGCCACCAGCGCCGAGGTGCCGCCGGTGGTGGCGGCCGACTGGAGCGCGGCCTCGGGCTACCGGGCTGGGCAGATGCTGGCCAGGATGCCCGAGGTGACGGCCGTGTTCTGCTCGAACGACCACCTGGCCCTCGGCGTGCTGCGGGCCATGAGCGAACGCGGCAGGAACGTCCCGCACGACGTGAGCGTCGTGGGCTTCGACGACGTGCCCGAGGCCGCCTACTTCATCCCGCCGCTCACCACCGTGCGCCCGGACTTCGCCGCCGTGGCGCACGAGACGCTCGGCCTGCTGCTGGAGCAGATCAGCGACGGCGAGACCACCCGGCCGCGCCGGACGGTCGCGCCGACCCTGGTGAAGCGGAACAGCGTGGCCCCGCCGTCCCGGTAGTTCCGCGCTGGTAGTCCTGCGTCGGAGGCTTCGGCGGCTCGCATCCCTGTCTCCAGGGATGAGCGGGGAACGTGCGTGCTTCGGGTGTGGTCCCGTGTGGCGTCGGGTCCGTGGCGGTCCGGCTGGTCGTCGGGGTGCGGGTGTGGTGTGGCGTCGAGTCCTTGGCGGTTCCGCTGGTTGCCGGGGTGCGGGTGCGGTGTGGCGTTGAGTCCTTGGCGGTCCCGCTGGTTGCCGGGGTGCGGGTGCGGTGTGGCGTTGAGTCCTTGGCGGTCCCGCTGGTTGCCGGGGTGCGGGTCCGGCGTGGCGTCGAGTCCTTGGCGGTTCCACTGGTCGCCAGGGTGCGGGTCCTGCGCGGCATCGACACCTCGGCGGTCCCGCTGGTTGCCGGGTGCGGGTGCGGTGTGGCATCGAGTCCTCGGCGGCCCCATTGGTTGCCGGGTGCGGGTCCCGTGTGGCATCGACACCTCGGCGGTTCCGCCGGCCGTCGAGCGGGGAGTCCCGGCGGCACGCGGGGAAGCGGCTGCGGCCGGCACCGGACGCGGCCCGGCCCGCACCGGTGCTGACGCGGGTCTGTTTGTCGTGCGCTCACCTCCCTGCGCATTTCCCTCACTCGCAGGGAAATCACGATGTATCGGGCGCATCTTGACTCCCTGATTGTTAGCGATAACACTCAGGTCGTGACTGACATGACGATCGACCGCGACGCGTGCGTGGTGGGTGTCGACTTCGGCACGCTGTCCGGCCGCGCCGTGGTCGTGCGCGTCCGCGACGGAGCCGAGCTCGGCACCGCGGTGCACGAGTACCGCCACGCGGTGGCGGACCAGGTGCTGCCCACCACCGGCCGGCCGTTGCCGCCGGAGTGGGCGCTGCAGGTCCCGGCCGACTACCTCGACGTCCTGCGCACCGCCGTCCCGCAGGCCGTCGAGGCGGCCGGGATCTCGGCGGCACAGGTGATCGGCATCGGCACCGACTTCACCGCCTGCACGATGGTGCCGGTCACGGCGGACGGCACACCGTTGTGCGAGCTGCCGGAGTTCGCGGAGAACCCGCACGCCTACGTCAAGCTCTGGCGCCACCACGCCGCCCAGCCTCAGGCCGACCGGATCAACGAGCTCGCGCGGCAGCGCAAGGAGCCGTGGCTCGCGCGTTATGGCGGCCTGATCTCCTCGGAGTGGGAGTTCGCGAAGGGCCTGCAGGTGCTGGAGGAGGCGCCCGAGGTCTACGCGGCGATGGCGCGGTGGGTCGAGGCCGCGGACTGGATCATCTGGCAGCTCACCGGCACCTACACGCGCAACGCCTGCACCGCCGGCTACAAGGGCATCCACCAGGACGGCGAGTACCCGAGCGAGGAGTTCCTCGGGGAGCTCAACCCCGGGTTCGCCACGTTCGTCGCCGACAAGCTCGACCATCCGCTGTCCGCGCTCGGGGACAGGGCCGGTGAGCTGACCGCGCAGGCCGCCGGGTGGACCGGGCTGCCGCAGGGCATCGCGGTGGCGGTCGGCAACGTCGACGCCCACGTCACGGCGCCCGCCGCGCAGGCCGTCGGCCCCGGCCAGATGGTCGCGATCATGGGCACCTCCACCTGCCACGTGATGAGCGGCGAGGTGCAACGCGAGGTGCCGGGCATGTGCGGCGTCGTCGACGGCGGCATCGTGCCGGGACTGTGGGGCTACGAGGCCGGGCAGAGCGGCGTCGGCGACATCTTCGCGTGGTTCCTGCGCAACGGCGTGCCGCCCGCCTACCACGACCAGGCGAGCGAGCGCGGTATCACGGTGCACGAACTGCTCTCCGAGCTGGCAGCGCGACAGGCGGTGGGGGAGCACGGGCTCGTCGCGCTCGACTGGCACAGCGGCAACAGGTCCGTGCTGGTCGACCACGAGCTGTCCGGGGTGATCGTCGGTCAGACGCTCGCCACGAAGGCGGAGGACGTCTACCGCGCACTCCTCGAAGCCACGGCGTTCGGCACCCGCGTCATCGTCGACACCTTCACCGGCGCGGGCGTCCCGGTGACCGAGCTCGTGATCGCCGGTGGCCTGGTCAAGAACACGCTGCTGATGCAGATCTACGCCGACGTCGTGAACCTGCCGCTGTCGGTGAGCGGCTCGGCCCAGGCCCCCGCGCTCGGCTCCGCGATGCACGCGGCGGTGGCCGCGGGCGCGTACCAGGACATCCGCGCGGCCGCCGTCGAGATGGGATCGGTGCGGCGCAACGTCTTCACACCCGTCCCGGAGAACGTCAAGGCCTACCAACGGCTCTTCGACGACTACCTGGAGCTGCACGACTACTTCGGCCGCGGTGCCAACGATGTCATGCACCGGCTGCGCGGGTACCGCCGAGCCGCACTGGAGGGGAAGAGCTGATGTCCGCCACGGCAGAACTCCGCCGCACGGTCGCCGAACTCCACCGCGAGCTGACCCGCTACGAGCTGGTGAGCTGGACCGCCGGCAACGTGTCGGCGCGGGTGCCAGGCCACGAGCTGATGGTGATCAAGCCGTCCGGCGTGTCCTACGACGAACTGGGTCCGCACGCGATGGTCGTGACGGACCTGCACGGCACCCTCGTCGAAGGCGAGCTGGCGCCGTCCTCCGACACCGCGGCCCACGCGTACGTCTACCGGCACATGCCTCACGTGGGCGGTGTCGTGCACACGCATTCTCCTTACGCGACAGCGTGGGCGGCGCGCGGGGAGCCCATCCCGTGCGTGCTCACCATGATCGCGGACGAGTTCGGCGGCGACGTCCCGGTCGGGCCGTTCGCGTTGATCGGCGACGACTCGATCGGCAAGGGGATCGTGGAGACCCTCAGCGCCAGCAGGTCTCCTGCCGTGCTGATGCGCAACCACGGCCCGTTCACCGTCGGAGCCACCGCCCTCGCGGCTGTGAAAGCCGCGGTGCTGCTGGAAGACGTCGCCCGCACCGTCCACTTCGCACTCCAGCTCGGCAAGCCGGACGTGATCGAGCAACAGCACGTCGACCGGCTCTACGAGCGCTACCAGAACGTTTACGGCCAGTGAGCCCAGAAGGAGAGCACATGCCGGACAAGCCCCAGATCTGGTTCCTCACCGGCAGCCAGCACCTCTACGGCCCCGAGACGCTCGACCAGGTCGCGGCCCAGTCCCAGCAGATCCAGCGGATGCTCAGCGAGTCCGGCCGGATCAGCGCGGAGATCGTGTGGAAGCCGGTGCTCACCGACTCCGGCGCCATCCGCGCGATCATGCAGGAGGCGAACAACGACCCCACGTGCGTCGGCGTGATCGCGTGGATGCACACGTTCTCGCCGGCGAAGATGTGGATCACCGGGCTGGACCTGCTGCGCAAACCGTTGCTGCACCTGCACACGCAGCTCAACGAGGCGCTGCCGTGGTCCACCATCGACATGGACTTCATGAACCTCAACCAGGCCGCGCACGGCGACCGCGAGTTCGCCTACGTGCAGACCCGGATCGGGGTGGCGCGCAAGACGGTCGCCGGGCACGCGAGTGATCCCGTGGTGGCCGAGCGGATCGACGGCTGGGCTCGCGCCGCCGCCGGTCGGGCGCACCTGCGCGGCCTGAAGCTGGCGCGGTTCGGCGACAACATGCGCGACGTCGCCGTGACCGAGGGCGACAAGGTCGAGGCGGAGCTGCGGTTCGGCGTCTCGGTCAACACCTACGGCGTCAACGACCTCGTCGCCGTGGTCGACGCGGTACCCGACGCCGGCATCGACCTGCTCGTCGCCGACTACGCCGAGACCTACCGGCTTTCACCGGAGCTGGCACGCGGCGGAGAGCGGCACGACTCGCTGCGGTACGCGGCCCGCATCGAGATCGGTCTGAGGTCCTTTTTGGACGACGGCGGGTTCGGCGCGTTCACCACGAACTTCCAGGACCTGGGCGGGTTGCGGCAGCTGCCGGGCCTCGCCGTGCAACGTCTGATGGCGGACGGCTACGGCTTCGGCGGTGAGGGCGACTGGAAGACGTCGGCGCTGCTCGCCGCCGTGAAGGCCATGGGCACCGGCACCGGTCGCGGCACGTCGTTCATGGAGGACTACACCTACCACTTCGGGCCGGGCACGCCGAAGATCCTCGGCGCGCACATGCTGGAGGTCTGCCCGACGATCGCCGCCGCGCAGCCGTCCTGTGAGGTCCACCCGCTGGGCATCGGCGACCGGGAGGACCCGGTGCGTCTGGTGTTCGACGCCGCGCCCGGTCCCGCCGTGGTGGTCGGACTGGCCGACCTCGGCGACCGGTTCCGCCTGGTGGCCAACGAGGTCACGGTGGTGCCGCCGGACGAGCCGCTGCCGAAGCTGCCGGTCGCACGGGCCGTGTGGCAGCCGGCGCCGTCGCTGTCGACGTCAGCGGAGTGCTGGCTCACCGCGGGCGGACCGCACCACACGGTGATGACCCAGGCGGTCGGAGCCGAGGTGCTGCGGGACTTCGCGCAGATGGCCGCCACGGAGCTCGTGCTGATCGACTCCGCGACGACCCCGGCCTCGTTCACCGACCGGCTGCGCTGGAACTCCGCCTACCACCGCCTGGCACTGGGAATCAGCTGACGCGCGTGGAACTCGGCGATCTGCCGCCACATCGCGGCGGGGTTGGAGTACATGGGGAGCTGCCCGCTGTGCGGGATCTCCGCGAGCTCCACCCCGTTCGCGTCGAGGATCGGCAGGTAGGAGAGGTTCGCGCACTGCTCGCCGTAGAGGTACATCCGCGGACAGGGCAGTGACAGGAACTTCTGCAGGAGGTTCCCGTGGTCGGCGAGTTCGACCATGGACCGGAAGAGGGTGGGCACGGCACCGCGCCGGACCTTGTTCGGGAGGTTCGCCGCGTACAGGCCGCCGCCGTAACACGGTGTCTCGCGGCTGCGTTCCGCGAGCCTGAAGAGGTAGTCGCCGGGATCGCGGTGGTTCAGCGCCTCCCGGCTCAGCACGCAGTCCTCGGGTGCCAGCACGCCCTTGATGTTGACGAAGCTCAGCACCCGGCCCGGTTCCCTGTGAGCCAGGAGAAGCGCCGTGAGTGCTCCCGTCAGGTGCCCGACCACGTGGAACCGGCCGATGCCCGCGCGGTCGAGCATCGCCCGCGCGGTCTCCGCCAGGAACGGCACGTCGACCTCTCCCAGGCCGGAGCACTCCGTGGCGCCCGCACCAGGTGCGTCGTAGGCGAGGAACGGGCGCCCGGCGAACTCGTGTCGCTGGAGGACGTCGAGGTAGTCCTCCTTGCTCGTGCCGAACCCGTGCAGGAAGACGACGGGGGCGTCGACGCCCCCGCGCCGCACCGACGCGACCTTGAGGTTCACCCCGTGCACGCGCAACGGGATCTGCTCGTGGACGACTCTGTCTGCCGATGGCATGGCTGTTCCCCGGTTCTTCGCAGGTGCGGGACTGCGGAATGAACCGTGAGCATGCCAGCAGCTGTGAACGCTCACAAGTGGTTGAACTTTTTGCTTTCCCGGTCCGTATCCCGTTCTGCCGGCACAAAACGTCCCCTAGTCGTGAGGTTCGAATATGTCGAGAGCGCATGCACGACCCCAGCGAAGCAAGCGGGTGCTCGTGGCCGGGGTCGCCGTCGCCGCAACGCTGACAGCGGTGACCGCGGCCGTCGCCTTCGCGGGCGGGGAGACCACCACCGGCGCGATCGCATGTCCGCAGCCCGTCGTCCCGGCGGTGCCGGCCGCGGCGCAGGCCGAGGTCCAGCGAGAGCTCGCCAACCTCGACAAGCAGATCGCGGAGGCCAACAACCGGCTGCGCACGTCGGCCGGCGAAGGCGGGCCGAACTTCGTGCAGAACGCGATTCTCGGCCCGTTGGCGAGCAAGCGGGTCGCGGCGCTGAACCGCATCGAGACCGCCATCGGCAGGGTCGCCGCGAAGCCGGAGGGGCTGGAGAGGTTCGCGACCTGCGGACTTGGTCAGGCACCCGCCGTGTCCGCGCCGCCGACGACGTCGAAACCGGCGTCTACGGGTACGAACACCGGTACCGGATCGGCGGCCGGGCAGGTCGTCGAATGCCCGCTGCCGGTGGTGCAGAACGTGCCGGCGGCCGCGCGCGCCGAGGTCGACCGCGAGCTCGCCAACCTCGGCAAGCAGCTGGCGGAGGCGAACGAGCGGCTGCGCACGTCGGCCGGTCAGGGCGGGCCGAACTTCGTGCAGAACGCGATCCTGGGCCCGTTGGCCGGCAAGCGCGCCTCGGCGCTGGACCGCATCGCGATCGCCATCGGCCGCGTGGGCACGCGGCCTCAGGGACTGGAGCGCTTCGCCACCTGCACGCTCAAGTAACTCTCCTCGGGGTTCGAGCGTGCGGGCCCGTCTCCTCGGGGCGAGCGTTCCAAAGGGGCCTGCCGGACGGACGCGCCTCCGTCCGGCAGGACCTTGACGCGCGAGTAGGTTCTCGATAGATGTTAGCGTGAACATCGCGCGTTCAACGGAGAACCGATGACCAGACTTCTTGCTCTGCTTGCCGTTTCGGCGCTGTCGCTGGCCACCGCGGTCCCCGCCGTGGCCGCCGTCGACACCGTCACGGTGAGACCGGATCCGACCTATCAGCAGGAGCCGTTCCAGGGCTGGGGCACGAGCCTGGTGTGGTTCGCCAACGCCACGGGCGACTATCCGGACGAGATCCGCAACCAGCTGGCGGAGCTGCTGTTCGGTGAGGACGGGCTGAACCTCAACATCGCGCGGTACAACATCGGCGGCGGCAACGCCCCGGACGTGCCGCAGTACCTGCGGGCGGGTGCCGCGGTCCCGGGGTGGTGGAAGGCGCCGGCAGGCACCACCCGCGCGGACACCGACTGGTGGAAGCCGGGCGACGCGCGTTTCTTCGACACCGCGGCGGATCCGCGTCAGCGGTGGTGGGTCGACCGGATCAAGAAGGACGTGACCCGCTGGGAGTCCTTCAGCAACTCGCCGCCGTGGTTCCAGACGGTGAGCGGGTACGTCTCCGGCGGCTTCGACCCGAACGCGGACCAGTTGCGGGAGGACCGGATCGGCGACTTCGCCGCCTACCTCGCCCAGGCCACCGCGGAGCTGGAACGGGCCCACGGCATCAAGTTCGCCACGGTCGACCCGTTCAACGAGCCCAACACCTCCTACTGGCGCACGACGCTCGGCCCGGACGGCAACCCTACGGGCGGCCGCCAGGAGGGCGCGCACATCGGGCCCGCCCTGCAGGCGAAGGTGGTGCCCGCGATGGCGGAGGCGTTGCGCGCCAACCGGCTCAAGGCCACCGTCTCCGCGCCGGACGAGACCAACCCCGGCATCTTCGCCGCCGACTGGGCGGGCTATCCCGCCTCGGTGCGCACGCAGGTCGGCCAGTTGAACGTGCACACCTACGGCACGGGGCGCCGCACGTCCGCCCGCGACATCGCCAAGGGCGCCGGCAAGCCGTTGTGGATGAGCGAGGTCGACGGGCACTGGGGCTTCGGCCAGAGCTTCACCAGCATGGACCCCGGTCTCGGCATCGCGGAGCGCGTGATCGACGACCTGCGCGAGCTGGAACCGCGCGCGTGGCTGCTGTGGCAGGCCGTCGAGGACTACAACAACATGAAGCCCGGTGCCGAGTCCGCGGACGGCATGAACTGGGGCGTGATCCAGATCCCGTTCGACTGCGAGGCCCAGGACACGCTGGCGACCTGCCCGGCGCGCGTCAACACGAAGTTCCACGCGCTGCGCAACTTCACGCACTTCGTGAAGCCCGGTGATCGCCTGGTGAAGGTCAACACCACGACCGACGTGGCGGCGGTGCGCAACACCGAGCTGAAGTCGTTGGTGCACCTGAACAAGACCGATCAGGCGCAGTCCGTGACGCTGGACCTGTCGGCGTTCGGGTCGGTGCGGCAGAACGCGTCCGTCCGGCCGGTCGTGACGGACCAGTACGGCGCGTTGGTGAAGGGTGCGGCCGTGCGGGTCAAGGACCGCAGGGCGACGCTTTCCGTGCCGGCGAAGTCGGTCGTCACGTTCGAGGTGAGCGGTGTCAGCGGCGTCGACCGCGAGGCGGCGCTGGGCGGGCAGTACCGGCTCACCGGGGCGCAGAGCGGCAAGTCGCTCGCGCCGTCGGGCACCTCGCTCGTCCAGCGCACCGCCGACGCGACCGCGGCCGACCAGGTGTGGCGCGTGGAGCGCCGAACTGGAGGCTACGACAACCGCGCCCAGTTCTCCGTGGTCAACGCCGCCACGGGCCAGCGGATCGCGGCGGCCGGTGGCAACGTCGTGCTGACTTCCTCCGACGGCCCGGCCGCGAGATGGGTGCTCTCGTCCACCGGGGACGGCACGTGGACCTTCGTCAACCAGGAGAACGGAAGTCTGCTCGACGTGGTCGGCGAGTCGCGTGAGGACGGTGCCAGAATTGGTTTGTACCAAGCGACTTCCGGTGCCAATCAGCGTTGGTCGGCGACCGCCGTTCCGAGCAGGTAGTCCACTCCGAACGGTCGATTGAGCCGGGCCCGTGACCCTCTAGGGTAGTTGAGGGTTCAACGACAATTGGGGTAACGGTGTCGCGCAAGCTTTGGCTCGTGGTTCTGGTCCTGCTCACCGGAGCATGCACGGCAGGGCCGCCGTCGACGGCGCCGTCCACCCGGACGCCCTGGAAACCGCCCACCCTCATCAACGAGGAGGCGCGGTACGAGGGCGTGCTGCACTTCGTGCGTGACGTGATCGACGGCCGGACCGTCGAACTGGCGGACGGCACGAAGGCCCGCATCGCGCAGCTGGCGGCACCCCCGCCCTGCTGGGCGGACGGCGCGTTGTCCTTTGCCAGGACGACGCTGCTGGCCAGCGCCGTCCGCATCAGTCCCGTCGTCTCCGGCGACGTGAACCTGGTGCTGGAGGACGGCACCGACTACGCGTTGCTCGCGGTGCGTCAGGGCGTGCTGCGGGCGGAGGGGGTCGACGGCGGCGCGTTGCTCTCGGCGGAGTCCGAGGCGGCCGGTGCCGACAGGGGCCTGTGGGGACCACCGTGCGAAGGTCTCGACGCGGCCCCGCCCCCGGCCGCCACCACGGGTCTGCCGGCACCGGGCACGACCGCGGTGCGGCCGCCACCGGCCCCGGCCATCACGACCACGACGCCACCCCGTGCCGCGCCCACGACCACGCCGCCGAAGCCTCCCGCGCGGACGTGCGCGGTCGCCTACCGCATCTCCGGTCAGTGGCCGGGTGGCTTCCAGGCGAATGTGAGCGTGCGCAACACCGGTTCCACGTCCGTCAACGGCTGGACGCTGCGGTGGAGTTTCGCGAACGGGCAGACCGTCACCGACATGTGGAACGCGAGGGCGCGGCAGTCCGGTGCGACCGTCGACGCCGCGAACGCCGACTACAACCCGCAGATTCAGCCGGGCGGTTCGGTGTCGATCGGATTCAACGGAACGGTCCGCGCCGGGAACTCCGCTCCCGGCGCTTTCACGCTCAACGGCCAATCCTGTTCGGTCGAGTGATCACGCGCTCTCCCGCACGACGAGTGCGGAGGGGTAGAACGTCGCCCCCGAGGTGTCGCGGCGGTCGAGGACTGCCTGTGCCGCGGCGGCGGCGATGTCCTCCACCGGGTGCGTGCTCGTCGTGAGCGCCGGACGGCTGAGCCCGGCGAACGCGATGTCGTCGAACCCGGCGACGGCCACGTCCCCCGGCACCCGCACGCCCAGCGCGTGAAGTCCGTCGAGGACACCCAGCGCCGTGAGGTCGCTGAGCGCGAACACCGCGTCGGTGTCCGGCCACCGCGCCATGATCTCGACGGCCGCCTCGGCACCTCGCGCGGCCGTGAAATCTCCCGGTACGACCCTGGGCTCGCCGCCGCTGTCGTGCAACACCTTGCGGTACGCCTCGACGGCGCGGTCGCCGCAGGGCAACCAGGCCGGACCGGTGACCATCGCGATCCGGCACCGGCCCGTGCGCACGAGGTGGCGCACGACGCCGTCGGTTCCGGCGCGGTTGTCGACGTCGAACGACGGCACGTGCCGCGTCCCGACCCCGACCGCGGCGACCCGTCCGCGCAGCTCCCGTGGCACGGTCTCCAGCGCCGGCCGCGTCGGGTTCACCACCACGAGGCCCCCGAGCCCGCGGCCGTCGGCGAGGCGGGCGAGTGAGCCGGGATCGTCCAGGGGCAGCCAGTGCAGGGAGACACCGACCTCGCGCTCGGCGGCGACGTGCGCCGCCGACGTCAGGACGCGGCCGACGTACGGGTCGTCGAGCACGGCGGCGGTGTGGCCGATGACCGCGATCGCGAGGCGCGTGCCCGTGCGGGTGACCAGCGCGCGGGCGGAGGCGTCCGGCACGTATCCCAGCGCGGCCACGGCGGCTGTGACACTGTCCCGTGAGCGTTGTGATGCCGGGCCCTGCCCGGTGATGACCCGCGAGGCGGTGGCCCGGGACACGCCTGCGGCCCGTGCCACGTCGTCGAGCGTCGCGGTGTGTACTCCCGTCATCTCAGCAGTATTGCGGTGGAAGCGCTTCCATGTGTGGGGTAAGTACTTCAGTATCGAGAAAGGGAGGGACCGGGATGTCCGTCACGGTGCCGCGCAGTCAGGTCCGAGCCGCCGCAGCGGGGGTCGCGGTGACCTTCGGACTCAACGGAGTGGCGGTGGCGACGTGGTTCGCCCGCGTGCCCGCCGCCCGTGACGCGCTGGGCCTGACGCCGGGCGCGCTGGGGTTGCTGCTGCTGTCGATGTCCGTGGGCGCCTGCCTGGCGATGCTCACCGCGGGCGAGGTCACGCACCGGCTCAGGCCGAAGCGGACGGTGAGCCTGTCGGCCGTGACGGTCGCGCTGGGACTCGCGGTGGCGGGCGTCGGCATCGGCGCCTACCCGTCGCCGGTGGTGACGGCGATCGGGATCTTCGTGCTCGGCTACGGCTCGGGGTTGTGCGACGTGGCGATGAACGTCGAGGCCGCGGAGGTGGAACGCGCTCTCGGCAAGACGGTGATGCCGCGCTTCCACGCCATGTGGAGCCTCGGCACGGTGGCCGCCGCCGGCCTGGCGTCGTTCGCGGCGTGGGCGGTCCTGCCCGTGACCGCGCACCTGGCCGTGGTCGCCGTGATCGTCGCCGGCGGCACGCTGGTGGCCGCGCGCACGTACTGCCTGGCAGCCGAGGCCGAGCAGGGCAGCAGCAGCGGGGTCATGGCGGCGTGGCGGGAACCGCGCACGTTGCTGATCGGGCTGCTGGTGCTGGTGTTGGCGTTCACAGAGGGCACCGCGAACGACTGGGTGGCGGTCGCGTTCATCGACGGCTACGAGGCCGACCCGGCACTGGGCGCCCTGGTGTTCGGCGTGTTCGTGACGACGATGACGTTCGGCCGGATCTTCGGCACCATCGCGCTGGACCGCTGGGGCCGCGTCCCGGCAGTGGTCCTCTCGATGCTGCTGGCCGCTTCCGGCGTGGCGCTGGCCGTGTTCGCCGGGTCGTTCGGCGTGGCGGTCGCCGGTGTGGCCGTCTGGGGACTCGGGACCGCGCTGGGCTTCCCCGTGGGCATGAGCGCGGCGGCCGACGATCCGGAACGCGCGGCGGCACGGGTCAGCGTCGTCGCGGTGATCGGCTACACCGCGTTCCTGGCGGGGCCGCCGCTCGTCGGGCTGCTCGGCAACCAGTGGGGAGTGTTGCGGGCATTGCTGGTCGTGCCGTTCCTGCTGTTGCCTGCGCTGGTGCTCACGCCTTCGCTGCGGCAGCCCCAGGGCTGAGCCTTTCCAGGCCGTCGGGACACGAACGCCGCGATCAATTTTGATCGCGGCGTTTTTCTGTTCGACGGCATTCGATTCGAAGAATCGTCGAACGCCGTGCCGAATCGTCGAATGAATTCACTTCGTTGACGCATGCCGGAAGCATTCGTAATACTCGGTTCACGACCGTGGACCTTGTTCAAGAATGTGAATCCTCCTTTCCGAAGGGTATTCCGTCATGCGGCTTTTCGTTGGCGCGCTGGTACTGGCCTGCGCGACCGCCGGGGTGGTGAGCCCTTCGGCGCACGCCGGTCACGACCCGGCGCGGCAGGTGCTGCCCGCGGGGGACGGCTGGGCGTCGGCCGGGCCGGGCACCACCGGGGGAGCGGCGGCGCCCGCCGCTCACGTGCACGAGGTGCGCACGCGGGCTGAGCTCGTCGCGGCGCTGGCCTCGCCGGGACCGCGGATCATCAAGGTCAGGGGCGTGATCGACGCGAACACCGGCGACGACGGGAAACCGTTGCGGTGTGAGGACTACGCGGCCGACGGCTACACGCTGGCGGGTTATCTCGCGGCGTACGACCCGGCGGTCTGGGGATGGGAACGCGAACCGGAAGGAGCGCTCGAGGACGCGCGGGTCGCGTCGGCGAAGAAGCAGGAAGCGGTCATCGGGCTGAACGTCCAGGCCGACACGACGATCGTCGGAGTCGGCCGCGGCGCCGGCATCACCGGTGGCAGCCTGCGGATCCACGGCGTGCGCAACGTGATCGTGCGCGACCTGACCTTCCGCGACACCCGTGACTGCTTTCCGCAGTGGGATCCCAACGACAACAGCCCCGCCTCCCCGCCCGGCAACTGGAACTCGCTCTACGACTCGGTCTCGCTGCAGCGGTCCGAGAACGTGTGGGTCGACCACAGCACGTTCACCGACGAGCCGAACGCCGACAGCACCCAGCCGCTCCACTTCGGACGGCCGTACCAGGTGCACGACGGCCAGCTCGACATCACGAACGGGTCCGACCTCGTCACCGTGTCCCGCAACGTCTTCGCCGAGCACGGCAAGACCATGCTGATCGGCTCGTCGAACAGCTCCACGACCGATCCGGGCAAGCTACGGGTCTCGGTGCACCACAACGTCTTCCGCGACGTGCTGGAACGCGCACCGCGCGTGCGGTTCGGCCAGGTGCACGTCTACAACAACCTTTACGAAGGCGCGCAGACGTACAGCTGGGGTGTCGGCGTCAGGTCCCAGATCTACGCGCAGAACAACTTCGTCAAGGGCATCGCGCCGCAGGAGGTCGTCTACAACTGGGGCGGCACGGCGCTCACCGACACCGGCAACCTGGTGGACGGCAGGCCGGTGAGCCTGGTGAACGCTCACAACGCGGCGTTCCCGGACAAGGCCCTCGGCACGGACGCCGGGTGGACGCCGACGCTGAACCGCGGTCTCGAACCCGCGCACCGGGTCAGGCACCTCCAGGCGGGTGCGCCACCGGCGGGCAACCACCTGGTGGTGGGCCAGGGTTTCGCCACCGTGCAGGCCGCGATCGACGCCGCGCCGGCCGGAGGCGTGATCACCCTGCCGACGGGCGTGTACCGGGAGGTCGTCAAGATCCCGGCCACCAAGCAGAACCTCACGCTGCGGGGCGCCACCGGACGCGCCCAGGACGTGGTGATCGACTTCGACAACGCCAGCGGCACCAAGAAGCCCGACGGCACCACCTACGGCACGACCGGTAGTGCCACCGCCACCATCGCGGCCAACGGCTTCACCGCCCGCGACGTCACCTTCCGCAACTCGTTCGACCGCAAGCAGCATCCGGAGATCACGGCCACGCAGGCCGTCGCGGTCAAGGCCACCGGCGATCGAATGCTGTTCGACCGCGTGCGCTTCGAAGGCCACCAGGACACGCTGTACGCCGACACCCCGGACGTGGCCACGCGGTCGCGGCAGTACTACCGGGACTGCGCGATCACCGGCGACGTCGACTTCCTCTTCGGCCGGGCGACAGCGGTCTTCGAACGGGCGACGATCACCGCGCTGAACCGCGGCG
This sequence comes from Lentzea sp. NPDC092896, assembly GCF_044754905.1. NCBI lineage: Bacteria > Bacillati > Actinomycetota > Actinomycetes > Pseudonocardiales > Pseudonocardiaceae > Lentzea > Lentzea sp. NPDC092896. Next base: position 245,318 of record NZ_JBIVPX010000002.1, read on the forward strand.
GCGACCCCAACGGCTACGTGACCGCCGCCAGCACCCGCAAGGACAACCCGCACGGCTTCCTGATCGTCAACTCGAAGATCCTCAGCGACGCCCCGGCCGGCACGTACTTCCTCGGCAGGCCGTGGCATCCCGGCGGTGACCCCGACGCGATCGCCCAGGTCGTCATCCGCGACACCGCGCTGCCCGCCGCGATCAAGGCCGCGCCGTGGACCGACATGTCCGGATTCCCCTGGCGTGGCGCGAGGTTCGCGGAGTACCGCAACACCGGCCCCGGCGCGGGCACCGGAACAGATCGCCCGCAGCTCACCGCCGAGCAGGCGCGACTGCACACCAAGGACGCCTACCTGAGCGGGTGGAACCCCGCGTGAGGACTCGCACGTGGGCGCCGTACGCCCTGATCGCCCCGACGCTCGCGCTGATGGCGGTGTTCCTGGTCTACCCGATCGCGAGCGTCGGGTGGTTCAGCCTGCGTCAGCACACAGTCACTCAGCCCTGGAAGAACGGCTTCATCGGGTTCGAGAACTTCCGGCGGATGCTGTTCGAGGACCAGCTGTTCTGGCAGAGCCTCACGTTCAGCGCCAAGTGGGTCGCCGTCGAAGTGGGACTGCAACTGGTGCTGGGGCTCGTTCTCGCACTGATCGTCAACGAGACGTTCGTCGGCCGTGCGCTCGCCAGGTCCCTGGTGTTCTCGCCGTGGGCGGTGTCCGGGGTGCTCACCACCGGCATCTGGATCCTGCTCTACAACCCGTCGACGGGCATCTTCCAGCAACTCGCCCAGTGGGGCATCGGCGATCCCGGCACGTCGGTGCTCGGCGATCCGGCGACCGTGTTCCCCGCGACCGTCGTCACCGAACTGTGGCGCGGCGTGCCGTTCTTCGCGATCCTGCTGCTCGCCGACCTGCAGACCATCCCGAACGACCTGTACGAGGCCGCGTCCGTCGACGGCGCCGGGCGATGGCGCCGGTTCGTCAGCGTCACGTTGCCGCACCTGCGGGACGCGATCGTGCTGTCCACCCTGCTGCGCGCGGTGTGGGAGTTCAACAACGTCGACCTCATCTACACGCTCACCGGCGGTGGACCGGCGAACCAGACCACCACGCTGCCCCTCTACGTCGCGCGCAAGGCCGTGGACTCGCACGACTTCGGCTACGGATCCGCGCTGACGATGGCCGGCTTCGTGATCCTGCTGTTCTTCTCCATCCTCTACCTGAGGCTGTCCAAGTTCGGGAGCCGGGCATGACCCAGACGCTCACCCGCCCGGCCACGGTCCTGGAACCGCCGCCGGCACCGCCTCGACGCAAGCGGCACCGCGATCCGAGCCGGTACTTCCGGCTGCACCTGCCGCTGGTGCTCTACCTGTTGTTCACGCTCATCCCGTTCTACTGGATGCTCGTCTTCGCTTTCAGGCCGACGGGACAGACCGCGCTCGTGCCGTGGCCGATCACGTTCGAGCACTTCGACACCGTGTGGAACGGCATCGGCTTCGGGCTCTTCTTCCAGAACAGCCTGATCATCGGGGTCGGCACGCTGGTCGTGGTCACCGTGTTCGCGCTCATGGGCGGCTACGCGCTGGCGCGCTTCAAGTTCCGCGGCCAGCGGGTGTTCCTGCTGGCGTTGCTGTGCACGCAGTTCATCCCCGGCGCGATGATGCTGATCCCGTTGTTCGTGATCTTCAAGTCCGCCGGGCTGCTGAACAGCCTCACCGGCCTGGTGATCGCGGACACCGCGTTCCAGCTGCCACTGGCGCTGATCCTGATGAGCGGGTTCGTGCGCAACGTCCCGGTCGAGCTCGAAGAGGCCGCGATGGTCGACGGCTGCTCGCGGCTGCGCGCGTTCTTCGCGGTGACGCTGCCGCAGCTCAAGCCCGCGATCGTGGCCGTCGGATCGTTCGCGTTCATCGGTGCCTGGAACAACTTCCTGTTCGCGCTGATGTTCGCGAGCAGACAGGACAAGTTCACGCTGCCGGTCGGGCTCAGCTACGCGCTGGGGGAGTTCAACACCGACTTCGGCGCTCTCGCTGCGGGCGGCGTCGTCGCCGCGGTGCCGGTCGTGCTGGTTTTCGCCGTGGTGCAACGGTTCCTGGTGCAGGGACTCAGCGCAGGCGCGGTCAAAGGATGAGGGAGACATGAGAAGACTGCTGGTCGCGCTGGCACTGGTGCTGAGCGCGTGTTCCGCTGGACAGGACGGGCCCACGACGATCACGTTCTGGGACAACAACGGCGGCCCCGGCCGCACCCCCATCTACCAGGAGCTGATCAAGCGGTTCGAGGCGGCGAACCCGGACGTCAAGGTCGAGTACGTCGGCATTCCCAGCGCGTCGGTGCAGCAGAAGTACGACACCGCCATCGCCGGCGGGTCCACTCCGGACGTCGGCGGCGTCACGACGTCCTACCTCGCGCACCTCATCGGCCAGGACGCGCTCGAGCCGGCCGACGACCGGGTCGAGAACGGTGCGCTGAAGGGAAAGCTGCTCAACGGCCTGCTGGAGACCGTGCGGCAGACCGCGCCCGACGGCAAGCTCTACGCGATTCCGGCGTCGGGCAACATGGACATCATCTGGTACCGGTCGGACCGGTTCGAGGAAGCCAAGATCGCGGAACCGTCCACCTGGGACGATCTGACCAAGGCCGCCACCCAGCTGACGAAGCCGGCGGCCAACCAGTACGGCTTCACGATTCGTGGCGGTGCCGGATCGGTCTTCCAGCTGTTGTCCGAGGCCTACTCCTACTCCGCTGTCGACAAGTTCTACGACGGCGGCAAGAGCACGGTCGCGGACCCGCGCAACGCCGAGCTCGTGCGCAAGGTGGCCGAGCTGTACAAGAAGGCCACGCCCGAGGCCGACGTGAACAACAGCTACACGCAGATGGTCGCGCAGTTCACCGGCGGCACGGTGGCGATGATGCACCACAACCTGGGCTCGACCGCGGACGTGATGAAGGCGCTCGGCCCGGAACGCGTCGCCGCGATGCCGTTGCCGAAGGGGCCGTCCGGCAAGCGCACGGTGGTGCCGAACCCGACCGACGGCTTCGCGGTCTTCAAGGGCGGCAAGAACCGGGAGGCGTCCTGGAAGTTCGTCGAGTTCCTGACGTCGGCCGAGAGCAACGGCTACTGGAACGAGAAGGTCGGCCAGATCCCGGCGAACACCGACGTGCGCGGTGCCGAGTGGATCCAGAAGAACCCGGCCGTGAAGATGGCGCTCGGGGTGCTGGAGGACCCGGCGACCGTGCTCGTGCCCGCGCCGGTCTACCTGCCCGAGTACTCCTCGATCACCAAGACCGACACCGAACCGCTGTACCAGAAGGTGTTGCTGGGACAGATGTCGGCGCAGGAGTTCCTCGACCAGCTCGCGGCGAAGCTCACCACCGCCCAGCAGGACTGGGAGAAGCGCAAATGATCGAACGGGTGGTCGTGCGCACGTTCACCACCACCGCGGCCACGTCCGTCGATCCGGAGGGGCACCGCCATCCGGCGTCTGAGCACGAGGTGACCGAGGCGCTGCTGGAGATCACCGACGCCGACGGCGCCACCGGGTACTGCCAGGTGCAGCCGGACCAGCTGCGGCCCGCGGTGCTGGACAAGCACGTGCGGCCGGTGCTGCTGGGGCAGGACCCGTGGGACCGCGAACGGCTGTGGCGGCTGCTCGCGCGCCGGCAGCGGGGCGCGCACGGCGGGTTCACCGACCGCGCGCTCGGGTTCGTCGACCAGGCGCTGTGGGACCTCGTCGCACGCAAGGCGGGGCTGCCGGCGTGGAAGATCGCCGGGGGTGCCCGCGACCGGATCCCGGCCTACGCCAGCACGATGTGCGGTGACACGGACGGCCTCGCGACACCGGGCGACTACGCGGACTTCGCGAAGCACCTCGTGTCGGTGGGCTACCGGGCGATCAAGCTGCACACGTGGATGCCGCCGGTGCCCGGCGCGCCCACCGTCTCCCGTGACGTCGAGGCGTGCCAGGCGGTGCGGGACGCGGTGGGACCGGACGTGGCGCTGATGCTCGACGCGAGCCACTGGTACTCGCGGACCGAGGCGCTGCGGCTCGGCAGGGCGTTGCAGGAGCTGGACTTCTACTGGTTCGAGGAGCCGATGGAGGAGGCGTCGATCAGCTCCTACCGGTGGCTGGCCGAGCAGCTGGACATCCCGGTGATCGGCCCGGAGGTGGCGTGGGGCAAGCACCTCACCCGCGCCGAGTGGATCGCCGCCGGCGCCTGCGACATCCTGCGGGCGGGCCCCGCGGGCAGCGGCGGCATCACGCCGGTGCTCAAGACCGTGCACCTCGCGGAGTCGTTCAACATGGACTGCGAGATCCACGGAAACGGGTCGGGCAGCCTCACCGTGCTCGGGGCGACCGACGCCGGCCGCTGGTACGAACGCGGTCTGCTGCACCCGCACGTCGACTTCGACCGCGTCCCGCCGCACCGGAACGCCATCGCCGATCCGCTGGACGAGAACGGGTGCGTGTCGCTGCCGGTGATTCCCGGAATTGGCGACGACTGGAATTTCGAACACATCGGAGTTCACACTCTTGAAGTGTGGTGAGAAATGCCCCGGCCAGTGGCCGGGGCATTTCCTCTAGCGGTAGGTCAGGTCCGAGGACTTGAACAGGCAGTTCGTGCTGTCCGCCCCGGTGCCGATTTTCTTCGGCTCACCGCTCGTGACACCCTGGTACTTGTCGCAGATCGCGATCTTCTTGCTGCTGTCCCCGACGATCGTGATCTTCGAGAACCGCGCGGTGTCGCCGTAGTTCGTGTTGATGCCGACCAGCGACTTGCCGGGCGAGAACGCGGTGATGTTCTCCAGCACGACGTGCCGCTTGTGCTGCGTGCCGCAGTTGCCGCAGGACCGGTAGAGCTTGCCGAAGTCGTCCACCTGGAAGTTGCGGATGATCATCGTGCCCGGCCCGTTGTGCTGGAAGACCTTGTCCGACGCCTTGCGCGCGCCGCCACCGCTGATGGTCATGGTCTGCGACGACGACGTGCCCTTGAACGTGGCCGCGTCCTCGCCGACGTCCTCCCACCACACGTTGCTGAGCGTGCAGGTGCCGAGGCAGTGGACCCCGTCCGCGGCCGGCGCGCCGAGCACGACGTTATTCAGCGTCGCGCCGTCGGCCAGCTGGAAGATCGGGCCCTGGTCCTCGTTCTGGCCGCCGGAACCGAGGCTGCCGGTGCCGTAGAACCGTTGCATGCCACCGTCGTAGCCGCTCGACCCGACCTTGATGGTCGTGCCGACCGGTTTCGACCCGGAGGGCGTGGGGAAGGTGCTGCCCGAGGCCTGGGCCTGAGGTGCGAGAAACGCGGCCAATGCCGCGGCCAACACCAATGGTGCGAGTTTCTTCATGTGTGCTCCGCTTGCAGGGGGATATGCGGCGATAATTCGATGGTAGGGAGAGGATCTTTCCTGTCAACTTCTTTCGATTGTTCGAATCGAATATCTTCGAATTGGTTGACCGCTGCGGCGCGCGCTGGTTGTGTGAGTTGTACCGCCGCTCACCAATTGGAAGGCATGGAATGATTCCAAAGCGTGCAGCATTGATTTCCGCAGTAGCGCTGGTCGCCGGCGCTGTTGCAGTTCCCCAGGCCGCGGCAGCCCCGTTCGGGCTGGTCGGCTGGGCCACTCAGGGCGGTGGCACGACCGGTGGCGGTAGCGCTTCGCCGGTCACGGTCACCACGGCATCCGCGTTCGTCGCGGCCGCGAAGTCGACGAGCGCGGCGGTGATCCGGGTCTCCGGCACCATCTCGCTGTCGAGCATGACGAAGGTCGCCTCGAACAAGACCATCGAGGGTGTCGGCTCGTCGTCGACGATCACCGGGCAGGGCCTGAACATCGCCAACGCCTCGAACGTGATCGTGCGCAACCTCAACTTCGCCAACTGGGGTGACGACGCGGTCAACGTGCAGTACTCCACCCGCGTGTGGATCGACCACAACACCTTCTCCAACGGCTACGACGGTGCGGTCGACGTCAAGCGGGCCTCGGACTACGTCACGGTGTCCTGGAACAAGTTCACCAGTCACAACAAGACGATGCTGCTGGGCCACAGCGACGACAACGGCTCGGAGGATCGCGGCAAGCTCCGGGTGACCTACCACCACAACTGGTTCGCCGGGACGCAACAGCGCCACCCGCGCGTGCGGTTCGGCAACCCGGTGCACGTCTACAACAACTATTACGGCGGTGTGACCGACTACGGCGTCGCGTCGACCGTCGAGGCCGGGGTCCTGGTCGAAGGCAACTACTTCGAGAACACCGAGGACCCGTTCCACCGCGGTGAGGGCAGTTCACCCGGTGGCTCGCTGGTGGCGCGCAGCAACCACTTCGTCAACTCGGGAACGGGCGACCAGGGCGGCTCGGTCAAGAGCATTCCCTACTCGTACCCGCTGGACGGCGCGAGCAGCGTGAAGAGCGTGGTCACGGCCGGTGCGGGAGCCGGGCGCGGCTGACGAGACCAGGGGGCGCCCGAAGTGGCGTGGGCGCCCCCACCCTTCGTCTGGGACCGCTCCCAGAATTCCACTCGAAGGGAGCAGCAAGAGGAACCGGCAGACGAATTGCCGTTGCTCCGCAAGGACCAAACCCCAGTGCCCTTCGGCTGATCGTCGACTGCACCGGCGGCCAGTTGGCCGATGTGGTCCACGTTACAGTGCCGTGAACTCTGGGAGCGCTCCCAGTTGTCGAGAGGGCGGCGGCATGACTCGACGAACAGTGGCGTTGGTGGCTGCGGCGGTGGTGTTGATCGGCGGCGTTCCCGCCGTCGCGGCACCGCTCGCGGTGGCCTGCACCGTCACTTATCAGATCACCAACGAGTGGAACACCGGATTCGGCGCGGCTGTGTCGATCCGCAACGACGGGGAGGCGCTCAACGGCTGGAACCTGACCTGGACGTTCCCGGACGGCCAGCGCGTCACGCAGGGCTGGAGCGGCAACTTCACGCAGACCGGCGCGGTGGTGAGCGTGACCAACCCGGCCTGGGCGCCGAGTCTGCCCTCGGGCGGCACCGCGCAGGTGGGCTTCAACGGCAGCAAGGGCTCGACGAACCGGCCACCGACGGACTTCGCCGTGAACGGCGTGTCCTGCACCGGCCCCAACCAGGCACCGTCCGTGGCACTGACGGCGCCGACGAGCGGCAGCAGCTACACCCTGCCCGCGCAGATCCCGCTGGCGGCGACCGCGCAGGACACCGACGGAACGGTGGCCAAGGTCGACTTCTACGCCGGTGACACGCTGATCGCGACCGACACCAGTTCGCCGTACACCGGCACGTGGACGTCGGCGCCGGCCGGTGATCACAGCATCACCGCGCGGGCGACGGACAACCGCGGCGCCACCACGACCTCGGCACCCGCCGCGGTCAAGGTCCTGTCCGGACCGGCGGTGGTGGCCTCGCCGAGCACGGTCTCGGTCAAGCAGGGGCAGACGGGGACGTTCGACGTCTCCCTGGCCACGGCACCGAGCCAGCCGGTCACGGTCACGATCGCCCGCAGCGGCAGCTCCGACCTGACCGCGAGCCCGACGACGCTCACGTTCTCCGGCACCGCGAAGCAGACGGTGACGGTGACGTCGGCGAACAACGGCGGCTCGCTCGGGACCGCGACGTTCACCGCGTCGGCCACCGGGTACAGCCCGGCGAGCGTCACGGTCAACGAGATCGATCCGTCCACATCGGACTTCAACAAGGCGTTCCTCGACCAGTACAACAAGATCAAGGACCCGGCGAGCGGCTACTTCCGCAAGTTCGGCGACCTGCTCGTGCCGTACCACTCGGTCGAGACGCTGATGGTGGAGGCACCGGACCACGGTCACCAGACCACGTCCGAGGCGTTCAGCTACTACCTGTGGCTGGAAGCGAGCTACGGCCGCGTCACCGGTGACTGGGCGCCGTTCAAGTCCGCGTTCGCGTCGATGGAGAAGTTCATCATCCCCGCGAAGGCCGACCAGCCGACCAACGACAAGTACGACCCGTCGAAGCCGGCGACCTACGCGCCCGAGCACCCGAGGATGGACGCCTACCCGTCGACGCTCGACGGCACCGTTCCGGTGGGCCAGGACCCGATCGCGGCGGAGCTGAAGTCCGCGTACGGCAACTCGGACGTCTACGGCATGCACTGGCTGATCGACGTCGACAACACCTACGGCTTCGGCAAGTGCGGCGACGGCACGACGGCGCCCGCGTACATCAACACCTACCAGCGCGGCTCGTCGGAGTCGGTGTGGGAGACCATCCCGCAACCCTCGTGCGACACGTTCAAGCACGGTGGCCCCAACGGCTTCCTGGACCTGTTCACCAAGGACTCCTCCTACGCCAAGCAGTGGAAGTACACCAACGCACCGGACGCGGACGCCCGCGTGGTGCAGGTGGCGCTGCTCGCCCAGCAGTGGGCGACGGCGCAGGGCAAGGCCGGCGACATCTCGTCCGAGATCGGCAAGTCCGCGAAGTTGGGCGACTACCTGCGGTACGCCATGTTCGACAAGTACTTCAAGCGCATCGGCAACTGCACCAGCCCCTCGTCGTGCCCCGGCGCGACGGGCAAGAACAGCGCGCACTACCTGATGTCCTGGTACTACGCGTGGGGCGGCGCGACCGACACGTCCGCGGGCTGGGCGTGGCGCATCGGTGACGGTGCCTCGCACCAGGGCTACCAGAACCCGTTGGCGGCGTACGCGTTGTCGAACGTGGCCGCGCTCAAGCCGTTGTCCGCCACCGGACAGCAGGACTGGGCGACGAGCCTGAGCCGGCAGCTCGAGATGCTGCAGTGGCTGCAGTCGGCCGACGGTGGTCTGGCCGGTGGCGTCACCAACAGCTGGGAGGGGCAGTACGCCTCGCCTCCGTCCGGTACGCCGACGTTCTACGGCATGTACTACGACGCCCACCCGGTGTGGCGCGACCCGCCGAGCAACCGGTGGTTCGGCTTCCAGGTGTGGGGGATCGAGCGCACGGCGGCGCTGTACCGGCTGACCGGGGACGCGCGCGCCAAGAAGATCCTCGACAAGTGGGTGCCGTGGGCGATCGCGAACACCACGACCGGCACGAACTTCCAGATCCCCTCGGACCTGGAGTGGTCGGGAGCCCCGGACACGTGGAACGCCACCAACCCCGGCTCGAACGCGAACCTGCGGGTCCGCGTGCTCAACCACAGCCAGGACGTCGGCGTGACCGCGTCGTTCGCCAAGGTGCTGCTCAACTACGCGGCGAGGTCAGGCAACGCGCAGGCCAAGACCACGGGTGAGTCGTTGCTGACGTCGTTGCTGTCGCACCAGGACAGCCTCGGCATCGCGGTGCCGGAGACCCGCACGGACTACAACCGGTTCGACGACGTCTACAACACCAGCACGCGCGAAGGGCCGTACGTGCCGAGCGGCTGGACCGGCAAGATGCCGAACGGTGACCAGATCGGGCAGGGCTCGTCGTTCCTGTCGATGCGGTCGATGTTCCGCAACGACCCGCAGTGGCCGAAGGTCCAGTCCTATCTGGACGGTGGACCGGCACCGACGTTCACCTATCACCGATTCTGGGCGCAAGCCGAGATCGCCACGGCGTTCTCCCTGCACGCCGAGATCTACGGGTGAGGAGTCCCGAGATGAGGAAACGCATAGCGCTCCTGACAGTCGCGGTCGCGGTCGGCGCGGTTCTCGTGCAGACCGGCGGCACGGCGGTCGCGCACGGGTCGATGGTCTGGCCAGGCAGCCGTACCTACCTCTGCTACGAGGACGGTCGCGCCGGCAGCGGTGGCGGCGACATCCAGCCCACCAACCCGGCGTGCGTCGCCGCGGTGGCCCAGGGCGGGAAGCAACCGTTGTGGGACTGGTTCGGCAACCTGATCAGCAACGCCGCCGGACGCCACCGGGAGATCATCCCCGACGGCAACCTGTGCGGTCCCACCACGAAGTACGCCGCCTACAACCTCACCCGCTCCGACTGGCCGTCGACGCAGGTGCAGGCGAACAGCACGGTCACGTTGCGGTACAACGCATGGGCGCCGCACCCCGGCACCTGGGAGCAGTACGTCACCAAGGACGGCTTCGACGTGACGAAGCCGCTCAAGTGGTCCGACCTCGAGTCGACGCCGTTCAACTCGGTGACGAACCCGCCGCTGGCGAACGGCGAGTACGCCTGGCAGGCCCGGCTGCCCAACAAGTCCGGCCGGCACGTCATCTACTCGCTCTGGCAGCGTTCGGACAGCCCCGAGGCGTTCTACAGCTGTTCGGACGTCGTGTTCGGCGGAGGCACCGGCACGCCCGACACCACCGCGCCGTCGGCACCCGGCACCCCTGTCGCGTCCAGCGTCACCAGCAGCTCGGTGAAACTGGACTGGAGCGCGTCGACGGACAACATCGGCGTGACGGGCTACCGGGTCTACAACGGCAGTCAGGTGGTCGCGACCTCCGCGACCAACTCGGTGACCGTCACCGGTCTGACCGCGGACACCCAGTACTCGCTGACGGTGGTCGCGACGGACTCGGCGGGCAACGCGTCAACGGCGTCGTCGGCCGTGGCGGTCAGAACATCGAGTGGTGGCAGCACCGGTTCCTGTTCGGTCGCGTACACGCGGCCGAGCACGTGGAACGGCGGATTCACCGCGAACGTGACGGTGTCGAACAGCGGCACCAGCGCGATCAGCGCGTGGCAGCTCGTGTGGGCTTTCCCTTCGGGACAACAGCTCTCGCAGGCCTGGTCGTCGACGGTCACCGTCGCGAGCGGGCAGGCGACCGCGAAGGGCGTGTCGTACAACGCGGACATCCCGGCCGGAGGTTCGGTCACGTTCGGGTTCAACGCCACGACGACGTCCACACCGGCTGATCCGACGTCCTTCACGCTCAACGGATCCGCGTGCGCCATCCGGTGATGAGGGCCCTGGTCGCCCTCCTGGTGGTGGGTTCGGTCGCGTTCGCCCTCCTCGTAGGACGCGCCGAACCCACCCCTGACCTCAGCAGGGGCGTCGACGGCGTCGCCGAGTGGCTGCACGAGCTGACCGACGAGTGCGCGAGCGTCAAGCGGGACGACGACTTCACCGGATTCGCAGGTCCGGTGCGGTCGAAGGTCTACGCCCCGTTCATCGCGGAGTGGGGGACCTGCGCCAAGCAGCCGTACGAACGGCTGGGGCTGCTGATCCTGCGGCCGGGCCTCGAACAGGCCTGGCTGGCCGCGCTCGCGAGCGGCGAGGTCCGGGGCGACCCGGACCTCGCGTTCGGGGACGGGTTCGCGCTCACCGGCTCGATCGGCATGGAGTACCTCGGCCTGAAAAGACTTGAGTGCACGCCCACCGCGTGTTCGCTCATGGAGATCAAGCACCATTGACAGACAGGAGATCCGGAGCAATGAAGCTCAACGGACAGAGGCGGTGGGCCGCGGCGGGAGTCGTGGTCGCCACCACCGCGGCGACGATCGCGGTGGCGCTGACCGCACCACCCGCGGGCGCCGCACCCGGTTGCCGTGTCGACTACACGGCGAATGCCTGGGGTGGCGGTGGTTTCGGTGCCGCGGTGAAGATCACCAATCTCGGCGACGCCGTGACGGGCGGCTGGACGCTGAAGTTCGCGTTGCCCGGCAGCCAGCGCGTGGCGCAGGGCTGGAGTGCGAACTGGACGCAGTCGGGCGCCAACGTGACGGCGACGAGCATGTCGTGGAACGGGAGCCTGGGCACCAACGCGTCCATCGACATCGGCTTCAACGGCTCTGGCGCCGCCAGCGGTGACGTGAACCCGACGACGTTCACCCTGAACGGCACGGTGTGCACCGGAGCGCCGACGACCACTACGACGACCACCACCACGACGACCACCACGACGACGAGCGGCAACCCGAACCCCGGCACCAAGGTCGACAACCCGTACGCCGGCGCGAAGGTCTACGTGAACCCGGACTGGTCGGCCAAAGCGAGCGCGGAGTCGGGCGGCAGCAGGATCGCGAACCAGCCGACCGGCGTGTGGATGGACCGCATCGCCGCGATCAGCGGCACCACCGGTGCCCGCGGGCTGGCCTCGCACCTGGACGAGGCGGTGCGCCAGGCGGCGGGCTCACCACTCGTCATCCAGCTCGTGATCTACAACCTGCCCGGCCGTGACTGCGCGGCGCTGGCCTCCAACGGCGAGCTCGGGGCCACGGAGATCAACCGCTACAAGACCGAGTACATCGACCCGATCGCGTCGATCCTCGCCAGGCCCGCGTACGCGAACCTGCGCATCGTGACCGTGGTCGAGATCGACTCCCTGCCGAACCTGGTCACCAACGTGACGCCGCGACCCACCCAGACGCCGCAGTGCGACGTCATGAAGGCGAACGGCAACTACGTCACCGGTGTCGGCTACGCGCTGGCGAAGCTGGGCGCGGTCCCGAACGTCTACAACTACCTGGACATCGGGCACCACGGCTGGCTGGGCTGGGACGACAACTTCGGCCCGTCGGCCGAGCTGCTCTTCCAGGCCGCCAACGCGTCCGGCGCGACGAAGGCCAACGTGCAGGGCTTCATCGCCAACACCGCCAACTACGGCATCCTGACGGAGCCGAACTTCTCGATCGACGAGACGGTGAACGGCACGTCGGTGCGTCAGTCGAAGTGGGTGGACTGGAACCGCTACACCGGTGAGCTGCCCTACGCCCAGGCGTTCCGGCAGCGGGCCGTGCAGGCGGGCTTCGACGCGAACGTCGGCATGCTGATCGACACCAGCCGCAACGGCTGGGGCGGCGCGGCCCGTCCGGCAGGTCCTGGGCCGAAGACGACGGTGGACACCTACGTCGACGGCGGCAGGCTCGACCGGCGCATCCACCTCGGCAACTGGTGCAACCAGTCCGGGGCCGGCATCGGCGAACGGCCGAAGGCGGCGCCCGCGTCCGGCATCGACGCGTACGTGTGGATCAAGCCGCCGGGTGAGTCCGACGGCGCGAGCGAGGACATCCCGAACAACGAGGGCAAGGGCTTCGACCGGATGTGCGACCCCACGTACACCGGCAACCCTCGGAACAACAACAACCTGTCCGGCGCGCTCGGGAACGCGCCGCTGTCCGGGCACTGGTTCTCCGCCCAGTTCCAGGAGCTCATGCGCAACGCCTACCCGGCGCTGTGAGCAACTGGATGTGAACGTGCCCATGCGGCCGGCCCTGTCGTTCGGGGCCGCGCCGTGTGGGCGCGCTCTTCCTACCTGCTCTCGTTTTCTGTCGGGCAAGTTTCCAGACAGTGCTGAATTCGTCTGGACCACCCGAATTGCGCAATGTTAACGCACACATAACCCTTGATGTCATCAGAAGGTGCTCCCTATGGTGTCGACACGCTCACTGAGCGCAAGCGCGAAAGGAGGCTGTGTGGTCACCATCGCGGACGTCGCAAGGCACGCCGGGGTAGCCCCGAGCACGGTCTCCTACGTCCTCACGGGCAAGCGGTCGATCTCCGCGGACACGAAGTCGAGAGTCCGCGAGAGCATCAGGGCGCTGGGCTACCAGCCGCACGCCTCCGACCGCACGATGTCGGCGGGCCGGACCAACGTGATCGGGCTGGTGCTCCCGCTGCGGGCGGGCACGCACCTGCCCGCGGTGATGCGCTTCGTCACGGCGGCGGTGACGACAGCGCGCAGGTACGACATGGACCTGCTGCTCATGACCGCGGACGACGGCGCGGCGGGCCTGCGCCGCGCCGCGAACAGCGCCCAGGTCGACGGGTTCCTCGTGATGGACGTGGAGATGGACGACGACCGCGTGCCGCTGCTGCGGCAGCTGTCCAAACCGTCCGTCCTCATCGGACATCCGGCGGCGGCGCGCGGACTCACCTGCGTGGACCTGGACTTCGAGGCCGCCGGCGCGAAGTGCGTCGACCACCTCGCCGACCTGGGTCACCGCTCCATCGGCTTCCTCGGCGCGCCGAGCGCCGTCTACCGGCGCAGCACCGGCTTCGCCCACCGCACCATGAACGGGTTCAGCGCGGCCGCCATGCGCAGGGGAGTCGCCGCGACGGCACTGGCCGTCGAGGGCGACCACGACTCGGTGCTCAGGGCGACCAAGGCCCTGATCCGCGCACACCCGTCGATGACGGCGCTCGTCGTGCACAACGAGGCGGCGCTCGGCTGGATCACCACCTGCCTGCGCGCGGCCGGCCGGCAGGTACCGGGTGACGTGGCGGTGGTCGCGATCTGCCCGGACGAGCTGGCCGAGCAGACCTCACCGCTGCTCACCTCGGTGCGCCTGCCGGCGGAGGAGCTCGGCAGGCACGCCGTCGACCTGCTCGTCGCCAAGCTGGAGGGCAAGCAGCCGCCACCGCTGATGTTGTTGCCGCCCAGGCTGTCCCGCCGGGCGAGCACCCCGGACCAGGCCGCGCACCGCGGCACGGCCTGACCGGCTCGGACCGGCGACGCCGGGACAGCGTCCGCGCGTGTGGACTTGCGGCGCGCACACGCGGATGTTTCCGGTGGTCGCCCTGGAGGAGTGCGCGATCTGTGTAATCGCGCACTCCTCCTCCCTCGTCGATGCCTTCGTCCGCTTTCGTCTCGCGGGCGGTGTGACGGACGGTCGTTGGGACGGGTGTCGTTCTGCGTGGACATTCGGTGCGCGTGGAACGACATGCCCTGGGATCGTCCTGGAGGAGTGCGCGACTCACGGCGGAGCGGTCGTCGCGCACTCCTCCTCCCTTTAGGCTCACCGGGTGGAACTGGCAGAGGCTTTGGCACAGCGGGTGGTCGTGCTCGACGGCGGCATGTCGACGGCGCTGGAACTCGCCGGGCACGACCTGTCCGACTCGTTGTGGTCGGCGCGGTTGCTGCTCACCGATCCGGACGCCGTGCGCGCCGCGCACCTCGCCTACTTCCTGGCGGGTGCCGAGGTCGCGATCACCGCGAGCTACCAGGCCAGCTTCGCCGGTTTCGCGCGGCGCGGGATCAGCGAGAGCGAGACGGCGCGCCTGCTGCGGTCCAGCGTCGCGCTCGCCCGCTCCGCCGCGTCCGATGTGGACGGACCGCGCTGGGTGGCGGCGTCCGTCGGGCCGTACGGGGCGGTGCTGGCGGACGGGTCGGAGTACCGCGGCCGTTACGGGCTGAGCCGGCAGGAACTGGCCGACTTCCACCGCCCGCGCGTAGAGGAGCTGTGCGCGGCCGGGCCGGACGTGCTCGCGATCGAGACCATCCCGGACCTCGACGAGGCCGAGGCCGTGCTGGAGGTGGTGCGCGGCAGTGGCGTGCCGGCCTGGCTCTCCTACAGCGTGCGCGGTGACCGGACGTGCGCCGGGCAGCCGTTGGAGGAGGCGTTCGCGGTCGTCGCGGGGGTCGGCGAGGTGATCGCCGTCGGCGTGAACTGCTGCGCGCCGGAGGACGTGGCGGGCGCGGTCGCCGTGGCCCGCGAGGTGACCGGGCTGCCGGTCGTGGTCTACCCGAACAGCGGGGAGCGGTGGGACGCGCGCGAGCGGTCCTGGACGGGCGACGGGACCGGCTTCGCCGCGCTGGCGGGGGAGTGGGCCGACGGCGGCGCGCGGATGGTGGGCGGGTGCTGCCGGACCGGGCCGGACGCGATCGCCGTTCTGGCGGAGAGCCTTGCCACGAGGCCGTGACCAGGCGAACGGCCTGCCGGCCCCCGTCCGGCCGGCAGGCCGTCGCGCTTACTGCGGGGTGGTGGTCAGGCGACTGCGCAGGCGTTCCCGTTGAGGCTGAACGACGCCGGTGCCGCCGCGTCGCCGGTGTGGGTGGCCTGGAAGCCGATGGTGATCGACGAGTTCGGTGCTATTTCGGGGTTGTAGGAGACGTTTCTGGCCGTCACCTGTCCTGAGGAGGGTGAGTAGGTCGCGCTCCACCCGGAGGTGATCGTCTGCCCGCCCGGCAGGGTGAAGGCCAGCGCCCACCCGGAGACCGGCGCGGAACCGGTGTTGGCGATGGTGATGTTCGCGGTCAGGCCGGTGTTCCAGGCGTTGACGACGGTGCTCACCCGGCAGGCCGTGCCGCCGGGCGGCGAAGTGGTGGTCGTTGTTGTCGTCGTCGTGGTGGTCGTGGGCCCGCCGCCGGTGAACTGGGTGATGAACGTCCAGGCCTCGCCGGAGGTCCAGGTGCGCCAGCCGTCGCCGCCCGAGTCGATCGGGCCGGGTGTGTGCCCGCCGTCGAACGCCGCCCACACCACGGGGTAGCCCGCCCGGCAACCGCTGTAGGCGGTGACGACGTGCGTCCGGCTGCCCGCGCTCGGTTCGCGCGGGTTCTGCGCTGTGCAGCCGTTGTTGCGCACGAACGTGTCCCGCAGCGCGCGGCCTTGTCCGATGCCCAGGACCGTGTCGCTGATGCCGTGGATGCCCAGGTACCCGATGGGCTGGGTGCCGCCGTCGCAGCCGCTGAGCTGCGCGCCGGAGTAGGCGACCACGGCGCGGAACACGGTGGCGCGAGCACAGGCCACCGCGTAGGACATGGCTCCGCCGTAGCTGAAGCCACCGGCGAAGCGCTGGGTCGTGTCGATGCACAGCCCCGAGTCGAGCAGTCCGACGAGGTCGTCGACGAACCTGAGGTCCTGGCCGCCGGGGTTCGCCCAGCCGTTGTTGTTGCCCTGCGGGGCGACGAAGATCGTGCCGTTGTTCGCGGCGTCGGCGAGCCTTCGCAGCCCGTAGTAGGACCAGTTGTAGCCGTCACCGCCGCCGGAATCGACGTCGTTCGCGGTGCCGCCCAGCCAGTGGAAGCCCACGAACAGCCGGTACTGGCGGTTGTTGTCGTAGTTGGGAGGCAACCGCAGGATGTAGGAACGGTTCTGGCCGCCGCTGCTGATGGTGTGCTGGCCGCTGGTCAGCGTCGGTGCCTTGCCGCATCCGGCCGTCGCGGCCGTCGCGCCGGTCTCGCCGGCGGCCGGACCGCCGAGGGCGATGCCGGCCGCGCCCAGCAGGACCACGGCACTCGCGATGGCCGCCGCTGTCACGGACCTGTGTTGATGGAACATCGTCGTTCCTCCGGTCGTCGCGTTCAGGCCGCGCCGCAAGGCACTCCGTTGAGCGTGAAGCCGCTCGCGGCGGCGCTGTTGCCCGTGTGCGTGGCCTGGAAGCCGATCGACACCTGGGCGGAGGGCGCGATCTGCCCGTTGTAGTTGACGTTCGTCGCGGTCACCTGGCCAGTGGTCGGGGAGTAGGTGGCGCTCCAGCCGCCCGTGATGGTCTGCCCGCCGGGAAGCGTGAACTGCAGCTTCCAGCCGTTCACGGCCGTCGGGGACGTGTTGGTGATGGTGATCGTCTCGGTCAGGCCGGTGTTCCAGGCGTTGACCGACGCCTTGACCGAACAGCCCTGGGACGGCGGCGGAGTGGTCGTGGTGGTCGTCGTCGTGGTGGTGGTCGTGCTGGTGGGCGGGCGATCGAGGCCCAGGAACGTGATGGCGTACCCGACCATTCCCGCGGTCGGCACGTCGTGCCCGGTGCCCTGGGCGCTGATCCCCTCGACGACGGCCGCCGTGCCGGTGGCGCCGTAACGGGTGCGGGTCCAGTTCGACTGGGGCTGGTCGGTGGACACCGGTGTCCTGCTCACCCCGTGCAGGTTCGTCCACTGGTCGAGCGCCTCACCGAAGTTCGGGTACGCCAGCGTGGTGTCGTTGGTGCCGTGCCACAGCTGCATTCGCGGGTAGCGACCGGTGTAGCCGGGGTACATCGCCCTGGCCTGGTCGCCCCACTGCTGCGGGGTCTTCAGGAGGGTTCCGCCCGAGCACTGGCTGTTCCACATCGATCCGTCGGTCGTCGCGAAGCAGCCCGCGGGGACGCCGGCGAACGCCGAGCCGGCGCTGAACACGTCGGGGTACTCGGCGGCGAGCACGTTGGTCATCATCGCGCCGGACGAGATGCCCGCGACGACGATGCGATCCGGGTCCACGTTGTAGCGCTGGCGTGCGTACGACACCATCGACATGATGCCGGTGGAGTCGCTGCCTCCGTTGCGGCGCAACGCGTTCTGCGTGGAGACGTCGAAGCAGTGACCGTCCCTCGTCGCTTCCGGGTAGACGATCACGTAGCCGTTGCGGTCGGCGGCGGAGACGAAGTCGCGTCCACCACCGTTGTGCACCGCGCTCGCGGAACCGGTGCAGTAGTGGATCATCACGAGGAGTGCGGGGCGAGCCGCGACCGCGTCGGGCGCGTAGACGTACATGTTCAGGTTGGTCGGGTTGGCGCCGAAGTTCGTGACGCGCACGAGTGAGGCGGCGCTCGCCGGCTGGGGCACGAGCGAGAGCGCGACGGCGGCGGCCAGCAGAGCCGCGGCCGCGATGATGGCAGCGGTGCTGCTCCAAAGCTTCCGGGTCAAGGTCATCGAGGTCTCCCGAGGGCAGGCGGGCTCCCGCGGAGGACGTCTCGTCCGATCCGCGGGAGCCTGTCCGGTGGGTGGTGCGGGACGTCAGCTCGCGGCGCAGGCCGGGTTCAGACCCGCCCCGCTTCCGCTGCCCTGGAAGCCGAACTCGGTGGACCCGCCGGCGGGCACGTTGGCGTTGTAGTCCACGTTGGACCAGACGACGGTTCCGTTGTTGCCGCTGCGGGTGGCACTCCACGAGCCCGTGACGGTGCCGTTCGACAGGGTGGTGGTGACCTTCCAGCCGCTCAGTGCGCTGGAACCCGCGGTGACCTTGATCGTGGCCACGAAGCCCTCGCCCCACTGGTTCAACGACACCGACGCGCTGCAGGCGCCAGGAACGGGGTCGTTGCTCGTGGTCGTCGTGGTGGTGGTCGTCGTCGTTGTCGTCGGGTCGGTGCCACCACCCGCGTTGAGCGCGTTCAGCGTGGAGTTGTAGGCGGCCTTCTTGTTGCCGCTGCCGTCGAACAGCAGCGGGGTGCCGGAGGCGCGCCACGAGTCGGTGTCGCGGATGCCCCACACGGTGATGCCGGTGCACCGCGAGACGGCGAGACAGGCCCGCGTCACGCGGTCGTAGCTCGACGCCTGGGAGCTCCCGGAGCCCTCGATGTCCAGTTCGGTGATCTGCACGTCCACGCCGAGGTTGGCGAAGTTCTGCAGGGTGGTCTGGTAGTTGGAGGGAACGGGGCTCTGCGAGTTGAAGTGGGACTGGAAGCCGACGCAGTCGATCGGGACGCCGCGGGACTTGAAGTCCTGCACCATCCGGTAGACGCCCTGGGTCTTCGCGTGCGACCAGTCGTCGGTGTTGTAGTCGTTGTAGCAGAGCTTCGCGCCGGGGTCGGCCGCCCGTGCCGCGCGGAAGGCGGCCTCGATCCAGTCGTTGCCGGTGCGCTGCAGGTTGGAGTCACGGCGTCCGCCGCCGCTGCCGTCGGCGTAGGCCTCGTTGACGACGTCCCAGGCGTAGATCTTGCCGCGGTAGTAGGTCGCGACCTGCGTGACGTGGTTCAGCATCGCGTTGCGCAGCGACGTGCCGGACATGTTCTGCATCCAGCCGGGCTGCTGCGAGTGCCACGCCAGAGCGTGCCCGCGGACTCGCTTGCCCTGGTTGCGGGCCTGGTTCAGGATCCGGTCGCCGTTGCCGTAGCTGAACTGGTTCTGGTTCGGCTCGGTCGCGTCCATCTTCATCTCGTTCTCGGCCGTGACCATGTCGAACTCGCGGTTCAGGATCCCGGTGTAGGTCGAGTCACCGAGTCTGCTCGCCGAGACCGCGGTACCGAAGTAACGGCCGCTCTGCTGGGCGGCCGCGCCGAGGGTGGTCGCCGCGTTCGCGGCGGGTGGTGCGATCAGGGTGGCGCCGATTACCGCTGTCGCGACCGTGGCAATGATCGGGATCAGGGCCACTGACTTCGATGTCAGTTTCATCATTCACACTTTCGCAGGAACACCCGTCGCGGGGTGTGATGGGCAGGGTCAGCTCACGAGATCCGGTGCGCCAGGGCCGGATCCCGTTGAGCGACAACGAGTGTCGCAGCTCGCTGTTCGCGCTCACAAGAACGCGTTGTCGAATTCGACAGCAGGTTGACCTGATCGGCGTAGGAATGTAGGGGAGCGCTCCCAGTGTGAACTCCAAACCGTTTGAGCACATTCGTCGAACAAGTTTCGAAACTTCTTTCCGCTAAAGTGAGCGCTAACAACTTCAGCGTTGACCGAACTTTGTTTCGCGGCTACATTGGCCGCAACTCGTATTCGCTTTCCGCGGCGCTGGTCCGATGTGGACCTGGTGCTCGACCACTCGGCGGTGGAATTCGCACGCCGATCGTGGGAGCGCTCTCACGCGCCGTGATCCCTCATGCCCACCAGCGACGATGCTGCGAGGACCCTGAATGAGAGCAACCGATCCGGCTCGCGCCGGTGCTTCCCCGTCGACCCGTGCCGCCCCGCCGGGTTCGTCTGATCCGCGAATGTCGACCAGCACTCGGAGAGGAAGCACGATGGCACGGTGGAAGCGGGGAACGGGCGCGTGCGTGCTCGCGGGCGCGGTCGTCACCGGGGTCACCGCCCTGGTCGTCGGCACCGGCGCGAACGTCAGCGCCGCCGAGTCGGCGTTCTACGTCGACCCGTCGAGCTCGAGCGCGCGGTGGGTGGCCGCGAATCCCGGCGACTCGCGGGCGCCGGTCATCCGCGACCGCGTCGCCTCGGTTCCCCAGGCCCGGTGGTACACCACCACCAACACCTCGACGGTGCGTTCGGAGATCAGCTCCTTCGTCGGTGCCGCGGCCTCCGCCGGGAAGATCCCGATCCTGGTGGTCTACAACATCCCCAACCGCGACTGCGGGGGTGCCAGCGGTGGCGGGGCGCCCTCGCACGAGGCCTACCGGGCCTGGGTGGACGAGGTGGCCGCGGGCCTGGCCGGCCGTCCGGCGACGATCGTGCTGGAACCGGACGTGCTGCCGTTGATGACCACCTGCCAGAACACCGACCAGCAGAACCAGACCAAGGCGTCGATGGCCTACGCGGGCAAGAGGCTGAAGTCCGGTTCCGGCCAGGCGAAGGTGTACTTCGACATCGGGCACTCCGCGTGGCTGGCCCCGGCGGAGGCCGCGAACCGGTTGCGCGGCGCGGACATCTCCAACAGCGCCGACGGCATCTCGACCAACGTGTCGAACTACCGCGCCACGTCCGACGAGGTGAACTTCGCGAAGAACGTCCTCAACGCCGTCGGGGACAGCCGTCTCAAGGCGGTCGTGGACACCAGCCGCAACGGCAACGGTCCCGCCGGCAGCGAGTGGTGCGACCCGGCCGGCCGCGCGATCGGCACGCCCAGCACGACGAACACGGGTGACTCGAAGATCGAGGCGTTCCTGTGGGTCAAGCTGCCGGGCGAGTCGGACGGCTGCATCGCGCCGGCCGGTCAGTTCGTGCCGCAGCGGGCCTACGACCTCGCGATGGCGGCGGGGCCGATCACGACGACCACGACCACCACCACGACGACCACCACCACGACGACGGGCGGCAATCCGGGCGGTGGGTGCAAGGCGACCCATCGCGTGGTCAGCCAGTGGAACGGCGGCTACACCGGCGAGATCGTGATCGAGAACCGCGGACCGGCGATCAACGGCTGGACCTTCACGTTCTCGGCACCCGGCGTGTCCGTCACCCAGGGCTGGAACGGCACCTGGACCGACACGGGCGACGTGGTCCGGGTGGCGAACGTGGCGTGGAACGGCTCACTGGCGTCCGGCGCCACGCTGAGCATCGGGTTCAACGCGAACTACAACGGCACTCCGCCGTTCGCGTCGCCGGTGCTGAACGGCGTCGCCTGTTCCTGAGGCGAGGAAAGCGGGTCCCGTCACCGCATCGCCGTGACGGGACCCGGCGTCGTGCGCGGCGGAGTCCTGTGTGGACGCACGACTGCCACCGGTCCGGGTGAAGCGGGTGGCCACGACCATCTCGCGGCACTTCGGCCGTGACGTGGCGTGGCCCGTAGGGGAGGCGGAGCCGCGGTGGGACGAACGCGCGTGACCCTGGCCGACGTCGCGGCGGCGAGCGGGGTGTCGGTCACGACCGCGTCGCTCGTGCTGACCGGCCGGGCGCGGGAACTGCGCATCTCCGAGGCGGCCGAGCGGCGCGTGCGTTCCACGGCCCGGGAACTGGGCTATCGGCGTGGCGCCCTCGTGCCGAGACCCCGTCCGGGACGCTCGCGGACGATCGGGTTCGTGCTCGACACCCTCGCCTCGTCCGCGCCGGCCGGCGACGTGGTCAGGGGCGCGCTCGAGGCGGCGCACCGGCGTGGGTCGGTGCTGTTCGTGGGGGAGACCCGGGGTGACCCGGTGGAGGAACGGGCGTTGTTCGAGGCGATGTGCGACCGGCGTGCCGACGGCATCGTCCTCGCCGCCACGCACCCGAGGCCGGTCGCCCTGCCGGACGGTCTGCGCGACGTGCCGGTGGTGCTGCTCAACGCCACCGCGTCCCGTCCCGGTGTTCCGTCGGTGATGTCCGACGAGAGGCAGGGCGGCCGTTCGGCGGCACGTGTACTGGTCGAGGCCGGGCACGTGCGCGGCGTGCACCTGATCGGCGTGGGTCCCTGCGACGACCCACCCGGCGGCGTCGCGGCCGTGGAGCGCCTCGCGGGGATGCGCGAGGTGTTCGAGGCCGCGGGCGTGCAGGTCGCCGGCGCGCATCGCTGTCCGGAGTGGACTCCGCAGGAGGGCTACGACGCGACCCGGCGGCTGCTGGGGGCTCATCGGCCTCGCGCGTTGGTGTGCTTCGACGACCGCCTGGCGTTCGGGGCCTGCCAGGCGCTCGCCGAAGCCGGGCTCTCCGTGCCCGGCGAAGTCTCCGTGCTCGGGTTCGGCGACCACCCCGTCGCCTCGTGGATGCGGCCCAGGCTGACCACCGTCGCCGTGCCGCACCACGAGCTCGGCGCAGAGGCGGTCAGGATCCTGGTGGAGATCGTGGAACGGCGGCCTCGCGGTGTTCGGGCTCCGCTGGTCCACCGGGTGCCGATGCCGCTGCGCGACGGCGGCTCAGTGGCACCGCCGCGACGCTGAGGCCCGGTTGTTCGCGTTAACAGCCGGATTGGCCCAGATGGCGCTTCTGGCGGATCTGGATCAGGATCCGCTAAAAGTTAGCGCTCACATTTAGCTTTGACCCTGCGGGACGGGGTCTTCTACATTGCTGGGAGCAGCCCCTGTCGCTGATCTCCCGCGCCAGTGCGTGATCCTGCTGCCGCTCCCTCCGACGACGAAGGGTGATCATGGTCTTCGCACGATCGTTCACATCCCTGCGTGCCCGGCTCGCGGCCGCCGCCGCGGTACCGCTGATCGCCGTGACCGCACTCGCCGCGGTGACGGTGCCTCCCGCCGCGGCCGCGCCGGGCTGTTCGGTGACGTACTCGGCACCATCCCAGTGGGACGGTGGGTTCACGGCGAACGTCAGCGTCACCAACCTCGGTGACGCGATCAACGGCTGGACGCTCACCTGGAGCTTCGCCGCGGGCCAGCAGGTGAAGCAGGCCTGGAGCGCCGAGGCGACCCAGTCGGGGAGCCAGGTGACCGCGCGCAACGTCTCCTACAACGCGACGATCCCCACCGGCGGCCGGGTCGAGTTCGGCTTCAACGGCTCCTCCTCGGGAACCACCAACCCGAACCCCACGGCGTTCACGCTCAACGGCACCCTGTGCACCGGCGACGTCGGACCCACGACGACGACCACGACCACCACCACGACCACCACGACGACCGGCAACCCGCCGGTGGGCAGTCTGCCGTCGAGCTTCCGCTGGAACTCCAGCGGAGTGCTGATCAGCCCGAAGCCGGACGCCACGCACGCGAACGTCGCGGTCAAGGACCCGAGTGTCGTGTACTACAACGGCAAGTACCACGTCTTCGCGTCCACGTACACCGACGGCTACAACCTGATGTACACCAGTTTCAGCGACTGGTCCCAGGCGTCGGCGGCACCGCACTACTACCTCGACCGTTCGGGTGTCGGCACCGGTTACCGGGCCGCGCCGCAGGTGTTCTACTTCGCGCCGCAACGCCTCTGGTACCTCGTCTACCAGACCGGCTCGAACGCCTCGTACTCCACGACGTCCGACATCTCCAACCCAGCGTCCTGGTCCACGCCGAAGAACTTCTACGCCAACGGGATGCCGCAGATCATCCGCGACAACATCGGCAACGGCTACTGGGTCGACTTCTGGATGGTGTGCGACACCGCGAAGTGCTACCTGTTCTCCTCCGACGACAACGGCCACCTCTACCGGTCGGAGACCAGCCTCGCGCAGTTCCCCAACGGTTTCACCAACACGGTGATCGCCATGCAGGACAGCAACCGCAACCGGTTGTTCGAGGCGTCCAACGTCTACAAGATCGCCGGGAAGAACCAGTGGCTGCTGGTGCACGAGGCGATCGGGTCCGACGGCCGCCGCTGGTTCCGCTCGTGGACCGCGTCCTCCATCGCCGGTGCGTGGACCGCCCTGGCCGACAGCGAGTCGAACCCGTTCGCCCGCGCGAACAACGTGACGTTCCCGGGTGGACAGTGGACCCGCGACATCAGCCACGGCGAGATGGTGCGCACGAACGTCGACCAGACGATGGAGATCAGTCCCTGCAAGCTCAGTTACCTCTACCAGGGCCTGGATCCCAACGCCGGCGGTGACTACAACCGGCTGCCCTGGCGGCTCGGCCTGCTGACGCAGACCAACTCGACCTGCTGATCCTCGAGGCGCCGCCGGACACCCGGCGGCGCCTTCCCTGCCAGAGAGGGGCGACGATGCCCGTCCGGTCCAGGAAACTCACGCACCTCGCCGCCGTGCTGGCGGTGGCGTTGGCGACCCTCACCGTCCACGCCCCCAACGCACCCGCGGCGCCCGGCAGCCCGGCCCTGACCCCGCCACTGGGCTGGAACAGCTGGAACAGCTTCGGCTGCGGCATCACCGAGGGCCAGGTCCGCCAGGCCGCCGACGCGATGGTGTCCTCGGGCATGCGCGACGCCGGCTACCAGTACGTCGTCGTGGACGACTGCTGGTTCGACCCTCAGCGAGACTCGGGCGGCACCCTGCGCGCACACCCGTCGAAGTTCCCGAGCGGGATGAAGGCGCTGGGCGACTACATCCACGCGCGCGGCCTGAAGTTCGGCATCTACCAGGTGCCGAACGAACGCACCTGCGCGCAGACCACCGGGGCACACCCCGGTTCGACGGGCAGCAAGGGCCACGAGGTCCAGGACGCGACCACGTTCGCCTCGTGGGGCGTGGACTACCTGAAGTACGACTGGTGCTCGGGCGCCGGGAGCAGGGACGAGCAGGTCGCGCGGTTCACGATCATGCGGGACGCCCTGCGCGCCACCGGCCGGCCGATCGTCTACAGCATCAACCCCAACAGCTTCCACGCGATCACCGGCGACAGGTACGACTGGAGCGAGGTCGCCGACCTGTGGCGCACCACCGAGGATCTGCTGGACATCTGGCAGAACGGCAACACCAACAGCTACCCCATGGGCGTGGGCAACGTCGTCGACATCACCGCCCCGCTCGCCATGCAGGCCGGTCCCGGCCACTGGAACGACCCGGACATGCTGGTCGTCGGACGCCCCGGCCTCACGCTCACCGAGTCGCGGTCGCACTTCACGCTGTGGGCGCTGATGGCGGCGCCGCTCATGGCGGGCAACGACATCCGCACCATGTCCGCCGACGTCAGCGCGGTCCTGCGCAACCAGCGCCTGATCGCCGTGAACCAGGACAGTCTCGGCGCGGGCGGGCGCCGGGTGCGCGACGACGGCGCCACCGAGGTGTTCGCCAAACCGCTCGCGGACGGCTCGGTCGCCGTCGGCCTGTTCAACCGGGGCAGCGGCACCGCGACAGTCGCCACCACGGCCGCCCAGATCGGCCTGTCCGGCAACGGCTTCACGCTGACCGACCTCTGGACCGGCGGCACGTCGGGCGCGATCTCCGCCACCGTGGCGGCGCACGGCGTCACCGCGTTCCGGGTGACCGGCGGCAGCCCGCTGGCGAACACCACCTCCCGGCTGCGCGGCGCCGGGTCGAACCGCTGCCTCGACGTCGAGAACGGTTCTACGGCGGCCGGGGCCGCGGTCGTGATCCAGGACTGCCTCACCCCCGCCTCCCAGCGGTGGACCTCCTGGACGAACGGCGAGGTCCGCGTGTTCGGTGACAAGTGCCTCGACGCGTACGACCAAGGCACCGCCAACGGCACGAGGGTCATCGTCTGGCAGTGCAACGGCCAGGCGAACCAGCGCTGGACGCTGGGCTCCGACGGGACGCTGCGCAACACGAACGCCGGTCTGTGCCTCGACGTCGAACGGGCCGCGACCGCCAACGGCTCGAAGCTGGTGCTGTGGACCTGCAACGGCCAGACCAACCAGAGGTGGTCGCGATCATGAGGTGGGCTCCCAGCGCGGCGGCCGTGTCCGCCCTCACGCTGATGGCCGCGGGACTCGCCGCCGGCACGACCGCACAGGCCGCTCCCGGCTGTTCGGTCACCTACACCAGGACCTCCGAGTGGCAGGGCGGCTTCGGCGCGTCCGTGTCCGTCACGAACACCGGTGACGCGATCACCGGCTGGACGCTCGAGTGGGCGTACGCCTCCGGCCAGCAGGTCGGGCAGCACTGGAACGCGGTGATCACGCAGAGCGGCGGCGAGGTCAGCGCGCGCAACGCCTCCTACAACGGATCCGTGCCCACCGGCGGCAAGGTGGAGTTCGGGTTCAACGCCACGTCCGGCTCCGCCAACCCCGACCCGGTGTCGTTCCGCCTCAACGGAACCACCTGCAACGGCGGCGCGGAACCGACCACCACCACGTCGGCACCCCGGCCGTCGTCGTTCAACAACCCGGTGCTGTGGCAGGACTTCGCGGACATCGACATCATCCGCGTGGGCGACGCTTACTACTACTCGGCGTCGACCATGCACTACTCGCCGGGAGCGCCCATCCTGCGTTCCTACGACCTGGTGAACTGGGAGTTCGCCGGACACTCCGTGCCACGCCTGGACTTCGGCTCCAAGTACGACCTGAACGGCAGCAGGGGGTACGTGCGGGGGATCTGGGCCTCGTTCCTCAACCACCGCAAGAGCAACAACACCTTCTACTGGGGCGGGTGCGTCGACTTCGCCCAGACCCACATCTACACCGCCACGGCCGTGGACGGTCAGTGGTCGAAGCTGTCCACGATCAACAAGTGCTACTACGACGCGGGAATGCTGGTCGACGACAACGACACGATGTACGTCGCGTACGGCAACACCACGATCAGCGTCGCGCAGCTGTCGGCGGACGGGAAGTCGGAAGTGCGTTCGCAGCAGGTGTTCCAGACACCGTCCAGCATCGGCACCTTGGAAGGCGCGCGGTTCTACAAGCGCGACGGCAACTACTACATCTGGCTGACCAGGCCCGCGAACGGCCAGTACGTGCTCAAGTCGTCGAGCCCGTTCGGCCCGTACACCGTCCAGCAGGTGCTGCTGAACATGCCCACGCCGATCCAGGGCGGGGGAGTGCCGCACCAGGGCGGCATGGTGCAGACGCAGAACGGCGACTGGTACTACCTGGCCTTCGTGGACGCCTACCCCGGCGGCCGCGTGCCGGTGCTCGCGCCGATCACCTGGACCTCCGACGGCTGGCCGCGCATCACCACCGTCAACGGCGGCTGGGGCGCGAACTACCCGATGCCGAACCTGCCGTCGCGTCAGGTCGAACCCATGACCGGGGTGGACGTCTTCGGCGGCACCGCGCTCAAGCCGCGGTGGGAGTGGAACCACAACCCGGACCCCACGAAGTACAGCGTCGGCAACGGGTTGCGGCTGTCCACCGCGACCGTCACCAACGACCTGTACAACGCCCGAAACACCCTCACCCACCGAATACAGGGCCCGACCTCCACGGCCACCGTCACCCTCGACCTCGCGTCGATGCGCGACGGCGACCGCACCGGACTGGCCATGCTGCGCGACTCCTCGGCGTGGATCGGGATCAAGCGCGACAGCGGCCGCACCCGCGTGGTCATGGTCAACGGCCTCACCATGGACAGCAACTGGAACACCACCGGCACCGGCTCCGAGGTCGCGAGCGCGAATCTCACCGGCACCCGGATCTGGTTGCGCGCCAACGCCGACATCCGTCCCGGCAGCGGACGGCAGGCCCGGTTCTCCTACAGCACGGACGGCGTGAACTTCGCGTCACTGGGCAGCGGCTTCACGCTGAAGAACGACTGGCAGTTCTTCATGGGTTACCGGTTCGGCATCTTCAACCACGCCACGCTGGCGCTGGGCGGCGCGGTCACCGTCCAGCGCTTCGAACTCACGACTCCATGACCCCGTTCTCCTGCAACGCGAGCCTCAACGCGCGCAGGCCGTGGAGCAACCGCGTCTTCACGGTGTCCTGCGGCAGATCCAGCGCGTCGGCGAGCGCGGCCACGGACTCACCGCGGTAGAAGGCCCGCACGATCACCACCCGGTGTTCGGGTTCCAACGCGGACAGCGCGTCGGCGACCAGCGAGTCGCCGGCGCGCTGTCCGCCGAAGGCGTCCATGGAGGCTCGCACCTAGGAGCGGAAAGCCGGAGAGAGTCCGTCCAACCGGGACAGCAGCGCGCGCCGGTCGACCCTGCCGCGCTCGGTGGTCGGCAGCGCGTCGACCGGAACGATCAGCGTGGGCACGCAGTAGTGCGGCAGCCGCTGGGAGACGGTGCGCCTCGCCACCTCCGGCGCCGCGGTGCGGGGACTGATGAACCCGACGAGCCTGCCGTCGTGCACCAGGGTCGTGGCGCGCTCGCAGTCCGCCGCGCCCTCCAGCGCCGCGGTGACGGTGTCCAGCTCGAACCGGTACCCGAGCACCTCGACCTGGTCGCCGGTGCGGCCGTGGTGCTCCAGTTCGCCGTCGGCCGTCCACCTGCCGAGGTCGCGCGTCCAGAACATCAGGTGATCTCCGCCGAGGAACGGATCGGGGCGGTACCGCAGCGCTGTCAGGTCGAGATCGCCCACGTAGCCGGCGGTCACGCCCGTTCCGCCCACCCACATCTCGCCGATGGCGCCGATCGGGCACGGCCGCAGGTCGTCGTCGAGCACGTACACGGTCGTGTTCGGCACAGGCCGCCCGATGGTGAGTCGTCCGGTGCCGGCTTCGTGGCGCTGCATGGTGTTGACGACGGTGACCTCGGCAGGGCCGCAAGCGTTGTAGAAGGTCACTCGGCGGGACCACGTGTCCGCCAGCGCCTGCGGGCACCGTTCACCGGCGACCACGACCGTGTGGATCCGTTGACACGCATCAGGGTCCAATGACACCAGCACACCGGGGGTGGCGATCACCACGTCCACCGACCGCGCCGTCCGTTCGGCGTCGTCGCCGCGGAGAACGAGCGTGCCGCCGTTCGCGAGCGTGCCGAGCACCTCCCACATCGCCAGGTCGCAGGCGATGTTCTGCAGCTGCGCCACCCTGGTCCCCGGTGCGACGGCCAGTGATCCGGGAGCGGTGAGCAGGAGGTTGCACAGGTTGGCGTGGGTCACGCGCACACCGCTCGTGCCGGTGAAGACGACGGCGGCGACGTCCGAGTCGGCGGTGATCGTGCGGCAGAAGGTGCTCACGCCGGGCAGGGTGTCGATCGCGATGACCGAGGCGAGGTGGCCGGGCACCGCGTCCGCGCTCGTGGTGAGCACCACGTCGATGCGCGCGGCGCGGACGACGTGCCGCAGATGAGCCTCCGGCGTGGTGCTCACGTCCTGAGGCACGTAGGCCGCTCCTGCTTTGAGCACCGCGAGAACGCCCACCACCATGGAGATCGATCGCGTCAGGAACAGTCCCACGTGGTCGCCGGGGCGCACGCCACCGCGGATCAGGTACTCGGCCAGCAGCCCGGCTCTGGCGTCGAGCTCCGCGTAGGTCAGCGACTCGCCGAGGTGTTCCACCGCCGTCGCGTCCGGACGCCGCGCGGCGTGCGTCTCGAAGGCGTGGTGGACGTGGTCGAACGGCGGGGTGCGGATCGGTCCGGCACCGAACGTCCGGAACAGCGCGCGGTCGGCCGCGGACAGCTCCCGAAGGGCGGATTCCTGGAACTCGGCTGCCATGGCAGGCCCTTCCCTTGAGCGGTGTGCCGTCACGTGAACGACAGTGACCCCTCGGAAGTTCTCGCGTTGTCGATTCAGCAGTCGAATCGATTAAGTCCTTGTGTCCCAGCGCCTTGCACGGCCTGCTGTCGCCTGGCCGTCACCCATGCGGCTGATCATCGGCCTCTGCGTTTGTCATAGTCGTCTGCGCATATGAGCATCTGTCCTATGACGACTGTCGAGCACGCTCCCGCCGAGCTGCACCGCCACACCCACGGTC
Organism: Lentzea sp. NPDC092896; assembly: GCF_044754905.1. NCBI lineage: Bacteria > Bacillati > Actinomycetota > Actinomycetes > Pseudonocardiales > Pseudonocardiaceae > Lentzea > Lentzea sp. NPDC092896. Next base: position 275,409 of record NZ_JBIVPX010000002.1, read on the forward strand.
CCGGCTGCGGTCACGACGCCCTCGTGCACCGCGACCACGTCGACTACCTGCACGACGGGCACCTGCACCGCGAACACGTGACGGATCGCGGCGTGCACTACGACGAGTGCGACAAGTGCAGGTGCGCGCACTGCGCGGACTCGTGCGCGCAGTGCGACTGCTCGGAATGCGACTGCCCGACCTGCAACCACGCCCAGTGCGCGTGCGACAGCTGCACTGACTCGTGTGCCAACTGCACGTGTGCTGAATGCAGCTGCCCCACGTGCTCACACGCGGCGTAGCTCAGTCCGTGGTGGACAGTTGGAAGACCGTCTCCTGGTGGTAGACGTCGCCGGGCCGCAGCACCGTGCTGGGGAAGTCCTGGCGGTTCGGCGAGTCCGGGAAGTGCTGTGCCTCCAGGGCGAAGCCGGCGCCGCGGCCGTACGGGCGGCCGCCGGTGCCGACCAGGTCGTCGGTCAGGAAGTTGCCCGAGTAGAACTGCAGGCCCGGCTCGCTGGTCCACAGGGTCAGCAGCCGCCCGGACACCGGATCGCAGGCCTGCGCGGCGAACGAGGCACCGGACGAGTCCAGCACCCAGTTGTGGTCGTAGCCTCCCGCGATCCGCAGCTGCGGGTGGGCCGCGCGGATGCGGGCGCCGATCGCGGTCGGCAGCCGGAAGTCGAACGGGCTCGCCTCGACCGGCACGGGACCTCCCACGGGGATCAGGGCCTCGTCGACGGCGCAGAACCGGCTCGCGTTGAGCATCAGCGACTGGCGGTGCACGTCGCCGCTGCCTTCCCCGGCCAGGTTCCAGTAGGTGTGGTTGGTCATGTTGAGAACGGTGGGCGCGTCCGTCGTCGCGCGGTAGGTGATGCTCAGGCGGTTGTGCCGGTCGAGCCGGTACGTCACCTGCGCGTCGACGGCGCCGGGGAAGCCGCCGTCCCCGTGCGGGCTCATCAGTTCGAGCCGCACGCCCACGCTGTCCGACTCGTGCAGTTCGGTCGCGGACCACACCCGCGTGTCGAAGCCGGCCGGTCCGCCGTGCAGGGTGTTCGGGCCGTTGTTGAGCGGAAGCTGGTGCTGGACGTCGTCGAGGGTGAAGGCGCCGCGCGCGATCCGGTTGGCGTACCGGCCGATCACGGCGCCGAAGAACACCCTGGTCGCGTCGGCCCGGCTGTTCGCGACGTAGTCGTCGAGCGAGCCGAAGCCGAGCACCACGTTGGCGGGAACGCCGTGGCGGTCCGGTGCCTCCAGTGACTGGATCACCCCGCCGTAGTCCAGCACCCGCACGGTGAGGCCACCCGGCCACGCCAGGACGTACCGGTGGACGTCGGTGTCACCGACCCGGCCGAACTGCTCCCGGCGTAGCTCGGGTTCCCGCTGCGACATCGAACTCCTCGGGTCAGTTGATCAGGGCCCGGCAGTGCTGCGGCCGGATCCGTTGTGGTGCGACGCTCTCCAGGGTCGGCGTGACCGGGACGATGGAGCCGTCGCGGCCGAACCTCATCCTGTCGATCGTGGTCTCGCGGTGCGTGCCGTCCCCGCCGGGGATGGCGAAGCGGTGGTACACGAGGTACCAGTCGTCGGTGCCCGGCACCTGCAGCATCGAGCTGTGCCCGGTGCCCTTGACCCCGAGCTTCAGGTCCTTGCCCAGGATCAGGCCGCGGTTCGTGAACGGGCCGGTGGGGCTGGGCGCGGTCGCGTAGGCGACGCGGTAGTCCTCGCTGCGGGTGTCGTCGATCGACCAGCTCAGGTAGTACGTACCCTTCCGCTCCACCATGAACAGGCCCTCCCGGAAGTCCGTCAGCCCGGTGAGCCGGGAGATCTTGGCCGAGTCATAGGAGATCATGTCACTGTTCAGCGGTACGACGTAGGCCTCGCCGTTTCCCCAGTACAGATAGGGCTGTCCGGAGCGGTCGATGAAGACGGCCGGGTCGATGGCCTGGCCGCCACCGGTAGGGTTGCGCGCGATCAGCGGCTGACCGGAGTCGACGAACGGGCCGGTCGGGGAGTCGCTCACCGCGACGCCGATCTTGGCCTCGGCGCAGAAGTAGAAGTAGTACTTCCCGTCGCGTTCGGCGATCGTCGGCGCCCAGGCGTTGCGGTCCGCCCAGCTGACCCCGGGACCGAGGTCGAGGATGACGCCCTCGTCCGTCCAGTCGACCAGGTTCTTCGACGACCACGCGGAGAACTTCGTGCCGCTCCAGCCGTCGAAGCCGTCCGTGGTCGCGTAGATGTAGTAGGTGTCGCCGAACGCGACGATGTTCGGATCGGCGTTCAGGCCGGGCAGCACGGGGCTGCGCATCTCGTGCGCCTCGACCGTCCACACGCGACTCTCCCGGCCCAGCCTCACGGTGAACTGCCGTGGTGAGCGCAGATCGACCGGGCCGCTGGGAGTGATCGAGGCGCCCGGAGCGAGGCCGAAGTCGAGCTGGATCCGGCGCAGGTCGGTGCCCGGCCGCACGGGCAGCACCACGCTGCCCGGTTCGATGACCGCGGGTGCTTTGAGCGAGTTGTGCGCGACTGACCGGATCAGCGTCGCGTTGAACGGCAGCGCGGCCACCTCGGTGCTCGCGAGCGCCCGGTTGTAGAGGCGGACGTCCTTCATCCTGCCGAGGAACGTCCTGTCGGCCGCGTACACGGATCTGCCCAGGTAGTTGGCCGCCGTGATGCCACCGCCGAGGTCGGACGGCCTGATGGTGACGGCGGTGTTCCGCGCGACTTCGACGCCGTCGAGGTAGAGCACCTCCACGCCGTTGCCGACGGTCAGCGTCACGTTCTTCCAGACCCCGCGCGGCAGTGCGCGACCGGAGTTCACGCCCTGCTCCGTCGTCCAGTTGCCGGTCGCGATCGCGCCGCGATAGCCGTCGCCGGTGCTGAACAGGTAGCCGTTGCCGACGCCGTTCGGCGCGGTGTTGCCGAACCCGTAGAGGAAGTACGGCGTCTGCTGGGCCGGATCCACCAGCACGTCCGCGGAGATCGTGGCGGCCGGAGCGCCCGTCAGCATGTTGTTCGGCAGCTGGACGTGTCCGCCCTTGAGCGACAGGGATCCCTCGGACCAGGTGGCGTCGCCGGCGAGCACGCCGTCGTAGCCGTGCCCGGTGGCGTCGGCGGCGGAACCGCTGAGCGGCCAGTGCGCGACGAGGCCCTGCGCGTCGGCCTTCACGGGAGCCGGGGGAGCGGTGAGCCTGGTCAGCTCGGCCTGCGTCACCGGGAGCACCGTGCCGTGGCGCGGAGAGGTGGGCAGGCGGGCGCCCGTGGACATGGTCCACTTGCCGGAGGCCAGGTCGGTGGTCTCGAACGGCACGTAGCCGCGGCCGCCGTACTCGTCGATGAACAGGTACCACTTGTTCTCGGTGTTGGACTTGAACCCGGTCGGGCCCTCACCGGCGCTCAGCCCCGGACTGGTCGAGGTGGCCTTGCCGATGCACTCGGCGACGAAGTCGTACCGCGGGTTCAGCAGGTCCGCCGACTTCTCCGCGGTGATGTACTTGCTGCACGGCGAGGACGACGAGTTGTTCCGTTCGTCCTTGGTGTACCGGTAGTAGGTGCCGTTGTGCTCGATGACCGTCGAGTCGATCACCGAGTAACCGGGGTCGATCCACACCTTCGCCGGACTGAACGTCACGAAGTCGCGCGTGGTCGCGTACATCATCCGGTTGTAGCTGTCGCCGGTGTGGCCAGGATCGGTCTCCGCGTAGAGCTTCGAGGCCCAGTAGACGACGTAGCTGCCGCGCTGGGCGTCCCAGAACGCCTCCGGTGCCCAGGTGTTGCCCGCGGTCGGCGGCGAGACCTGGACGCTGCGCTGGCGCGACCAGTTCCGGAGATCCGTCGACTCCCAGACCATGATCGACCGGCTGCCGCTGCGTTGCGCCGCGTCCCAGCCCCGTCCGCCGTTGATCTTCAGATCCGTTGCCAGCAGGTAGAACTTGTCGCCGTCGGGGGAGCGCAGGATGAACGGGTCGCGCACGCCCAGTTCGCCGAGACTGGACTTCAGCACCGGCTGGCCGCCGTTGACCTCGGAGAAGTCCAGCGGGTTGTTCCCGTTGCTGGCGGCGGCGTAGATCTGCTCGCCGATCGGGCTGCCTTCACCCGTGAAGTAGAAGAAGCTGTAGCCCGCCAGCGGTTCCTTGACGGGCAGCGGCGTGACGGTGGCGGTGAGCGCGCGGGTGGCGCTTTGCTGCCCACGGCTCACCTTCGCCGTCAGCACGACCTTGGTGGGTTTGCCGCCCGCAGGAGGGCGGCTCACCTCACCGGTCGCGGTGATCACCTTGGCGTTGGACGACTTCCACGTGATGGTCGTGTCGTTCTCGCCGGTCGCGGGGAGGGTGAGATTCCCGCGGACATCGTCGAGGTTCGGGACGTCCAGCGCGTTCGCCGCTGTCCGCACGAGCGGTTCGGCGGCGGCCGGGGTGATGGGGACCAGGGCAGCCGACATGGCCACCACGAGGCCGAAACGGCGCAGGGATAACAACATCGTTGTTGTTCGCCTTCCGGGGTGGAGAGAGGGGATTTCAGGCGCGGCGCTTGGTCCACACGTCGTAGGCGACCGCCGCGAGCAGGACGAGACCCTTCACGAGCATCACGCGTTCACTGGGCGCGCCGATCAGCGACATGCCGTTGTTGATCACGCCCATGATCAGGCCGCCGGTGATGGCGCCGACGACCTTGCCGACGCCGCCCTGCACCGCCGCACCGCCGATGAAGGCGGCCGCGATGGCGTCCAGCTCGAACGACATGCCCGCCGTCGGGCCCGCCTGGTTGAGCCGACCGGCGAAGATCACGCCGGCCAGCGCGGCCAGCGCGCCCATGTTCACGAACACCCAGAACGTGACGGCCTTGACCTTCACGCCGGACAGCGTGGCGGCCTGCAGGTTGCCGCCGATCGAGTAGATGTGCCGTCCGAACACGGAGTTTCCGGCCATCAGCGAGTAGCCGAGCGCGAGCGCCGCGAGCAGCACCAGCACCCACGGCAGGTTGCGGAACCGGGCGAGCTGCACCACGACGGCCATCACGACGACACCGACGCCGACGATCTTGAGGATGAACACCGGCATCGGCTCGACGACCTGGCCGTAGCCGAGCCGGGCCGCGCGCTTGCGCCACTGCGACAACGCGAACCCGGCCACGAACGTCAGGCCGGCGAGCAGGCTCACCAGGTCGGCGCCGCCGAGCGGGCCGAGAGCGACGTTGCCGAGGTAGCCGCCCGTGAAGCCGTTCGCCAGCGAGCGGATCTCGTCCGGGAACGGCCCGATGCCCTGGTTGCCCAGCGTCGTCAGCGTGAGCGCGCGGAACACCAGCATGCCCGCCAGCGTGACGATGAACGCCGGGATGCCGAAGTACGCGATCCAGTAGCCCTGCGCGGCGCCGATCAACGCGCCCGAGAGCAGCGTCAGCAGCACCGCCACCGGCCACGGCAGTCCCCATTGGACGGTCAGCACCGCACAGATCGCCCCGGTCAGCGCCACGGTCGAGCCGACCGACAGGTCGATGTGCCCGCCGATGATCACCAGGATCATGCCGATCGCGAGGATCAGCACGTAGGAGTTCTGCACGATGATGTTCGAGATGTTCTGCGGTTGCAGCAGGGCGCCGTCGGTCAGCACCGCGAACAGGACGACGATCAACGCGAACGCGACGTAGATGCCCGACTGCCGCGGGTTGATCGAGAACCGCCGGGGCTGGGCCGGAGGGGCGGCGGCGGGAGCGGGCGCGATCTTCGTGGTCATCAGCTCTGTCCTCGCGTCATGTACTGCATCAAGCGTTCCTGCGTCGCCTCTGCACGGGTGACCTCGCCGGTGATGCGGCCCTCCGACAGCGCGTACACGCGGTCGCACAGGCCGAGGAGCTCCGGCAGCTCCGAGGAGATCACCAGCACCGCGCGGCCCTGGGCGGCGAGCTCGTTGATGATCGAGTAGATCTCGTACTTCGCGCCGACGTCGATGCCGCGCGTCGGTTCGTCGAGGATCAGCACGTCCGGGTCGGTGAACATCCACTTCGCCAGCACGACCTTCTGCTGGTTGCCGCCGGAGAGCGTGCCGGTCACCGTCGACACGGCGGACGTCCTGATGCCCATCGACTTCCGGAACCGTTCCGCGACGGTGTACTCCTCGTTCTCGTTCACCCACCCGCGGTTCGCGAGCTTGCCCAGCGCCGCCGCGGAGACGTTGCGCTGCACGCCCTCGATCAGGTTGAGCCCGTACTTCTTGCGGTCCTCGCTCACGTACGCGAGGCCGTGCCGGATCGCGCCGCGCACGGTGCGCGTGTCGATCTCCTGGCCGTCCTTGACCACGCGCCCGGAGATGCCGACGCCGTACGAACGGCCGAAGACGCTCATCGCGAGTTCGGTGCGGCCCGCGCCCATCAGGCCCGCGAGACCGACGATCTCCCCGCGCCGCAACGACAACGTGGCGTTGTCGACGACCACCCGGTCCGGCTGGGCGGGACTGTGCACCGTCCAGTCCTCGATGCGCAGCACCTCCTCGCCGATGTCGGGCGTGCGCGGCGGGAACCGGTGCTCGAGGTCGCGGCCGACCATGCCGGAGATGATGCGTTCCTCGCTGAGTCCCTTGGCGGGCAACGTCTCGATGGTCTTCCCGTCGCGCAGCACCGTGACGGTGTCGGCGATCCTGGTGACCTCGCCCAGCTTGTGGGAGATGATCACCGAGGTGATGCCCTCGTCCCGCAGGCCTTCGAGCAGGTCCAGCAGGTGCTGGGAGTCGTCGTCGTTCAACGCGGCCGTCGGCTCGTCCAGGATCAGGAGGCTGACCTCCTTGGACAGCGCCTTCGCGATCTCGACGAGCTGCTGCTTGCCGACGCCGAGGTCGTTCACCGGGGCCGTCGGGTTCGCCCGCAGTCCGACGCGGTCGAGCAGCGCCTGGGCCTCGTGGTTGGTGCGGTTCCAGTCGATGAACCCGCGCCGGGACCTCTCGTTGCCCAGGAACAGGTTCTCCGCAACGGAGAGCTGGCCGCACAGCGCCAGCTCCTGGTGGATGATCACGATGCCGCGGCGCTCGCTGTCGCGAATGCCGTCGAACGCGCACGGCTCGCCCTCGAAGAGGATGTCGCCGTCGTACGTGCCGTGCGGGTGGACCCCGGACAGCACCTTCATCAGCGTGGACTTGCCCGCGCCGTTCTCTCCGCAGATCGCATGGATCTCACCGCGCCGCACGGTCAACGAGACCTCGTGCAGCGCGGTGACACCCGCGAACCTCTTGGTGATGCCGCGCATCACCAGGATGTCGTCGGACACGTCGAGTTACCTGAGCTGGTCGGCGGTGTAGTAACCGGAGTCGATCAGCTCTTTCTGGTAGTTCGCCTTGTCCACGGGGACGGGCTGGAGCAGGAACGACGGCACGACCTTGTTGCCGTTGTCGTAGTCCTTGGTGTTGTTGACCTCGGGCTTGCCGCCCTTGAGCACCGCGTCGGCCATCTTCACCGTGACGTCGGCGAGCAGGCGGGTGTCCTTGTGGATCGTGGAGTACTGCTCACCGGCGATGATCGACTTCACCGAGGCGACCTCGGCGTCCTGACCGGTGACGATCGGGTAGGCCTGGCCTGCCGAGCCGTAGCCGCCGCTGCGCAGCGCGGAGAGGATGCCGATCGAGATGCCGTCGTAGGGGGACAGGACGCCGTCGACCTTGGCACCGCCGTAGGTCGAGGTGAGCAGGTCCTCCATGCGCTTCTGCGCGGTGGCGGGGTCCCAGCGCAGGATCGCGACGGTCTTGAAGTCCTTCTGGCCCGACTTCACCACGAGCTTGCCCTGGTCGACGAGCGGCTGGAGCACGGACATGGCGCCGTTGAAGAAGAACGTGGCGTTGTTGTCGTCCGGTGAGCCGGCGAACAGCTCGACGTTGAACGGGCCCTCGCCCTTGGTCTTCAGACCGGCCAGCAGCGAGTTGGCCTGCTCCACGCCGACCTTGAAGTTGTCGAAAGTGGCGTAGTAGTCGACGTTCGGGCTCTTGCGGATCAGCCGGTCGTAGGCGATCACCGGGATCTTCGCGTCGGCGGCCTGCTGCAGCTGCGAGGTGATCGCGGTGCCGTCGATCGAGGCGACGATCAGGAGCTTGGCGCCCTTGGTGATCTGGTTCTCGATCTGGTTGGCCTGGGTGGGGATGTCGTTCTCCGCGTACTGGAGGTCGACCTTGTACCCCTTGCCCTCCAGGGCCTTCTTGATGTTGTCGCCGTCGTGGATCCAGCGTTCGGACGACCGCGTCGGCATGGTGACGCCCACCAGCGCACCCTCGCTGGAGCTCGTCTGCTGGTCGACCGTCTTCTGCGCCGAACCACAGGCGGCGAGGGTGACGGCGAGTGCGGTGGTGGCCGCGATCCTGGCAAGCCTCATTGCTTCTCCTCGATGTCACCGACAGGCAACAGTGCTGTAGGCGGCGAGTGTTATCGCTAACAACATGCCCGTCAAGTTTCATCTGGATAACAGCAGGTAGTTCCTGTTAGCGCTCACAGACGTCGTAAACGCCGAGCGCCCGCTGCCACCGAGGTGACAGCGGGCGCATCCCTGGTTCGGTCAGGCCTTCTTGCAGGTCTTCCCGTTGATGGTGAAGGCGGCCGGGTCGGCTCCGGAGCCGGAGCCGTTGAATCCGATGTGGATGGTCTGGCCCGGCTGGACCTGCCCGTTCCACGGCATGCTGGCCGCCGTCACGTCACGCCCGGTCTGGCTCCACGTCGCCGACCACCCGGCGGTGACCTTCTGGGTGCCGGGGAACGCGAACCCGAGCTTCCACGACGTCCACGCGGCGGTGCCGGTGTTGGTGATCTTCACCTGTGCGGACAGGCCGTCGGGCCACCGGCCGGCGGTGAAGCCGACCTCGCAGTCCGGCTTCGGCGTGGTGGTCCCGGACTTCTCCGCCGCCCAGCCCGACACCCAGGCGAGCGCGGAGTTCCAGTTCACCGCGACCTCGTTCACCGAGTACGCGCCGATGTCGTCCACCCAGCACTTCTGCTGCGGGCAGCCGACGAGCAACCGCTGCGCCACCGGGTCCTGCAGCGCGCTGTTCGGGCCGCCGGACAACGAGCCGGGCGGCGCGATCGGCAGCGTCGGGTCGTTCTGGTTCGCCCAGAACCGGTGGTGGGCGTTGCGCATCGCCTGGTCGCCGTAGCCCGCCACGTACGAGGTGCTCAGCGGGTTGCGGCCGAGCACGTAGTGCAGCGCCTCGAACACGCCGTCGCGGTACTTGGCGGCACCGGTGAAGTCGTGGGCGAGTGCGAGCACCTGGGCGTTGTTCAGCACCGACGAGTTCGAACCCCAGACGTACCCGGCCGTGCTGTTGTCGTACGGCGCGGCGTAGCCCATCCCCGCCATGGCGGTCAGGTGCTGGTCCGCGACGGTCGCGAACGCGGCCTTGATCGCCGAGACGTCCGCGGCGGGCAGTCCGCTGGGTGCCAGGGCGAGCGTGATGTCACCCAGCGGGGCCGTGCCGCCCCAGTGGAAGCCGGCCCTGCTCAGGCTCGCCGCCTTGTAGTGCGGCGAGGTGGTCACGTCGGTCCGGTAGGCGCTGTCGCCAGTGGTCGCGTACAACTCCGAAGCCGCCCAGTAGAACTCGTCGCTCACGGTGTCGTCGCTGTACGCGCCACCGCCGGTGCCGTCGTTAGGGTCGGCGAGCTTGGCGGGATTCGCCTTGGCGGCCGTGTAAGCCTTGCGCGCCGCCGTGAGCAAAGTGGCCGAGTACGTGGCGTCGATGCCCTTCCACAGCCGGGACGCCTGCGCGGCGACCGCGGCCAGGTTCAGCGTCGCGGCGGTGCTGGTCGCGGACAGCCGGCGCGGCTGGTCGTCCAGTTCGGGCCGGGTCGGCAGGGCCGTCCAGTTCGCGTCGTGGATCTTGTGGTGCGCCATGCCGTCCGGTGCCTGCATCTTCAGCAGGAAGTCGACCTCCCAGCGCGCCTCGTCGAGCAGGTCCGGCACGCCGTTGGTCTTCTCCGGGATGGCGAGCGTGCCGTCGCGGAACGCGGACGCGTCACCGACGCGGGTGGCCCGCTCGTAGGAGTTGAGCAACTGCCAGGCCGCGATGCCGCCGTTGACCACGTACTTGCCGTGGTCGCCCGCGTCGTACCAGCCGCCGCGCACGTCGAGCGTGTAACCGCACGCGAGGTCGGCGCGGCACGGCACGTTGTTGTCGCCCTGGTTGGGCGCGACGTTGACGTGACCGGCGGGGCGGGAGTACTCGTCACCGACGTACTGCGCCTCGATCGGAGTGCCGCTGCGCTGGTGGTAGAAGAACGCGAGCGAGTCGTAGCGCAGCCGCTTGATCGGGTCGGCCGAGATGTCGAACGGGAAGCTGCTGTCCTCGCCCACGGACAGCGTGTAGCCGGTGCCGGCCGTGTCGAACGACGAGAAGTCGATCTGGTGCACCGAGTCGCCGGACGTGGCGTCCGCGCCCTTCGGCGTGCTCTGGCCGGTGGCGACGGCCGTGCCCGCGGAGTTCTTGAGCGTCCACGTCTGTGGCGTCGTGGCCGTGGAGACGAGGGTGGCGCGCTTGGGCAGACCCGGCACGTACCCCACCAGGTCGACCTGGACCTTCTTGGCAGGGTTGGGATTGACGCCACCGGGCGGCTTCACGCCGCCGACCAGAGAGACGTTGTCCACGCAGATCGTGTTGTCCGCCGCCTGACCGCCCAGCTGGAACGCGACCTGGCCGTTGCCCGCGTCGGGGAAGTCCAAAGTGGACGTGAAACTGAACGAGAAGTGTTGCTTCTCGGGGGAGAGTGTGAACTGCTGGCTCGCGATCCCGCGGTACGGGCTGACGCTCTCGCCCGCGGCGGCCGTGACGGGCTGCGCGATCGTGGCGTGGGCGTCGAACGAGAACGTGTAGGACTGGCCGGTCTCGAAGGGAACGCCGTTCTGGCCGATCAGCGCGTCCCACGGGTTCGTCGTGCCACCGGTGACCGCCGCGCACAACTCGCCGCCGGTGACCCGGTTGGTCACCCCGGCGCCGCTCCACCACGGATCGGGGGAGCCGCTGTCGAACGTTCCGTTGAGCACGCGCTCGTAGTCCGCCGCGGCGGCGGGTGCCGCGAGCGGGAACGCGGCGAGCGCCACGAGCAGGGTCGTGGCGAGCAGGCGTGGGGATCTCATGAGCGTGAGGTTCTCCGTCCACGTTGACGAATGTCTGGGAGCGCTCCCAGAGCGACCGTAGGGCGAGTCGGCAGACGGCGGCAAGCCCTCTGCGGCATTCGACGGACGATTCGACGCGGAGGTCAGCCCAGGAGTCGGTCGAGGAGGCCGTGCCACCCGGCTTCGAGCCGCTCGGGTGACATGCCGTGGTCACGCACGAGGTGGTCGGCCAGGACGACGTCGATCGAGGCGAGCAGGGTGTGGGCGAGCAGTTCGACGTCGGCGCCGGGGAGGAGTTCGCGCAGCAGCACGACCAGGTGCCGGTGGCGCAGCTGGTCGGCCGGGACCGCGAAGCGGCGGTCCGGCGGTGGTTCGGCCGCCAGGTAGAGGTCGCGGTGCTCGCGCTCGTGGCGCAGCAGGGCCGGGCCGAACGCCCTGAGCCGCGTGGCGGCGTCGGCGCCCGGTCCGAGCGGTGGAGGGCCGCTCAGGAACGCCTCCTGGAACCGGATCTCGGACTGGTCCAGCAACGCCCGCAGCAGTCCGTTGCGGTCGCCGAAGCGCCGCGACACCGTGCCCTTGCCGACGCCCGCTGCTGAGGCCACGGTCTCCATCGTGATCGCCGCGGCGCCTCGTTCGGTCGCGATGCGCGTCGCGACTTCGAGCAGCAGGGCACGGTTGCGCACGGCGTCCGCGCGCAGGTTCGTCCCCGGCCCGGTCAGCGGGACGGATGTGCCGTCGATCACCTCCGAAGCCTAGACGGAAGATAAACGGGACGCGTCCCGTTTAGGGTGGTAGTCGTTCAACCACACCGTGTACTCAGGAGTCGCGCCATGACCGTCCGCATCCTCACGCTCGTCGGCAGCCTTCGCGCGGGCTCGCACAACCGCAGGCTCGCCGAGGCCGCGGTCCAGATCGCGCCGGAGCACGTCGAGATCGGCGTGTTCGACGGCCTGGGGACCGTTCCGTTCTACAACGAGGACATCGACGCCGAGGGCACCGTGCCCGCCGCCGCGGCCGAGCTGCGGGAGGCCGCCGCGCAGGCTGACGCGCTGCTGCTGGTGTCGCCCGAGTACAACGGCACCATTCCGGCCGTGCTGAAGAACGCCATCGACTGGCTGTCGCGTCCGTACGGCGCCGGCGCCCTGTCCGGCAAGCCCGTCGCCGTCGTCGGCACCGCGTTCGGCCAGTACGGCGGCGTGTGGGCGCAGGACGAGGCGCGCAAGGCCGTCAAGATCGCCGGTGGCGTACCCGCCGAGGACCTGACCCTGTCGATCCCCAGCTCCGTGATCCGCTTCGCCGAGCTGCACCCGGTCGACGACCCGGAGGTCACCGAGAAGCTGGCCGCGGTCATCGAGGGCCTGGCCGGTCGCACGGCCGCGACCGTCTGACGCTCAGCGCATCGTGACGGCGCGCCACTCCTTCGCGTCGTCGTGGGGACCGGTGCCCGGACGGTTGTCCTGGTACCAGTCCTCGATGCGGCGCCGCCCCGCGTCGGTGATGTGGTAGCCGAGGTGGTCACCGACGGGTGCCGTGATCAGCTCGGCCTCCAGCGCCTGCCTGATCGCGTCCCGGCGGCACATGCTCTGCAGCAGCCACGGCCACACCATTCCCTGCGCGGTCATCCACAGCACGCGCAGGATCGCGGTTTCCGGCAGTTCCGGATCGTCCGGTGACTCGTCGAAGAATCGGCCCGCCTGCATCCGCAACCCCCGCCCGTCTCTCACTGGTACGTCGTAATACGGCCTGGTGGGGGCACTGGTTCAGGATTCCGGGCGATTACTTCCGGGATGAATGCAAGCGTGATCAGGCGCTCGCCCGGCGCACCAGCGACGTGGGCAGCAGCATGGACTGAGGCAGCTTCTCCTCACCGGCCAGCTCGGCCAGCAGCCGCCAGGTCATGGTCCGGCCGAACCCCTCCACGTCCTGTCGCACGGTGGTGAGCGGCGGCACGGCCGTCGCGGCGAGCACGGAGTCGTCGAACCCCACCACCGCGACGTCGTCCGGGATCCGGTAGCCGCGCGCCTGGAGCACCCGCAACGCGCCCAGCGCCATGATGTCCGCCGCCACGAAGACGGCGTCGAGATCAGGTGCTCTGAGCAGCAGCTCCTCCATCGCGAGCGCACCGCTCTCGGGCGTGAAGTCGCTGCTGTGCGCCACGAGTTCCACCGGCATGCCGTGTTCGGCGAGCCCGCACCGCCAGCCGCTCAGGCGATCCATGCCGACCGCCATGTCGTGCGGCCCCGCGATCGTGGCGATCTTCTCGCGGCCCAGGGAGATGAGGAACCGCACGGCTCCCAGCGCGCCGTTGAAGTTGTCGGCGTCGACGAACGGGACGGAGCCGCCCGCGAGCGGACGGCCGCCCACCACGATGGGCAGCCCCGTCTCGTGCAACGTCCTGGGCAGCGGGTCGTCGCCGTGCAGGCTCACCACGAGGGCGCCGTCGACGTGCCCACCGGTGAGGTACGCGACCTGGTCCTCGCCGTCGTGCGGCCGGTTCATCATCAGCAGGAGCTGCACGTGCCGCCCCGCGAGCTCGGCGTGCACCCCGCGCAGCATCTGGGCGAAGAACGGGTCGGCGAGCACCCGGCTGCCCTGCTCGGAGATCACCAGCGCGATCGCGTTCGCCCTGCTGCCGGCCAGGGTGCGCGCGGCGTGGCTCGGGCTGTACCCGAGCAGCGCGATCGCGCGGTGCACCGCCTGGCGCGACCGCTCGCTCACGTACTTCTCGCCGTTGATCACCCTGGAGACGGTGGACTTCGACACCCCGGCCACGCGCGCGACCTCCTCGATGCGCGGGCCGGGGCGGCGACTCCTGCCTTCCGTCATGAGACGGCGACCAGCGCGTTGTCGCGCGCCACCCTGCTGTACCACCTCGCACTCATCTTCGGCGTGCGAATCTGGGTGTCGTAGTCGACGTGGACGATGCCGAACCGCTTCGCGTATCCCTCTGCCCACTCGAAGTTGTCCAGCAGCGACCAGCAGAAGTAGCCGCGCAGGTCGACGCCCGCCTCGATGGCCGCGTGGGCGGCCCGAAGGTGGGAGGCGATGAAACCGGTGCGGTCCACGTCGTCGATCGCGCCGGTACCCGAGAAGTCGTCGCGGAACGCGGCGCCGTTCTCGGTGATGTACAACGGAAGCCGCGGGTAGTCCTGGTGCACCCGCATCAGCACGGCGGTGAGCCCGTCCGGCCTGACCTCCCAGCCCATGTCGGTCATCGGGGCGTCCCGCGGCGGGAACGACGCGTGTTGCACACCGACCCACGGCGACGGACCGGTCTCCCCGTTGGGCGTGGAGCTGACGTAGTGCTCGGTGTAGTAGTTGACGCCGAGCATGTCCATCGGACCCGAGATGACGCCGAGGTCGCCGTCCTTGACGTGCTCGCTGAACCCGAACGGTTCGAGGTCCGCGACGATGTCGGCCGGGTACTCACCGCGCAGCAACGGGTCCAGGAAGATCCGCTGCTGCAGCCCGTCGAGCCGGCGCGCGACGTCGAGGTCCGCCGGGTTGCCGGGATCCACGGGGATGATCGGGTACATGTTGAGCGTGATGCCCACCTTGGCGTCCGGCTGGGCGGCGCGGATGGTGTCGGCCGCGAGCCCGTGCGCGAGCAGCAGGTGGTGCACCGCGGCGACCGCCGCCGCGGGCTCGGTGCGACCGGGTGCGTGGATTCCGCCCGCGTAGCCGAGGAAGGCCGAGCACCACGGCTCGTTCATCGTCGTCCAGGTGCCGACGCGGTCACCGAGCGCCTCGACGGTGGCGGCCGCGTAGTCGGCGAACCGGAACGCGGTGTCGCGGTTCGCCCAGCCGCCGGTCTCCTCCAGCTTCTGCGGGAGGTCCCAGTGGTACAGCGTGGGCCACGGCGCGATGTCGTGCGCCAGCAGCGAGTCGATCAACCGCTTGTAGAAGTCGAGCCCCGCCTGGTTGACCTTCCCGCCGTCCGGCCGCACCCGCGGCCAGGCGATCGAGAACCGGTACGCCTTGAGTCCGAGGTCCGCCATCATGGCGACGTCCTGCTCGAACCGCCGGTAGTGGTCGGCGGCGGGTTCACCGCAGTCGCCGCCCACGACCTTGCCGGGCTGCCGGCAGAACTCGTCCCAGATGGAGTCGGTGCGGCCGTCCACGTCGGTCGCACCTTCCACCTGGAACGCCGCGGTCGCGGCACCCCACAGAAAACCCTGTGGGAAAAGAATGTTCTCCATTTTCACCCCTTGACGGCGCCCTGCATGACACCGGCGACGATCTGCCGCCCGAGTACGAGGAAGACGATGAGCACCGGAACCGTCGCGAGCGTGGTTCCGGCGAGGACGAGCGAGTAGTCGACGTAGTAGCCGCTCTGCAGCTTCTCCAGGGCGACCTGGAGAGTCGGGTTGTCGGCGTTGAGCACGACCAGCGGCCACAGGAAGTCGTTCCAGGACTGCATGAACGTGAACACGCCGAGCATGGCGGCTGCCGGTCGGGCGGCGGGGAGTGCGACGTGCCAGAACGCACGCCACAGGCTGCAGCCGTCCATCCGCGCCGCCTCGACGAGCTCGTCGGGAATGGCGTCGAGCAGGTACTGCCGCATCCAGAACACGCCGAACGCGGTGACGAGGTTCGGCACGATCACGGCTTCCAGTTCGCCGGCCCAGCCGAACTCGGCCATCGCCATGTACAGCGGGATGATCCCGAGCTGGGTGGGCACTGCCAACGTTGCCACCACGAACAGGAACAGCACGCCCCGGCCGCGGAACTTCAGCTTGGCGAAGGCGAACCCGGCCAGCGTCGACAGCAGCACCACCGAGAACGTCACGGTGCCGGACACGATGAAGCTGTTGCCCAGGGCCTTCCAGAACGGGACGGTGTCGAACACCCGTGCCGCGTTGGTGAAGAAGTTCCCGCCGGGGATCAGCGTGAAGTCGCCGGTGAGGACAGCGTTGTCGCGGCTGGCGACCAGGAACGACCAGTAGAACGGGAAGGCCGAGCCGAGCACGAACGCGGCGAGGAAGCCGTAGATCGCGAAGGAGGGACGTTTCATCATCGGACGGCCCTCCTGGTGATGAAGAAGTTGAGGCCTGCCACGGCGATCACGACCATGAACAGCACCCACGCGATCGCGGAGGCGTAGCCGAGGTCGAGGCCCTGGAAGGCCGACTGGTACAGGTAGAGCACGACGGTCTGGTACTGGTGCTCCGTGCCGCCACCGCTGCCGCCGGACGGCTCGAACAGCTTCGGCTCGGTGAAGATCTGCAGGCCGCCGATGGTCGAGGTGACGATCACGAAGATCAGCGTCGGCTTCAGCATCGGGAGCGTGATGCTGAAGAACCGTCGCAACGCGCTCGCGCCGTCGACCAGCGCGGCCTCGTAGACGTCCCGCGGGATCGCCTGCATCGCCGCCAGGACGATCAGCGCGTTGTACCCGGTCCACCGCCAGTTGACCATCGACGCGATGGCGACGTGGCTGCCGAAGGTGCTGGCCTGCCAGTCGATCGGGCCGATGCCCACCGTGGTGAGGACGCTGTTCACCAGGCCGTACTGCGGGCCGAACAGGTTGCCGAAGATGATCGTCAACGCCACCAGGCTGGCCACGTAGGGCAGCAGCACGCCCATCCGCCAGCCGGTGCGGGCCCGCAGGTTCGCGTTCAGCAGCGCCGCGATCACCACCGCGACGATGATCTGCGGAACGCTGGAGAGCACGAAGATGCTGAAGGTGTTGAACAGCGCGTTCCAGAACTGGTCGTCCTCGAACAGCGTCTTGTAGTTCTCCAGGCCGATGAACGCCGGCTCGTCAGCGCCGACCTCCCAGTCGAACAGGGAGACGTAGGCAGTGTAGAGCAACGGGAACAGCCCGATCGCCCCGAAGAGCACGAAGAATGGTGCCACGAACAGGTACGGCGAGAATCTGGCGTCCACATTGGACATGCGGTACCGCCGCGGAGGCCGCGGGCGAGACTCCTGCTCTCGCCCGCGGTCCACCTTGGAAAGAGTGGCCGTCACTACTTGGCCGCCTTCTGCGCGCCCTCGACGGCGGTCTTCCAGGCCTCGTCGGCGTTCTTGCCCTGCTCGACCGACTGCAGCGCCGGGCTGAACACCGTCTCCTGGATCTGGCCGTCGGCCGGGCCCTTGTACTGCGCGGCCTTGATCTTCTTGGCCTGCGTGGCGAACAGCGCGCCGGCCTTGACGTCACCGAAGTAGGCGTTGGTCTGATCCAGCAGCTCCGGCGCGTCGAGCGCCTTCACCTGGCTCGGGAACGTGCCCTTGGCCTTGAACGCCTTGATCTGCTGCTCCGGCGCGGTCAGCCAGGCGGCGAGCTCGGCGGCCTTCTTCGCGTTCTTGCTCTGCTTCGGCACGGTCAGGTACGAGCCACCCCAGTTGCCGCCACCGTTCGGGAACGCGTCGGTGACCGCCCACTGGCCCTTGTTCTCGGGACCGGCCTGGGACTCGACCACGCCGAGCATCCACGACGGGCAGGTCTTGGTGGCGAACTTGCCGAGCTTGAAGCCGGTGTTCCACTCGTTGCTGAACGCGCCGAGCCGGGCCGACTGTCCCTTCGCGACGGCCGCGGTCACCGTCGTCCAGTTGGCCTTGATGGCGGTGTTGGTGTCGACGACCAGCTTGTCGGACTTGTCGTAGTAGCCGGTCTCGAGCTGGTTGTGCATGGCGTTGTAGACCTGCGCGGCGCTGTCGAACCAGGCGACGCCGGGAGACTTGGCGATGAACTGGTCACCGGCGGCGAAGTAGCTGTCCCACGTGGCGAAGAGCGCCTTGACGCCCTCGGGGTCGGACGGCAGGCCGGCCTTCTCGAACAGGTCCTTGCGGTAGCACATGGCGAGCGGGCCGATGTCGGTCCCGTAGCCCATGAGCTTGCCGTCCTTGGTGGTGACCGCCTCGGTCTTCCACTTCAGCCAGCGGTCGT
Source organism: Lentzea sp. NPDC092896 (assembly GCF_044754905.1). Lineage (NCBI taxonomy): Bacteria > Bacillati > Actinomycetota > Actinomycetes > Pseudonocardiales > Pseudonocardiaceae > Lentzea > Lentzea sp. NPDC092896. Next base: position 293,348 of record NZ_JBIVPX010000002.1, read on the forward strand.
CCTCGACCTTCGGGCCGATCTCCTTGAGATCGTTGAACTGCCCGGCCTTCGACATGAACTGGCTGAGGTAGCCCTCCTCGACGCCCTCGATGTCGGCGAGCCCGGAGCCGGCGCCCAGCTTGGTGAAGAGGTTCTGGTGGTGCGGCTGGCCCTGTCCGGTCTTGCGCTGGGTGATCTTGATGTCCGGATGAGCCGCCTCGTACTCCGTGAACAGCTCTTCGTAGCCGAACTCGTTGAACGTGGCGATCGTCAGCTCGGTCTTTCCGTCCGCGGTCTGACTTGCCCCGCCTGATCCGCACGCTGTGGTGACGGCGGCGGTCGTGGCGGCACAGATCAGCACGCTGATCCAACGGTGTCGCACGGGAGAACTCCTCTGGTCTCGGCGGCGAGGTCTGGGAGCGCTCCCAGATGCGGAGGAGTGTCGTACTGGCTTCGAACGTGTGTCAAGACACACTTCGGCCCGCACCAGGCGTTTTCGATGTCACTCGGCCGGGTGACCTCGGGGTTCATGACTCAGGTCACGGTTGGGAAACCTGGGAGCGTTCCCGGAAGTGTGTCCGATGGGTTAACACTGCGTGCTTCATCCGGCACTAAGCGCTCGCACGGCGCACCAGGGAGGTCGGCAGCAACAGCGACGGCGGAAGCCCGTCCTCGCCGGCCAGTTCACCCAGCAGCCGCCACGTCATCGTGCGGCCGAGTTGCTCGACGTCCTGCCGGACGGTGGTGAGCGGGGGAGTGGCGGTGGAGGCGAGCAGCGAGTCGTCGAATCCGACGACCGCCACGTCCTCGGGAACGCGCTTGCCGCGTGCGTGCAGCACCTGCAGCACGCCCAGCGCGATGATGTCGGCGGCGACGAACACGGCGTCGACGTCGGGCGCGCGGTCGAGCAGTTCGGTCATCGCGCGAGCGCCGCTCTCCGGCGTGAAGTCGGCCTCCGCGACGAGGTCCGCCGGCAGCCTCGCCTCGCCGAGCCCACGCCGCCAGCCGCTGAGCCGGTCGAGGCCCGCCGCCATGTCGCGCGGGCCCGAGACGGTCGCGATCCTGGTGCGCCCCAGCGAGACCAGGTGCCGCACCGCGTCCAGGCCGCCGGTGAAGTTGTCCGAGTCCACGAACGGGACCGAGCCGGAGCCCAGGGGGCGTCCGGCCACGACGACCGGCAGGCCGATCTCCTGCAGCCGGTGCGGCAACGGGTCGTCGCCGTGCAGGCTCACCAGCAGCGCGCCGTCGGCGTGGCCGCTCGCCAGGTAGGTGAGGAGGTCGTCGTGGCCCTCCGGCTGGCTCAGCATGAGCAGCAGCTGGATCTGCCGCCCGGTCAGTTCGGCGTGCACCCCGCGCAGCATCCCGGCGAAGAACGGGTCGCCGAGCACCCGGCCGCTCTGCTCGGAGACGATCAACGCGATGGCGTTCGCCTTGCTGCCCGCGAGCGAGCGCGCGGCCTGGTTCGGGCTGTACTTCAGGTGGGTGATCGCCGTGTGCACGGCGTCACGCGCCCTGGCGCTCACGTACGGCTCGTCGTTGATCACCCTGGAGACCGTGGACTTGGACACCCCGGCCAGTCGGGCGACCTCCTCGATCCGGGGGCCGGGCCGTCGTTGCCGGTCGATCTCCGTCATGACGTCCATCGTAGGGCCGTGAGAGCGCGTTCATGGCACGACGCTGTGCCATGAACGCGGCTGGGGTCGGGGCGGGACGCCTGCACGCGCAGAACGTCCCGCTCCGAAGTCGTCAGGGCTCGGCACCCCACGCGAGTACGCCACCTGTGTGGGCGGTGATCCGGTCGAAGTCGGTGAGAGCACTGCTGATCCGGTAGCTGTGGTCGTCGGACTGGACGAAAGTGGACCAATCGGACTTCGCGGTCCTCACCTGTATTTCGCCTGTGCTCGCGCCCGCGGCGAGGCTGCCGGAGGTGAAGGACACCTCCAGGTACGCGTCGGCTCCGGTGCGTCCGGTCGCGAGCTTGACCACCCGCACCTGGATGCCGGCGCAGCCGATCTGCGCCCAGTCGCACCAGGTCTGGTACGTCGCCGCCGGTGCCTCGCCGGTGAACCAGTACCGGATCGTCGTGGTGGTCAGGCTGACCGGCGAGGTGCCCCGGTTCGTGAGCTGGAGGGTGGCGCCGATCTGGTTCGACGTGGCCGCGCCGGATCCCTTGTGCTGCACGGAGAGCGTGGTCGCCGTGCCGGGGAGTGTGCGCGTCGGGATCGGAGTGCCGGCCGCGGAGACGTTGCCCGCCGCGTCTCTCGCGCGCACCGAGAACGAGTACGGCGTGTCCGGCGTGAGACCGGTGACCCGCAGACTGGTCGTCGTCGCTGTGCCGACGACTGCGGTGCCGTTGAGCACGTCGTACCCGACGACTCCGACGTTGTCGGTCGAGGCCGCCCAGCTCAGCGTGACGCTGGTGGCCGTGGCGCCAGAGGCGGTCAGTCCACTCGGGACTGACGGTGCCTCGCTGTCCTCGGTCACGCCGCCGGGTTCGGTGCCCCACACCGTCCTGCCGTCCTGGCGCAGCACGATCCGGTCGGTCTGGGCGACGGTGTTGCCGCTGCCCAGGCCCGTGTGGGACCAGTCGTTGGCCGGGTCCCACGTGCCGGAGCTGGTGATCCGGAACTGGACCTCCTTGCGGTACGCGGACTGGCCGGCCGGAGCCACGCCGGGGCACGGGATCTCCACGTAGTACACCGCGCCGCGGTACTGCGCCGGCGCACTCGGTGTGCCGCACTGGTTGTAGTTCGTGGTGACGGTGATCTGGCTCGGAGTGGTGGCGCCGTCGAGGGTGAAGTAGTAGCGCAGCGTGCCGTTGAACGTCCGTGCCGGCCACGCGCTCTTGTTGAGCACGAACGCCTTGATCTCGGTGAACTGCGCGGCGCTCTGGTTCACCGACGCCTGGACGGTCAGCTCGGGGCCGTCGGGCGTCTCTGCCACCGGGAAGGTGGTGAGCGGGGTGCCGCCGAACTCGCCGTACAGGCGGGCCAGAGCGCCGGTGAAGCCAGCGTTGTAGTCGAGCGCGACCTCGTTCATCACGTAGTCGCTGCGGCTGTCGGTGTAGGCGTCGTTGTTGGTGCTGGGGCCGCCGACCAGCGCGCCGTAGAGCACGTGCCGGCTGGTCGTCGGCTCCTGGATGCTGTCGGCCCACGAACCGTGCGCGGTGCGGTGGTGCGGGTTGCGCGGCGGGTTGGTGCCGAAGCCGACGACGTAGCTGGAGTTGCGCGGGTTGTCGCCGAGGGCGTAGTTCACCTGCCGCACGCCGAAGTCGTGGTAGGTCGCGGCTCTGGCACTGTCGCGAGTGGACAGCCAGTCCGCGTAGGTCAGGGCGGCGAACGCGGTGTTGGCGGCGTAGCGCAGCGATCCCCAGCTGTCGAGCACCGCCTGGCCGCCGGGGGAGTAGCGGACCCGGTTGCCGTTGTAGCCCGTGGTCCAGAAGTCCAGCCAGCGGTTGGCGTCGGTGATGTAGGTCTGCTCGCCGGTCAGCTTGGCCATCAGGACGTAGGCGCCGTAGGACTTGTCGTCCCAGGCGATGGTCCACTTGTAGGAACGTTCGGTGCTCTGCGGTTCGGTGCCGAGCTTCTGGTACTCCGTCTTCGCCTTGGTCAGGAAGCTCGCGTCACCGGTGGCGCGGTGCAGCCAGATCGCGCCCCAGACGAGCTCGTCCTGGTAGCCGCTCCAGGAGTTGTAGTAGTTCGCGGCGTCCGTGATGCACGAGCTGTACTTGCCGCGATAGGTGTCCGCGAAGCTGTAGAGCTGTTTGGCGTGCGTGAGCAGAGTGGCCGCGTAGGTCGGGTCGGTGTCCTTGAAGACCATGGAGGCCGACGCCATCGCCGCCGCGTACTCGCCCGCGAGGTCGGAGCCGGGGCACGAACTGTCCACTTTGTACGACGGGCGGGCCATCGGCATGACCTCCGCCGATCCCCACCAGGCGTGGTCGGGGTTGCCCGCGCCGACCTGCCCGTAGACGACGTTCGGGGACGGGTGCGCCTTGATGATCCAGTCGGTGCCGTGCCTCAGGTTCGCCATGAGGTGTGAGAGCTGGCCGGAACCCGCGTAGGCGGCCCGGTTCTCCACGGCTCCCCAGGCGAGCATCGACACGCTGAACGCGAAGGGCAGCCCGAACTTCACGTGGTCGCCGGCGTCGTAGAAGCCGCCGGACAGGTCGAGTCCGACGTCGGCGCCGTCGCGCACGGCCGAGTCCGCGCGCCAGCTGACGCGGTTGCTCGCGGGCAGTGCCCCCGAGCGTTGGGCGTCGTAGAACCAGACCGACTTCTGCAACGCCTCCGCGTAGTTGAACGCGGGTGCGGCGGCCGATGGTGGCGCCAGTGGACCGGCCATCCCCGCGAGCACCGCGACGAGGACGGCTGCCACAGCTCTCGACATGCGACTCTGCACGTCAGCCTCCGATGACAGGGTTTTGGACTCTTCTGGGAGCGCTCCCAGATCGGGACTGTAACGGTCATGAAAGCGGTCCGACAGGGGTGTGAACTCGTTCGACGGCGCATCGACCACAGTTCGACGACTCACTTTTCGAGCGTGTTGATGCTGGTTACAGTCCGGCTCCGAACTGGGAACGTTCCCAGGTTGCGGAGGTGGGTGTCATGACCGGAAGGCGCATCGTCGCGCTGACCGCGGCGTTCGTGTCGGTGGCCGCGAGCATCGGCTTGGCGGTCGTGGCTCCCGCGGCCGCGGCACCGGGCTGCAAGGTGGACTACGCGGTGCCGAGCCAGTGGCAGGGCGGGTTCACCGCGAACGTGTCGGTGACCAACGTCGGTGACCGGGTCGACGGCTGGCGGCTGACCTGGACGTGGCCGTCCGGCCAGCAGGTGACGCAGGCCTGGAACGCGACCGTCACGTCGTCGGGCAGCCAGGTCGCGGCCGCCGACGCGGGCTACAACAAGGTGATCGAGCCGAACGCCAAGGTCTCGTTCGGCTTCAACGGCAGCTGGTCCGGCACGAACACCGCGCCGGAGTCGTTCGCGCTCAACGGGGTCACCTGCACCGGCGGCACCGGTCCGACCCCGACGACGACCACCACGACCACCACCACGGGAAATCCGGTGCCGGGCGACGCGATGGCGCAGGTCGCGGCGATGCAGCCGGGCTGGAACCTCGGCAACACGCTGGACTCGACCGGGAGCGACGAGACGTCCTGGGGCAACCCGCGGGTCACGGAAGCCTTGCTGGACAACGTGAAGGCGCAGGGTTTCAAGAGCATCCGCGTCCCCGTCACGTGGGGCCAGCACCAGGCGTCAGACCACACGATCGAGGCGGCGTACCTCAACCGCGTCAAGGAGGTCGTCGGCTGGGCACTCGCGGACGGCTTCCAGGTGATGATCAACATCCACCACGACTCGTGGCAGTGGATCTCGGCCATGCCGTCCGACCGGACCGGCGTGCTCACCCGTTACAACGCGATCTGGACGCAGCTCGCCGCGGCCTTCAAGGACTCGCCGGGAAGGCTCGTCTTCGAGAGCGTGAACGAGCCGCAGTTCACCGGCAGCTCAGGTGACGCCCAGAACGCCCAGCTGCTGCACGAGTTGAACGCGTCGTTCCGCGACATCGTGCGGCGCTCCGGCGGCAACAACGCGAGCCGCCTCCTCGTGCTGCCCACCCTGCACACGTCGTCCGACCAGGCGCGGCTCGACGAGCTGGCGACGTCGATGCGCGGGTTCAACGACCCCAACCTGATCGCGACCGTGCACTACTACGGGTACTGGCCGTTCAGCGTGAACGTGGCCGGCGGCACCCGGTACGACGCGACCGCCCAGAAGGACCTGACCGACTCGTTCGACCGCGTGTACAACACCTTCGTCGCCCGCGGAGTGCCGGTGATCCTCGGCGAGTACGGGCTGCTCGGGTTCGACCGGCACACCGGCACGATCGAGCAGGGCGAGAAGCTGAAGTTCTTCGAGCACCTCGGCTACTACGCGCGCACCAAGAAGATCACCACGATGCTGTGGGACAACGGCCAGCACCTCGGCCGCACGTCCTTCCAGTGGAGCGATCCCGAGCTGATCGCGCAGATCAAGTCGAGCTGGGCCACCCGTTCCGGCACGGCGTCGAGCGACCAGGTGTTCAGCGCCCGGTCGAGTGCCGTCACCGCCAAGACGATCACGTTGAACACCAACGGAACCACGTTCACCGGCCTGCGTCAGGGCACGACGGAACTGGTGCGCGGCACCGACTACACGATCTCCGGCGACCAGCTCACGCTGACCGCCGCGGCGATGACCCGGCTGAGCGGATCACGGGCTTACGGCACGAACGCCGTGCTGTCGGCCCAGTTCTCGGCCGGCGTGCCGTGGCGGATCAACCTGATCACCCACGACGTCCCGGTGTTGTCCGCCGCGACCGGCACCACCGCCGCGTTCTCGATCCCGACCACCTTCCGCGGCGACCTGCTCGCCACGATGGAGGCGAAGTACGCGGACGGGTCGAACGCCGGACCGCACAACTGGACTTCCTTCAAGGAGTTCGACCGGGCGTTCGCGCCGAACTACACCACCGGCGCCACGACGCTCACGCCGGAGTTCTTCGCCGAGGTCAACGACAACGCGCGGGTGACGCTGACGTTCCACTACTGGAGTGGCGCCACCGTCACCTACTACGTCACCAGGTCGGGCAGCGCGGTCACGGGGAGCCTGTGACCTTCAGGCCGCGGCGCAGCGCCTCGATCTCGTCGGCGAACATCCGGCGCGTGATCTCCGCGCTCTGGACGAGCGAGGAGCCGTGGAACGTCGCGGGGTAGAGGCGCAGTTCGGTGGGCACACCGGCGTGCGCGAGCCGCCGTGCGTACTCGACGCCCTCGTCGCGCAACGGGTCGTACTGGCACGTGGTGACGAACGCGGGCGGTAGTCCGGAGAGATCGGTGGCCCTGGCCGGGGCGGCGTACGGCGAGACGTCGTCGCCGCCCGGTTCGGTGCCCAGGTAGGCGGTCCAGCTGTAGATCGCGTTGGGACGGTTCCACAGCGGGGTGTCGACGTAGTCCCGCATCGACTCGGTGTCGAGCCGGTCGTCCAGCTCGGGGATGCCGAGGAACTGGAAGGCCAGCTCGGGGCCGCCGCGGTCGCGTGCCAGCAGCACGGTTCCCGCGGTGAGCCCGCCGCCCGCGCTCTCCCCGCCGATGCCGAGCCGGGCCGGGTCGATGCCCAGCTCGTCGGCCTTGGCCGCAGCCCAGGTCAGTGCCGCGTAGCAGTCCTCGACCGGCGCCGGGAACGGGTGCTCGGGCGCCAGCCGGTAGTCCACCGACACGACGACGACGTCCAGCTCGTCCACGATCTTCAGCACGTGCGCGTCGAACATCGCTACGCTGCCGACGACGAACCCGCCGCCGTGGATGTAAACCAGGCCGGGCACCTGGCCCGTGCTGCCGGAGCGGCGGTAGATCCGCACCGGGACGTCCGGAGCGCCGGAGGGACCGGGAATCGTCTCGTCGCGGACGTCGATCGGGTTCGCCGGTTCGTACGCCGGCACCAGGCCGGCCAGTTCCGACTGCTGGGAGCGGGCGGCCACCAGGGCGTCGTAGTCGGTCATGACCACCTGCGGCAGCATGTCGAGCCAGGGCAGGAGTTCCGGATCGATGTCGTAGCTCATGGGGTCAATCCTCGGCTCGATGTGGCGGTGCGGGCAGCCGACACGTGGCGGGCGATTCGGCCACCCGGCCAGCCACCTGTCGGGGCTATGGTGGCGTGATGCGAGGCCTGCTGCTGAGGTTGTCCGGGCTGGACGCCGACGCCGAGAGCGCGGTGAGGGTGATCGGGTTCTTCGATCGCCTGATCACCGAGCGCGCGGGCCTGGACGCGTTGGTGCGCAGCACGTCCGAACTCGCCGGGTGCCCGGTCGGCCTGAGCGCCCCGGGACAGGGACTGGCGCTGCGAGCCGACGCCGGTGGTGCCGTCACGGCGGGCTCGGCGCCCGCGCGGGCCTCCGTCCGCGCTCTCGAAGGCGGCGTGCAGGTCTGGGTCGCGCGCGAGGGCACGCCCGCGCCGCTGGACGACATGTTGCTGGAACGGTTCGCGATCGCCGCCGCCGTGCTGCTGGAGCACTCCAGCGTGCCGCTGCCGGAGCTGGGCGATCCGGCGTTGATCGAGCTCGTGCTGTCCGAAAGCGTTGGTACCGCGGAACGATCCCGCGCCCTGCACCTGCTCGGCATCGCCGCCACGGCACCGTTGCGCGTGCTCGCGGCGACCGGCGAGGTGCCCGGCCGGTCGGTGCTGCTGGGGAACGTGCGGGCGGTGCTGGGCACCGAGGTCCCCGCCGTGGACGGGCGTCTCGGCGTCGGGCCGCTGCTGCCCGCGATCGAGGCGGCCAAGGCGTGGCACGCCGCGCGCACGGCGTTGCGGTACACATCGGACGGTGAGCCGGTGGTGTGGTGGGAAAGGCTCGGCGGGCTGGCACTTCTGGCCGAGCAGCTCGACTCCGCCGACATCGCGGCGCTGCCGGACGTGCGCGCGCTCGACCGGCTGGCCGCGGAACCGGGCATGATCACGATGCTGGACGCGTTGTGCGCCACCGGTTCGGTGCGCAAGGCCGCGGCGGTGCTGCACCGGCACCACAGCACGATGACCGTCCGGCTCGCCCGCGCCGAGTCGGTGCTCGGGTTCGAACTCGACTCGGCGGGCCGGTTCCGGCTCCACCTGGCGTTGATGTTGCGGCGCCTGCTGGACTAGGCGCTCACGGGTGCCCGCCACAGGCCCACGAGCGCGTCCACCAGGCCCGTCGCGGTGTCGTGCCAGCTGGCGCGCGGGGTCGGGGTGTTGTCGGCCAGGGCGCGCTCGCGTTCGGCGATCATGTGCACCAGCAGCTGGCGGGCCATGTCGTGGCGTTCGGCGCGCACGTCGTCCGGCAGGTCGGCCAGACAGGCGTTCAGGCCCGCCAGGATGCGCACCTGCGACGGTGACGAGCGGGTCTCCTCGATGATGATCGGCCGCAGCGTCGGGTCGGTCATGACCTGCGCGCCGAAGCGGGCGAACCAGGTGGGGCTGCCGACCGCGTCCAGGTGCTCGGTGACCGGCCGGACGAGACAGCTGAGCCAGTCGCGGATGTCAGGGGAGTCGCCGAGCTCGGAGACCATGCGCTGCCGGATCTCCTCGACCTGGGCCAGGTGCTTGCGCGCGATGGCGCGGACGAGGTCGGCCTTGGTGCCGAAGTGGTAGCCGACGGCCGTGTTGTTGCCCTGGCCCGCCGCCTCGCTGACCTGGCGGTTCGACACGGCCAGCACCCCGTGCTCGGCGAACAGGCGTTCCGCGGCGGTCAGGATCAGCTCACGGGTGGCGTGCGCCCGTTCGGCCCTCGTCGGGTTGTCGACCTTGCTCATCACGTCACCATCTTCCACCGGGAGCTGCTCCGGACATCGCGGACATCCTTCGCGCGGGGCGTTCAAGATGCCCGCCCGCTCCAGATTAAGTCAAGTGACTGACTTAGACTCGGTGACGTGCTCCTCGAAGAAACGCCTCCGGTGACCCGTCCGAACGTCGTCGTGGCAGTCCTCGCCCTGGGCGGCATCACGGTGGCGCTGATGCAGACCCTGGTCATCCCGCTCCTGCCGAGGTTCCCCTCGCTGCTGAACTCCTCGCCGGGCGACACCACCTGGGTGATCACGGCGACGCTGCTGGCCGGCGCGGTCGCGACGCCCGTCGTCGGCCGGCTCGGCGACATGTACGGCAAGCGCCGCATGCTCGTCGTCAGCCTGGTCCTGCTGGTCGTGGGCTCGGTGATCGCCGCGCTGAGCTACTCGCTGGTGCCGCTCGTCATCGGACGCGTGGTGCAGGGACTGGCGGTCGGTGTCATCCCGCTCGGCATCAGCATCATGCGGGACGAACTGCCGGTGGAACGGCTGGCCGGGGCGACCGCGCTGATGAGCGCCTCGCTCGGCGTCGGCGGTGCGCTGGGCCTGCCAGCGGCGGCGATCCTGGTCGAGCAGACCGACTGGCACATGCTGTTCTGGACGTCGGCGGGCGTGGGCACCCTGGTGCTGGCCGCGGTGCTGGTCTGCGTGCCCGAGTCCCCGGTCCGCAGCGGCGGGCGGTTCGACGTCCCCGGTGCCCTGGGGTTGTCGGTCGCGCTGGTCTGCCTGCTGCTCGGGGTGTCGAAGGCGTCGGTGTGGAGCGGCGGCACGGTCACGAGCCTGTTCGTCGTGGCGGCCGCGGTGCTCGGGCTGTGGGGCTGGTGGGAGCTGCGGTCACCGCGGCCGCTGGTCGACCTGCGCACCACGGCCCGGCGTCAGGTGCTGCTGACGAACATCTCGTCGCTGGTGTTCGCGTTCGCCATGTTCGCCCAGTCGCTGGTGCTGCCGCAGGTGCTGCAGCTGCCGGCCTCGACGGGGCACGGACTCGGGCAGTCGCTGCTGGTCACGGGCCTGGTGCTGGTGCCGTCCGGACTGGTCATGATGGCGACGTCACCGGTGGCCGCGCGGATCTCGAACGCACGGGGCCCGCGCGCCACGCTGATCCTCGGCACGCTCGTGGTCGCCTTCGGATACGGCGCGGGGATCTTCATGCTGACCGCCGTGTGGCAGCTCGTCATCATCTCGGCCGTGATCGGCGCCGGCATCGGCCTCGGCTACGGCGCGATGCCCGCCCTGATCATGGGCGCCGTGCCGACCTCGGAGACCGCCGCGGCCAACAGCCTCAACGCGTTGATGCGCGCGATCGGCACGTCGGTGTCGAGCGCCGTGGCGGGCGTCGTGCTCACTCAGGTCGGCGTGCCGTTCAGCTTCCAGCTCATCCTGGGCCTGGGCGCCGCGACCGCGCTGCTGGCAGCCGTGGTCGCGGCGTTCATCCCCTCGGCACGTCCGGTGAGGCAGGTCAGCTGAAGAACCGGACGATCTCGCCCGTGACGAAGTCCGGCTGCTCCTCGGCCAGCCAGTGGCCGGACCCGTCGACCCGGACGACCTCGAACTGGTTCGCGACGTTCGGCAGCGCCCCGAGAAACTGGTCGTAGGACGAGATCGAGGCCAGGCCCAGCACCGGCGGCACGAGCTTGGCGTACGTCTTGCCGTCCGCGATGTCCTGGTGGAAAGCCTGGTACCAGCCGTTGCTGGCGCGGATGGCGTCCGGCGAGTTGTAGTTCTGCGCGTAGATCCGCCGCGAGCGTTCGTCGATGGCGGACGGCGTGAACGCGGTGTTCGCGAACAGCCAGTCGATCAGGTACCGGAACCGCCCGGCCAGCAGCTGCTCCGGCAGCCCCACGACCTGGTTGAACGCGAACCACCACACGCTGAACATGCCCGGCGGCGGCAGCAACGGGATCTGGTAGAAGCTCTCGTCGGGGTGCAGCACGTCCATGAACGCGACCTTCTTCGTCGCGTCGGGGAAGTTGGCCGCGAAGGAGAACGCGACCATGCTGCCCAGGTCGTGCCCGACGACGTTGACCTTGGCGTACCCGAGCTTCTTGACGAGCTCGTGCAGGTCCGTCGCCATCGTCTTCTTGTCGTACCCGCCGGCCGGCTTGTCCGATCCGCCCTGCCCGCGCATGTCGACCGCGATCACCCGGAACTTCGCGGCCAGCGCGGGCAGGATCTTGTTGTACAGCCACCAGGTCTGCGGCCATCCCGCCAGCAGCACGAGCGGCTCGCCCTTGCCGCCCGTGACGTAGTGCAGGCGCACCCCGTTGACCTGTGCGTAGTTGTGCTTGAAACCGGGGAGGTCCGGCTCGGCGACCTTCCGCTCGGCGTCGGCACCGGCGGTCCCGGCACTCGCGGCGAGTGCGGCGCCCGCACCCAGCGCGAACACTCTGCGCCTGTTCAGTTCCATGTCCTTGCCCCCATCCGTTGCTCGGCGCGGACATCCGAACAAGCGGCGCTCGAGCACGACTGGAGATCAGGGGACGAGGTGGTAGGCGACCGTCGGCCAGACGGCGTCCTTGACCTCCCGGTCCTCGTCGCGGGCGGGATCGCGGACGAACCCGGCGCGTTCGGCGACCTTGCGGGAGCCGACGTTGTCGCGGTGCGTCCACAACTTCAGCTCGGCGACGGTGTGGTGAGCGAGGATCCACGCGACGAACTCGGTGAGCGCCCTGGTCGCCAGCCCCCGGCCGCGGGCGTGAGCGGCCACGAGGTAGGACACGTGGCCGACGCCGTCCTCGAAGTCGACGGCCACGTTGCCGCAGCGTTCCCCCGCGGCCTCGATGCAGAACGACGCGGTGGCGGGGTTCGTGGGCAACGCCCTGATCGCGCCGGCGACCTGCGCTTCCGTGATCGTGGGCGGGTCGGTCGTGTAGCGCTGGACCTCCGGGTCCCTGGTGGCCTCCGCGTACCAGGCCGCGTCCTCGACGGTCCACTCGCGCAGCCTCACCCCAGTTCGGCCGAGTCCGTGAGCCGCAGCTTGCGGCGCGCCCGCTGGTAGAACGTCGTCATCCCGAGCCGCACCACCCGCGCGGCACCGGCACGGCCGCGCAACGACACCCGCTGGCCGGGTTCGACGTAGCCCGCGACCATGCCGTCCACCTCGACCGCGAGGCGGCCGCTGGACGGCAGCAGGTCGAGGTCTACCTCGTCGTTCACCGACAGCACCACGCCCCGGCTGTAGGCGGAGTGCGGGGCCGCGGGGGTGACGAGCAGGGCCTCGACGGACGGGCTGGTGATCGGGCCGCCCGCGGAGAAGCTGTAGGCGGTGGAGCCGGTCGGGGTGGCGACGATGACGGCGTCGGCGGCGTAGCTGACGAACGGCTGGCCGGCCACGCGGACGGCCACGCGGGCGCTGCCCTCGCCGGGGATGCGGACGACGGCGACGTCGTTGAACGCGGTGACCTTCTGGTCGTTGAAGTGCGCGTCCACGGCGAGGCGGGGTTCGACGGTGAAGTCGTGGGCGTCGATGGCGCTCAGGGCGGCGGGCAGGTCCGGGACGTCCACCTCGGCCAGGAAGCCGAGTTTGCCCAGGTTGACGCCGAGGACCGGGGCTCGTTCGCCGTCGGCCATGCGCATGGCGCGCAGCATCGTGCCGTCGCCGCCCAGGCTCACCAGCAGGTCGGCGCGGCGGCCCAGTTCCTCCGCGGTGACCGGGGTGGCCTCGCAGCGCAGGCGCTGGATCTCGGTGGAGATGCCGAGGATCTCGACACCGCGGTTGGTCGCCCAGCCGAGGACTGCCTCGACGGCGGCGGCGGAGTCTCGTTGCGGGTGCAGCACCAGGCCGGCGGCGTGCACGTCAGTTCGTCCTCTGTCGGGTCACGACGCCAGTCTGCCGAATTCCGGACGGACGTGCGCCCCTCGTCCGAACGGCTGATGCCCACGCGTGCGAACCGGCCGTTCGGCGGGCGGGCGTGGCCTCGAGGAGGAGTCCGGAGTGGACTTCCGTTTCTAGGTTGGCCACATGACCATCCTGCTAGCCGATCCGATCGTGCGCGCCGTCCGCGTGCTCGACAACGGGGATCCTTTGGTGCCATTGGACCACGCACCTGGAGTGTGGGTGCGGGAAGGGCTCGCGCGGCGGCTCGACGTGGCCCGCGCGCTGCTTCCGTCCGGTGTGGACCTGCGGGTGATCGAGGGGCACCGCAGCATCGCCGACCAGAGCGCGATCATCGAGCGGTACACCGCCGAGTTGAGTGAACTGCACCCCGCTGCCGACGCCGTCGAACTCGGCCGGTTGTCCAGCCGGTTCGTGGCACCGCTGGCCGTCGCGCCGCACGTCGCGGGCGCCGCGGTCGACCTGACGCTGGTCACGACGTCGGGTGCCGAGCTGTGGATGGGCACGGAGGTCGACGCCACTCCCGAGGAGAGCGACGGCACCTGCTTCTTCGCCGCGCCGGTCGACGACGAGGCCCGACACAACCGGACCGTGCTGGCCGCCGCCCTCGGTGGTGCCGGCCTGATCAACTATCCGACCGAGTGGTGGCACTGGTCCTACGGCGACCGCTACTGGGCGTTGCTGACCGGGGCCGACCACGCCGTCTACGGACCAGTGGAGGTGCCTGCGTGGGCGCGCGCGTGACGAGCCTGCGCCAGGTCTCGGCCGGTCCGTCGCTCTCGGTCGACCTCGCCGCGGTGGCCGCGAACACGCGTCGGTTCGTGTCGCTGGCCCGCGGTGGCGTCATGGCGGTGGTGAAGGCCGACGGGTTCGGGCACGGGCTGGGCGACGTCGCCCGTACCGCGGTGGCCGCGGGTGCCACCTGGATCGGAGTCACCTCGCTGGCCGAGGCCGTGCAGGTGCGGGAGTCCGGTGTGGACGTTCCGGTGCTGAGCTGGCTCAACCCCGTCGACGCCGACGTGCGGACGGCGGTCCGGTACGGGATCGACCTGAGCGTGCCGAGCCTTCCGCACCTCGCGGCGATGGAGGCCGGGGTGCGCGTGCACCTCCAGCTGGACACGGGAATGGCGCGGGACGGGGCTGCGCCGGAGACCTGGTTGTCGCTGATGTCGGCGGCACGTCGTGCGGAACTGGCCGGGAGGGTCTCGGTCGTCGGAGTGATGGGACATCTGCCTTGTGCCGACACGCTTGGAGCGAATGAGCCCGGGAAGCGGGCGTTGCTGCGGGGAGTCGCGATGGCGCGCCAGGCGGGCCTGCGGCCGTCCGTGCGGCATCTCGCGGCCACGAGCGCGGCGCTGACGGACCCCGGCACCCACCTGGACGTCGTCCGGATCGGGGCCGGACTGGTGGGGATCGACCCGTCCGGGACCACCCGGCTGCGCTCCGCGTTGCGGTTCACGGCGCCGGTGGTCCAGGTGCGGCGGGTCGCCGCCGGAACCGGGGTCGGCTACGGGCACGCGTACGTGACGGACCGTGCGACGACGTTGGCGTTGCTGCCGGTGGGCTATGCGGATGGCCTGCCGCGCAACGCTTCCGGCAACGCGGAGGTGTGGCTGGCGGGACGGCGCCGGCCGGTCGCCGGGGTGATCTCGATGGACCAGGTCGTGGTCGACGTCGGGGACGACGTGGTGGAGCCGGGGGACGAGGCGGTGGTGTTCGGGCCGGGGGACGACGGCGAGCCGACGGCGGGGGACTGGGCGCGGTGGGCGGGAACGATCCCGCACGAGATCGTGACGGGCATTGGGGCGAGGGTGCGGAGGAGCGTTCGATGAGGGGGATCCGCGTCGCCGTGATCGGCGGCGGGCAGAACTGCGAGCACGACGTCTCCGTGGCTTCGGCGGCGTCGGTGCGCGCGGCGCTCGACCCGGCGAAGTACGAGGCCGTGGCGCTCACGATCGGCCGCGACGGCCGGTGGTACGGCCAGAACGGCCAGGTGCTCGACACGCTGACGTCCGGCAGCCTCGCCGCCGCGCTCGACGTGATCGCGACCTGCGACGTCGTGTTGCCGCTGGTCCACGGTCCGTTGGGCGAGGACGGCACGCTGGCCGGCCTGTGCGAGCTGGCGGGCGTGCCGTACGTGGGCTCGCCGCTGCGGGCCGGTGCGCTCGCGATGGACAAGTGGGCGACCAAGCTCGTCGCCGAGGCCGTCGGGGTGCGCACGGCGAAGGCCGCCCTCGTCACCAACGCGTCCACTGTGGACTTCACCGGTCCTGTGGTGGTGAAGCCGGTGGCGGCGGGGTCGAGCTTCGGGGTGAAGCTCGTCGAACGCGAGGAGGATCTCGAACCCGCTGTGCGCCAGGCGCTGGAACTGGACGACCGCGTGCTGGTCGAGGAGGTCCTGGACGGCCGGGAGATCGACATCGCGGTCCTCGACGACCCGGAGGAGGGCCGCAGGACCGGGCCGCCGCTGGAGATCCAGGTTCCCGGCCTCTTCGACACGACCGTGAAGTACGACGGCAGCGCCACCTTCCTGATCCCGGCCCCGGTGGCGGACACCGAGCTCAAGGCGCTCGAAGACGCGGCGCTCGCGGTCTACGAGGCCCTCGGCTGCCGTGGCCTGGCACGGGTCGACTTCTTCCTCACGAAGGACGGCCTGGTGCTCAACGAGGTCAACACCATGCCGGGCATGACGGCGGAGTCCCAGGTGCCCAAGATGTTCGCGGCCGCCGGACTGTCCTATTCGGACCTGCTGGACAAGCTCGTCCGGGGAGCGATGCGGTGAAGCGGATCGCCGGGCTGGACGTGTTGCGCGGCATCGCGATTCTTCTCGTGATGCTGCGCCACGCGTTCCCTGACGTGTTCCCCGGTGCGGGTGTGGTCGGCGTGGTCGTGTTCTTCACGCTGAGCGGCTACCTGATCACCGGTGTCCTGCAACGGGAGCTGACGAACACCGGACGCGTCGACTTCAAGCGGTTCTACCTGCGCCGGGCACGCAGGCTGTTGCCCGCGTTGCTGGCGCTGACAGCGATCTTCGCGATCGTCACGCTCGTGTTCGATCCGCTGGGGGAGCGCGACAAGCTGCTCAGGACGGTGGTCGTGCTGGTCACGTTCACCGGCAACCTGCCGATCAGCGGGGTCAGCCCGGCGGCGTTCCACGGCTGGACGCTCGCGACCGAGGAGCAGTTCTACCTGCTGTGGCCCGCCTTGCTGGCGTTCGCGTGGGTGCGCAACCGGACCGGTGCGGCCCTGGTCGTCACGGCGCTCGCGGCACTGGCCGCCTGCACGGCGACGCTCGTCTGGCTGTGGCCGAACGCCGACAACGCCTACGCGCTGCCGACGTCGTGGTTCGTGTGCTTCGTGATCGGCGCCGCGACCAGGCTGAAACTCACGACCGCGCCGCGCTGGGCCGTGCCGATCGCCCTGACGGGTCTGGCGGTGCTGTCGGTGATCCCGCTGCGGGGCCACGCGCTGACCTACCTGGTGGCCGGCCCGGCGATCGCGGCCTGCACGGCCGTGCTGCTGCTGGTCTGGTCGAAGTGGGAGCAGGTGGCGACGCCGATCCGCCCGCTGGTGGCGCTCGGCACCCTGTCCTACGGCGCCTACCTGTGGAACTACCCGCTGACGCTGTGGCTGCGGCCGGAACTGGGCGCCGCCGCCGGGCCGATCGCGGCGGTGCTCACGATCGTGGCGGCGGCGCTCAGCTGGCGTTACGTCGAGGAACCGGTCATGCGGCGAGGTAGCCGTTCACCAGAGCGAGCCAGCCCGGCTTGAGGTGCCACCCGTCCGGTTCGGAGGGGTCGGCGTAGTAGATGCCGTGCGTGTCCGGGTTCGTGCCGCTGATCCGGTAGGTCCACCACGCCCAGCCGATGCCGTTGTCGTCGAAGGCCCCCAGAACCTTGCGGGCCTTCGCCTTCGCGTCGTCGTCGCCGCTCTCGACGCCCACCTGGTTGATCCACACCGGCACGTCGTGCGCGGCCCGGAAACCGGTGATCTGCCCGATCCGGTTGAGCGGCTCGGCGAAGATGAAGTAGTTGCAGGTGTAGATGATCTTCGGGTCCACCGTCGTGTACGCGCCTTCGAGGTGGGCGCAGCTGTAGTTGTCGTTGGGCCCCACGACGATCGGGGTTCGGCGGTCGACACCGCGGATCACACCGATCATCTCGTCGTAGAACGCCTTCACCCCGGCGTCGTTCACCCCGATCGGCTTGGGTTCCGGCAGGATCTCGAACGCCCCCACGAACGCCTTGGTCTTGTAGCGCCGCACGAGGAACTGCCAGACCTCCTTGAACTCCTGCTTCATCGCGGCGTTCGTCCAGAAGTTGTCCGGACGCCCACCGGCGCCCTGCCCGTAGTCCGAGTCCACGAACAACGTGATCCACAGGCCCGCGGCGCTCGCCTGCTCGACGGTCTGGTCGAGCAACGCCAGATGACCGGCCTTGATGTGACTGGGGTTCGCGGGGTCCGGGTCACGGCTGTCGACGCCGTCCTTCCACTCGCCCCACCAGCGCAGCGGGATCCGCACCGAGTTCGCGCCCGCCGCCACGTTGTCAGCCGGGTCCTGCGGCTGGACCGTCCCCCACTGCCCCCAGTTGTAGCCCTGCAGCACGATCGGGTGCCCGGCCGGATCGACCACGTCCGCCCCGGACACCGACAGTCGCGCCGGTACGGCCGCGCTCGCGGGCACGCTGCCCAACGCCAGCACGACCGCCGTGGCTAACCCGAAGACCACCTGTCTCAGCTTCACGAGAAGTCCCCTCTCAAGATCGGCAAGAACCGTTCGGGTCGATACGGTGCCGCAGCGGGAACCGGGCGTGGTTCGGACTTTGTTCGGGAAACGTCAAGATCGCGGGGTTGTTCACCGTTGTTTCTTCAGCTCACGGCCTCGACCGTGAAGAACCTTCTCCGGCTAGAACAGGCGGCAGGAGAAGGGGGAGCACCATGAGTGAAGAGGTGGGTCTGCCGCGATCGTCGCTCTGACGACGTCATCGCGGGCAGGGCGGGGTGGGGTCGATGTCCGGGAAGTGGCGGTTCCAGTCGGGGGCGGACAGGGGCGGCGACACCGTGGCGCAGATGCGTGCGGCAGCGTGCTCGGCATCGGCCTCCCACGCTCGAACGGTCCGGTCGCCACCCGCGCTGAGCAGCGTGTGGCCGTCGGGCAGGAACGCCAGCGCGTACACCCGCTCGGTGTGTCCGGACAGGGTGGCGAACGGGGTGCGGTCGGCCACCCGCCACAGCCGCACGTCGTGGTCGGCGCTCGCGCTGGCCAGGGTGGTGCCGTCGGGGGAGAACGCGATGGCGTGCACGGTGTCGGTGTGGCCGGTCAGCTCGGCCGTGAGGGTGCCGGCGGCGACGTCCCAGATTCGGACGGCGAAGTCGGTGCTGCCGGTGGCGAGGAGCTTGCCGTCCGGGCTGAACGCGACCGACTTGACGGCGTGCGTCTGGCCGGTGAGGTGGGTGATCACCCGGCGCTGGGCGACGTCCCAGATCCGGGCGCTGAAGTCACCGGAACCGCTGGCCAGGAGGCGGCCGTCGGGGCTGAAGGCGAGTGCCTCCACGGTGTC
Organism: Lentzea sp. NPDC092896; assembly: GCF_044754905.1. Lineage (NCBI taxonomy): Bacteria > Bacillati > Actinomycetota > Actinomycetes > Pseudonocardiales > Pseudonocardiaceae > Lentzea > Lentzea sp. NPDC092896. The sequence continues at coordinate 312,078 of NZ_JBIVPX010000002.1, forward strand.
CGAGTGGCCGAGCAGGGTGCCGAGCGAGGCGCCCGTCGCCGCGTCCCACAGCACGATGGTCCGGTCGGTGCCGGCGGTGGCGATGGTGGAGCCGTCCTGGCTGATCGCCATGGCGTTCACGGCGTCGGCGTGGCCCGCGAAGTCGGGGAGCTTCACCGGGGTGCCGCTGATGTCCCACCGGTGCACGCGGTGGTCGGCGCTGGCGGCCAGCAGGATCCTGCCGTCCGGGGAGAACCTGACCGTGTTGACGGCGTCGGCCGGCCCGGTCAGGACGGTGCGGAGCCTGCCGTCCTGCCACAGCTTCACCGTGCGGTCGTAGCCGCCGGTCGCGACCATCTTGCCGTTCGTGGCGACGGAGTAGACGGAGTCGCTGTGGGCTTGAAGCAGCTCGCCGGGCAGGTCCCAGAGCCGGACGGTGTGGTCGTCGCTCGCGGTCGCCAGCGTCGATCCGGCGAACGTGGCCGCGACGACCGCGGCGGTGTGGCCGGTCAGCACGAGCGGGTCGGCCTGGCCGAGGTCCCAGACGCGCGCGGTGCGGTCGACCGAGGTGCTCGCGAGCAGGCCGTCGGGGCTGAACGCCAGTCCGCGCACGACGTCCGTGTGCCCGGACAGGATTCGCGGCTCACCGCCGTTCGTCGGCCAGACCTGGATGTCGCGATCCCGGCTGGTGGCGATGCTCTGACCGTCCGGGCTGATGGCGACCGCGTGCACCGGGCCCTTTCCGGCGAGAGCGCGCGAGGCAGGGGTGCCGGTCAGGTCCCACAGCAGCGCGGTGCCGTCGTTGGCGCCGGCGACGAGTTTGGAGCTGTCCGGGCTGAACGCGAGCGAGATGACCGAGTCGGAGTGGGGCAGTTCGGCGATCCGGCGCGGCTGGCGCAGGTCGGTGAGGTCCCAGAGCCGGACGATCCGGTCCGTGCTCGCGGTGGCCAGGATCCGGTTGTCGCCGCTGAACGCCACCGCGTTGACCTGGTCGTTGTGCGTGATGGTGGCGAGCACGTCTCCGGTGCTCGAATCCCACAAACGGGCCGTGTGGTCCCATCCGGCCGTGGCCAGGAGCGCGCCGTCGGTGTTGAACGCGACCTTGACGACGTTGTCGGTGTGGCCGTTGAGCGTCGAGACTTCCCGCGGGTGGTGCGGGTCGGTGAGGTCGACGACCTCGACCGTGCGGTCCTTGCTGGAACTGGCGAGCAGGTGGCGTCGCGGTGAGTACGCGACGGCGTTGACGTTGTCGCGGTGGCCGGTCAGACGGGTGGCGTAGAACGGCGTGAACGCGCTGAGCACGGCGCTGCGGGCGTCGGGCGTGGGGGAGAGCCGGTAGGCGGCGAGCGCGAGCTGGGCGGCCTGCGCGGGATCGGTGCCGCGCAGGCGTTTGGCGTCCTGCGCGACCTTCTGCGAGAGCGCGCTGTTGCGCTGCTTGGTGGCCTCGGACGAGGCCTGCATGGCCGTCACGCTGATGCCGGTCGTGATGATCAGGAGCAGGGTCAGCAGGCCGACGAGGACCTGAAGGCGCCGCCTGCCTTGGCGGGTGCTGGCGAGTTCGGCGGACTCGGCGGTGACGCTGGTGGTGAGGAACTCGCGTTCGCGGGCGGTGAGCGGATGCGGCGGGTCCGTGAGCCACGGGCGGAACGACCCGAGGCGTGCGCCGCGCACGAGCGCGCCGGGATCGCGGTGCAGCGACTCCCACACCGCCGCGGACTCGGCCAGGTCGCGGTGGGCGCGCAGGCCGTCGCGGTCGGCCGCGAGCCACTCGCGCAGGCGCGGCCAACAGCGGATCAACGCCTCGTGCGTGATCTCGATCCGGTCGTGGTCCACGGTGATCAACCGATGTGTCGTCAACGCTTCCAGGACCAGCGCGGCATCCGGTTCGTCGTCGAGTTCGCTGCGGGAGATCCGGCGTTTGGTGTCCTCGGTGCCGTCGCCGATCGCGGTGAGCCGGATGAACAGGGACCGCACGACCTCCTGCTGTCGTTCGGTGAGTCCGGCGAACACCGACTCGGCCGTGCGGGTCAGGGCGCCCTCGAACCCGCCCGCGGCGCGGAAGCCCTGCAGCGTCAGGGTGTTGCCCTTGCGGCGGTGCCAGGTCTCCAGCAACGCGTGGGAGAGCAACGGCAGCGCGCCCGCCTGCTCGACGCAGTTCGCGACGAGTTCGGCGACGAGCGCGGTCTCGACTGTGTGCCCGATGCGCCGGGCGGGCTGGATGATCGCGGCGCGCAGCTCGTCGGTGCTCATCGGGCCGACGGTGATCTGGGCGCTGCCCATGGCGTCGACCAGTGCGGGGAAGTCCGTGCAGTGGCCGTAGAAGTCGGCCCGCACGCCCAGCACGACCCTCCGCGCGGTCAGCATGTCGACGAACCGCCGGCGGGTGTCGCGGTCCTCGCAGAGGGTGAAGATCTCCTCGAACTGGTCGACCACGAGAACGGTGTCCGGCGTCGCGTCCTTCAGCGCCCTGGCGCACTCCTCCAGCGGCGCCGGACCGGGCGTGAACAGCACGGCGTGGTCGCCCAGCCGGGGCATCAGACCGGCCCTGAGCAGCGACGACTTGCCCGCGCCGGACGCGCCGACGACCACGACGACCCGGTCGTCACCGACCTGGCGGGTGAGCCGGTCGATCAGGCGGTCGCGGCCGAAGAACCGTTCGGCGTCCTGCTGCCCGAACGCGGTCAGCCCCGCGTAGGGCGAGCCGACGTCCTGCTCGGGCTGGGTTTCGTCGGCGGCCGTGGCGTACCAACGGCGTTCCCACTCCTCCTCCGACCCGCCGCACGCCCGGACGTAGGCGAGTGTGACCTGCAGCGTCGGCAGCTTGCGCCCGGCGGCGGCCTGGGACAGCGCCGCCTCCGAGTAGTGCGTCACCGAACTGAGCTGGCGGTAGGTGGGGCTGCCCGCCCTCTCCCGCAGCGACCTGAGCTCCCGCGCGAACGTGAGCACCGCCGAGTCGCCCGTGTCGAGCGGTCTTTCCTTGCGTGGCATCCCCGGTTCCCCCTCGTGCTTCCCGGGAGAAGAACCCTAGCCGCAGAAGTCGGTGATCGTGGCGGTCAGCACCTCGGTCAGGCGGTCGAGGGAGGCCAGGTCGACGTACTCGGTGGCCGCGTGGGCACCCGCGCCGTCGACCCCGAACAGCAGGCAGGGGATGCCGGCGCGGTCCAGCAGGGCGCAGTCGGTCCAGAACGGCTCGGCGCGGATCACGGGTGGCTCGCCCAGGTTCGCGATGAGCGTGCGGACGATCCCGGCTTCGGGGTCGGCCTCGAAGGGATCTCTGGCGAGGCCTCGGGTGAGCGTGGCGGTGAAGTCCGGGACCGTCTCCGTGAGGTGGTCGAGGATGGTGCGGAGCTCGTCCTCGGTCTGCTGCGGGGACTCTCCGGGGACGGTGCGGCGTTCGAGGGTGATCCGGCAGGTCGCCGGGTAGGTCGAGGCCTCCTCGCCGCCGCTGATCAGGGACGCGTGGACCGTGCCGGTGCCGAGCAGGTGGTGCTTCGGGCCGTCGGCGAGGTCTCGGCCGAGTTGTTCGAGTGACACCAGGAAGTGGCCGGCCTTGGCGATCGCGTCGATGCCGAGCTCCGGCCGTGACCCGTGGGCCGCCCTGCCCCCGATCTCGACGTCGAACCACACGAAACCCTTGTGCGCCAGCGTGACCTCGAGGTGGCTGGGTTCGGTGACGATGGCGGCGTCGGCGGTGAAGTGGTCCAGGACCTCCTCCGTGCCGGAGCTGCCGTGTTCCTCGTCGGCCACGCACGCGACGATCACGTCGCCGCGCAGTGGGCGTTCGGTGGCTCTGGCGGCGGCGATCATCATGGCCGCGATGCCGCCCTTCATGTCGAACGTGCCGCGGCCGAACATCCTGCCGTCTTCGATCTCCGGTGTGAGCGGGTCGCCGTCGTAGCCCGCGAGGCCGACCGTGTCGAGGTGGCCGTTGAGCATCAACGACTTCCCGCCGCCGGTGCCCTTCCTGACGGCGACGAGCGACGGCCTGCCCGGTCGTCGCTCCAGGCGGTGGACCTCGAAGCCGTTGCGCTGGAACCAGGTGGCGCAGAAGCCGGCGATCTCCTGCTCGCCGTTGCCGCCGGGGACGAGGTCGGGGTTGACCGAGTCGATGGAGATCAGGTCGGCCAGCAGGTCACGTGGGTTCACGGGCGTCCTTCGGTGCTGATGAGCACGACGGTGGCGAGGTCGCCGAGCTCGTTGCGGATGGCACGCAGTCCGGCGAGAGGGGCGGCGCCGCACGGTCCTGAGTGGACGTTCTGCGCGTGGAGGTCGTGCATCGCCTTGGTGCATTCGGCTTCGGAGATGGACACGGCGGCGTCCAGGCCGTTGCTCAGGTACGGCCAGGAGGTCGCGGACGGTGTGCCGCAGTTGAGTCCGGCCATGATCGTGTCGCCCGTGGGGATGGTCTTGAGTTCGCCCGCTCGCAGGCTTTCCAGGACGCAGGCGGCGTTGTCGGGCTCGACGGCGAGGAGCCGCGTGCGGGAGTCGCGGCTGCGGTAGTGCGTGATCACGGCCTGGGCGAACGAGCCGACGCCGACCGGGACGACCACCAGGTCCGGTTCCGCGTCGAGCTGCTCGTCGATCTCGTGGCAGAGCGTGCCGTAGCCCTCGACGATCCAGGCCGGGATCTCCTCGTAGCCTGGCCGGCCCATGTCCTGCACGAGGATCCCGTCCGCCGCGGCGGCGCTGGCGACCGCGTCGTCGTACGTACCATCGACGACGGTGACCTCGGCGTTCTCCGCCCGGATGGCCTCGATCGCCTGGGCGGGCACCGTGTTCGGGACGAAGACGTGAGCGCGCTGGCCGCGCAACCGGGCCATCCTGGCGACCGCGCGGCCGTGGTTGCCGTCGGTCGCGGTGGTGAGCGTGACCGGCCCGGTTCGATCCTGAAGAACGCGGTGAACGGCCCAGGACGCGCCCAGAGCCTTGAAAGCGGGCAGGCCGAGCCGGGAGGATTCGTCCTTGACGAACAGGCGGCCGATCTCGAGTTCCGCGGCGAGAGCCGGCAGCTCGGTCAGCGGAGTGGGCGCGTAGCCGGGCAGCCGGGCGTGGAAGTCCCGCACCTCGGTGGGCGCGGGCGGGCATCGCCAGCTGCGGGCCTCTGGCCGCGAGAACTTCATGAAGGACAGCGTGCTGGTGGCGCGGATCATCGGTCCAGCGCATGTTTTCGACGTGTATCGGTGGAAGAATCCGAAGAGTGGGCGAGGAGGAGGTGCCGGATGAGCGACGAGGAGCTGATCGTCGAGTTCGCGTTGACCCGCCTCGACCACCCTCTTCTCGACCTGGAGGAGGTCGCCGCGCTCGTGGTCAGGCGGGGCGGGCCCGAGCGCATGGTCGAGTTCGCCGGGCAGACCCTGGTGCACCGCGACGAGCTGCGGGGAGCGGTGTTCGAGGCGGCCGTCGAGCACGTCCTGCGGGTGGTGCTGATGCTGCGCGGGCCGCGTGACTAGAGCTCGGCGGCGGTCTGCTTCGTGAGCTCGATGACTCGGGTGGCCAGCGGCGACAGCGTCCGGTTCGCCTGCCAGGCCAGGTAGATCTCGCGCGGGGCCAGCGCCGGTTCGAGTTCGTGCGTGGACAGGTCGTCCTCGACGTCCAGCGCGAGCCTCGGCATCACGGCGACGCCCATGCCGGCGCGGACCATCGAGATCACGCCCCGGTTGTCGGCCGTGCGGAACACGATCAGCGGCGCGACCCCGGCGTCGGCGTAGACCCGTTCGACCCTGGCCTGGTCGCAGATCGGCGGCTGGGCGACCATCGCGGCGCCGTGCAGGGCCCGCAGCGGGACCGGGCCGTCCGGGAACTGGCCGCGGCGGGTGACCAGCACGTACGGGTCGTCGAGGATCTTGACCTGCTCGGCGTCCCTGACCCGTCCGTCGAAGAAGACCAGGTCCAGGCCGTCGGCGCTGGGCTGGTCGGTCTCCTCCTCGAACAGCCGGATGTCGGCGCCGGGGTGTTCGGTGAGGATCTGGCGCACCACGGTCGGGAGGATGACGTTGGTGACGCTCTGGAAGGTGCCGATGTCGACGCGGCCCTCGCCGGCCTTGAAGCGTTCGACGGCGTCCTCGGTGGCGGCGGCTCTGGCCAGGAGTTCGCGTCCGTGGGCGAGCAGTACCTCGCCCAGAGGGGTGAGGCGGACCGGTTTCGGGCCGCCCGGGCGGTCGAACACGGCGCCGCCGACGGTCTTCTCCAGCGCGGCGACCTGCTGGCTCACGGCCGACTGCGTGTAGCCGAGACGGTCGGCGGCCTTGCCGAAGGTGCCTTCGGCGGCCACTGCGTCCAGGGTGGCCAGGTGGCGGAGGTCCATCACAGGCCTGACTATAAGCTTCACTGGTCTTTCTGAGTAGAATCTATCGCTTTTGTTAATGTTCTTCGGTTTCTAGCGTTGCTCTCATGAACCCACGATGTGCTCTCTGGTTGCCGCTGTTCGACGCGCTCGCCGATCCGTTGCTCATCGCTCGCCTCGCCGCCGAGGCCGAGGAGGCGGGCTGGGCGGGGCTGTTCGTCTGGGACCACGTCCGCTGGCGCGAGCCGGTCACGCACGTGGCCGATCCGTGGATCACGCTGGCCGCCGTCGCCTCGGCCACCTCGCGGTTGCGGTTCGGCCCGATGGTGTCGGCGGTCGCCCGGCGGCGGCCGGTGAAGCTGGCCCGCGAGACCGCGTCGCTGGACCTGCTCGGCGGTGGCCGGCTCGTGCTCGGGGTGGGGCTCGGGAGCGACCGGTTCGCGGGTGAGTTCTCGCGGACCGGGGAGGAGTGCGACGACCGCGTGCGCGGCCAGATGCTGGACGAGTCGCTGGAGATCCTGCGGGCGGCGTGGTCCGGGGAGGTCGTGCATCATCGCGGCGCGCACTACACAGTGGACGGTGTGACGTTCCTGCCTCGGCCCGTGCAGAAGCCTGGTGTGCCGGTGTGGGCCGCTGGGTTTCCGGGGAAGGTGCGGCCGATGCGTCGTGCCGCTGCTCTGGACGGCTTCTTCCCCGTGAACCTGTCGTCTGCCGGTGAGTTCGCTGACGCGGTGGGGCAGGTGGAGGCGCTGCGGACGGGTGACGGGCCGTTCGACTACGTCTGCGAGGTCTCTCCTGGTGAGGACGTCACGCCGTACGTCTCGGCCGGGGCGACCTGGTGTCTGACCGCCTTCGACCCCGCTGCTTTGTCCGTGGATCACGTGCGTGGCGTGCTGCGCGATGGACCGGCGGTGCGGTGATGCGCGTCAACGGGGTGGAGTTGTGCGTCGAGACGTTCGGGGATCCTGCCGATCCGGCTGTGTTGCTGATTCACGGCGCGTGCGCGTCCATGTTGTGGTGGGAGTCGGAGTTGTGTGCGGCGATCGCGGCGCGTGGGCGGTTCGTGATCCGTTACGACAACCGCGACACGGGGCTGTCCGTGAGCTATCCGCCCGGTGAGCCGGGGTACGCGCTGTCCGACCTGGTGCTGGACGCCGTGGGGATCCTGGACGCGTTGGGCGTGGACCGCGCTCATGTGGTCGGACGGTCGATGAGCGGGGCCATCGCGCTGGCGTTGGGCGTCGATCACGCGGACCGGGTGCTGTCGCTGACGTTCGTGGCGACCACGACCGGCGATCCGGACCTGCCGCCGATGACCGAGGCCTTTCTGGAGGCTTCGAGTGCGGAGTCTTCGTCCGATGTGGAGTCCATCGTGTCGGTGCTACGGGCATATGCGGGCACTTCGCCGTACTTCGACGAGGACGCCGTGCGTCTCTTGGCTGTGGAGGACGTGGCACGGACGGTGAACGTGGCGTCGGCGATGACGAACCACTTCCGCATGGAGTTCGACGCACCGCGTGGGGGCGGGTTCGGGGACGTCGTCGCTCCCACTTTGGTGGTGCACGGTTCGCTCGATCCGGTCTATCCGCCTGCTCACGGGGAAGCTCTGCGTGACGCCGTGCCGGGTGCGTCGCTGCTGGTCCTGGACTCGGTCGGGCACGATCTGCCACGTCCGGTGTGGCCCGCGTTCGTCGACGCCCTGGTGGAGCACACGGCTTGAGCGGTGCTCGATCGCGGCTGCACGGAATTGTCAGGGGTGCCGGGTAACGTCCCGTTCATGAGTGCTGCGGGGGATCGGATTCAGGAGCTGGCGGCGCGGATCGTCGAGCTGCGTGACGCGTACTACCAGGGCGAGCCGCTGGTGGCGGACGCGGAGTACGACGCGATCGAGGACGAGTTCCGTGCTCTGGTCGCGAAGCACCCGAAGCTGGCGCCGAAGGACAACCCGCTCGACCACGTGGGCGCGCCGTCGGTGCTGCACGCGCCCGTGCGGCACTCACGGCCGATGCTGTCCTTGGAAAAGGCGAACAAGCCCGAGCAGGTCGAGTCGTTCTTCTCGCGGTTCCCCGGCCAGCCCGTGGTCGTCATGCCTAAACTCGACGGTCTGTCGCTGGCGCTCGTGTACGAGAACGGCCGGCTCGCGCGCGCTGTCACCCGTGGCGACGGCACGACGGGTGACGACGTCACGTTCCTCACGCGCGCGCTGTGCGACGGCGTGCCGGACAAGGTCGAGGCGCCGGGCCGCGTCGAGGTGCGCGGCGAGTGCGTGATGCTGCGCTCGACGTTCGACACGTACAACGCGGCGCACCCGGACAAGCCGCTGATCAACCCGCGCAACGCCGCGGCGGGCACGTTGCGCGCGAAGGACCCGAAGGCGGTCGAGGGCCGGCGCATGCAGTTCTTCGCGTTCGACCTGACGACGGAGCCGGAGAGCGCCGACTCCGACCTCGACGCGGGCCTGCGCAAGCTGGGCTTCAGCGTGGCGGAGATGAAGCACTGCTCCACCGCGGCCGAGGCGCAGGAGCTGATCGGCGGCATCGAACAGGCCCGCAACTCGCTCGACTACGACCTCGACGGCGCCGTGCTGCGCCTGGCGAACCGCGACGCGTTCGCCGCCGCGGGCACCCGTTCGTCGTCTCCGCGCGGCGCGATCGCCTACAAGTTCGCGGCCGAGGAGAAGACGACGGTGCTCAAGGACGTCGTCTGGGACGTGGGCAAGACCGGCAAGATCGCGCCGGTCGCGTGGCTGGAGCCGGTGTTCGTCGGCGGCACCACGGTCACCCGCGCGACGCTGGCCAACCAGGAGGTCATCCGCTCGAAGAACATCAAGATCGGCGACACGGTCCTGGTCCGTCGCGCGGGCGACGTGATCCCGTTCGTCGCGGGCGTCCTGGACGAGTCGAAGCGCACGGGTGACGAGCGCGAGATCGTCCCGCCGTCCGACTGCCCGTCGTGCGCGCAACCGCTGACCGAGCAGGGCAACAGCCGTGAGCTGTTCTGCACGAACGCCGTCTGCCCCGCCCAGACCGTGCGCCGCCTGATCCACTGGTCGTCGCGCGCCGCCGCCGACATCGACGCCATCGGCCAGGTGTGGATCGAGCGCCTCGCCGAGACCGGCGACCTGGTGAACCCGTCCGACTTCTACACGCTCACCAAGGAACGCCTGCTGGAGTTCGACCGCGTGGGCGAGATCTCCGCGACCCGCATGATCGAGTCGATCGACCGCAGCCGCGCCGTGGGCCTGCGCCGGGCCATGATCGGCCTCTCGATCCCGATGGCCTCGGAGGGCACCGCGGCCCGCCTGTGCCGCGCCGGCTTCGGCTCCCTGGAAGAGGTGGCCGACGCGGGCGTCGAGAAGCTCGTCGCCGTCGAGGACATCGGCCAGAAGGTCGCCGAGTCGATCAACTTCCACCTGGCCCGCCTGCGCCCGGAGATCGAACGCCTGCGGGAGCGCGGCGTCTCCCTGGAGGTCCGCCAGGAGGACCTGCCACCGGTAGTGGTCGCCGGCGCGCCCCTGGAGGGCAAGTCCGTCGTGATCACGGGCTCGATCAGCGACCCGCGCTCGGGCGAGAAGGTCACCCGCCCGACGTTCCAGAAGATGTGCGAACGCGCCGGCGCCACCGCCGCCTCCTCGGTCTCGGCCACCACCGACCTGCTCATCACGGGCGAGGGCGTGGGCGCGAGCAAGCTGACGAAGGCGGAGAAGCTCGGCGTCGAGGTGGTCGACCAGGGCGAGATCTGGACGAAGCTGATCGCCGCCGGAGTCGCCTGACCCGCTGATGTGAGAAGCCCCCACGCTGCCTGGGGGAGGACGGCAGCCTGGGGGCGAGTGTGGGTGGTCGGTGCGGCGGTCGCCTCTCGGCGGTGGGCACGACGCGGCTCCGGGTGAACGGTGTTCCGCGAGGGCGTTTGTGTTGGGGCCCGGGGACTCGTTCCGCGCCGACCGTCTCGTACAACGGTGCGGGGTTCCGTTGTGTTTCCTGGTGATCTGTGTGCTCGCTCACCGCTCGGAGTGCTGAGTTCCTGGCTTCGCAAGGGATCGAGCGCGTCCGGTGAGGGATTCTCGGTGGTGCAAGGGAATCCCGGTGAGGAGGAAGACCCTCAAGCTGTCTGGGGGTGTACAGCTTGAGGGCCGAGCCTGTGGTCGGTGCGGCGGTCGCCTCTCGGCGGTGGGCACGACGCGGTTCCAGCCGAACGGTATGCCGCGAAGGCGTTTGTGTTGGGGCCCG
>NZ_JBIVPX010000002.1:322665-1038690 GCF_044754905.1 Lentzea sp. NPDC092896
CCGGGGACTCGTTCCGCACCGACCATCTCGTTCAACGGTGCGGGGTTCTGTTGTGTTCCCGGCGTGCTGTGTGCTCGCTCACCGGTCGGTTGACATCTAATTCCCAGCTGCGCAAGGGAATCCCGGCGAAGAGGAAGACCCTCAAGCCGTCTGGGGGGTCCGGCTTGAGGGTCGAGCTTGTGGTCGGTGCGGCGGTCGCCTCTCGGCGGTGGGCACGACGCGGTTCCAGCCGAACGGTATGCCGCGAGGGCGTTTGTGTTGGGGTCCGGGGACTCGTTCCGCACCGACCATCTCGTTCAACGGTGCGGGGTTCTGTTGTGTTCCCGGCGTGCTGTGTGCTCGCTCACCGGTCGGTTGACATCCAATTCCCTGCTGTGCAGGGGAATCCCGGTGAGGAGGAAGATCCTCAAGCCGTCTGGGGGGTCCGGCTTGAGGGTCGAGTTCGTGGTCGGTGCGGCGGTCGCCTCTCGGCGGTGGGCACGACGCGGTTCCAGCCGAACGGTATGCCGCGAGGGCGTTTGTGTTGGGGCCCGGGGACTCGTTCCGCACCGACCACCCCGTACAACGGCGCGGGGATCCGTTGTGTTCCAGGGGGACCTGTGTGGCCGGTCACCGGCGGAAGCGCGGAAAACCTTCCGGGGCAAGAAGAAAACGGGTGGTCGGCGCGGCAGGAGAGCTCCGCGCCGACCGGACGCCCTCAAGACGTCTGTCGGGGAGAGGGACGGCTTGAGGACGAGTCTGGTGAGGCCGGTGCGATCGGTCGCCTCTCGGCGAGTGGCTCTGCGCGGTACCAGCCGAACGGTCTTCCGCGAAGGCGTTGAGGTGAGGCCCGGGGGACACGGATCGCACCGCCCAACACGTATAACGGACCTGAAGCCCGCAGTGTTTCCGGAACGGGCTGTGTGGTCGCTCACCGCGTACCGGGATCTCGCGAAACCCTGGCCTCGCGGGGTGACCGCCCGCTCTAATGGGCGATGACGCCGCCCATGTCACAGGTTGGAGAAAACCTGATGGTGAGGCGGCGTTCGTTCCTGCTCGGGGCATCAGCCCTGCCACTCATCGGTCCCGGCACCGCGCTGGCAGCGGCCGGACCGCTCGACTCCGGGCGGCTGGCCGCGGACTACTGGATCCGCACGCAGGCCGTCGGCGGCAACGACTGGCAGGACGCGACCCTGCACAGCGGTGTCATGGCGCTGTACCGGGCCACGAATGACACCAAGTACCGCGACTACGCGCTGGGCTGGGCGAACCGGCACAACTTCGGGCTCAAGAGCTCGTCGAGCAACCCGCACTTCGCCGACCACCAGGCGGCGGGGCAGGCCTACCTCGACCTGTACGAGGACACCCCGGAACCGCGGCGCAGGGCGGCCGTCGTCCGGGAGATCGACGCGACGATCGCGACCGGCAGGACCGACTACTGGTGGTGGGTCGACGCGCTGCACATGGCGCTGCCGCTCTTCGCCCGGCTCGGGAAGATGGACTACGGCGACCGGCTCTACCGGTACACCCGGCAGCGGCTGTGGAACAACGGGCTGTGGTGGCGGGACAGCAAGTTCGTCAACAAGAACATCTACTGGTCGCGCGGCAACGGCTGGGCGATCGCGGCACTCGCCAAGGTCCTGCAGGTGCTCCCGCAGCAGTCGCCCTACCGCGCGGGCTACGAGGCGGACTTCCGGCAGATGGCCGCCAGGCTCGCGCAGGTGCAACGCTCGGACGGGTTCTGGAACGTCAACCTGGGCGACCCCAACAACTATCCGGGTCCGGAGACGAGCGGCACGGCGTTCTTCACCTACGGCCTCGCGTGGGGCGTGCGGTCGGGGCTCCTCAACGCCACCACCTACCGCCCGGTCGTGACGAAGGGCTGGGACGGCCTGACCAGGCTCGCCCTGCAGTCCAGCGGCCGGCTCGGGTACGTGCAGGGCGTGGGGCAGCAGCCGTCCGACCACCAACCCGTGCGCGCCAACGACACGTCGAACTTCGCCGTCGGGGCGTTCCTGCTCGCCACGTCGGAAGTCGCGCGTCTCTAGGCGCGAAAGTCGTCCGCCGGCGAACATCGCCTGCCTGGACTGACGATTCGGGGGAGTCACGCGGTACGTGCTGGGAGCGCTCGCGGTCGCCACCGCGCTGGCTCTTGCCCACGACACGACGGGCGTCATCGCCATTCCCGGAGCGCCGGTACCGCTGTCGGTCGAGTCGATGCGCCTTCTCGCGGACGACGGTTGCCGGCGGCCACCGGGATTCCGGCTCAACACCCTGCAACGGTTGCACGGCAGCGTTCTGGAGGTGGGCGTCACCGACAGCCAGCTCGTCGTGTGCACCGTCGAGCCTCAGTCGCAGGTGATCTCCACGACCGAGGTGGGGCGGGTCGCCCCTGAGATCGCCGTCCTCGAGTTCCTGGTCGGCGGACAGGTCTTCACGGCCGAGTTGTACGGCGAGACCTACCTCTGCCGCATTCCGCACAGGATCACGATCGTGCGAGTCCGGGCCTGCGACGCGAGTGGCCGGCTCCTGCGGGATGCGGAGATCCAGGGTCTGGATCGCCGAGAGCCTCGGCGATCCAGACCCGTCGTCCGTCAGTAGAAGCAGCCCGTGCGGGGCAGCGACGACGGCGCCGGCGGCGTCCGCCCGTCGTACAGCGCGAGCAGGAAGTTCTGCGGGCAGTAGGACGTTCCGCTGATCTTGATCGCGATGTGCAGGTGCGGGCCCGTCGAGTTGCCGGTGTTGCCGGTCGTGCCGACGCGGTCACCTGCCTTGACGGCGGTGCCGTTCGAGACCGACCACGACGAGAAGTGGCAGTAGATGTAGTCGACGCCGCTCTTGACGATCCGCAGGCCGTTGCCACAGCCGCTGGGCTCGTTGATGCGGTACGCGGTGCCGGTGACCATCGCGTACGCCGGCTTGCTGTTCACCGGCAGGTCGATGGCGGGGTAGTCGTGGTGCGGGTCGTCGTACTCGCTGCGCGGCAGGGCGCTCTTGGCCAGCGGCAGGCTGTAGGTGCCGCCGCCACCGCCGCCGGAGCCCGACCCGCCGACCAGGGTCTGCCAGGTGTTCGGGCCGACGACGCCGTCCGCGGACAGGCCCTTCGAGCTCTGGAACGCCACGGCCGCGCTGCGCGTGCCGCCGCCGAAGTCGCCGTCCTCGTCCAGGCCGTAGCCGTAGCGGTTGAGCTGCACCTGGGCGGCGCGGACGGCGTTGCTGTTGTTGCCCTGCTGGACGCTGACGATCAGCTTCGGCCAGGTGTTCGGGCCGATCTGGCCGTCTGACGACAGTCCGTTGGCGGTCTGGAACTGCTTGACCGCCGCTTCGGTGGCCGGGCCGAAGTCGCCGTCGGCGTCGATGTTGTAACCGCGGTGGCGCAGCAGGTGCTGGGCGGTCAGCACGGTCGCGCCGTTCTGGCCTTCCTTGACGTTCGGCCACGACGGCAGTGCCGCCTGAGCGGGGCTGACGACTCCTATCAGAACCCCGAACGAGATCAGGGCGGCAACGAGGATTCTCATGCCCAGCACGCTAGGAACGCACCGCCAGCGGGCGCCCTAGTCGCGAGACCAGTTGTGTGCGGTCGCGGCAGCCGAACTTCCTCAGCAGGTTCGACACGTGGTACTTCACCGCGCTCACGGTGATGAACATGGCCGCGGCGATCTCCGCGTTCTCCCGCCCCTCGGCGACCAGCCGCAACGTCTCTCGCTCGCGGACCGTCAGCGACGCCGGCGGGGGACCGGGCAGCAACGACGACACCAGTCGCGGCGACACCCAGCCGCCGAACCGGTGCACGTCGTGCACGGCCCGCACGATGTCCTCCGGAGGGTCGTCGGCGAGCACGAGCCCGGTCACGCCCAGCCGCACCAGGCCTTCCACGGCGTCGAACGACGACAGCACCGCGACCGTGCGGGGCCCGGCGGCGGCAGCGGCGTCGGTGACGATCACGTCGGCGGGAGTGCCTGGGACAGCCCACGGGGCGGCGGTGAGGCGGGACGAGATCCGGTCGGCCAGCAACGTGCTGCGCAGCGACAGGGAGACATGGATGGTCGGCACATCCCGGAACAGTCGGGAAAGGACCGTATTTCTCCGTATCGGCTGCGTATAACGCCAGGTCGTTGTTACCGTTCCGCCGATCATCGGGGGAGGGTGCGTGCGGTTCCGGGTGCTCGGTCCGATCGTCGTCGCGGCAGGCGAGGAGGAGACGCCGTTGCGGTCGGCGAAGCAGCGGATCCTGCTCGCGATGCTGGTGCGGCACGCCAACACACCCGTGTCCCCGCAACGGTTGATCGAGGTGCTCTGGGAGGTCCCGCCCGCCTCCGCGCAGGAGAACGTCCGGTTGTACGTCTACCAGCTCAAGCGCGCGTTGGGCCTCGCCGACCGGATCACCCGCGAACCGGCCGGGTACGAGCTGAGCATCGAACCCGGCGAGCTCGACGCGGACCTGTTCGACCAGCTGACCGAGGACGGCGAACGGGCGCTCGCGGACGGCGACCCCGCCAAGGCGGCCGATCTGCTCACCGAGGCGCTCGGCCTGTGGCGCGGCCCGGCCTACCCGGACCTGCCCGGCCAGTTCGCCGCGCGGCTGGACGAGGCCCGGCTGCGCGCGGCGGAAGCGCGTGCCGGGGCGGAACTGGCGCTGGGCCGGCACGCCGAGGTGATCGGCGGCCTGGCCGAGCTGGCGCAGGCCAATCCGTACCGGGAACCGTTGCACGCCAAGCTGATGACCGCCCTGTACGGCGCGTCCCGCCAGGCGGAGGCACTGGAGGTGTTCCGGCGGGCACGCGAACGGCTCGTGAGCGACCTGGGCATCGAACCCGGCCCCGAACTGCGCGGCCTGCACGAGACGATGCTGCAGGGCGCGCCGCTGCACGAACCCGCGCCGCCGAAGACCGCCCGCGGGGACTGCCCGTACCGCGGCCTGATGGCGTACCAGCCGGAGCACCACCCGTGGTTCTTCGGCCGCGATCACCTCATCGACCTGGTCACCCGCCGGATCGACCGCCATCCCGTCGTCGGGGTGTTCGGCGCGTCCGGCAGCGGCAAGTCGTCGTTGTTGCGCGCCGGGGTCGTCGGTGGGCTCGACGCGTCCTGGCGGCCGATCGTCATCACTCCGACCGCGCACCCGATGGCAGCGCTCACCAACGCACTCGCGTCGTTCACCGGCAAGCGGCCCGACCTCGGCACCGATCCGGCGGCGTTCGACGTCGAGGTCCGCAACGCGCTCGCGAACGGCCCGGACGACGTCCGCGTGCTGCTCGTGGTCGATCAGCTGGAAGAGCTGTTCACGTTGTGCACCAACGAAGGTGAACGCTCACAGTTCATCGGCGTGCTGCTCGACGCCGCCCAGGGACCGCATCGCCGCACCCGCGTGGCGCTCGGCGTCCGGGCGGACTTCCTCGCCCACGTCACGCAGCACCCCAGCCTGGTGCAGGCGCTCGCGGACGAGGCGACCGTGCTGGTCGGACCGCCGTCGGGCGCCGACCTGCGGGACATCGTGCTGCGCCCGGCCACGATGAGCGGGCTGTCCGTCGCCGCCGACCTGCTCGCGACCGTTCTGGCCGACGTGGACGCCGAACCGGGCGCGCTTCCGTTGCTGTCGCACGCGCTCGTCGAGACGTGGCAACGCTCCGGCACCGAACTGACGCTGGCCGCGTACCGGGCCGGTGGCGGGGTGCGCGGGGCGATCGCGCAGACCGCCGAACGCGCCCACGACGACCTGGCCGACGCCGAACGACAGGCCATGCGCCGGATCCTGGTGCGGCTCACCGCGTTCGGCGACGGCACCGAGGACACCCGCAGGCCGATCCGCCGTGCCGAACTCGACGGCATCGCCGAGCCCGAGGTGATCGACGGCGTGCTCGGCCGCCTGGTCACCGAGCGGTTGATCGTGGTGGACGAGGACACCGTCGAGATCGCGCACGAAGCGCTGATCCGCGCGTGGCCCCGGTTGCAGCGCTGGCTGTCCGACGACCGCTCGACGCTGCTGGTCCACCGCAGGCTGACCGCCGCCGCCCACACGTGGAGCGAGCTGGACCAGGACGACGGCGCGCTCTACCGGGGCACGCAGCTCGTCACCGCGTCGGCCTGGGCGCAGGACCACCCCGGCGAGCTCAACGCGGCCGAGGAGGCGTTCCTTGCGGCCAGTCGCGAGCACGACCAGGCCGAGCAGGTCACCGTGAAGCGCCGAAACCGGCTGCTGACCAGGCTCGTCTCGATCATGGGTGTGCTGCTCCTGCTGGCCGCGGGCGGGGGCGGCGTCGCGTGGTGGCAGTCGCGGGAAGCCCAGCTCCAGCAACGGATCGAGCAGGCGCACCAGATCGCGCTGTCCGCTCGTGGCCTCGTCGACACGGCGCCCGACCTCGCCGGACAGCTCGCCGTGTCGGCCTACCGGTTGCACGAGGACGACGACACCCGAGGCGCGCTGCTGAGCGCCGCCTCCGCACCGCGTCGCCGCATCGAGCTGAACGCGGACGGCCCACCCGTGCTCGACGTGAGCGTGTCGCACAAGGGCGACGTGATCGCCACGGCCGACCGGGACGGTCACGTCACGCTGTGGGACCCGCGGACCCGGTCCCGCAAGCTCCTGCTCGCGGACCACAACGGGTTCACCGACGGCGGCTACGCCAGGCAGGCCGAGTTCAGCGCGGACGACAGGTTCCTCGCCTCGAACGCGTCGCTGCCCGCGCTGGGCGGAAGCCCCGGCGACGTCGTGGTCTGGGAGCTGGCGAGCGGCACGGCCGTGTTCTCCCACCAGTTCGACGTGATCACCACCGGACTCGCGTTCCACCCGGCCGGCACGTCGTTCGCGGTCGGCGTCGCCGGTGGTGCCGTCGAGGTGTGGGACGTGGCGGCGAAGACCAGCCGGACCTTCCAGGGCCACGGGAACGAGGTGAACGCGCTGGCGTTCAGCCCGGACGGCTCGCTGCTGGTCACCGCGAACGGCAAGGAGCGTCCGCTGGTGTGGGACGTGGCTTCCGGGGCGCGCGTCGGCGAGATCCCGTCCCTGGAGGTCAACAACGTCGGCTTCGACGGCGCGGCGATCGTCACCGCGACCCTGCGCGACGGCGTCAAGTTCTGGGACGTCAACGGGAACTTGTTGTCCGAACTGCCGAAGCAGGGCGCCTACGCGTGGGAGGCGTCCGGGCCGGTGGGCGGCCGGATGGCGGTGGCGGACGAGGACGGCCTCATCACCATCTGGGACATCCGCACCGGCCGCCCCATCACGACCTACCGCGATCGCGGCCGCACCGAGTCCAGGGCGATCGCGCTCGGCCGTGATGGCACGCTGCTGGTCTCCGGAGGCTACGGCCGGATCGTGGCGGTGCGCGAGGACGCCGTGCCGCCGTTCACCGGTCACGCCGACGGCATCAACGACATCGACGTGTCCGGCGGGACGGTCGCGTCCGCGGGGGACGACGGAACCGTGCGGCTGTGGGATCTCGACGGTGCCGCGGTGGCCACTTTGGACGGTCATTCCGACCGGGTGGAGTCGGTGGCGTTCAGCCCGGACGGCTCCCGGCTGGCCGCGCTGACCCGCGACCACACGATCTCGCTCTGGGACGTCGCCCGGCGCGAGCGGCTGTCGTCGTTGTCCTACAGCGGGTTGGGCGCGTCGACCGACATCGCCTACCAGCCGGACGGGCGCGGGATCGTGACGGCGTCGCTCGGCCGGTTCCGCTGGAGCCTGCCGGACCTGGTGCAGGGCACGTTCTCCGGCGGCCCTTACATCGCGAGCGCCGTCGAGTTCACCCCGGACGGCCGCCTGCTGATCTCCACCGATCCGGCGGGTGGCGCGATGCTGTGGGACCTCGCGAGCGACAAGCTGGAACGGCGGGTCAGCACCGGTCAGGGCGACGTGCGGGACGTCGCGGTCAGCCCGGACGGCACGCGGTTCGCGACGGCGGGCGCCAACCGGACGGTGAAGGTCTGGGACGTGGCCACGGGTGCGGAGCTGATGACGCTGACCGGCCACTCCGCCGCCGTGGTGGCGCTGGCGTTCAGCCCGTCCGGTGAGGCGCTGGCGTCCGGGGGAGAGGACGACTCGGTCGTCGTCTGGAACCTCGCCACTCGGGCCGGCACAACGCTGACCGGGCACACCGGTCCGGTGCAGGCAGTCGCGTTCACGCGGGAGGACGAACTGGTGTCCGGCGCGAACGACTCGCGGATCATCCGCTGGTCACTGTCCACTGAGGACGCCGAGGCGCGGATCTGCGCCGAGGGCTATCCGCGTTCCGAGGCCTGCGGGACGACCAGGCCCGACTCGTAGGCGATCACCACCAACTGCGCCCGGTCACGGGCGTGCAGCTTCATCATCGCCCGGTTGACGTGGGTCTTCGCGGTGAGCGGGCTGATCACCATGGCCGCGGCGATCTCGTCGTTGGACAGGCCGCGCGCGACCAGGGTGACGGCCTCGCGTTCGCGGTTGGTCAGGTGGGCGAGGCTCTGGTTCCGGTGCGGTGGCTGGCTCACGTACCGGTCGATCAGCCGGCGGGTGATCGACGGGGCGAGCAGCGCGTCACCGCGGGCCGCGACCCGGACGGCGTGCAGGAAGTCCTCCGGCTGCACGTCCTTGACGAGGAACCCGGCCGCGCCCGCCTTCAGCGCGTGGAAGACGTACTCGTCCAGGCCGTAGTTGGTGAGGATCACGATGTGCGTGCCTGCGAGAGCCGGGTCGGCGGCGATTCGCCTGGTCGCCTCGATGCCGTCCACGACGGGCATCTGGACGTCGATCAGGGCGATGTCCGGGAGGTGCCTGCGGACCTGGTCCAACGCCTGCTCGCCGTTCGCGGCCTCGGCGACGACCTCGATGTCGTCCTCGGCCTCCAGCAGCGCGCGGAAACCGCTGCGGATCAACGGCTGGTCGTCCACCAGCAGGACGCGGATCATGGCTGCACCACGGGAAGTTCGGCCTGCACGCTGAAACCGCCCTCACTTCGCGGCGCGGCGCGGAGGTGACCGCCGAGCGCCGTGACCCGTTCGCGCATGCCGAGAAGCCCGACGCCGGGCCCCGTGTTCCCGGGCGTCGCCGTGCCGTCGTCGTCCACCTTGATGATCACCGCGTCCGGCCGGTAGTCGATGTGGACCTGTGCGGTCGCCGCGACGGCGTGGCGGGCGATGTTCGTCAGCGACTCCTGCACGATCCGGTACGCCGTCCGGTCGACCGCGGCGGGGACGTCGCTGTGGCTGCCTTCGATCGTGAGCCGGGCGTCCAGGCCGTTCGACCTCGCGCGTTCGACGAGTGCGGGCACGTCGTCCATGCCGTGCGGCGGGTTCTTGTCGTCGTCCCTGAGCGCTTCCAGGGTGGCTCGGAGTTCCCGCGCGGCTTCGCGGCCGGCGTCGCGGATCACCAGGAGCGGCTCGGGCACCTCCTCGCCGCGTTTGCGGGCGAGGTGGACGGCGACCTCGGCCTGCAGCTTGATCACGGAGATCTGGTGGGTCAGGGAGTCGTGCAGCTCGCGCGCGATGTGCAGGCGTTCCTCGCCGGCCCGCCTGCGCGCCGTCTCCTCGCGGGTGCGTTCGGCCTCGTCGGCTCTGCGTTCGGCCTGCCTGAGCGCCTCACCGGCGGCCGCGGCGGCGATCAGCCACGCGATCTGCAGGACGTCCCTGGTCTGCCCGAACGCCTCGTACGCCGTGAGATCGCGGGGCGACAGGAGCGCCGCGAGGGGGAGCGTGGCGAGCATCAGCACGGAACCGGCGAGCGTCACGACGCGATGGCCCGCCCGCATCGTCGAGTACACGGCGAACAGGAACGCGATCACCGGCACGTCGGCGCCGGTCGCCTGGTAGCCCAGCGCGAGGAGCCCGGTCGCGGCGAGCACGGCGATCGGGGCCGTCCTGCGCGCCACGAGCGCCAGTCCGCTCGCGGCCAGCAACGCGTAGCCCGGCCCGGTGGCGGGGTGCCCGGCCACCACCAGGCTCGCGGCGACCCCGGCGGCGATCGCCCAGTCCAGCCAGCGCCTGCTCATGCCTGCACCCTAATCCGGTGTTCGGGCTGGTAGATCCTGCGCTGGGATGACTTCCGGACTACCGCGCCCGCGGTAGTCGCTGTCTGCGCACGCACGACGACCGTTCGCGCTTCGCGGGACAGGCTGGGGCCATGTTGCTCTCAGCTGCTTACGAGATGACCGCCGGACGCACGTGGTCGCTGATCGGCGCCGCTGCCGGAGTGTTCGGCGTGGTGATGGGCGTGCTGGCCTTGAGGCGAGGCCGGAGCGGCTCGGTCGCGGTGATCGCCGGTGGGGTGGCGGTGGTGCTCGGCGTCGTGGTCGTGCTGATGGCGAAGGGCGGCCCCGGCACCGGCTACGGCATCGTTGGCGGCTACGTGTCGCTGGTGGTGGGCCTCGCCGCCGTGGTGCTCGGTGTGCTGGCTAGGCGAAGAGCCGCTCGGGCTGCTGCACCGCGCGCCTCGTGACCAGTCCCGCCGCGCCCCGCACGACCGCGAACTCGCCCAGGGGTGACGCGATCAGCCTGGTGTGCCGTTCGCCGCCCGCGAGCACCCTGCTGTCCATTTCGGACTGGACGGCCTCGCGCAGATGGTCGTACAGCACGGCATAGCTGCCGCCGAGCACGACCGTCGGGACGTCGAAGAGGTTCATCAGGGTGCCGAGCCCGACCCCGAGCGCCTCACCGGCGTTCCGCACGGCCTCCAGCGCCTTGGGATCGCCCGCGTCGAGTGCCTTGCGCAACGAGTCGAGGCGTCGCCGTCCGGCCTCGCGCAGGATGACGTCCAGTCCCGCGTACCGCTCCACGCAACCGCGGCTGCCGCACGTGCAGAGGACGCCGTTGCGTTCGATCACGACGTGCCCGAGTTCGCCCGCGAACCCGCTGACCCCGCGGTAGACCTCGCCGTTCAGCACGACGCCCGCGCCGATGCCGACGTCCGCGGTCACGTGCACGAAGTCCTCGCCCGCGAGGTGCCGCGGCCACAGGTGGGCGAGCGCGGCGAGGTTGGCCTCGTTGTCGAGCAGGACGTCGAGGTCCGTTCGCCTGCTCAACGCCTCGGCCAGCCGCACGCCGACGAGGTTCGGCAGGTTGGGCGTCCTGATGACGACTCCGTCGTGCACGACACCCGGTATCGCCAGGCCCGCACCGAGGAGCGGGCGCGGCCCGGTGACCTCGCGGATCAGTTCGGCGATCCTGCCGAGCACCTCGTCCGCCGTGGCCCTGCGCATGTCGGCGGGCACGAGACGGCGCTCGAGCGTCTCGCCGTCGAGTCCGATGGTCTCGACGGCGAGGTGGCTGACGTTGATCTCCGCGCCCACCGCGACCGGCCCGTCCGGGTGGAAGCGCAACGGCTTGGACGGCCTGCCCATGCCGGCGAGCGTGGCCGGCTCCTCGACGAGGATCCCGTTGGCCAGCAACGGTTCGGTGAGGTTGGACAGCGTCGCCTTGGTGAGGCCGGTGCGGGCCGCGAGGTCGGCCCGCGAGCCGGGGCGGTCGACGAGCGCGAGCAGCACCGTCCGCAGGTTGCCGAGGCGGACCTGGCGGAGGTGGTCGACGGTGGTCATCGACTCAAGTATCGCTGCGCCGCTTCTCCGTACCGCGCCCGGATCTCCGGCACCGCCTCCGCCTCGTAGCGGGTGCTCTCCGCCAGCGTCCACTCCGGCGGCGTCGCACCGCCCGTGAGCGTCCACGCGGCCTGCCTCGCGGCGCCGTCGGCGACGTATTCGCCAGGCGCGGGCACCGTCACCGGTACCCCGAACACCACCGGCGCGATCTCCCGCACCGCCGGAGAAACCGCCGCTCCTCCGACGAGCCGCACGCCCGTGACGTCCGCACCTTGCTCAGCGAGTGCGTCGAGTCCCACGGCGAGACCGCACAGCATGCCTTCCACGGCCGCACGCGCGATGTTCGCGGGCGTCGCGTTGGCGAGCGTCAGACCGTGCAGCGCACCCGTCGCGTCCGGCAGGTTCGGGGTCCGCTCACCCTCCAGGTACGGAACCATCACCACGCCGTCCGCACCCGGCTTCGCGGACAGAGCCAGTTCGCTGAGCCTCGTGAGGTCGACGCCCAGCATCCGGGCGGTCGCGTCCAGCACGCGGGCGGCGTTCAAGGTGCACGCCAGCGGCAGGTACCGGCCCGTGGCGTCGGCGAACCCGGCCACGATCCCGGACGCGTCCTGCGCCCGGACGTCGCTCGTCGCGGTCACCACACCGGACGTGCCGAGCGACACCACGACGTCCGCGCCGCCGCCCACACCGAGCATGGCCGCCGCGTTGTCCCCGGCGCCCGCGCCGAGCCGCACCGGGCCGTCCACGAACTCGGCCGGTCCCAGGACTCGGGGGAGCAGCACGTCGGAGCGCCCCAGCGCCAGCGAGACCAGATCCGGCACGTACGCGTTCGTCACCGAGTCGAAGTAGCCGGTGCCGGACGCGTCCGAGCGGTCCGTCACCAGGTCGGCCAGATCACCGGTGCCGCGCAGCCGCCACGTCAGCCAGTCGTGCGGCAGGCAGACGGCGGCGGTGCGCTTGGCGTTGGCCGGTTCGTGCTGGGCGAGCCAGCGCAGCTTCGTGATCGTGAACGACGCGACCGGTACGAGGCCGATCCGCGCCGCCCACTCCGCCGCGCCCAGCTCGTCCGTGAGAGCAGCAGCGGCCGCCGCGGAACGGGTGTCGTTCCACAGCAGCGCCTCGCGCACGACCTCGCCGTCCTCGTCGAGGCAGACCATGCCGTGCTGCTGACCGGCGACGCTCACCGCCGACACGTCGTCCAGCCCGCCGGCGTCGGACAGCGCCGACTGCAGCGCCGTCCACCAGTGCGACGGGTGGACCTCGGTGCCGTCCGGGTGAGCCGCGCGGCCCTCCCGGACGAGCCTGCCGGTCTCCGCGTCGCGCACCACGACCTTGCACGACTGCGTGGACGAATCGATGCCGGCGACGAGCGTCATGTCAGCGTGCTCCCGTGAGGTGCTCGATGGCGAGCTGGTTGAGCTGCACGAAGCCGTAGCCCCGCTCGCCCGCCTGATCGGGGTCGAATCCGGTGTCCTTGATCAGGTCATCGTAGGACTCGCCGGCGTTCAGCGTGGGCTGCGACAGCTCGGCGACGCCCGCCGTCGCGAGCGCCTCCTGCACCTCCGGGTCCGCCCGGAAGGCCGCGGCGCGGTCGCGGAGCAGCAGGTAGGTGGCCATGTTCGCCTTGGCCGAGTCCCAGACGCCCTTGATGTCCTCGGTCCGCGACGGCTTGTAGTCGAAGTGCCGCGGGCCGTCGTAGCCGGCCGTCTCCAGCAGGTCCACCAGCGCGAACGCGTTCATCAGGTCGCCGTGCCCGAACACCAGGTCCTGGTCGTACTTGATGCTGCGCTGCCCGTTGAGGTCGATGTGGAACAGCTTGCCGTGCCACAGCGCCTGCGCGATGCCGTGCACGAAGTTGAGCCCGGCCATCTGCTCGTGCCCGACCTCGGGATTCACGCCGACCAGTTCCGGCTTGTCGAGCGACGTGATGAACGCGAGCGCGTGCCCGACCGTCGGCAGCAGGATGTCGCCGCGCGGCTCGTTCGGCTTCGGCTCGATCGCGAACCGGATGTCGTAGCCCCGGTCGGTGACGAACTGCGTCAGCAGGTTCATGGCCTCGCGGTACCGCTCGAGCGCCGCCCGCACGTCCTTGGCCACGTCGTACTCGGAGCCCTCACGCCCGCCCCAGAGCACGAACGTCTTGGCGCCGAGCTCCGCCGCGAGTTCGACGTTGCGCAGCACCTTCTGCAGCGCGAACCGCCGCACGCCGCGGTCGTTGCTGGTGAAGCCGCCGTCCTTGAACACCGGGTGGCTGAACAGGTTCGTCGTCACCATCGGGATGACGAGCCCGGTTTCGGCGAGCGCGCCCTGCAGCCGGCTGATCTGCTGGTCGCGGTTGGTCGCCTCGAACCCGAACAGGTCGTCGTCGTGGAACGTCAGCCCGTACGCGCCGAGTTCGGCGAGCCGGTGCACCGCCTCGACCACGTCCAGTTCGGGCCGCGTGGCCTCGCCGAAGGGGTCACGACCCTGCCAGCCCACGGTCCACAGACCGAAGGAGAACTTGTCCGCCGGAGTGGGCGCGCTCATCATCCACCTCATTCGTTCAATGCTTGAACTTAGTCGGGACAGTACGACGCCACGGCGTTGATCGCAATCGGTCAGGCGTGAAGTTCAGGCGTGAAGTTCCGCGGCGACCGCCTCGACCGCGGGTGCGAGAGCCGCGGCGATCGCGCGGTAGCCGAGGGCCGACGGGTGGAAGCGATCGGCCGCGAAGAGCGAGGGATCCGCGGCGAACAGGGACGTCACCGCCTGCTCGACGTGGGCGACCACGCCACCGGCCCGGATGACGGCCTGCTGCTGCACCTGGGCGTAGTCGCGGCTCACAGCCGACACGACGTCGCGCAGCGCGGGCGGCACGTGTGCGACGACGCTCAGGTCGGGTGCGGTGCTCACGACGACTCCGGCGCCCGTCCGCCGCAGGTCCGCGACCGCGTCGTGCAGTTGCTGCGCGCCGACGTGCGCCGGGACGAACCGGGTCAGGTCGTTCGCGCCGATCACCACGACCGCGATGTCGGTCTTGCCCGTGGCTCGAACCTGGGCGCGCAGGTCGGCCGAGCGGGCGCCCGCGAAGGCGTGCACGCTGAGGTCGACCTGGTGTCCCTTCGCCCGAAGGCGTTCGGCGAGCAACGGGCCGAGCGTGTCCTCCCGGCGCGTGCTGCCCACTCCCGCGGCGATCGAGTCGCCGAGCAAACAGAGGCGCATGGTCGTTGAACGAGGGGCGTTGAGCTGGTGTTCCGGGGAACAGTCCGCTGTGGGCGAATGTTGGAGTGGGTAAACCGCTGTCGTGAGAGTGCCGATCTGTCTACACTCCACGATCATCAACGAGCTACCGAGCGAGAGGGGACCGGCCATGCGCACCACCGCCGTGCTCCCGTCCCGTTTCGACGTGATCCTCGTGTCTCCGCACCCCGGCTGCCCGCTGCGCGCCGGGTACCGGAGTGTCTGACGAACCCCTCCGCGGCGTTCGTCGGGTCATCGCGCTGACCCCGTAAGTCCTTGACACCAAAGGCACACAGCCATGCGCACGATCACGTTGAACGCTGTCCGCAACCTCGGCATCCTCGCCCACGTCGACGCCGGCAAGACCACGCTCACCGAGCGCGTCCTGTTCGCGACGGGCAGCACCTACAAGCGCGGTGAGGTCCACGACGGCACCACCGTCACCGACTTCGACCCGCAAGAACGCGACCGCGGCATCACGATCTTCGCCGCGGCCGTGACCTGCACGTGGGACGGACACCGCATCAACCTCATCGACACGCCAGGCCACGTCGACTTCGCTGACGAGGTCGAACGATCCCTGCGCGTGCTGGACGGGGCCGTCGCGGTGTTCGACGGCGTCGCCGGCGTCGAGCCGCAGAGCGAATCGGTGTGGCGGCAGGCTGATCGCTACGGCGTGCCGCGGATCGCGTTCGTCAACAAGCTCGACCGGGCGGGCGCCGATCTCGACGCCGTCGTGGAGTCGATCCGCATGCGGCTGCACACCGTGCCGCTCGTCGTGCAACTGCCGATCGGCGTGGAGGACGGGTTCCGCGGTGTCGTCGACCTGGTGCGCATGCGTGCGCTGACCTGGGACGACGGCATGACCGAAGGGCCCGTGCCGGACACGCTGCTGGCCGAGGCGCAACGACGTCGTCGTCTCCTGGAGGAGGCGGTGGCGGAACTGCGTCCCGAGGCGTTGGAGGAGTTCTTCGCAGGAGGTCTTTCTGATCAGACGCTCGTCGAAGCACTGCGGGAACTGACCCGGCGAGGTCAGGCCACCGTCGTGCTGTGCGGCTCGGCGTACCGCAACCGCGGCATCGAACCGCTGCTGGACGCGGTGATCGCGTACCTGCCGTCCCCTGTGGACGTTCCGCCGGTGCGCGGCGTCGACGGCCAGGAACGGCAGCCGGACCCGGACGCGCCGTTCGCGGCGTTGGTGTTCAAGGTGAACGCCACCGCCACCGGACGGCTGGCGTACGTGCGCGTCTACTCGGGCACCCTCCACAAGGGAGAGACGATCCAGGTGGGCGGCCGCAGCGAGCGCATCGGGCGGATCCTGCGCGTCCAGGCCGATCGGCACACGCCGGTCGACCAGGCCGTCGCGGGTGACATCGTCGCGCTGGTGGGGCTGAAGTCGGCGCGCACAGGCACGACCCTTTGCGCGCCAACGGCTCCGCTGCTGCTCGAACCCGCGGTGTCGGCCGATCCTGTGGTCTCGGTGGCGGTGGAAACGCGGACCAGCGCGGACAACGCCAAGCTGACCGAGGCGCTGGCGCACCTGGTCGACGAGGACCCGTCCCTGCGGTTCGGGACGGACCCGGAGACCGGCCAGACGGTGTTGTCCGGCCAGGGCGAGCTGCATCTGGAGGTCTCGGTGGAGAAGGCGCGCACGCTGCACCGCATCGAGATCACCATGGGACGCCCGCGCGTCTCGTACCGCGAGACCGTTGCCAGCGGTGTCACGGGGTTCGTCCACCGGCACGTGAAGCAGGACGGAGGACAGGGGCAGTTCGCTCACATCGTGCTCGACACCGAGCCGCTGGAGACCGGTTTCGAGTTCCGCTCGGCCGTCACCGGCGGGCGCGTGCCGCAGGAGTTCGTCCGCGCGGTCGAACAGGGCTGCCGGGACGCGCTGGCCGAAGGGCCGCTCGGGCACCCGGTCACCGGTGTGCGGGTGACGCTGGTCGACGGGTCCACGCACGTCAAGGACTCGTCGGAGATGGCGTTCCGCACGGCCGGACGGCTCGGGCTGCGTGACGCGCTGAAGGCCGGCGCGATGACGTTGCTCGAACCGATCGCCGAGGTCACGGTCACCGTGCCGGAGGAGTACCTCGGTGGCGTGCTCGGTGATCTGGCTTCGCGCCGGGGCAGGATCCTCGGTTCGGTGGCCAGGACCGGCACGACGGTGGTGACGGCGAGTGTGCCGTTGGCGGAGATGTTCGGCTATGTCACGAAGTTGCGCAGCCGGACGCAAGGCCGAGGCAGCTTCACCAGCACTCCGACCGGCTATGCGCCCGCATAGGTAGTACGCAGGCCCGTCTCGCGAGAGGCGGGCCTGTGCCATGCTCGGAGAGGTGTCGACCTTGAGCGTCATGTCGTTCAACCTGCGGTACGCCTCGGCCGCCGAGCCGAACTCGTGGGCGGTCCGGCGCCCGGTCATGGCCCAGTTGCTGCTCAACGAGCTACCAGCCGTCCTCGGCACGCAGGAGGGCCTCTACGGCCAACTGCTCGACATCGCCCACGACCTGCCGGCCCACTACGACTGGATCGGCCTGGGCCGTGCGGGCGGCAGCCACGACGAGTTCATGGCGATCTTCTTCGACACGCTCCGCCTCGAACCGCTGGAGTTCGACCACCACTGGCTGTCCGCCACCCCGAACGTCGTGGGCTCCCGGTCGTGGGGCAACAACGTGATCCGCATGGTCACGTGGGTCCGGTTCGCGGACCGCCTGACGGGCAAGCAGTTCGTGGCCGTCAACACGCACTTCGACCACGAGTCGGCGAACTCCCGGCTGCGCAGCGCCGAGTTCGTCCGCGACCGGCTCCAGGCCCAGACGCTGCCGGTCGTGCTCACCGGCGACTTCAACGACGTCCCCGGTTCACCGGCCTACGCCACGCTGACGTCCGTTCTGGCCGACTCGTGGCTCGCGGGTCCGCGGACCACCCCGGCGTACGGGACGTTCCACGGCTACGGCCCGCTCGTCCCGGACGGCCCGCGCATCGACTGGATCCTTACTCGCGGCGCCACCGTCGAGGCCGCCGCGATCAACACCTTCCAGCGAGATGGTCAGTTCCCGTCCGACCACCTCGCCGTCCAGGCACGCATCAGCCTCTAGGCGCCCATTCGGGCGGCAGGTCGTGCGAACAGGTGGGTGCTCCGGCCGCACGCGCCTGCCGTTGCTCCAGGTACGGCCCGGCGATCTGGTCCCGGGGTAGCGGGGCCAGCGCCGTGATCGCGTCGCCCGCGGCCAGCACCTGGCGCCGCATCCGTTCGTGATCCACGGCCTGGGAGCCGAACGACGGCGCCCAGAGCGTCCACGGCCCGGAGATCATCGCCATCGTCGGGATCAGGTGCGAGTGGAAGTGCGTGCCGATGCCGCCGAACGAGCACTGCGCCGGCACCCGGCCTGGCACCGGCAGGTCGCTGCCGGGCAGGACGAACGTGCGATCGACCGCGCGCCCCGCCAGTGCTGTCAGCGCGCTCTGGGTGAGCGTCGGGCTGCCCGCGAACCAGCCGGACAGCTCGGCGAGGCCTGTTGGTCGCAGAGAACCGTTCAGCGGCAGGAACTCCCGCGTGCCGAGGTGTTCCAGCACGAACGCGAACGCGACGGAACCCGAGTCGTACTCGGCGTCGAGCGCGCGGGCCCGGAACTCGCTGCCCTCCGCCGGGCGGTGCAGGTGCCCGGTCGCGAAGACGAACTCGATCGTGCGCGGCCGGCAGCGCAACGGCAGGCGGGCGAAGTGCTCGGCCAGTGCCAGCAGTGCGACGGTGCCGTTCTCCTGCACCCAGCCCACGCCGTCGGTGTTGGTGTCGAGGACGATCCGTTCGCTGCTCAGGCCTGGGAGCGTGGCGATCAGTGAGCGGGTGACGGCCGGTTCGCGCCCGGCCAGGACACCGATCGTCGTTCGCGTGCCCGGGACCAGGTGCACGGCCGCGTCGGAGCCGACGAACACGCCTGGCACGCGGTAGTGGGTGCCGAGGTGCGGGTCCCAGTAGCCCTTCACCTGCTCGTGCGGGAACGGGAAGGCGACGACGACCCCGGCGGCGCCCGCCTTGCCCGCGTCGACCATGTCCTCGTCCAGCAGGGGTTCGGCGAGGTAGCCGCGGTCGAGGGCGGGGAAGTCGCGCAGGACGATCTTGCCGCGGGCGTTCGCGGCGGTGATCGGCGTGCCGGCGGGCAGGCGGACGAGCTCGCCGGAACGCAGACCGGGCTCGGAGTAGGGGATCGCGCCGGCGACCGGCACCAGGCCGCCCGAGAGCAGAAAACCGGGACCTGGCTTCCAGCGCTGGATCGCGAACGGCTCGGAACGCACGGCCACGCCCGGCAGCCGGTCCACCCGGCGTTCGAGCCAGGAGATCAGGCGGTTGTGGGCCGGGCTGCCGGTGGCGCGGACGCCGAACCCGGCGACGGTGGCGTTGAGAGCGCGGAGCTGGGCGGCGGAGGCGAACGTCCGGTCGTCGACGGTGGGGGAGCAGTCCGTCGAGGCGGTGGCCGGAGTGGTGAGTTGGAGGGCGAAAACCGTTACGACACCTATGAATGCGATGCATCTGGCGGGGTGCACGGGCTCACTGTGACCGGCGTGAGCAGCGCTCACAATCCGCTGTCCAGGTAACCAAGTGAGACCTGTGTCAACCGTGAAGGGAAATGGTTTATACCAATTTCCGCTACGGTCCGCGAGATGCGCCTGAAATCGACGTTCGGCCGCGTCGCGGTGATCGCGTACGCGCTGCTGTTCACCCTCGGCTCGACAGCGGTCGCCAACGCCTCGCACGGCCGCGAGTGCGCCACCCCGTCCATCGACCGGTACCAGCAGTGGATCGCCAGTGGTGAAGGTGCCACGGAGCCCGCGACCGGCAGCATCCTCGTGCCCAAGGGGCGGCACGACCACACGGCGAAGATCAAGTTCCTGGCGGACGACTGGGCGGTCATGGTCGTGTGGCTGGGCAACAAGTTCGAGGCCCAGGCCGACCTGTCCCACTCGGCCGGTTTCTCGATGACCTACCGCGCCACCAGCGACCTCTACATCCAGCTGCGGCCCGCGTCGTTCTGGAGCGGCGGCGACAAGTGGGTCACCAAGGTGCCGTCCACCGGCGGCAGGCTCGTGAAGCGGTTCTTCAGCTTCAAGACAAAGGACTGGACATATCTGCCCGCGCTCGGCAAGCCGTCCTACCCGCTCGCCGAGGCCCTCGACGACGCCCGTGGCCTGGTGTTCGTCGGCAACACGAAGGACGATCTGGAGTTCCAGAGCCTGAAGATCGACGGCTACCGGCCACCCTGCGTTTACTGAGAACCGGTTACTGTCCCGGGACGTGAGAGCGCTCCCGGTCTTCCTGGTCACTGTCCTCACCGCCGCGCTGGCGACTCCCGCGAGTGCGGCGGTGAGAGACGACACCCGGTACGTCGACCCGCTGATCGGCTCGGCGGGCGGCGGCAACACCTATCCGGGCGCCGTGCGGCCGTTCGGGATGATCTCGTGGAGCCCGACGTCGACCCGCGGCGACCAGACGAACACGGGCGCTGCCAACGGTTACGCCTACGACGCGACGAGGGTGCGCGGTTTCAGCCTCACGCACGTCAACGGCGCGGGCTGTCATCCCGGCGCCGCGGGGGACGTCCCGATCATGCCGCACGTCGGTGACATCACCTCGTCGCCGACCGCGGACACCAAGGACCAGATCTTCGCGAGCGACTTCTCGCACGCCGACGAGAAGGCCGAGGCCGGGCGCTACCGGGTGGGCCTGAAGTCCGGTGCCACGGCGGACCTCTCCGTGTCGACGCGCGCGGGCATGGGCGAGTTCACCTTCCCCGTCAACGGGTCGCTGCTGTTCCGCACCTCGAACTCGCTCAACGGCAGCGAGGACGCCGACATCACGATCGACCCGGCGACCAACTCCGTCTCGGGCTCGGTGCTGACCGGCGCGTTCTGCGGCCGCCGTGCGAACGGTGGCACGAACAACCAGAAGACCTACTACCGCCTGCACTTCACGGCGTCTTTCGACCGCCCGATCTCGGCCTACGGCACGTGGGTCAACAGCGAACTGCGGCCTGGCACGACGTCTGCCTCCGGTGGTGAGGGCTACCTGACCGGAAGCAACCGTGCGGGCAAGGGTTCCGGCGGATACGTGTCCTTTGCGGACAGTTCGGTGCGGATGCGCGTGGGCATCTCTTACACCAGCCTGGACGCTGCTCGACGCAACCTCGCGACGGAGATCCCGAGGCGCGCGACCGTCGCCGACGTGGCGGCGGAAGCGAAGAAGGCCTGGGCGAAGCAGCTGCGCGCGGTCGAGATCGACGGCGGCACCGCGGACGAGCGCACGATCTTCTACACCGCGCTCTACCACACCTTCCTGCAGCCCAACGTGATCAGCGACGCCGGTCAGGCCACCAGGTACGGCAACTTCTCCGGCTGGGACCAGTACCGCGCCCACACCCAGTTGCTGGCGCTGCTGGCACCGGACGTGGCGAGCGGCTACGCGCAGTCGTTGCTGGACATCTCCCGCGAGAACGGCGGTGTGTGGGACCGCTGGGTCCACATCACCGGCCCGACGCACGTCATGACCGGCGACCCGTCCGCCCCGGCCATCGCGGGCATGTACGCCATGGGCGCGCGGAACTTCGACGTGCGCGCGGCCTACGACTCGCTGCTGCGCCAGGCCACCGTCCCGCACCCGGACGGCCTGTCCGACAAGGGCTGCCCCGGCCAGTGCGAGGGCCAGCGCCCGAACCTCGCCGAGTACCTGCGCCTCGGCTACGCCCCGCAGGACACGTGTCACTGCTGGGGCGGCGCCGCCGAGACGCTGGAGGACTCGGTCGCCGACCAGGCGCTCGCCGACCTGGGCCGCGGGCTCGGCCGTCCCAGCGAGGAGATGGAGAAGCGCGCGGGCTGGTGGCGCAACACGTTCAACCCGGACACGGGCTACCAGCAGGCCCGTCGCGCCGACGGCACCTGGGTGACGCCGTTCAACCCGGCCTCCGACCAGGGCTTCGCGCAGGGCAGCAGCGCCACCTACACGTGGATGGTGCCGCACGACGTGCAGGGCTTGGCCGAGGCCATGGGCGGCAACGAAGCGGCCGTGACCAGGCTCGACGCGTTCTTCCACCGCGCGGACGGCTCGTGGGCGACCGGTGGCGACGCGCTGCGCTACGACCCGACGAACGAGCCGGGCATCCACACGCCGTGGATCTACAACGAGCTCGGCCAGCCGCGCAAGACCCAGGAGACCGTGCGCGCGATGGCCCGGCTGGTCTACAAGACCGGCCCGTCCGGCCTGCCCGGCAACGACGACCTGGGCACGATGTCGGCCTGGTACGTCTTCGCCGCTCTGGGCCTGTACCCGCGCACCCCGAGCAGCGCCGAACTGCACGTGTCGAGCCCGATGTTCCCCAAGGCGCGGATCACCGCGAAGAACATCACGGTCCTCGCGCCCGGTACGCCGGCCGTCCACGTGCAGGAAGTGCGCTGGAACGGCCGCGAGGTGGAGCAGCCGTGGCTGCCCGAGTCGTTCGTGCGGCGCGGCGGGGTGCTGAGGGTCGCCGTCGGCTAGACGCGCGAAATACCTGCGACACAAGATCCAGACTCTGTTAGACAGCGATGGTGGGCCGACAAGAACTCAGCGCCATCGCGCACACCGACCACCCGATATCCGCGCCGTTGAGCGACAGCACAGTGGCGCACCTCCTCGACCGGGCCATCCGCGAGCAGGACGACCACCTGCTCGATCTGGGCTGCGGCGACGGCACCTGGTTGCTACGCGCGCTGCAGGCGCACGACGGCGTAACGGCTGTCGGAGTCGACATCTCGGGTGAAGGCTTCGACCACGTCCTGGGCGAGGCGGACAGGCTCGGTCTGGCCGATCGGCTGGAACTGCGCCGCCAGGACGTCGCCGAGTACCAGTCGACCAGGAAAGCGGACCTGGTGCTCAGCGTGGGGGCCGCCTACGCGTACGGCGGGCTGCTCCCCACGTTGAACGCCGCTCGGGAACACCTCGCCGAAGACGGGATGCTCCTGCTCGGCGACTGCTTCTGGGAGCGCGAGCCCGACGCCGCCGTCCGCGCGCAACAGGAGACCGGCCCGCAGAAGTACGCGGATCTCCCGACCACCGTGGCCCAGGTCGTCGCGGACGGGTGGACACCGGTCTACGGGTACGTCAGCACCCTCGCGGAGTGGGACGAGTACGAATGGTGCTGGACCGGCACCCTCGCCAAGTGGGCCCTCGACAATCCCGAGCACCCCGACCAGGCCCTCGCGCTCCAGATGTCAGCGACCCACCGCGCCAGCTGGCTGGGCGGCTACCGCGGATTTCTCGGGTTCGTCGTACTCCTGCTGCGGCGCACACCTCCACCGGCATCGACCGAGGTGTCCTGAGAGGAACCCTCGCGTTCGACGCAGGCCCTAGGCGGGGATGGGGCGCTCGGCCAGGGCCTGGGCGACGGCGTGCAGGTTGGCGGCCATCGTGCGGCCGGTGTTCTCCGACCACTCGTGGCCCTCGTCGGTGTCGGCGTAGCTCGGGCCGGGCCCCGGACCGCGGTTCCAGTAGGTCCAGGCCTGGCCTGGGATGGTGTAGCCGATGTCGCCGAGGCCGCCGCAGATCTCGCTGATGACGTGGTGCGCGCCGTCCTCGTTGCCGGTCACCACCACTCCCGCGACCCGGTTGTAGGCGACCGGGCGGTCCTGGTCGTCGGTCTCGGAGATCATCGCGTCCATCCGCTCCAGCGCGCGCTGGGCCAGGGAGGAGGGGCGGCCGACCCACGTCGGGGTGGCGAACACCAGGATCTCGGCGTCGAGCAGCAGCCGGTGGACGTTCGGCCACTCGTCGCCGCCGCCGAGGTCGGTCACGACGCCGGGCGGGATCTCGTGGTCGGCCAGCCGGAACGACGTGACCTCGACGTCCTTCTTCGTCAGCTCGTCGATCACGACCTGGGCGAGCAGGTCCGTGTTGGACTCCTCCGGCGACTTCTTCAGGGTGCAGTTGAGCACCACGGCACGCATCGTCATGCCGTTCGGCTACCCGGTCGGGTGGGTGTGAACCGCCCTGCCCAGGGGTATTCGCCGGGCAAGGAGGTCGTGATGCCCGCAGGGTCGAACGCGAAACGTGAACGCCAGTACGAGCACATCAAGGACTCCGCCGAGGACCGCGGAGCGTCACCGAAGCGCGCGAAGGAGATCGCGGCCAGGACCGTCAACAAGAACCGCGCGCAGGCCGGCGAGTCCAAGACTGCCAGCAGATCGTCCATTGAGGACATGTCGCCGCAGAAGCGCGGCGGTCAGCGGTCGCACAAGGGCGCGCAGGGGCCGACGTACGACCAGCTCTACAACGAGGCGAAGCAGCGCAACGTCAAGGGCCGCTCCAAGATGACGAAGAAGGAACTCGCCAAGGCGCTCGGTCACTGACGTGTCGGAAGTGGACAAGGCCTCGGCGCTGACGATCCTCACCATGGAGCACAACACGCTGCAGATGATCCGCACGGCGACGATCACCGACGCGACCGGGCGGGCGGGTCACCTGCTGACGACGATCTCCGCGTCGATGATCGCACTCGGGTTCGTCGCGCAGGTCGTGCCGCTGACCGTGTTGCTGACGTTGCTGCTGGTCGTCTTCAGCGCGCTGTTCCTGATCGGTCTCGCCACGTTGTTCCGCACGGTCGAGCTCACCATCGAGGACGTGCGGGCCGGGCTGGGGATCAACCGCATCCGGCACGTCTACGGCGACCTCGAACCGTCCGTCAAGGACGTGTTCGTGCGTCAGATCCACGACGACGTTCTCGGCGTCGAGGCGGACGGAGGCCAGACCGGCTGGCGCAAGACGAGGCGGCCGAGGCTGATCGGCACCGCACTGGGCGTCGCCGGCCTCGTGAACCTCGTGAACGGACTCGTCGCCGGCGTGATCGCCGGCGCGACGTCGGGCCTGCTGGGTGCGGGCCTGGCCTGGTCGATCGTCATCAGCGCGGTCGTCGCCCTCGCCGTGATCAGTGCTTTCGGCGTGGCACTCGGCCGGATCGGACGGCGCGGTCTCGAGTCCACCACCACGCGCTATCCGAGGAACAACCCGAACTGAAGGAGAACCACCATCATGCAGTACGACGTCGTCGACCTCATCATGCAGGACCACCGCGAGGTGGAGCGCCTGTTCGACGAGCTGAAGAACCACCCGGAGAAACGCCCGCTGCTCACGCCCGTGATGTGCGGCCTGCTCGTCGCCCACAGCCGCGCGGAGGAGTCCGAGATCTACCCGCCCGCCAAGGACGCGGGCGGGCAGGACGAGGTCGAGCACAGCCAGGAGGAGCACGCCGAGGCCGAGCTGCTGCTCGCCAAGCTCCTCGACTGCGAGTACGACTCGCCGAAGTACGAGAAGGCCCTGCAGGACGTCGTCGACTCCATCACCCACCACGTGGAGGAAGAGGAGAAGACGGTGCTGCCGGGCATGCGCAAGCGCCTGAGCGCCCAGCGCCGCTACGAGCTCGGCGAGGCGTTCGCGCGCAGCCGGGCCGACCACCTCGGTGAGCTGCCGGGCCAGGCCACCCGCGAGGAACTGCTCACCCAGGCGCAGAACCTCGGCGTCACCGGTGCGTCGAACATGACCAAGGAGCAGCTGCGCAAGGAACTGCAGAAGGCCGGTTCCTAGGCGTCGTCCGTTCGCGCCGTCTGGATGTGCACGGTCCGGGCGCGCCGGTGTGTGCGTCCCGGCCGTGCCAGCAGCGGTAGTTGTCGAGGACCAGGAGTTCGCCCTCGTTCACCCTGAGTCTCGGCAACGTCCGCTGCACCCGTTCGACCTCGGTGTCGAAGCGGGCGAGCATTGCAGTGATGTGCTCGGCGGCGGGGTCGCGGTGCAGGGCCGCGACCCCGTCCGTGCGTCGCGTGATTCGCCTGCCCGCACGCGTGTACTCGATGTGACGGCCCACCCGCGGCGTCGCCGGCAGGCCGCGCGTGCCGGCCCACCGGCCGTACAGGTCCACATCGGACTCCCTCAGGAACGCCTTCAGCTCCGCGTCGAGCGAGTCGGTGAACTCGTGCGCGTCGAGGACGAAGGACTGACCTCCGCACGGCGCCTGAGAAGCGAGCAGCACCAGCACGTGGTCCTCGTCGGGATGCCTGCGCCGCACGGGTTTCCCGGCGATGTCGACGACCACGTCGAAACTGTCCGCGTGCAACCCGACGACCTCGCCGTCCACCGAACGCCGGGTCCGGTACGGGAACAGCTCGCGCAACGACGTGCCGAACAGCAGGGAAGCGGCCACGGGCAGCGATTCGGGGGAGTTCGGCAGGCCGGTGAGGATCACCGCGCCCGTCTCCGTCAACGCCCTGCGCGCGGCCGGATCGAGGACCTGCAGGCGGGGCACGATCATCGGCGCGGCCCGAAGTCGCGCGACGACGGCACCAGTGCGGCCAGCGCGGGCGCGGCGAAGCAGATCACCGCACAGGCGGCCAGCACCACGGGCGCGCCGAACGACGAGATCGCCGGGGCGATGAGCGCCAGGCCGATCGGCGCGAGGCCGTAGGACATCAGGAAGTCCAAAGAGGACACGCGAGCGAGCTTCGACGGCTCGACCTCGCGCTGGGTCGCGGTGAACCACGGCACGTTGAACAGTTCGATGCCCAGCCCCGCGACGGCGTAGGCGGCGATCACGACGAACGGGTGCACCGGCAGCAGCAGGCTCAGCGGCGCGAACCCGTACAGGGCGAGGCCGAACAGCGCGGTCCAGCCCGCGTGACGAGGCCGCCAGCGGGCGATGAGCAGGGCGCCGGCCAGCGCACCGAGCGTGTAGGCGGTCAGCGCGCCCGCCAGGACCGCCTCGGTGTCGTAGCGGTCGCGGCTGACCAGGGGGAGCACCACGCCGGTCGCCGAGTAGCCGGTGGCGATCACCGCGGTCAGCGCGCCGAGCCCGGCCAGGAACCACGGGTGCCTGCGGGCCTCGCGGACGCCCTCCCAGAAGTCCGTCACGAAGCCCGAACCGCTCGCCGAGGTGAGGCCGGTGCCGGCGGGCGGGACCAGGGCGGCGACGAGCCACAGGGCGCCGATGCCGAGCAGCAGCACCTGCGTGTTCAGGACCAGGGCGAGCAACGCGGTCAGGCCCGGCGCCACCAACGTCGTCACCCGCACCGACAGGGTCATCGCGGCGTTGGCCTGCTGACGTTGGGCTGCCGCGACCACCTCGGCGGTCAGCGCCTGGAACGCCGGCCGGCACGCGCCCTGGCCCGCTCCCATCGCTACGGCCGCGACCGCCGCGAACACCAACGAGTTGCCCACGAAGGCAGCGAGCACCGGTGCGGCGAGAGCCGACACGAGACCTGACCACAGGACCACCTGGCGGCGCGCGTAGCGGTCGGCCAGGACGCCGCTGACCGGGACGGCGGCGAGGAATCCCGCGGTGCGCGCGGCGAGCAGGACACCCAGTTCCACGGCCGTCAGCGAACGCGAGAGCACGGCCAGGCCGAGCACGAACGGCAGCGCCCAGGTCGCGATGCCCGATGCCGTCGTCGCGGTCCAGAGGCGGAGAAAAGTGGTGCTGCGCAGCACCGACGGGCTGCGCACTGTGTCGTGGACCACGCGATCGACCTTCCGGCAGGGTTGCATTGAAAATGATTGTCGTTACAGTAACGCACACCGTCGAGTGAACTTTCTGGAGGATCCGATGTCTCACCCCGCCCGTCTCGGACTGGCGTTGGTCGCGGTGCTGGCCGCGGGCTGCGCCACACCGGGAGGCGCACAGGCGCCGACGGCTCAGTCGGTGGTGGTGGACAGCTGTGGCAAGCAGCTCACGTTCACCGGCACGCCGCAGCGGGTGGTCACGCTGGACCAGAACTCGACGGAAACGTTGCTGGCGCTGGGAATGCAGGACCGGATGGCCGGCACCGCGAACGTCAAGACCAAGGTGTCGCCCCGGTTCGCCGACGCCTACGCGAAGATCCCGGTGCTGTCACCGAAGATCCTCACCTCGGAACCGCTGCGGGCGGCCAACCCCGATGTCGTCGTGGCGTCGTTCAAGGAACTCTTCACCGCCGACCGCGCCGGAACGCGCGACGAGCTGGAAACCCTGGGCGTGCCCACGTTCGTGAGCGCGGTGAACTGCCCGGACGGCACGACCGCGCCGTTCGACCGGCTGTTCCGCGACTACGAGAACTTCGGGAAGATCTTCGGCATCACCGAGAAGGCGAACCAGCTCGCCGCCGAGCAACGCGCGGCCGTCGCCGAAGTCCAAGCTGTCAAACGGGATCCGGTGAAGGTGGTCTGGATCTACTCGGTCTTCAAGGGCGTTCCGTACGTGGCGGGCCGCGACGGCATGCCGAGTCAGATGAGCAAGATCGCCGGCGCGGTCAACGTGTTCGACGACCTGGACCAGGAGTGGCCGGAGGCGTCGTTCGAGGAGATCGCCCGGCGCGACCCGGACGTGATCGTGATCGGTGACCTGTCCGAGCGCGGCAATCCCGGCGACAAGGCGAGCGAGAAGCTCGCGATGATGCGCGAACACCCGGTCGTCTCGCAGCTCAAGGCGTTGCGGGAGAACAAGGTGATCGAGCTGCCCGGCATCGAGATGGACCCGTCCGTGCGCACGGTCGACGCGCTCAAGGCGTTCGGTGCGGGGCTCGACGAGATCGCCGGCCGTGGCTGACGCCGCTGTTCTCGACCCGGTTGTCCTGGAAACTCCGAAAACCTTTCAGCGCAAGAAGAACACGCTCGTGGTCGTGCTGAGTCTCGCCGTCCTCGTGGTGTCGGTGGTGCTCGCCGTCCGCATCGGCGTGGGCGCGGGCTGGGCCGAGATCGGCCGGGCCGCGGGCGGACGCCTCGGCCTGCCGGTCGTGCCGCTGCCTCGCCTGCTGGACTCGCTGATCTGGGACCTGAGGGTGCCGCGGGTGCTGCTCGCGGCGCTCGTCGGTGCGGCGCTGGCGGTGTGCGGCGCGGTGCTGCAGAGCGTCACGCGCAACTCGCTGGCCGACCCGTACCTGCTCGGGGTGTCGTCCGGCGCCTCGACGGGCGCGGTGGTCGTGGTGGTGCTGGGGTTCGCGGGCTCGCAGCTCGGGGTGACCGGTGGGGCGCTGATCGGCGCGCTGGTGGCGTTCGGGTTGCTGATGCTGCTGCTCCGCCGCACAGGCCTGGACTCGTCACGCGTCGTGCTCACCGGTGTGGTCGTGGGGCAGCTGTTCGCCGCGCTCACCTCGTTGATCCTGCTGACGTCCGGGGACGCCGACAGCATCCGTGCCGTCACCAACTGGCTGCTGGGGTCGCTCGCGTCGGCCCGGTGGACGTCCGTGGTGGTGTGCGCGGTGGTCCTGGCGGTCGGTCTGCTCGTGGTGTGGCTGTGCTCGGCCGCGCTGGACGGGTTCGCATTCGGCACCGACACCGCGTCCTCGCTGGGCGTCGACGTGCGCACGACTCGGATCGTCCTGCTGGTCACGACCTCGGTGCTGACCGCCGTCGCGGTGGCCGCCGTGGGCGCGGTCGGATTCGTCGGGCTGATCGTGCCGCACGGCGTCCGGTTCCTCGTCGGGCCGTTGCACCGCAAGCTCCTGCCGTTGTCGGCCGTCGTCGGCGCGGTGTTCCTGGTGTGGACGGACGCGCTCACCCGTGTGGTGTTCTCGCCGCTGGAGGTGCCGGTGGGCGTGTTCACCGCACTGCTCGGCGTGCCGCTCTTCCTCCTGGTGCTGCGCAGGCGGGGTGAGCTGTGAGGATCGACGTCCGGAAGCTGAGCTGGGGCGTGCCGGGCAAGACCATCGTCAGGGACGTGAGCCTGGTGGTCGAGCCGGGGGAGACGGTCGGGCTGATCGGGCCGAACGGCTCCGGCAAGTCGTCGCTGCTGCGGTGCATGGCCGGGCTGCGAGCCCCGGCGAACGGCGAGGTGTGCTTCGACGGCGTGGAGATCACGTCGTGGTCCGCCCGTGAGCGAGCGCGCAGGCTGGCGTTCGTCGAGCAGACCGCCGACACCGACAGCGACCTGCGGGTGGCCGAGGTCGCGATGCTCGGCCGCACCGCGCACCGGTCGCGGTGGCGCGGTCCTGACGCCGAGGATCACGCGATTGTCGCCTCGGAGCTGGAAAAGCTCGACCTCACCGGACTGGCGGACCGGCCGTGGAAGCAGCTCTCCGGTGGCGAACGTCAGCGCACCCATCTGGCGCGGGCGCTGGCGCAACGCACGTCCGGGCTGCTGCTGGACGAGCCCACGAACCACCTGGACGTCCGCCACCAGCTGGAGTTGATGGAACTGGCCGGCCGCACGCCGCAGACCGTCGTCGTGGCGCTGCACGACCTCGCGCTGGCCGCCCGCTACTGCGACCGGCTGGTCCTGATGCACGGCGGCACGGTCGTCGCCGACGGCCAGGCGGCCGACGTGCTGACCGCGCCGCTGCTGCGCGAGGTGTTCGACGTGGAAGCCGAGATCGGCCGCGACAGCCTGGGCCACCTGGCCGTGGGCTACCGCGAACCGGTCCGCTGAGAAGGGGGATGCGATGACCACAGTGGACGATCTGATCACCGGGGTGCTGAAGGGACGGCACGGTCCCGATCCGCGGGAGATCCCCGCCACCAGCGTGTTCTGGGTCCACCACGGAACCCGGCTGGCCGGCGGCGACACCACCTACCGCAACCAGTACGTGCTGGCCCGCGTCGGAACGGCGTTCGGTGCCTGCGCGTTCGCGGAGGCCGACGCCGACCCGGCGGTGTGCGCGAACTACTCCGGCGCTCCGGTCGCGCGGCTTCTCACCGAGGCCCCGGCCCCGGTGCGGATCGCGGCACTCGACGCCTACCTGGGCAGCGTCCGTCCACATCGGACGTCCGAGGCCGAACGTGTCGTGCTGCCGGTCGGTACACCCGAAGAACGGGCACGGGCGAGGGATGCCGCCGTAGCGGGCCTGCTGGACGTCGAACCGGGCGCCAAGGTCGCGTTGATCGGCGTGGTGAACCCGTTGGTCGCGGCCATCCGGGAGCGCGGCGCCGAGTGCCTGCCGTGCGACCTCTCGTTGCGCACGACGCAGTGGGGCGACCCGGTCACCCCGGACATGCGGGACGTCCTCGGCGTCGCGGACGCCGTGGTGGCAACGGGAATGACGATCGGCAACGGCACGTTCGACGAGATCCTGCGCTCGTGCCGTGAACGCGACATCCCGCTGATCGTCTACGCCCAGACCGCGAGCGCCGTCGCCCGCCACTTCCTCGGCGAGGGGGTCACCGCCCTGTCCGCGGAACCGTTCCCGTTCTCGCAGTTCAGCGCCGACGAGTCCGCGCTGTACCGCTACCGAGCATGAGAGAAGACGTGGACCACCACATCGCCGACGCCCTCAGTCGTCCCGCCCTGGTGCGCCTCGACTCCCGCACCCTCTGCCTGCGCTTCGAGACCATGAAGGTCGCGTCCGCCCTCGAAGCCGTCCGGTACCTCCTCGAACGCGGCACCATCGCGCAGGGCGACACGCTGGTCGACAGCTCCAGCGGCATCTACGCGCACGCCCTGGCGTTGGCCTGCCACCGCTACGGCCTGCATTGCCACATCGTCGCCTCGACGACGGTCGACAGGACGCTGCGCACCCAGTTGGAGATCCTCGGTGCCACGGTGGAACCCGTGCCGCCGTCGAAGAGCCTGAAGCTGGACCAGAGCCTGCGGGTGGCACGGGTGCGGGAGATCCTGCGCGATCATCCGCGGCACCACTGGATGCGGCAGTACCACGACGACGTCCACTACCGCGGCTACCGGCCGATCGCCGACCTCATCCGCGAGCACGCGGACTGCGACCACCTCAGCGTCGTGGGCGGGGTCGGCACCGGGGCGTCGACGGGTGCGCTGGCCACGTTCCTGCGCGAGACCGCTCCGACCGTCGAACTGGTCGGCGTGCAGCCGTTCGACAGCGTGACGTTCGGCAGCGAGCACGTGCACGACCCGGAGATCATCATCGCCGGGATCGGCAGCTCGATCCCGTTCGGCAACGTCGACCACACGCTCTACGACACCGTGCACTGGTTCGGCTTCGACGCGGCCCTGTCCGGCGGCGTCGCCCTCCTGCGGGAGCACGCGATCTTCGCCGGGCTGTCGGCGGGGGCGGCCTACCTGGCGGCGCGGTGGGAGCAGCGGCTGGATCCGGAACGGCACGTGGTCGTGCTCGCCCCGGACACCGGCCACCGCTACGTCGACGCCGCCTACTCCCGGCACGCGGAGGTGCCGGCGCCGGACGAGCTCCGGCCGCGCCAGATCACCACGCTCACGGACATGGACCTGCCGTGGTCGCGGATGCACTGGAACCGGGCGGAGGCGCCACCGAACGCGGTCACTCAGCCGGTCGCGGTGGCTTCCTGAAGAACGCCGCCACGCGCTGACCCAGGTTCCGCTGGGGGCCTCGGCTCAGCAGGCGAGCCAGGTCCGGGTCGGAGGCGTGCAGCCACCGTTCGATGTCACTGAGCCGCTGCTGTTCCTGAGCACTGAGCATGCCCGCTCCCCAGGTCGGTCCGGCCTGTCGAAACGTGCGTGTACCCAGCTGCTCAGGGGTTCAAACCGGTTTCGGTGACGGCGGCAGCGGATCGGGATCCGGGCCGGGAGGGCGCAACGGATCGGGGTCGGGTCCTGGCGGCGACGGCTGGTCGGGACCGGTCGGTCGCGGCTGGTCAGGACCCGGCGTGGTCGGCACGGGCTGCGCCGGCGGAATCGGTTGGCTCATGACCGGGGGTACCCGCTGCTCAAACCCCGCTCA
Organism: Lentzea sp. NPDC092896; assembly: GCF_044754905.1. NCBI lineage: Bacteria > Bacillati > Actinomycetota > Actinomycetes > Pseudonocardiales > Pseudonocardiaceae > Lentzea > Lentzea sp. NPDC092896. The sequence goes on from NZ_JBIVPX010000002.1 coordinate 355,023, forward strand.
CTCGATTCTCGCCCGCCTCGAATTAAGTCCGTTTCCGCTAATGAGGCGCCCTGCCTGGCCGACAATCCGTCCAGATTCTGTTTGGATCCGGCAGAACGGGGCGGGGACTTGACGCTGTCCAGGGCGGCACAGGGGTGGTTCCACGGTTCCGAGCAGACCCGCGGTCTGCAGTTCAGCGGAGTGATCGAGCTTCTGCGGCTGCTCGACCGGCTGTCCGCCCGTCCGCGCTGGCCGTCCCGCGACGTGCCGCTGCCGATCGTGTACCTGCGCCGGCCGCCCGGCGCGAAGGACCCGCTCGAGGCACTCGCGAACCGGCCTGCCGACACGCGTGGCCGCCGGGTTCCGTACGCGCTCGTCAACGGCGCCGCGGAGTCCCGGCGCAGGCTGCTCGACGACGTGGTCGGGCAGCTCGCGAGCGAGGTGCGGGGCGTGGCGCGGTTGCGCTTCCCGCGGTTCGCGCTCGTAGGGTGGCTGCTCGACCTGACGCTGCCCGCCGGGGTCGAGGCGGAGGAGGAAGAACGGGAGATCGCGCGGGAGTTCCGGGTGCACCTGCAGCGGCGCCTGCGGGTGACGCGGGACGGGATGCAGGACCTCGCGCAGGACTTCCCCTGGTGGATCAGGCTGATCATCGGGGTGATGCCGCGCATCGGCCTGGCGTTGATGGCACTGCTGTGGCGCCCGGCGAAGTGGGTGGGCGAGCAGTCGCTGGGCGGCCGGTCGCGCCAGGGTCTCTACCGGCTCGCCCGCACGGTGGTGAAGGAACGCCTGGCAGAACGCCACGAGGACGAGGTCGGCGACCTGCTCGTGCGCGCGCTGCTGGAGGACCTGCGGCGTTCGCACAGGCGCTGGACCCTGTGGGGGACGGGGCGGCGGCGCACGGGGTGTCCGTGGCTGTTGCTCGACAACCACGACGGCGACTGCGCGGGACAGTGGCTGGTCGACTCGATCGGCCGTGCGCGCAGCGGCGTCCGGAGTGGACAGTCGTGGCGGGCGAACCCCTTGAGCCGGCCGGATCCGCTGCTCGTCGTCGCGGCGAAGGAGTCGGCCGACGTGCCGGCCACCCACGCCGCGGACGCGCTCGCGGGCCATCACGACTGGCTCCGGCAGCTGTCGCGGTCGGAGAACTGGGTGCTGGCGCTCGACACCGACGCCACCGAACCCGCGCGCGGCATCGTCGGCGCGCTGTCCGAGTACCCGGCCCTGCGCCTGCGCAGAGCCCTGGCGGCGCCGCTCGTGCTCCTGCTGCTCGCCGGATCGCTGGTGGCCGTGCCGTTCCTCAACCACGGCAGGTGCGACGAGTGGTGGTCGCCGTCGTTGCGCTCGCCACTGGAACGGGTCGGCACGGAGTGCATCGGGGTGTCGGCGGATCCGTTGCGGCACTTCGTTTCCGACTGGGTTCCGGAGGACATCCGGCCGGCGCTGCAGGACGTCTACGGCCGGATCATGGCCGAGAACCGCAAGGCGGCGCTGCGACCGGACGCGATCACCATCGTGTTCCTCAGCGTGCTGACCCCGAGCACCGCCAACAGCTTTCACGCCCTGGTCGAGGAGTTGCGGGGTGTGTGGGTGGCGCAGAGGAACAGCGACGTGCCCATCAAGATGTTGCTGGCCAACGGTGGCGAAGGGCCGGGCGGCCGTGGTCTGGCGTCCGGTGACGTCGCCGCGGACAAGATCGTCGAACTGGCGGCGCGCGACCGGAGCGTGGTCGCGGTGACCGGGCTGTCGATCAGCTCCGACACCGCCAAGTCCGTGGTGAAACGCCTGGGCAGCAACGCCTTGCCGATCATCGGCACGCTGACCTCCGCCGACGACATGGCGAGCATCAACGAGTACTACCACCAGATCGGGCCCAACAACCTGCGCGAGTCGAAGGTCGCCGCCTACTACCTGCAGACCCGGCTGAGCGTGACGAACGTGGCGATCTTCTTCTCCGGCGACACCAGCGACCGGTACAGCCAGAACCTGGCCGAGGACGCCCGGCTCTCCTTCGCCGAACGCGGAATCGTGGTCAGCCAGTACAAGTCGTACCGGGTCGCGAACGACGACGAGGGACTGGCACCGGCGAGCCTCGGCCAGGGCGCGTGCCCGGCGGCGGCCACCCCCGGCTACGCGGTCTTCTACGCCGGCCGAGCCCAGTACCTGGCGGAGTTCCTGCGCGGTATGAACAGCAAGTGCCAGGGCAGCACGCCACCGGTGCTCGCGAGCGACTCGTCCACGCGGTTCATCCTGGAGGGGACCATGGCCCAGTTCCCCAACGTGCGGCTGGACTACGTGTCGTTCGCGAGCCCCGCCGCGTGGACCGACTGCGCGAAGGTGCCGTTCTACAAGAACTACCTCGACGTGTTCCGCAAGACCTGCCAGACGCTGGGCGACGGGCGGTCGGCCGCCGCCTACGACGCCATGCAGGTGCTGGCGGAAGGGGTCCGGCAGGTGCGGCGGACCGATCCGGGCGCGCGGGTGCGCGAAGGCCTGCTCGCCGGGATCGGCAGCATCCGGCCGGACAACGCCATCCAGGGTGCCACCGGGACGATCGGGTTCGGCGCGAGCACGCGGCTGCCGGCGAACAAGGCCGTGCTGGTGTTGCAGGGCAACACGGACACGACCTCGACGCCTCGGCTGTTGTGCGGGGAACTGCCGTTCCGCGAGGACTTGGCGGCGGGGCTGGAACAGGACGGAGGATGCCCGCGCGATCCCCAGTAGGTCAGCGTTCCGGCCCCAGCACGGGCTTGACGTCGACGATCGGCGTGCCGTCGATCGCCTCCAGGTGCGCGACCCGCAGCTTGAGGCCGTCCACCGCGGTGATCCGCACGTGGTGCAGGCCGATCGGGTTCGGGCGGTCCGGCGACCGGGTCGAGAACACGCCCGTCTCGGGCCGGTCCAGGTCGCTGCGGGGATGCACCGCCAGCACCGACCTGTCGGCGCGGTCGAGCCAGGTCAGGACCAGGACGTCCTGGCCGGCTTCCAGTTCCCGCATCGCCCGCGCGTACTCGGGCGCGAACACGAGCAAGGCCTCCGGCGCGCCCTCGTCGGCCTGCTTGGGCGCGGCGGTGCGGTCGGTGAGGGGTGATTCGACGTGGCCGATCGGCTGCAGCTTCATCAAGTCCCGCAGTAGGTCCGGTAGGTGGCACTGAAGTCCCGCGGCGCGGGATCGGCGAAGTATTCCAGGCCGGGTCGTGCGCCGTACGGGGAGGTAACCGCTTTCAGCAGACGGTCGAACGGATCCATGTCGCCGTCCGCCCCGGCCGCCAGCGCCTCCTCCACGAGGTGGTTGCGCGGGACGTAGACGGGGTTGGCGCGGTCCATCACGTCGGCGTCCGGTGCCATCGCACGCCAGCGGGCGAGCCAGGCGTCGATGGCCGCGAGGTCCAGGAACAGGGAGCGGGCGGGTTCCGCGTCGCCGCGAGCGGCCTTGCCGAGCAGGTGGAAGAACGACGTGAAGTCGACGTGGTCCTCGTGCATCAACGCGAGCAGGTCCTGCAGCAGCGGCTTCACGTCACCGGACACCCCGAGCTTCGCCCGCATGCCGCCGATCCAGGTCTCCTCGAAGTGCGCGTCGAACGTGCGCAGCGTCGCGAGGGCCAGCGAGACGGCCTCGTCCTCGTTCTCGGCGAACAGCGGCAGGAGGGCCTCGGCGAGCCGGGCCAGGTTCCACTCGGCGATGATCGGCTGGTTGCCGTAGGCGTAACGGCCGCGCTCGTCGATCGAGCTGTACTTCGTCGTCGGGTCGTAGGCCTCCATGAACGCGCACGGGCCGTAGTCGATCGTCTCGCCGGAGATCGTCATGTTGTCGGTGTTCATCACGCCGTGGATGAAGCCGACCAGCATCCACCGGGCGACGAGGGACGCCTGCGCGGCGACCACGTGCGCGAACAGTTCCAGGTACGTGCTGCCGGGGTGGTGGCGGGCGATCGCGTGGTCGGCGAGGCGGCGCAGCAGTGCCAGGTCGCCGGTGTTGCGGGCGTACTGGAAGCTGCCGACGCGCAGGTGTGACGAGGCGACCCTGGCCAGGACGGCACCGGCCAGCGGCTCCTCGCGCTGGACCACGTGCCCGGTCGACACGACGGCCAGCGCACGGGTCGTGGGGATGCCGAGCGCGTGCATGGCCTCGCTGATGACGTACTCGCGCAGCATCGGGCCGACGGCCGCCAGGCCGTCGCCACCGCGGGCGAACGGCGTGCGGCCGGAGCCCTTGAGGTGAAGGTCGCGGAGCCGGCCGTCCGCGTCGGTCAGCTCACCGAGCAGCAGCGCGCGGCCGTCGCCCAGCCGGGGGGAGTAACCGCCGAACTGGTGACCGGCGTAGGCCTGGGCGACGCCACGACCGCTCACCAGGAACGGCAGATCGTCCGCGCGCAGCCGGCTGGGGTCGAGGCCGAGCTCCTTCGCCAGTGGCTCGTTGAGGGCCAGGAGTTCCGGTTCGGCGACCGGGACGGCCTCCCACGAGACCGCCATCTCCGGCACCGCGTCGGCGAAGTCGCTGCTCAGGCTGATGTTCACGCCCCCAACGGTACCGGGTGCGCTTCCCGGCGAGTGTGATCGCGCTCTCACCTCGAACTCGGCTGAACCGATCCGAGGGGCCGTACGTGATTGGGGGTGAACAGGTTGGCGAAAGTCCACTCAGGAATGAGAAAAACAATGCGTCGCAAGCAAGTTGGGTTCGCTGCTGCCCTTTTCGCGGTCGGTGTCATCGCACTGACGGCGTGCGGCCAGGGTGCCGCGCAGTCCGGATCTGCTTCCCCCGCAACGGAACAGGCCCAGGAGACGCAGGCCACCGCCGAACAGTCCGATGTGGACTTCCTGCGCGGATCGGCGAATTCCAACAAAGCAGACCAGAACACCGGCGACCGCGCACCGGCGACCGCTTCTCCTGAGGTGAAGCAGAAGTGGGTCGAGCTGCGCGTCGCCAACGCCGGTGGCCTGGAGCCCGCCGTCGTCAACGGCAAGGGACTCTCGGTCTACTGGTTCAGCGACGACCCGGTGAAGGGCGGGGTGTCCAACTGCAACGGTGACTGCGCCAAGACGTGGCCGCCCATCACGGTCACCAAGGGCACCAAGCTCTTCTTCCCCGGCATCAAGCGGGAGAACATCGGGTTCATCAAGCGCCAGGACGGCGCCACCCAGGTGACGATCGGCGGCCGCCCGATCTACCTGTTCAGCAAGGACGAGAAGGCCGGTGACATCAAGGGCCAGAACGTCGGCAACAAGTGGTTCGTGATCAACCCGGAGGGCAAGCGCGCAGTCGCCCCCGCCGAGGCTCCCGCCACCCAGCCCGCCCCGCCCGCTCCCGGCGCCAAGCCCGCGAACTCCGTGACCTTCTTCACCGGCAAGAACTTCGACGACTTCAGCGGCGACAACTTCGCGACCGGCGTCAAGGTCGAGCCGAAGTGCGCCGACCTGCGCGGTGGCTTCAAGTCGCTCACCGCGGACGGCGCCGTGAAGATCTGGTCCGAGCCGGGCTGCAAGGGCAAGTCCGCCGTCGTGACCGACGACGTCGCGGACACCGCTCCGCTCGGGTTCCCGGACGGCGTGAAGTCCTACATCCGCGCATGACCTCTATCGAGTGAACGCCCAGGCCGCCGGAGCACCCCAGCTCAGGCGGCCTTTCGGGCGGAGCGGTGTGTCCGCCGGTCCCGCCGGTCTGGCTTCGTGCCCGGTAGGACGCCTCGCGGCACCGCCTCCACGCCCCATATGCCCGATATGGGGCGTGGAGGCGGCACCGCGATGCGCCCGCCTGGACACGAACCAGGCCGACAGCGGCCGGCGGACACACCGCTACGCTCCCCGCATGCGCTACTCCGCCATTGCGCTGGCTTTCCTCCTGCTCGGGTGCGGTACCGGGACGTCGTCCCTGCCCACGATCACCCCCGCCGTGCCCTCGGTCACCGGCTCGCCGCTGCCCGACCTGCAGCCCCGGCTCGACGCGATCGGCGTCCTGCTCACGGACTGCGCGGCGCGCCTGCGAGGAGAGCCCGTCGCCCCGGCCGACAACTGCACGCACGTCATGCCCGACGTGACAGGCGTGATCGACGAGGTCGAGAAGCAGTCGGCCAAGCTCCCGCCCGCCGGTCAGACGGCCCTCGCCGAGGTGCGCCGCCAGCTCGCCGCGATCGCGCCGTGCGAGCCGTGGTTCGCGGCCGGTGGGGTGAGCGCGGACGGGCAGCTCGACGCCGCGTGCAAGAAGGCGTGGGACGCGCTCTTCGACGGGTACAGCGCCGTGCGGAACTCCGCCTAGGCCGGGTCGCTGAACGAGATCGGTTTGCCGGTGGCGCGGGCGTAGGCGATCTCCCTGCGCGTGGAATCGCCGACGTACCCGCCGGGGTTGACGACCAGCACCCGGTCGGCCAGGTCGATCTTGCGCAGGTGGAGGGCGTCCAGCGCGGCCTTCTGCTCGTCGGTGACCGGCTCGTCCGCCTCGCCCGGCGCGACGACGATGACACCGGCGAAGGTCAGATCACGGTTCGCCGCACGCATCTCGTCGGTGAACCGGGCAGAGCCGCAGATGCAGACGATCTCGGGTCGGTCGGGCACGGCTCAGTCCGGTTCCACTGTGGACTGGACGAAGCGGGCCGTCAGCTCGTTCGAGATCTCGTAGTGGCGCACCAGGAACGTGCGTTCGTCGAGCCTCTTGCGCCGCAACCAACCGGTCACCTCGGCGTTGCACTTGCTGGCGTTGCACGATCCGCACGCGGGCACGACGTTGCCGAGCGTGTAGCGGCCGCCGCGGGAGAGTGCCTGCACGCAGTCCTTCTGCAGCGAACTCGCGGGAGCGGTGCAGTAGGCGCAGCCGCCCCACGCCGTCTTGAGGGCGTCCCACTGCTCGTCGGTGAGGTCGTTGATGACGCGGCCCATGCGCTTCTTGCGCTTGCGCGCGGCGCGAACCTGTTTGCTACCGCCGGTCGGCACGATCGGTGAGACTACGCGTCGCGATGGTCAACAGGTCGGAGGCGGGGCCCCGGGGTGTCCGCCCGGACGACCAGACCGCCCTCAGCGCGCGGTGCAGGTCCACGCCGGCGACCTCGACCCGGACGAGCGTGCGGGCGGCGATGTCGGCGGCCACGGTGTGGACGCTGAGCACGGCGGGGCCGATGCCGCCGATCGCGGCCGCCTTGATCGCCGTGGTCGACGACATGTCGAGCAACGGCCCGGCGGACTCGGTGATGCCCGCGGCCTTCAGCGCGTGCTCCCAGGCCTGCCGCGTGCCCGAACCGGACTCCCTGCTGACCAGCGGCGTCGCGGCGGCCTTCGCGGCGGTGACGCGGCGGCGCCGGGCCCAGGGGTGACCGGGAGCGACGACGAGCACGAGCTCGTCCTTCGCGACCACGCGGCTGGCCAGGCCCGCCGGTACGTCGGTGCTCTCGATGAACCCCAGGTCGGCCTTCTGGGCGAGCACCTGCTCGGCGACGTGCACCGAGTTGCCCGCCGACAGCACGGTCGCGGTGTCCGGGCTGACGGACCGCAGCGCGATCAGCCACGCGGGCAGCAGGTACTCGGCCACGGTGAGGCTCGCGGCGATCCTGAGGTGGCTCTGCCGGTCCGCGCGCAGGCTGGTGATGCCGGCGTCGAGGTCGGCCGCCCGTTCCAGCACCTGGGCGGCCCACCCGGCGACCAGCTGGCCCGCCGTGGTGAGCCGGGCGCCGCGCGAAGTGCGTTCGAGCAACGTGACGCCGACGCGGGCCTCGAGCGTCCTGAGCCGTTCGCTGGCGCTGGGCTGGGACATGCCGTGCGCCTGGGCCGCGCGGCCGATGCTGCCCAGCTCGGCGACGCTGCGCAGCAGGTCGAAGCTGGTCAGGTCGGTGACCCTGGACGGCAGAGGCATAGGAGCAGCCTATGCCCACCTCGGTGATTGGTGCCTACCGAGCCAGGCGCGGCGCGGGGATTGTCATGTCGTGACCGCTCTCGCACCTCAACACACCGTGCCCGTCGGGGTGCGACGAGCGGCACCATTCGGCCCGAACCTCTTCGCCTCGGTGATGGGGACGGGGATCGTCGCCACGGCCGGAGCCTCGATGCCCGGCCTGCGCACCGCCGCCACGTACGTGTGGGCGTTCGACGCCGCGCTGCTGGTCTTCCTCGTGGCCGCCGCCCTGACGCGCTGGACGTGGTCGACGGTGCGGGCGCAGCTCGCCGACCCCGTCATGGCCCAGTTCTGGGGCGCGCCGCCGATGGCGTTGATGACCGTCGGCACGGGCGCGTTGCTGCTCGGCTCCGACTGGATCGGGCTGCCCGCCGCGCTGGCGCTCGACTGGACACTGTGGACGGCCGGCACGCTGCTCGGGCTGGCGACCTCGGTGCTGGTGCCGTTGCGGATGATCGGCAGCGGCGAGCGCGCGTTCGCCGGCTGGCTGATGCCCGTGGTGCCGCCGATGGTGTCCGCCGCCTCCGGAGCCCTGCTGGCGCAGCACCTGCCGGAGGGGTCGGCGCGGCAGGCCATGGTCCTCGGCTGCTACGCGCTGTTCGGCGTCAGCCTGTTCGCGACGATGGTGATCGTGCCGCAGATCTGGCAGCGGCTGGTGCGGCACGGGCTGGGCGCCGCCTCGACCGTGCCGACGCTGTGGATCGTGCTCGGGCCGCTGGGCCAGTCGATCACCGCCGCCAACCTGCTCGCGGGTGTGCCCGTGCTGCCGGGTCAGGCCGCGTTCGGGGTGCTCTACGGCACGATCACGTGGGGGTTCGCCCTGCTGTGGGTGGCGCTCGCGGCGGCCGTCACCGTGCGGACCGCGCGGCGCGGGCTGCCGTTCGCGTTGACGTGGTGGAGTTTCGTGTTCCCGCTCGGCACCCTGGTGACCGGGACGAGCGCGCTCGCGGTCCGGGTCCACTCGGCGATGTTGTCCGGGTTCTCCGTTGTGCTGTACGGAGTGCTGGTGGTCGCGTGGGTCACAGTGGCCGCCCGCACGCTGCTTCACCGGCGGCCGTAGACTGCCGCCATGAGCTCGGAAGTCCGGTACGTCATCATTCTCGTTGAAGGACAAGGGCTTCCGCTCGCCGTGGTGCGGCTGACCGGAACCGTTGAGGAAGCGTTCACGCACGACCTGGGCTGGGCGCCGTCCGAGCTGCTCGGCCGCGTTCCGTCCGAACAGGACTGGACGGCTCGCGAGGTGAGCGCCGGCGTGGCCGACGGATTCCTGGTCGAAATGGTCCGCACGATCCGGTCGCGCGACCACGAGTCGGAGCTGGCGGACTACAAGTACTACGCGTCGTTCAAGGACGCGCTGGGTGTGCTCGACCTGGCCGACGCGGACCGGCTCATTCGCCGGCCGGAGGGCGCCGTCGAGGAGGAGTACGCCGGTCACCAGGCGTGGGAGCCCAGCGAGAAGCTCCACCGCATCGACTCCGGACTCGACAAGCAGGAGGAGTACGTCGCGCTCAGCCTCGTCGAGGCCGCCCACGTCAAGAAGCTGATCGACGCGCAGTGGGATCGCGGCTGCACCCACCACGTCGTCCTCGTGGACAAGCGCCCGGTGGCCGTGGTCACCCAGGTGGTGAAGGACCCGGCCAGCGAGCTCGCGTTCACCGGCGACCCGGAGCCGCAGCCGTCGAGGTTGCTCGCCCAGGCCACCCGCGAGCCGCGGATGGACGCCGTGCGGACGTCCATGGCGACCGCCGTCGAGACGATGGCACGGCTGTCTCTGCGGTGGCGGGCCGAGGCGCGAGCGGGCGAGACCGCCGGCTACGCGGTCTTCCACCAGCTGACCGACGTCCTCGACCTCGACTCGGCGTACGACGTCGTGCCGGAGCCGCAGGGCCAGTTCGCCGTGCCGCTGAACGACGCGGAGAAGGCCGGTCTCACCGCCCGCCTGCACCTCCGCGACGCCCGCAGGGAAGCGCAGCCGATCGACGGTCACTTCTACTTCGCGGTCTTCGAACTGCCGCACCAGGTCGTGGACCTGGACAACGCGCACTCGCTCCTCCGCGTCGACGACGCCCAGCAGTGGGAGATCCTGCGCGACGGGCAATGGCAGCCCGCGGACAAGCCGCGGAAGCTGCACACGCTGCCGCTCACGAAGCCCGGTCTCGACCGCGTCACCCGTCGGGCGGCGGGGGAGCGGCTGACCCGCTGAGCTTCAGGTAGCGCGCGTGCACGAGCCGCAGCGCCTGCTGTTCTGCTTCCAGGGCGGGAAGTTCCGCGAACTGCTCGGACCGGGACAGGCAGAACTTCAGGAACTCCAGCGAGTCGAGCAGGTCGGGGATCACCCACGGCTGGGCCTCGCCGACACAGCTGCGTTGCAGCGAGATGGCGCCCCGGATCGCCTGCTCCGCCTCGCTCCAGCGGTGCAGGGCGGCGAACGCGTTGGCCATGGACCACGTGGCGATGGCGCACTGGGCGGCGTACACGCGCGGTGAGTGCGTGAGGAGCTCGTGCAGCACGCGGATCGCGGTCCGGTAGCCCTCCAGCGCGTTGGCGTGCTCACCGCGGGCGGCCAGGCGGTTCGAGAAGTTCAGCACCACCCTGGCGTACTGCGGGCCGTGCCGCCCGGGGTCGCGCCGGTGCAGGTCCTGGATCAGCGTCAGGGCCTGCCGGCCGACGTCGAACCCGTCCTGGCCCGCATCGCCCAGTGCGATCGCGTAGGTGTCGAGGGCGGTGATGTAGCGCGGCAGGTGCCGATCGGGATCGCGGTCGGCCAGATCGCGGAGCAGCGCGACCGACTCGGCGGCGAACTCGGCCGCACGGGCCGGGTCTCCTGAGTGGGCCGCGCAGGCGAGACCCAGCGCGACGGCCCGATCCTCCGGGTCGAGTTTTCGGGAGAGTTCCAGGGCTTCGAGCGACGCGGCCGCCGCACGGGCGTGGTCGTTCACGGCGTGATTGCTCGTCACGACGGTCTGCAGGGTGTCGAAGAGCAGGCCCCTGTTGCCGACGCCCCGGGCGATGGCCAGGGCTTCGCCGGCTTTCTCGCGGGCGTACCAGGGGTGGCCGAGCCGGGCCACCGCCTGGGAGAGCGTGACCAGCGCACGGACCCGGAGGTCCTGGCTGTGCGCGTTCTCGGCGGCACGACGGGCGAACGCGGCGGCCTGGTCCGATCGCCGTCCGTCGAGCCTCTGGACGGCGAGGTGGAGGTCGAGCATCGGGCTGGGTTCGTCCTCCGGGTCGGGATCGGAGCCGAAGGTGTTGCGGGAGAACAGGTCCAGCGCGATCCGGGCGGCGGCCGAGCCCAGCGGCGAGTCCTGCCGGGGCAGGCGGAGGTAGGCGTCGGCGGCGACCTCGTCGCTCGCCGCGGCGAAAGTCCGGTGCAGCAGTTCGATGATCCGCGCGGGGTCCTCGACCGAGGGCGCCGCCTGCGCGAGCGCGGGCAGGTAGCCGTCCGGGTCGTCGGCCAACGCCTGTGCCAGCGCGAGATCCGCGGCCTGGGAGGCGACGCCCGGCACGGATGCCAGGCGGCACAAGGATTCCACGGCACGTGGACGATCGGGTTCAGCGACGGCGCGCAGCGCGCCGAGGAGAACGTCGGCGCCACTGTCCGGTTCTCCCAAGGCGCTCAACGCTTCTCGCGCCAGCTCGTCGCCTGATTCCACTGGGGAGAGAAAGTCCGCGGTCCGCTGGACGTCGTAGAGCCGCGCGCGGAAGCCCGGCAACGCGGTGAGCAGCGCTTCTGCGGATCGCCTGTCGCGCAAGGGGAACAGGGCGGGAAGCGCCAGAGTCAGGGAAAGGGTGATCGGGTCGTCCTCGAAGCCCAGTCCGGCGTCACGGACTTTCGTTCGCCAGTGCTCCAGGTCTTGGGGCATGGGATCATGTAACCAGCTCTCGTGCTCGTGCAGGGTGACGATCGGGCGACGCCCGTTGCTCGATGCCGCCGTGGCCGACGATCCCGGTCAGATCACCGTCGGCGGATCGCCCTATTCGAGCGTCAATTCGAACCCAGGGTGAAAGGGGCCGGATTTCGGGGTTCGACGGCACGCTTTTCGTCAATTCCCGGCGCGGAGACCGGTGCGACCCGACCCGAGACCAGACCACGGCCCCCCGGTGGTCTCATCCGCTCGGCCCAGTCGCCCCCACCAGGCCGAACTGGCCTCCGACTCGCGAAAACACGGCCTGACCAGCAAGATCACCATCGCGCCGAAAACCTTAAAGGCATTTAAAACCAACAGTGTTCTGTTCGCTTTGAACCCCGTCCGTGACCTCCCCGTAGTCATCGGTACAACACCGTTCGACCCCCCGAGGAGACACAGAATGGGCGCTCGACACCGCAAGCCCGCCATGATCGGCGCGGGCGCCGTGCTGGCGGTCGCCGCTGTCGCCGGTGGCATCTTCGCCTTCAGCGGCACCAACTCGAACGCGGCTGAGGACTGCGGTGGACTCGACACCGCGCTCCAGAACAACCTGACCTTCATCGCCGGTCAGCAGGCGAACCCCGACGCGCAGTCGGACGCTCGCATCGCCAACCGGCAGGCGGTCGTCAACCTGATCAACCAGCGGCGTGCGGCCGCCGGTTGTGGCAACAACGTCCAGGCGAAGCCCGAAGCGGGGCAGGCCGCCACGTCCGGTGAGGACTGCGGCGGACTGGACAAGGCCTTGCAGAACAACCTGACCTTCATCGCGGGCCAGAAGAGCGCTCCGGACTCCCAGTCCGAGGCCCGCATCGCGAACCGGCAGGCCGTGGTCGACCTCATCCAGCAGCGACGCAAGGCGGCGGGCTGCAAGGGTGACGGTGGCGCGGCCCAGGCCGGCGACAACGCCGGTCAGGCCGGCAACAACAACGCCGGTCAGGCGCCGGCCCAGCAGCCCACCAAGCAGCCCAACGCGAACCAGGGCAACAACAACGGCGGTGGCGCTACCGGCCAGCAGGTCTGCAACGGCTCGACCGTGACGCTGTCCGGCGAGGGCGGCGAGCCCGCCGCGTCGAGCGGCACGTTCCCGGTCGGCACCACGCTGAAGGTCACGAACCTGGACAACAACAAGTCCACGACCGTCAAGGTGGCGTCGGTGTCCGGCAGCTGTGCGCTGCTGAACAACGCGGCCTTCGAACAGGTCCGTGAGCCCGGCAAGTTCCTGATCCGCAACGCGAAGATCGAGAAGATCGGCTGATCCGTCCACAACGGACGGCACGAGGCCGGGTGTTCCCGTCAAGGCGCGGGGGAACACCCGGCCTCGTGCCGTCCGTTCGCGGTCACCGGGAATAACGATCTCGTGGTGGTCAGAAGTGTGCCCAGGATGAGACCTTGGTCGTCGTGACGGAGAAAGCAACGGCGCCATCTGTCTTCCGGAACACCGCGTTCCTGCGTCTGTGGACCGGGACGACCGCGTCGGGCCTCGCGATGTGGGCGATGCCCTTCGTACTGGGCCTGGCCGTGCTCGAACGCTCGATCACCGCCGTGGAACTGGGCGTCGTACTGGCCACCAGAACCGCGGGTTTCGTCGCCGCGGTCCCCGTCGCCGGTGTGCTCGCCGACCGGCACCCCCGGCGCGTCGTGGTCTTCTGGTCGTGCCTGGTCGCCGCGGTCATGACACCGGTCATCGCGGTGGGGATGGGGAAGTCCCTGCTGCTCATGGCCGTCGCCGCGGCGATCGTCGGTGCCGGTCAGGGTGCCTGCCGGCCCGCGTTCCAGGCGCTGGTGGCCGAGGTGGTGCCGGAATCCGGGCGGCAGCAGGCCAACGCGGCGACCACGCTGGCGATCAGGGTGACCACGCTGGTCGCGCCGAGCCTCACCGCGCTCGCGGCGCTGCTCCTGGACGCCCGCGCGCTGCTCGCGATCACCGCCGTGCTGTGGCTGTGCGCCGCGCTCGTGCCGCCGAAGGGGACGGGCAGGCCGGCTCAGACCGGCGAGACCCGCGCGGGCTTGGTCGCCGACTTCCTCGACGGCATCAGGGAAGCACGCCGGCACCCGTGGCTGCTCGGCGGACTCGGCGCGCTGACGGCGATGATCGCCTTCGGCTACTCCGCGACGGCCGTGCTGCTGCCGGTGGTGAGCCGGGACCGCTACGACACGGAGGCGGTGCTGGCGGCCGCCACGACCGCGTACACCCTGGGAGCGCTCGGGGGCGCGGTGCTGATCGCCCGCTGGCGGCCGCGAGCGGCGGGATGGGCCTCGCTGGCCGGACTCGCCTGCTACGGCCTCATCCCGCTGGGCCTGCTGGCGCCGGTGCACCCGTTCTTGCTGATCGCCGTGTACGCCGTCGCGGGGATCGGCATCGAGCTGTTCAACGTCCCCTGGTTCACCGCGATCCAGCGCGAGGTCGAACCGGGCAAGCTCGCCCGAGTGTCCTCATTGGACTTCCTGCTCTCCTACGGCCTGGCGCCGCTCGGCCTGGCGTTCATCGCGCCGGCGATCGAGCAGTTCGGCGCGAGTGCCGTGCTCGGCGTCTGCGCGGTGATCTGCTTCGCCGCACCCGCCGCCGCCGCGCTGATCCCGTCGTCGCGCGGGTTCACCAGGTCCAGCTGAACCCGCGCACACCGGGCTGCACGTCCAGCACCACGTCCAGCAGCGTGCGGCCGGGAGCCACGGCGGAACCGTCCGCGAGCTGGACGACGGAGGAGGGCGCGTCGCCCTCGAACGTCACCTCCAGCACGTACTCCCGCGTCGGCAGGCGGAACTTGCGCTCGTAGTTCGTCGCAAGTGGACACGGGTCCTGGTTCACCAGCTCGTGCTCGATCACGACGCTCTCGCCCTTGCGCAGCGGCCGTTCGAACAGCAGCTCCGCGACCAGCAGCCCCTCGGACGGCTCCCGGACCACCTGCCCGACCGTGCAGTTCTTCAGGGCGTTGACCAGCGGCAACGGGCGGTCGTGCGAGTCGACGTGCATGATCACGACCCAGCGGTCCGGCCCGGTCATCGACGCCGACAGCACCTGCCGCGACCGGAACGTGCGCTCGGTGCGGTCCGCCCCGATCGTCACGAAGTCCTGCTGGCTCACCCGCAGGAGCTGGTCGTCCCACTGCGTGTCGAGGTCGTGCAGCGCCTGCTCGACGGGTGTCGGGGACGGCCAGAACGCGGACATCGGCGCCGGAGCGTGGCGCAGCCAGCGGCCACGCGGGCGAGGCGGCCCCAGCAACTCCGAGAGGTGGCCCGGCGGCAGCTGCAGGATGTGTTCCAAGTGGACCACGGCCTGCAGCGACTTCTGCCGCTCCGGGCGGCTTCTGCCCGTCTGCCAGTAGCTCAGCGTCGCCATCGAGACCGACACGCCGTTCTGCGAGAGGTGCTCACGCAGGCGCTCCAGACCGAGACCACGATTCGTGATCGCCGTCCGGAGCGCCTGCGCGAACTCGTCCACGCGGGCCACGCTAATGCATCTGCGCGTCCGGCTGCACCCCTCCCGGCGGCTGGTACGGCCGGTAGGTGACCTGGCGTCCGTCGATCACCATCTCGACGTCGACGGTGTCGGGGAACGGCGGGCCCATCGGCCGCAGCAGCACCGGGTTGCCGCCTGCCTGGTGGATCCGGATGTTGACGCCCTGCTGCGTCGCGATCAGCTGTCCGACCAGGTCACGGGCGTTGCCGGCGCCGACGTTCTCGGCGGCGTCGGGCTTCATGTGCCAGTTCGCGTTCTCCACCAGCGCGCCGTTCATGTGGCCCTGGTGCATCGGCCGGCTGACGGTGTAGTCCGCCACGAACCTGGTCACCGCCTGGTGGGTGGCCGCGAGGCCGACCACCTGCTGGCGCAGCGTCACCGGGTTCAGGCCGCGGGCCTGCGCGACGACGGCGTACAGGCCGTTGTCGGTGACCGGCGGGACGGGCTGGCGGACCAGGACGTCCTCGTTGAGGAACCGCAACTGCCGCTGCGTGTTGCTCACGTGGTCGGACGCCACGAGCCCGTGGGCCGCGACGACCTTCTGGTCCTTCTGGACGCCCGCCTGCATCTGGTCGAACGGAGCGGGCATCGGCGCGGACACGGCCGGGTTCATCCGGTTCTTCTGCGGCGCGCCGAGCTGGGTCTTCATCGTGTTGGGCGGGTTCCACGTGTTCGTGGTCTGCCCAGTGGCAGGAGGCAGGAACGGCTCGACCACGGCGTGCGCACCGGTGGCGAGACGTGCGCGCTCGTCGGCGAACTTCGTGCCCTTCTTGGCGGGCTTGCCGTCGAGGAACCGCTCCGACACGTTCGGCAGCGCGGTGTGCGACTGCGGCAGCTTGCCGTCCGTGATCAGCCCGTAGGCGATCCTGGACAGGTCGGTGCCGGTGTCACCCGCCACGAAGTCGGTCGCGAACGCCTGACCGCGCACCGGGTGCCGGTTGTTCTGAACGTCCACCTTGGCCAGTTCGGTGGCGGCTTCCATGTCCGCGGCGTCGGCCGGCGTGTGCAGCTTGGCCAGCTCCGCCGCGTAGAACCGGTTGAGCGACTGGCTGAGCTGCCCGAACTCCGCCTGGCCTGGACCGAACCGCACGTTCGGGTCCACCAGCGGCACCAGGCCGTCGACGAACAGGTTCGGTTCCGGCGTGTAGGGCAGCAACGGGTGGATGCCCT
Organism: Lentzea sp. NPDC092896; assembly: GCF_044754905.1. Classification (NCBI taxonomy): domain Bacteria; kingdom Bacillati; phylum Actinomycetota; class Actinomycetes; order Pseudonocardiales; family Pseudonocardiaceae; genus Lentzea; species Lentzea sp. NPDC092896. Next base: position 371,410 of record NZ_JBIVPX010000002.1, read on the forward strand.
GCTGGTTGCGGCGTGCGTGCATGTCCGCGTCGATCACGTGCACGAACCGCTCGTGGAAGCCCGGCTCGTCGAGCTCGGCCCGGTAGGCCTCCTTCTGCGCGTCCGAGGTCTTCGAGTCGCCGTCGATGCGGGCGAGGACGTCGGCGCGCAGCTGTTCCGGCGTGACCGCCACCCGGTAGCCGCCGCCGATCATCAGCGGCCGCAACGGCTTCGAGACGTCGGGACCGTCGGCGGGACCGACCTCGTGCGCCTCCGTGAGCCTGGCGACGTGGTCGAAGACGTGCGCGCCGTCGCGGGTCGTGCGGTCGCCCGCGTCGAAGTCCATGACCGCCACGTACGGGTGCGTTCCGGCCACGGCCAGTGCGGTCACCGCGAACACGTGCGCCTCGCTTTCCAGCGTGGCGTTGCGGGTCTCGCCGAACTTGAAGCCCTGCGGCCCGTGCGGAACGCTCACCAGCGCGACCGCTTCCGGCCGGCCGACGACCGACGGGGTGGCGGTGGCGATGGCGGCGTCGATCTCCGCCTGGGTCGCCCCGTTCACGCCGAGCACGAACGCCACGCGGCCGTCCATGTCGTGCGAGCCGGCCATGACACCGTCGATCACGGTGTCGAGCTGGTCGAGCTCGCTCGCCCGGACGATCATGCTGACGACGAACGACGGCTTCTCGTCGGCGTCGATGCTGGCCTGCGTCCACTGCAGGTAGTTCTCGGTGGTGACCTCCGCGAGCGCGTTGCCCCGGGCCAGGTTCTCGTACGCCGCGTTGTGCACGCCGTTCTCGTTGAACGGCGTGGCTTCGTGCTCGACCTGCTCGGCCATCTCGACGTCCGCGTCGTCCTCGATGGACAACTCCTCGAGCTCCTCGCGGGTCCGCTTGACGGCGTCCCCGGCCGGGTCCTCGCCGAGGTGTTCGTTGCCGCGCTTGGGCATGTTCGGCGGCGGGAGCTCCGACCGCTCGTCGGCGCCGGGCTGCGGCGGGTTGTGCGACTGCAGCGCTTCCATCCGGTTCTGGACCAGCTGGAGGTGGCGCGGCTTGAGCCGGGCGTCGGCCTTGTCGATGCCCTGGGTCATGGGGGAGTTGTCGTTGACGACGCGGCCCCTGCCGTCCTCGTGCTGGAAGATCGGCTTCACGTCGCCGGTCTCCAGGTACTCGTCGCGCAACCCGAGGAAGTGCCCGACCTCGTGCGCCAGGCGCCGCGAGTCGGTGTGCGAGGGCCAGGTGAGCTGGTTGGCCCTGCCCTTCGGGTCGTTCGTGACGTCGATCGTGGCGTGCGCGTCAGCGGGGTCGTTCGTGAACTCGACCGTGACGTGGAACTGCTCGCCGCCGGGCAGCTTGTAGCCCTGGTTGTACAGCTCCTCGACGCCCGCGCGGGTGCGGTCCTGGACGTCGGCGTCGCCGCCGTTCAGGTGCAGCCGGACGGTGAAGTCGCGGACCGGCACGCCGTCCACGTTCAGCACGCGGTTGTCGTACGCGATCGGGCCGCGCCAGGCCTGCATGTTGATGCCGTGCGGGCCGACCTTCGTCGAGTCGAGGACACCGCCGTCCTCACCGCGCACCCAGCTGGTGGCCGGGGTCGTGGCACGGGCGTCCGCGATGGCCTGGGAGGACACCGGGTTCTGCGGGTCGAACCACGCCGCGCTCGTGTCCGTGCTGTGCAACGGACTCGGGTCGGTGGGCGGCACGGTCGACGTCGGCGCCTCCAGCGGGGGAGCGGACGGAGCCGGGTCGTCGTCGACGATGCCGTAGTCCTGGAGGTTCGTCGTCATCTCGGCGATCGCCGCGGGGTCGAGCTCGACGCCGAGCACCTGACCGAGCTCGGCCCGGTTGTCGGTGACGGCCTGGGTGAACACCTCCGGGCTGACGAGGCCCGCCGGTACGAGCTGCGACTTGGCGAGCACCTTGTGCGCCCACAACGCCTGGTGGTGGGGCTCGGTGCCGTCGGGCTTGATCTCGCGGATCGAGTCGGCCAGCGACGGCGCGCCCGTCACGTCGATGATCGCGGCGTCCTGGGCGAAGTTGAACGCCCGGTTGTAGCCCTTCTCGTGGTCGAAGATCTCGGAGGCGATCTTCGCGGGGTCGGCCGCGAACGTCGGGCTGCCTTCGAGGGTGTTCCACAGCTGGTGCGACCAGTCGTCGAACTTGCCGTGGCCGGGATCGTCGGCGAACGCCTCGATCTGCTCGCTCTCGATGATCGGCCGTTCGAACTGGTCGTTGAACGCCTTCTGGACGGCCTCCAGACCGTGCTGGTCGACCAGCGCCGCGACCTCGCCCGCGTTGACGTGCAGGACGGCCGAGGCGCGCAGCAGGTCCAGGCCCTCCTTGTGGTTCAGGTACTTCTGCGGGTTGGCCTTGAGCTCCGCCTCCACCTGCTTCATCAGCGGGGTGGCGTTCTCCATGGCGTCGTCGGTCAACGCCACCAGCCGGGTCTCGGCCTCGGTGGTGGGAGCCGGAGCCGACGGCGGCACTGGCGCGGTGGCCGGAGCCGGCGCCGGGTCGTCGGCGACCATGCCGTCGCCCTGGAGGTGCTGCTTCAGCTCGGTGACCAGTTCCGGCGTCACCTCGGTGCCGAGCGCCGCGCCGATCTCGGCCCGGTGGTCCGTGACGGCCTGCGTGAACGCTTGCGGGCTCACGATCGCGTCCGACGGGATGATCTCCGCGTCGCCCAGCACCTTCTGGACCCACAGCGCCTGGCTGTAGGAGTCGGTGCCGTAGACCTTGGTCGCGACGATGGCGTCGGCCAGCGACGGTGCGCCGACCAGTTCCGCGAACGCCGTCTCCTGCGCGAAGTTCGTGCCGCGGTTGTAACCCTTGTCGTGGTTGAAGACGTCGGCGGCGAGCTTGTCCGGGTTCGCGGTGTAGGACGGCGTGTTCCTGACCGTCTCCCACATCCGGTGAGCCCAGCCGTCGAACGCGGCCCGGCTCTCCGGCGTGCTCAGGTCACCGAACTGCGCCAGCTGCGCCGTCTCGATGATCGGGCGGCCGAACTCCCTGGTGAACGCCCGCGCCACCTGGTCGGCGCCGTGCCGCTGGATCATCGTGGCGATGTCTTCGGTCCTCGTGTCGAGCACGACCGACGCCCGCAGCAGGTCGAGCCCTGCCTCGGACTGCACGTACTGGCCGGGGTTCGACCGCAGCGCCGACTCCACCTCGTTGGCGAGCGGGGAGGCGTTCGTCATCGCGTCCGCCGTCAACGCCTTGAGATGGCTCTCCACCACGACGTTCGGCACGCTGGTGGGCGCGTCGGTGTCGGTGTTCGTGTTCGACGTGGTCGCCTCGGTGGACGGTGCGTTCGGCGGCTGCGGTGCGGCGCTCCTGCTCGTCGACGCCTCGCTGGACGAGGACGTTTCAGCAGGCGGCGCCGGACGCGTCTCGACGTCCCTGCTGGAAGAAGCCTCCGGGGACGAGGACGTCTCCGGAGCAGGCGGAGGCGGCGGGGGAGTGGACGACGTGGTGGTCGTCGACGGCGGGTTGTTGTAGTCGGTGATCCGCTGGTCGACCGCCGCCTTCTTGTCCCACCACTCCTGCTGCCGTCCGTCCGCGGTTGTGCGTGCCGTGTTCAGCCTGGTCTCGGCCGCCGTGACGAGCGCCTTCTGCGTCGCGTGGTCGGTGGCGAGCTGGGCGGAGGCCTGGTCGTGACGCGCTTGCTGCGCGATGCGGGCGGCCTCGAACTGGGTCACGACCTGCTGCTGCGCCACGAGCTCCGCACGCCGGGCGGCGGCGTCCGTGCGCAGACCGCCGATCGCGGCGTTGGCGAGGTCCAGCTGGTGCTGGGCGTCCTCCATGCCCGCCTTGGCGTTGGCGAACGAGCCTTCCGCCGTGCGCAACGTGGTCTGGGCGTTGGTGTGCGCCAGCCTGGCCGCGTCGACCTGACCCTGCAGGGCCACGTTGCCCGGCGCCGCGGCCAGCTGGGCCTCCAGCGTCCGCAGCGTGGTGGCCTTGGCCTCGACGTCCGACTTCGCGTCGTCGATCTCGAACTGCGCGGTCATGGCCAGCGCGCCGAAGCCGCCGACCTTGGGCGACAGCTCGGAGATCGCGTCGACAACGCGCTGCGCCTCCTGGCGGGCGATCTCGGCCCTGGTCTCCAGAGCCGGGAGCTTCGCCTGCTCGTCCAGGTGATCCTGGATCGCCTTGTTGTAGTCGATCTGGACGGGCGTGAAGGCGGAGTCCGCCCTGGCGAGCGTCGCGGCCGAGTTGTTGATCACCTGCTGCGCGGCGTGCCGCTCGGTGTCGACGTCGACCTCGGCGGTGCGCCAGGCGTCCGCCGCGGTCTTCACCTCGGTCTGGGCGGTCGTGAGCTCCGGGCTGAAGTTCTTGCCCAGCACCGTCTGCGCGTCCGAGACGGGCATCCGGACCGCGGCCGAGTTCGGCACGGACAGGTCGACGACGGCGGTCCTGCCGCCGATCGTCGCGACCACGCGGTACTCGACACCGAACTGCACCAGTCCGGTCGTGGCCTTCGGCTTGAGGTTGTTGACCTTGTTGTCGGTCTGCCCGCCGGAGTTCGCCGTCGAGTCCTCGCCGGCGTGCCGCAGCTCGACACCGCTGGTGCCGAAGGTGACGTTGTCCTTCGGGTCGGTGTTCTGCTTGACGCCCGCGCCACCGGTCGCGAGACCGGCGGACAGGTCGCCGGTCTCGGTGACCTTCGAGTCCGTGCTGGTCGCGGTGACCTGCGACTTCGGGTTCTCCAGCGCCACACCGTCGCTGAGCGATCCCAGCGTCGGGTCGACCAGCTTGGCGTAGACCTTGACGTCCGCGTCCTGGCCGAACGTCAGCGCGGCCTCGTGCAGGCCCGGCACGGTCAGCGGGCCGGACAGCATGCCGGGCAGGTGCGGCTGCAGGTTCTCCGGGCTCAGCGTGGACAGCAGGCTGTTCAACGCGCCCGTGCCCTTGCCGGTCAGGCCCTTCTTCGCCCCGGCGTCCTTCAACGCCTGGATCGTCGCCTCACGCAGGTCCTGCGCGCCACGCAGGTTCTCCACCGACGCGCCCGGCGGCAACGAGGAGGGGCTGCCCTCCTGCTGCCAGTCGGAGGCGGCCTGCGGGGTGCCCTGGTCGGCCGTGCGGGAGTTCTGGTCCTTCGTGTAGGGCTGCGCCGCGGCCGAGCCGTCGACCTTCTGGTTGTCCGCGTGCAGGCGGACGGTCATCTCCTGCAGGCCGCTCTCGGCCCGCGCGATCTCCTTGTCGCCCTTCTCCACGACGAGCTCGAACTCGATCGGCACGGTGTAGCGCGCCGCCGGTCCGCTGCCCGCGCGGAAGCTCGCGAACTGGTCCGTCGTGGACGTGGAGACCGAGCTGCTCTTGGACTGGCCGATGTTCGCCGCCGCCATGACACCCGCGGTGCCCGAGACGTTCGGGTTCGCGCTGCCCGGCTGGGCGAGGCCCGGTGCCTTGAGCCCGAGACCCCAGCCGGTGGCGCGGCCCTGGCCGTCGGTCACCTTGTGCGAGCCGGCGATCGTCGACTCCATCTCGACGCCGTCGTTGACGACGTTCTGGAACTTCGGCGTGTCCGCCTTGGCCCGCAGGGTGACCTGATACGAGTCCTTGCCGAACGTGCCGGGCTGGTGCACCAGCAGCGGAACGCCGCCGTCCAGCGCGCTGTCGATCATCGCCTTGACGCTGGCAGGCGAGCTGAAGTCGACCAGGCGCTGCAGGTTGCTCATCGAGTCCTTGAGCACCGAGTCCGGCAGCAGCGGGTCGCCGAAGCGCTTCGCCGTCTTCGCGTTGACCTTGTTGGAGAGGTCCTCGACCACGTTCGACAGGTCCGGCACCGACTCCACAGTGGACAGGCCGAGCGCTCCGGGCTCGCCCTTCGCCACCGTCGCCGGCGGCGCCATCTTCGGGAACTCGGGCTTGGGCACGGTCGGCTGCACGTCGGGCAGCAGCCCCATGTCCCGCGCCACGTCCTCGGTCACCCGCACGAAGACGGACTTCGGCAGGCTGACGGTCGCGCCTTCGGCCCTGGGCGTGGTGCCGGCGATGAAGTTCGCCGCACGGCTCTCGCCGACCACGGTGACGTCGGCGTCGAGCTGCACCAGCACGGTGCGGCCACCCGCGGGCGTCACGTAGTTGCGGTCGTGGCTGCCGCCGACCTCCTTGCCGGTCGACTTCGAGTCCGACCACGGCGTGACCTTGCCGGCCACCGCGAAGCCACCGGCACCGCTGGCGGGCGTCGGCTCACCGGCGGGCGGGGCGGGGTCGTTCGGCTTGATCGGCACGTTGATGCCGCCGGTGACGTCGACCGACCGGTTCGTCGACGACGACTGGCCCGCCTTGTAACCACCGGTGCTGGCGTTCTCGGTACCGGTGTTGTCCGAGATGGACACGATCTTCGGGTTGCTCAGCCCGAACTTGACGCCGATGGCGCCCGTCCGGTCGGTGACCCGCCGGTCGTACTTGAGGCCCTGCTCCTGGATGCCGGTCTCGGTCAGCGTGCGCAGGTTCGCCTTGATGTTCTCCGGGGAGAACATCTTGTCGATCTGCGCCCGGGACGCGGTGCCCGGCACGGTCAGCGCCGAGTCGCCACCGGCCGCGCGGTTGAGCGCGTCGATGGCCTGGTCGCGCAGCGCCGTCGTGTTCGCCACGGCCTCCACGTGCAGGAAGTCCGGTGCCTTTTCAGGGGACTTGGTGCTCAGGAGCTTCTTGACGGTCGGCGCGTCCTTGAGCGTCTTCGGCTCGGGCGCGCCCGGCTCGAAGCCCTTGCCGGGGTCGGTGTCCAAAGTGGAGCTGTCCGACACCCAGAGGTTGACCGGGCCCTTGATGGGCTTGAGGTCGGTGGCGCCGTCACCGGTCTTCGCGACCGTGTGCTGCTCCGGCGAGTGGAAACCGGGAGCGCCGGGCACGACCCGCCGCACCCAGGCCCGCGGCCGGGTGAACGTGGTGATCTCGACCTCGAACTCCACGTCGCCCCGGAACACCTGGGCGTTCGGGCTGCCGACGCTCAGCGAGGTGCTGTTGACCGTCGGACCGGCCGAGGTCTTGTCGGTCCACGAGTGGTTGTACTTCACCCCGGCCTGCGGTGCCGGCGACAGCTTGGCGGCCTTGGTCTCCGCCGGGATGACGACCTTGCCCTCGACGCCACCGCTCCAGCCCTTGGTGGTGCTGCTGGAGCTGTCGAGCTTCGGACCGGTCGACGACGCGTCGCGGACGTTGCGCGCGTCGGCCTGACCGAGGTGCTCGGTGCCGGTCACCTTCGCCTTGACGGTGACGTTGACGTAGGTGTTGGTGGACTTGCTGCTGCTCTTGAGCTGCACCTGGACGCCGGGACCCATGAGGCTGTCCATGTTGGTCCGCAACGCCGCCGGCGAGAGCTGCGAGGTCAGCCTGCGCTGGTTCGCGAGCTGCTCGGCGACGTCGGAGAACGCCTTGCCCTTGCTGCTGCGCGGGTTCGAGTGGGGGTCGTTCCAGCTCGGCAGGAAGTTCGCCAGGCCGGGGACGTCCCGCAGGGCCTCCTCGATCTGCGTCTGGACCTCCGACGCGACCGCGAACTCGCCGACCTTGGCGTTGCCCGCGGCGAGCGCGTCACTCATGTAGGGCGGCGGGAACTTCTGGCCCTTGTTGGTCTCGTCGACGATCTTGTCGCGCGTGCCGTCCGGCGTCGGCAGGCCCATCTGGCCCGCCTCGGGCAGACCGACCCGCAGGTAGGACGTGACCGGGATCTTGACGCTCTCGCCGCTGGGCGTGCGGACCTCGACCTCGGCGGTCACCTTGTACAGACCGGTGTCGCCCTTGAGCTGGATGCCGCTCTTGTGAGCGGTGTTGATGCCCGCGTTGACGTTCTCCGCGGTGCGCGCGGCGTAGCCGACCGTGGCACCGGCCTGGCCGCCCACCACGTTCGGCAGACCGGCGTTGAAGCCGGCGCCCGCGTTGAAGTCGCCACCGGACTTGGTCGTCGAGGACACACCACTGCTGTGCGCGGAGGTCTCGTGGAGGCGGAGCTGACCGGTGCCGAGCGTGCCGACGAGCTGCGCGCTCTGCAGCGTCGCCTTCATCTGCACCGCGGCGCCCTTGCTGGCGTGCGGGCTGATCAGGTCCGGCGACGTCACGTAGGCGCCGCCGAGCATCGCGCCGAGGTTGTTGCGGATCTCGGTGGGGCTCAGGAAGTTCTGCAGCGCCTCACGGCCGGGCGAGCCGACCTTGACGATCGACGGGTGCAGCTTGCGCGCCACGTCGGAGAACGCCTTCGCCGGGTTGTCGACCGACACCGCCTCGGGAGCGGGGTGTTCGAGCTTGGCGCCCCACTTGGCGTCCGGCGGCGTGACCGCGGCGGAGGTGTTGCCCGAGCTCGTGATCGTGGCGAGGTCGTTCGGGATCTGCAACGTCACGTCGGTGCCGGTGTCGACCGTGGCGACGGGCCGGAGCCCACCGCTCGCGTTGGTCAGCGTGATGTCGTAGGACACGTTCACCGTGGCCTGCGTCGACCCCTCGCCCGCGCGGATGATCCGCTGGTCGGTGAGCGACGACGACATGCTCTGCGACTGCGCCGGCGTGGCGAACTGCGCCTTGCCGCCGAGCGAGCCGTACGCGCCGAACCCGTTGCTGGCCGAGGCCGAGCCGCCGATGTCGTTGGCCGTGGCGACGGTGTGCGTGGCCGACGACGTGTTGCCCGACTGCGCGGTCGCGTCGACCTTGACGCCCGGCGCGTCCACCGGGGCGACGTCCGTCTGCGCCTGCATGGTGGCGCGGATGTTCGCCTCGTACCAGTTGTTGCCGATCTTGACCTGGAAGTTGCGGCCCTTGTCCAGGAACGACTCGAAGTCACCGGTGATCGCCTGCTGGATGCGGGCGGCGTCGGCGGGCTTGAGGTTCTCGATCGCGTTCGTGACGTTCTCGGCGCCGCGGACGTTCGTCGGCGCGATCGTGCCCAGCGCCTTGTTGTCCTGGAAGAAGCCGGGCAGGGCCTGCGTGCCCGGCATGACCTGGCCGACGGGCTGCGGCGCGATCACGGTCATCGGGATGGCCGGGTTCGGCGTCGGCGGTGCCGGCCGCGTCTCGACCTCGACCTCGGTGTCGGCCTCCGGCGCAGTCCACACCGGAGCGTCCTGAGTGGACGGCGGCGGCGGTGCCTGGCGGGTCTCCTGGTCGGAGTCCATCGGGTCGTCGAGCGGCCGCGGCGGGTTCGCCGGGTCGTGCTGGGTGAACCGGCTCCTGCCGTTCTCCTGCGGGTGGGCGTCGATCTCCAGCGGAGCCGGGAACACCGGCCTCGTCCAGGTGTTCGCCTTCTTGATGTCCGCGGCGGACGACTTGGAGTTGGTCTCCAGCCGGGGCTCGAAGAACGGCTCGACGGTCGTGGACCCGTTGGGGCCGTGGATCGTCAGCGGCCGGCCGATCTCCGTCGCGAGCAGCTTGGCGGCCAGTTCCTCCGCCTTGGCGAGCTTGCCGGTGTCGGCCGGGTGCGCGAAGGCGAACGGATCGGCCTTGGGGTCGGTGACCGACGGAGGGCCCGGCTCGACGAGCGCGGTGACCAGGTGGCCGTTGTCGAGACCGTGTTCCTGGCGGAACTTCGCGATCTCCTTGTTGATCGCGGTCGTCGAGATCGAGGCCTTCTGGACCGCACCGGCCCGCAGCTCCGCCGGGGTCTTGATCGCCGGAGCGGCCTTCGCCTTGCCCTTCTTGCTGGAACCGGCCGCCGGCGGAGTCGGAGCCTGGCTCTTCAGGGCGTCGTGCACGGTGTTGAACAGGCCGTCGGGGCGCGGCGCCTCGGCGATCGGCAGGATGCCGTGTTCCAGCGTGCCGAACGTGCGGGTGACGTTGCTCGTGTTGGCCGACATGGCCAGGTTGAGCATCGTGGCCATCTTCTGCTGCTTGTTGCCCGGCACGATGTGCTGGACGTCGTCCTCGGTCTTGGCCTTCTTGGCCTTCTTGGCCGGAGCCTTCTCCTCGGCCTCGCTGTCGCTGTCGCTGTCGCTCTCGGCGTCCTCGTCCTTGGCCGGCGGCTCCGGGTAGACGGTGGTGGGGTCGACCTGCGGGTCCACGCCCATGTAACCGTGACCGGGGATGGGCGCGGAGATCGCGCCGCCCAGCGTGTTCTTGTCCTCCCAGCCGAGGTGCAGCGCGTCGAGCTTGGACGGCTGCCAGCCGCCGGACTTGCCCGTCTCGGTGCGGACACCGGTCTCCGGGTCGTAGCTGTAGGTGTGCTCGGTGATCTGCTGGGCCTCGCGCCGCGAGTGCGGCTTGTTGCCGGGGTTCGGCTTGCCGTTCGCCCTGGGCTTCTTGTCACCGTAGCTGTTGCGGATCTTCGCGCCGGACGCGTCGGCCTTCGCCGCCCGGTCCGCCTTGTTGTCCACCTTGCCGTCCGCGTCCGGCAGGCCGCCGTACGCGCGGTTCGTCACCGAGGTGAGCGCGACGTGCGACTGCGGCCACTGCTTGCCCTCGGTCTTCGCGAAACCGAGCGCGAGACGGGACAGGTCCGTGCCGACCGCGCCCTGGACGAAGTCGCTGGTGAAGTTCTCACCGCGGTAGGGGTTGCGGTTGTTCTGCATGTCGACGTCGATGGCCGACTCGATGGTGCTGTTCGCGAGCGAGCCGGTGACCACCGCCTCGACCGCCGCGTCGATCGTGGCCTGCGGAAGATCGGGGCGCTGGGCCCGGTAGGTCGCCTCGACCTCGGCCTTGAGCTGGGCGACGTCCGCCTCGGCCTTGTCGATCGCGGCCTGGAACCGCTGCAGGGTCACGGTTTCGGCCGGGCTCGGGGCACGGCCCTCCTCCGCGATGTCCGACTCCAGCTTGGCCTTGGCCTCGGCGAGCGACTCGCTGGGCTTCGGCGGGGTGGGCAGCTGGTTCTCGTGGAGCTCGACCAGTTCCTTGCCGGCGAACTCGTTGATCGAGTCGCTCAGGTCGCCGAACTCGTTGCCGCCGTCGCTGAACTTCACCTCGGGGTCCACGACCGTGACGGCCGCATCCATGAACAGGTTGGGCTCCGGCGAGTAGGGCAGCAGCGGCGCCGAGTCCTTCTGGCGGCTCCGCGCGTCCATGTCGTCGCTCATCGCCTGCTGGAACTTCTCGGCGAACTCCGGCTTCGCGAGGTAGTCCTGCGCGACCTTCAGCTCGGCGAGCGCCTTGTTGCGCTTCGCGGGCGTGAGCTTCGGATCGCTCTTGACCGACGCCCGTTCGGCGTCGATCCGCGCCTGGGTGTCCGACACGAGCTTCGCCGGGTCACCGACGCGGTAGCCGCCCGAGTACAGCAGCGGACGGATCGGGCCCGCGTCCGAGCTCATCGACTCGGCGACGTGGGTGAAGATGTCCTTCGGCGGCGCGCCGTCCGGGGTCTGCACCCGCCGCGAGCCGGTGTCGAAGTCCTGGAACGAGATGTACGGATGCGTGCCCTTGCCGTTCATCGCGCCGATGGCGATCTCCGTGGCAGAGCTGTGCATCGTGCCGTTGCGCATGCGGCCGAACGGGAAGCCGTCCTTCGGGGCGAAGGTCGGCAACGGCACGAGGGCGATCGGTTCCTTCCGGCTCGCCACGGCCTCGTTCGCCTTGCCGATCTGGGTGTTGATCTGCCCGTCCGAGTCGGTCGGGCCGTTCACGCCGATCACGAACACCATGTCCTTGCCGAGCGGACCGGCGTCCTTGGTGATCGCGTCGATGACCTTGTTGATGTCGGCCTTGGGGTCGTTCAGCGCGCTGTGGCTCACGATCATGTTGACCACGAACGACGGGCGCCTGCCCTCCTCGACGCTCTTGCGGAGGTCACCGAGATAGCTGTCCCTGGTCGGCAGCACGGAATCGGTGTCCTTGACCAGCGCCTCGAACGCGGGGTTGAACGCGAAGTCGGCGTCGTCCAGCGAGACCTTGTTCACCTCGGCGGCCAGGTCGTCGATCTCGGAGTCCGAGTCGACCTCCATCGGGACGCCGGTGTTGCTCGGTCCGGGCTCGGCGTTGGTCCAGCGGTCGGCTTCCGGCTTCTTCTTGGTGGCCCGGTCGTCGACCGGGGAGTTGCCTTCGCTCTCGGGGGAGCGGTCGCGCTTCGTCACCATCGGCCGGGTGTCGCCGTCCGGCGTGGAGTCCGGCGTCGTGCTCGGCGGGGTGATGGCCGGGCCGGTGTCGCCCAGCCTGGTGTCGGGCACCATGACCTGGCTGGTGGCCGTGCGCTCGACGAGCCACAGGTGCCGCGGCCGCAGGCCGGGCTCCTTGCCGTGGACGTCGGTGCCCATCATGCCGCCGTCGTTCTGGTGCACGCCCGAGTTCGTGTCGTGCTGCTGGAACACGCGCGACTTGTCGCTGTACTCGTCGGGAATTCCGAGGTAGTGCAGCGTCTCGTGGGCGAGGACCTCGGGACTGGTGTTCGGGTTCCAGTGCGTCTGGTCGACGTTGGGGTTCTTCGCGTCGACCTTGATGCTGGTGTGGGCGTCGGCCTTGTTGTCGGTGAACTCCAGGTTCAGGTGGAACTGGTCGCCGCTCGGGAGCCGGTGTCCCTGGTTCAGCAACGAGTTCACGCCCTTGGTGGCGTTCTCCTTGACCTGTGCGACGACCTCGGGGTCGGTCTTCGCGGCAGGGTCGATGTGCACCTTGACGGTGTACTCCTGCACGAAGTTGCCGGGCGAGGTCTCGATGCGGCGCAGGTCGTAGTTGACGAGTCCCTTGTAGGACTTCAGGTTCGTCGGCGTGCTGTTCGTGCGGATGTCGTGCACGACCAGGTCGACCGTCTTGACGTTCGCGTTGGCCCTGCGGTCGGCCCACGTGCTCGGGTCGGCCGGCTTGCTCGGTGCGAACCAGTCGGCGGTCTTCGCGGGGTCGTGCCGCCACGACTCGTCGGTGAGGACGTCCTTGCCCTGGTGGGATTCCGGGGTCGGCGGGGTCATCCTCGGCGGTGCGCCGCCGCTCTTGACCTTCTTCGGCGCGTCGGGCTTGGCGTCCGACGCCGGGGGAGCGGGCGGTGCCGTGGGCGGCGCGGGACGCGTCTCGGCGCCGCTCCTGCTGGTCTCCGCCACAGAGGCTTCCTGCGGCAGAGGCGGCAGCGGCCGCTCGTCGACGTTCGAGGTCGTCGTCGTGGTGGTCGGCTTGGGCGGCACCGGCGGCGGGGTGTTCGCCGCGGTGTTGAACGAGTCGACCTCGTTGTCCACCTTGGCCTTGGCGTCCCACCACAGCTTCTGCTTGGCGTCCGCGTCGCGCCGGGCGGCGTCGAGCTTGGTCTCCGCGTCCTTGATCGCCTTCTCGGCCGCTGCCTGCTCGTTCACGAGCTGCTGGCGCGCGTCGTTGGCGGCCGTGCGGGCGGCCTCGGCCTTGGCCGCGACCTCCTTCGGCCCCTGCAGGTCGGTGCGGGCGTCCGTGGCGGCCTGACGCTGGGCGTCGAGCTCCGCACGCGCGTCGGCGATCTGCTGCTGCACGTCGGACAACGCGGTGTGCGCCGCGTCGGCGTCCTGCGTGAGCTGGTCGATCTCGGCCTGCGGCGCGCCGTTGGCCCGCGCGTCGTTCACCGCGTTGTCGGCCACCTGAGCGTCCTGGCTGAGCGACACGGCCTGCGCGTTGAGGTCCTTGATCGCGGCACGGGTCTGGCCCGCGTCCCTGATCGTGTTGTCGAACGCCGTCTGGACCGGCGCGAGCTTGGTCTCCGCGTCGATGTGCGTGTCGATCGCCGTGTTCAGCGTCGTCGACGCCTCGCCCAGCTTCGAGTCGGTCTTCGCCAGCACGGCCGCGGCCTCGTTGATCGCGTCCTGGGTGTCGTGCCGGGCCTTCTCGACTTCCTTCTCGGCGGTCCGCCAGTCGTCGGCCGTCTTCTTGACGTCGGACTGGGCGTCCTTGAGCGAGTCGCTGAGCTGCTGGTTCAGCATGGTCTCGACCTCGGCGGCGGGCATCCGCACGCCGGCCGAGTTCGGCACGGACAGGTCGACGACGGAGGTCTTGCCCCCGATCGTCGCGACCACGCGGTACTCGACGTCGAACTGCACGAGACCGGTGCGGGACGTGTCCTTGGGCTTGACGTTGCCGCCCTCGGCCTGCGCCGGGCCGCCGGACACCCCGGAGGAGTCCTCACCCGCGTGCCGGAGCTCGACACCGCCGGTGCCGAAGTTGACGGTGTCCTTCGGGTCGGTGCCCTGCTTGACCGCCGCGCCGCCCTGCGCGAGACCGACCGACACGTCGGCGGTCTCGGACACCTTGGCCTCGCTGGAGGTCTCGGTGGTCTTCGTGGTCAGCGGGGTCTCGATCTTGACGTCGTCGCTGAGCGACCCGAGCTGCGGGTTGACCAGCTTCGCGTAGACCTTGACGTCGGCGTCCTGGCCGAACGTCAGCGCCGCTTCCTTCAGGCCCGGCACGTCGAGCGGGCCGGACAGCATCGACGGCAGGTGCGGCTGCAGGTTCTCCGGGCTCAGCGTCGAGAACAGGGCGTTGAGCGAGCCCGTGCCCTTGCCGGTCAGGCCCTTGCCCGCACCGGCGTCCGTCATCGCCTTCACCGCGGCGTCGCGCAGGTCCTTGGCACCGCGCAGGTTCTCCACCGACGCGGTCGGCGGCAGCTGCGAGGCACGGGTGTCCTGCTGGAACGCGAAGGTCGCCTCGGGAGTGCCGAACTCGCTGCTGCGCCTGCTCGCCGCGGACATGTACGGCTGCGGGTTCCCGTGACCGGTGGTCGGCTGGGAGATCTTCTGGTTGTCCGCGTGCGTGCGGACCTTCATCTCCTGCGGGCCGCTCTCCGCCCGCGCGATCTCCTTGTTGCCCTTCTCCACCACGAGCTCGAACTCGACCGGCACGGTGAACTGCGCCGCCGGTCCGCTCGCCGTGCGGGTCTGGCTGAACGCCTCGTTGGTCGAGGTCGTCACCGAACTGCTCTTGCTGCCACCGATGTTCGCGCCCGCGCTGACACCCGCGGTGCCCGAGACGGCCGGGTTCGCACTGCCCGGCGAGGCCAGGCCCGGTGCCCGCAGGCCCGCACCCCAGCCGGAGCCGCGGCCCGTGCCGTCGCTCTCCTTGCGGGAGCCACCGACGTTGTGCGACATGTCCACGCCGTCGTTGACGACCTGGTCGAACTGCGGTTCGCCCGTCTTGGCGCGCAACGTGACCTGGTAGGAGTCCTTGCCGAACGTGCCGGGCTGGTGCACCAGCAGCGGAACGCCGCCGTCGAGCGCGCTGTCGATCATCGCCTTGACGCTGGCAGGCGAGTTGAGGTCGACGATGCGCTGCAGGTTGCTCATCGAGTCCTTGAGGACCGAGTCCGGGATCAGCGAGTCGCTGCCGAACTTCTTGGTCTTCGCGGACAGTTCGGCGGTGAGGTTGTTGACCACACCGGAGAGGTTCGGCACCGACTCCACGTTGGACAGACCGAGCGCGCCGGGCTCGTTGGTCGCCACCGTCGACGGCGGGGCCATCTTCGGGAAGTCCGGCTTCGGCACGGTCGACTCGACCTTGGGCAGCACGCCCATCTCGCGCGCGACGTCCTCGGACACCCGCACGAACACCGACTTCGGCATGTCCACCGTCACGCCCTCGGCGTGCGGGGTGCCCCCGTGCAGGAAGTTCCCCGCGCGGCTCTCGCCGACGATGGTGAACTCCGCGTCGATCTGGACCAGCACGGTCCGCGCGTCACCAGGGGTGGTCCGGCCGCGGTCGACGTTGCCGCCGACCTCGTTCGACGTGGTCTTGCTGTCCGACCACGGCGTGATCTTGCCGGTCGCCGCGACGCCGCCGGACCCGCTCGGGTTCGACGGGGTGCCCGCGGGCGGCGGGGTGACGTTCGGCCGCACCGGGACGTTGATGCCCGCGGTGAGGTCGACGGAGCGGCTGGTCGAGGACGACGAACCGGCCTTGTAGCCACCGCTGACCGAGTTGTCGGAGCCGGTGGTGTCCGAAATGGACACCAGCTTCGCCTCGCCCAGCTTCACGGACATGCCGATGGCGCCGGAACGGTCGGTGACGCGCCGGTCGTACTTCAGGCCCTGCTCCTGCACGCCGGTCTCGATGAGCCGCTGCAGGTTCGCCTTGATGTTCTCCGGGGCGAACATCTTGTCGATCTGGGCGCGGGACGCGGTGCCCGGCGTGGTGAGCGCCGAGTCGCCGTTGGCCGCGCGGTTGAGCGCGTCGATCGCCTGGTCCCGCAACGCGGTCGTGTTCGCGACCGCCTCGACGTTGAGGAACTCCGGCGACTTCGGCCGCGCTTCCTTCGGGTTGAGCAGGTCCTTGACGGTCGGGGAGTTCTCGAGCTGCGTGGGCTTCGGGTCACCGGGCTTGAAGCCGTCGCCCGGGTCGTTCTTGAGCGTCGAGCCGTCCGACACCCACAGGTTGACCTTGCCGTCGATCTTGTCGAGGCCGGCGCCGGTCTTGGCGACGGTCGTCACCTCGGGCGCCTGCTGTCCGGGCGCTCCGGGCACGACGCTGCGCACCCACGTGCGGGGCCGGGTGAAGGTCGTGATCTCGACCTCGAACTCGACGTCCTGCTGGAACACCTGGGCGTCCGGGCTGCCGGGGTTCGACGACGTGGCGCTGACCGCCGGTCCCGCCGCGGTCTTGTCCGTCCACGAGTGGCTGTAGGACACACCGGCCTGCGGCATCGGCGTGAGCGACGCGACCCCGGTCTTGACCGGGATGTTGGCCCTGCCGCTGATGCCGCCGGTCCAGCCCTTGGTGGTGCTGGTGCTGGCGTCGAGCTTCGGACCGGTCGTGGTCGAGTCGCTGACCGGCCGCGCGTCGGCCTGGCCGAGGTGCTTCGGGTTGCTGACCTTCGCCTTGACCGTGACGTTCACGTAGGTGTTCGTCGTCTTGCCGGAGTTCTTCAGCTGCACCTGGACGCCCGGACCGAGCAGGCTGTCCATGTTGGCCTTCAACGCGGCGGGCGAGAGCGTCGCCGCGATCTTGCGCTGGTTCGCGAGCTGCTCGGCGACGTCGGCGAAGCCCTGACCCTTGCTGCTGCGCGGGTTCGCGTCCGGGTTGTTCCACTGCGGCAGGAACTTGGCCATGCCGGGGATGTCCTTGAGCGCGCCCTCGACCTGGCCCTGCACCTTGTTGGCCGGCGTGAACTCGCCGACCTTCGCGTTGCCGGCGGCGATCGTGTCGGCGACGAACGGCGGCAGGAACTTCGTGTCGGCCGTGGCCGGATCGGTGATCGAGTTCCTGGTGCCGTCCGGGGTGGGCAGCCCCACCGCACCGGCCTCGTGGAGGCCCATGCGCATGTGCGTGGTGACCTCCATCTTGACGCTCTCACCGGACGGCGTGCGGACCTCGACCTCGGCGGTGACCTCGTACATGCCGGTCTCGTTCTTCACACCGATGCCGGTCTTGTGGCTGCTGCTCGACCCCGCGTTCACGCCCTCCGCGGTGCGCGCGGAGTACGTCGCGGTCGCGCCGACCGTGCCGCCGACCTGGCCGGGCACGCCGATGTTGCCGCCGCCTCCGACGGTGGCGTCGAACCCGGTCTTGGTGGACGCGGACACACTGCTGCCCCAGGACGAGGTGTCCTTCAGGTCCAGCGCCGCCGTGTCGTGCGTGCCGACCAGCTTCGCTTCCTTCAACGTCGCGGTCATCTGCACCGCGCCGGCCTTGCTGGCGTGCGGGCTCAGCAGGTCGGGGGACGTGACGAAGCCACCGAGCATCGACGGCAGGTTGTTGCGGATCGAGGTGGGGCTCAGGAAGTTCTGCAGCACCTCGCGGCCGGGCGAGCCGACCTTCGTGATCGACGGGTGCAGACCGGCCGCGACGTCGGTGAACGCCTTGCCGGAGTCCTTGACCACCACGGCTTCCGGCACCGCGTTCTCGAGCTTCGTGCCCCACGCGGCGTCGTCCGGTTTCTTCACGTCGGACGTCTTGCCGGAGTCGGTGATCGTGCTGAGGTCCGCGGGGATCTGCAGCGTGACGTCCGGGCCGGTGCTCAGGGTCGCGAACTGCTTGGGGTTGCCGGACGCGTCGGTCAGCGTGATCTCGTAGGAGACCGGGACGGTGACCTTCTTGGAGCCGTCGTCCGATCCCTTGATCCCACGCTGCTCGGTGGTGCTGTTGGTGTTCGACTGCGACACCGCGGGCGTCGCGAGCGCGGCCTTGCCGCCCGCCGTGCCGTACGGGCCCATCGCGACACCGGCCGTGGCCGAGGCGCCGACGTCGTTGGACGTGGAGATGGTGTTCGTCGTCGTGGACGACGTGGCTGCCTGGTAGTTCTTGTCGACCTTGGTGTCGGCGTCGGTCGCGACGTTCGTGTCGGCGTCCGCGTGCATCTCGGCGCGGATGTTCGCCTCGAACCAGGCGTTGCCGATCTTCACCTGGAAGTTGCGGCCACCGTCGAGGAACGTCTCGAAGTCGTTCTCGATCGCGTTCTTGATGCGCGCCTGGTCGTCCGCCTTGAGGCCCTGGATCTCGGCCACGACGGCGTCCGCGCCGCGCACCTCGGTCGGCGTGATCGACCCGAGCGCCTTGTTGTTCTGGAAGAAGCTCGGCAGGTTCGTGTTCGGCACCTGGCCGACCGGCTGCGGCGCCATGGTGGTCATCGGGATGACCGGGTTCGGCGTCGGCTTCGGCGGCGCGGGACGGGTCTCGACGTCGGCCTCGGTGTTCGTGTCCGCGTCGGGGGCCGACCGCGTGTCCGTGTCGGGCGCGGGCGGAGCGGGGCGCGTGTCCGCGTCCACCTCCTGGCGCGCTGCCTGGACCTCGTTGGTGAACTCCCGGAGGGCCTCGAGGTGGCCGGTGTTGTGGCCGCCCGTCTGTGCGTCCTGGATCTGCTGGTCGAGGTGGGTCTGCACGGCCACGATGTCGGCGTCGCTGAACTGGCGCCAGCCGTACGAGTTCGGGTCGGCGGGCTGCTGCAGCGCGTACGTGGTGAGCGCCGCGTCGCGGTTGTTCGTGAACTGGTCGACCCGGTTCTGCTGCCACTGGACGTCGCGGCCGGCCCGCTCCCGGCGGGCCGCCTGGTCGTCCAGCATCGACTGGGTCTTGAGGGCGTCGGGCACCATGTCGGCGGCGTTCCACCGGGTGCTGTCGGCCTTGGCCTTCGCGAGGCCCTGCTCGGCGATCTGCGTCCGCTGGTCGTAGAGGTGCGGGGGACCGGCGTGGCGGGAGATGTCGATCGCGTTCTGGATCGCGGCCGCACGGTCCGGGTTGTTGTTGTACGCCGGGTTCTGCTGCATCTCACGCAGCGCCGGGGTGTCCAGGCCGTACAGCGACGCCGCGAACGACCGCGCCGGCGTGCCCTCCTGGACGGGACCGAAGCCGCCGGGGACGACGAGGTCCACGTCCGGGTTCGCGGGCCGTGCCGCCGGGTCCTGCATGAACGGGCGCGGTTCGGCACGGGGTGCGGGCGCCGGTGCGGGCTGGGCCTGCTGGTTCCCGTCGGCCGCGCGGTCGCGGACGTCACCTGCCGGTGGGGGCGGCGCGTCGTTGTCCGAGTGGACGGACGAGGCGTCGTCCACCTGGACCGGAGGCGTCTCCGGCCGGTAGGGCACCGCCGAGTCGATGAGCTGGAGGTCCTGGAGCTGACCGTAGAGCTGGTCCAGCTCCGGGGTCGGCTGACCGGCCACGCGTGCGTCGCGGATCAGGTCCGTGACGTGGTCCTGGAGGACCTCGACGTCCTGCGGCGACACCGACTGCCAGCCGGGAGCGTTCAGGTCGTCCGGCGGCAGGTTCAGCGCGTACGTCGTGAGCGCGTCCTTGTGGTCGTACTGCAGCGTCATCAGCTCGTTGGAGAGCTGCGACTGCTGCTGCTTGAGCGTCTGCTGCTGGGCCTGGCGCTCGGCCTGGTCCGTGCGCATCAGCTCGGACTTGAACATGTCCGGAAGCGCGTCGCTGACGTGCTTCAGGTCGGTCGCCTTGCGGTGGTTCTCGTTGATCTCGGTCCGGAGGTCGCTCAGGTGCTGCTGGATGCCACCGGGCTTCTGCGCGATCTCCAGGTTGCGGGACATCTGGTTGATCTCTTGCAGGTGGAACGGGTCGTTGCGGTGTTCGACGGCGAGGGCGTCGAGCTCGGCGGGGGTCTTGCCGAAGAGCGAGGCCCTGAACCCGGCGAACTCCTGCCGCGGGTTGAGCCCGCTGTTGCCGGGCCGCGTGTCGACATCGGACTCCACGTCCGGCTGCGCGTCGAGGTCGGACTGCACGTCGATGTCCGACTGCACGTCCGACTGCGCGTCGACGTCCGATTGCACGTCGGAGTCGGGACCGTTGAGGGCGGCCTCGTTCGCGATCTCCTGGCGGCGCTGCTCCAGCTCCCGCTCGAACTGGCGCTCGTTGAACTCCCTGGTCCTGGCATCGAGGTCGCGCAGGCGTTCCGCACGCGCTTCGATGTCCGCGTTCATCTGCGCGATCTTGGCCTGCGTGGCCTGGATGTTCGCGTACATGTCCGCGGCCTTGGTGAAGCGGTTGTCGTAGTCGGGGTTGCCGACGAACGACAGGTTGTGCTCCGTCCGCGCCACCTGGGCCTCGGCTTCGGCGATCTTCTGGTCGAAGTCGACCGAGGTGTCGACCTCGCCGCCGAACATGCGGGTCAGGAGGGCGTTGATGCCACTGTTCGCCGACTTGCCGTTGCGGTAGTTCTCCAACGCCACCTTGGCGTCTTCCAGCTGGGTGGACAACCCGTCCAGGCCGCGCGTCGAGGCGTGGGAGAGCACCTTGCGGACGTCCGCCTCGTTCTGCACCCGCGTCTGCAGGTCCTTGAGGCTCTGCGCGTCGAACCCGGCGTTCTCCGCCGCCGCGATCTGCTGGGTCAGGTGGGCGTCGAGCTGGGTGAGCGTGGCGGGCTTGATGCTCGCGAGCCCGTCCGCGTTCGGGCCCGCGACCTGGGTGTCGATGATGTGCGTCATGCCCAGGTTCGGGCCTTCGGCGTTCAGGGTGTCGATCTGGCTGTTCGTGTTGTCCAGCAGATCGGTGAGGGTCGCGACCTGGTCCTTGATCGCGGCCGTCTGCGCCTGCTCCTGCGGGTTCTGCATCGCCTCGGGCTTCCAGGAGCCCTTGGACTTCGCGTCGTCGATCCGGCTCTGCAGGTCCGCCGACCGTTGCATCAGGTCGTTCGTGAAGACCTGCGGACCGCCGGGGTGCGCCGCCGCGCGCTTGATCAGCTGGGTCTTCTGCGCCGCGTCGTAGAGGCCCTTGTCCTGGCGCCCCTTGTAGAGGTCGCCGACGGTCTGGTTGACCTCGGCGGAGGACTTGCCGCTGAGCCAGGCCTCCATGCCGGCGCGGACCTCCTGCGGCGTCGGGCCGCCGAGAGCGCCGAACGTGCCGTTCTGCGAGGAGACCTGCACCTGCGGCGCGCCCGCGGGGCCGTGAACGGTCTGCACGCCGTTGTTGTCGACGACGAGCTGCACGCCCAACGACTGCGCGATCGTGTCAGGCAGGTGCGAGCCGACGTGCGAGTCGGCCCAGGACGGCGTCTGCAGGGCGTGGGTGACGAGGTCGGGCGACGACGGCAGCGCGCCGTTCTGCTTCACCTCCTGCGTGACGTGGTTGATCATGTCGACGTCGCCGGGCTTCATGCCGTCGGTGTTCAGGCCGGCGTTGACGACGTCCCAGCGCTTCGGCGTCCCGTTCGCGAGGTCGTTCGCGACGTTCGCCCGCCACTGGTCCACCTTGGCGTCACCGGTGAGGCCGGGCACGTTCGGTTCCAGGTCGGGGTGGAACTTCGCCAGCGTGTCGGGGTCGACCTGGCTCGCGACCCAGTTCGACAGGGCGGGCGGGTTCAGGCCGGGGTGGTTGTGGTTCTGCGGGTTCTGCTGGACGTCGGCGAGGACGTTGTCCACAGTGGACTTGACGTCGCTGGTGCCGACCACCGGTGACGCGTTCGGGACCGGCGCGTTCTGGAACGCGGCGCTGCGCAGCACCGACTCGACCAGGCCGACCTTGTCCAGGTTCGGCAGGTGGTTCTGGGTGTTGGGCCGGACGTCGGCGTCCACGTCGGAGTCGACGTCCCAGCTACCGGGCAGGTTCGGCGTGTCCGACGGCATCGGCCGCGTCTGCACGTCCGGGCCGGGGGTGCTGTCGGTGTCCGGTGTGGACGGTGCGGGCGCGGTGTCCGCGGCGGGCTTGGGAGTCCAGTCCGCGGGCGGCGGCACCGTGGCCGGACCGGCCGGGTTGATCGTGGTGTCGGGCACCGCGACCTGGCTGTTGGCGGTGTTCTCGATCAGCCACAGGTGACGCGGCCGGATGCCGGGGTCGTCCAGGTGGATGTCGGCGCCCATCATGCCGCCGTCGTTCTGGTGCACGCCGGAGTTCGTGTCGTGCTGCTGGAAGACCCGTGTCGAGTCCTTGTACTCGTCCGGGATTCCCAGGTAGTGCAGGGTTTCGTGCGCCAGGACCTCGGGGCTGGTGTCGGCGCCCCAGTGCGTCTGGTCCGGGTTGGGGTTGTTCGGGTCGACCTTGATGCTGGTGTGGGCGTCGGCCTTGTTGTCCGTGAACTCGAGGTTCAGGTGGAACTGGTCGCCGCTGGGCAGCCGGTGGCCCTGGTTCAGCATGGAGTTCACGCCGTTGGTGGCGTTCTCCTTGACCTGCGCGATCGCCTCCGGCGTCATGTTCGCCGCAGGATCGATGTGCACCTTGACGGTGTACTCCTGCACGAAGTTGCCGGGGCTGGTCTCGATGCGGCGCAGGTCGTAGTTGATGAGTCCCTGGTAGGACTTGATGTTCGACGGCGTGCTGTCCGTGCGGACGTCGTGCACGGTCTGGTTGACGGTCCGCACGTCGGTGTCGTTGCGGCGGTCGGCCCAGGTGCTGCGGTCGGCCGGGTTGCTCGGGTTCGACCACTCCGCGGTCTTGGCCGGGTCGTGGCGCCACGACCCGTCGGTGATGACTTCCTTGCCCTTGTGCGACTCCGGGGTCGGCGGCGTCATCGCCGGCGGCGCGCCGACCTTCGGCACGTCCTTGCGGGTGCCGTCGGGGTTCAGGTTCGAGGCAGGAGCGGGCGGGGCCGGGGGAGCGGGAGGTGCCGGCGGGGCGTTCTGCGCGGGCGGCGGGGTCGCCGGGGCGTCCCTGGTCGGCGCCGGGCCGTTGCCGGTGGTCTGCTGGGTGTTCGGGGACGGCGCGTCGGTGTCCGCGGACTTGTTCGTGTCGGTGTTCGGCCTGACGTCGGTGTTGCCGGGCGCCGGGGGCGCGCCACGGGTGCCGTCCGTGGTGGCGTCGGTGTCGGGGTTGGACCGGGCGTCGAAGAAGGGGTCGGTGTCGGAGTCGACGTCGCTGGGGGTGCCGGGGTTGGACTGGGCGTCCACGAAGGCGTCGACGTCGCTGTCGCTGTCGGTCGCGTTGCCGGGTGGGGCCGTGTTGGTGTCGGTGTCGAAGTCGAAGAGAGCGTCGGTCATGTCGGGTCCGTCGGACTCGACGTCGCTGTCGGCGTTGGTGTCGGCGTTGGTGTTGGTGTCGGCCGGGATGTTCGGCGAGTCGGTGTCGGTGTCGGTGTCGGAGTCGAAGAGTCCGCCGCTGATGTCGGGTCCGTCGGACTCGGCATCGCTGTCGGCGTTGGTGTCGGCCGGGATGTTCGGCGAGTCGGTGTCGGTGTCGGTGTCGGAGTCGAAGAGTCCGCCGCTGATGTCGGGTCCGTCGGACTCCGTGTCGCTGTCGAAGAGGCCGCCGCTGATGTCGGGACCGTCGGACTCGGTGTCGCTGTCGGCGTTGGTGTCGGTGCTGGTGCTGGTCTCGGGGGTCGTGACGGCGGGCGGAGCCGTCGGAGCAGGGGCCGACTCGGCCGGTGGCGTCGAGTCCACCGTCGTCGACTGGCTCGGCACCTCGGTGGACGGCGTCGCCTGTGCCGGGGGAGCCGGCTGTGGCGGGTCCAGCCGCAGGGTCAGAGCCTGGATGACCTGGTTGTTCTGCGGTGCGCGAGCGTCCTCGAAGACCTGGGAGAAGTACTGACTTTCGGGACTGTCCTTCTGCGAGAGGTTCTTCAGCAGGTCAGCGATCTGGGCGACGTCGTTTCGAGCCGAGCCCGGAACGTCGGGATCGATCGGATCGCCCGGCGTGTTGCTCGGGGCGTTGTCGGACAGCTTTTGCTGGAGGTCCGGCTTCTGCGACTCGAGCAGACCGATGATCTGGTCGAGCTGGTCCTTGGTGAGGTCGACCGTGTTGGAGTCGTCGAGGAACTTCGTCGACAGCGGCTTGCCGTCGATGACGCTGCTGATCTCCTTGACCGCGTCGTCGGGGAGTCCGGAAAGGATGTTCGCGACGTCCGCGCCCTTACCTGGGACCGCGGGCGCGAGCATGCTGGCGACCTGGGACACGGTGCTGGCTGCCTCGTCGGGGTCGCGGTTCGGCGACTCCACGTAGTCCCGGAGCGCCGAGAAGGTCTCGACGGCGGAGGTCAGGTTGATCGCCTGCTTCACATCCGGGTTGGTCTTGGCAGCTTCAAGCCACGCGGTGTCCGCTCGCAGACCGTCGCTCACGTTGTTCAGGTTCGACGTGGCGGCGTCGCTGCCGGGGACGTTCGGATAAGGGGTCTTGTTGGTGAGAACGGAGATGTTCGGCCGTTCGACGAGGTGCGCGAGGTTCGTGGAGTTCGCGCCCTCGTTGATCGCGGGCAGGGTGCCGAGCTGGAAGACCTGCTGGAACACCGCCTGGGGCATGGACCCGGTGTTCACCACCAGGACGTCGCCCTGCTTCAGGTCGTTGATCTGCTGATCCAGGTCGGGCGAGGTGATGTCCGCGCGCTTGAGCCAGTCGGCCTTGAGCTCCGGTACGAACCACACCGCCGACGGAGTGATCTCCATCATGATCGCGGGCTTCTGGTCCAGCGAGTGCAGAGCCGTCGCGAGGTGGTTGGACACGCCGGGACGGTTCGCGAGGTCGACGGCCCCGAGGCCGTAGACCGGCATCATGTCGGCCTTGTCGCTGAGCACCGCGTCGGCGACCTTCTTGATGCCGTCCGCCTTCGCGGGGTTGGAGGGCATCTCCTGGTCGATGAGCTTGGCCAGTTCCGGCGAATTGGTGATCTTCGGGACGTCGTAGACGTACCTGGCGTCAGGGCTGATGTGCGCGTCCAGATCGATGATCTGGACGTCACCGTTGGGGGAGTCGCGCTTGATGAGGAGCCGCTTGCTGCCATCCCAGGCGTAAGGCTTGAGGATGAGAGCTTCGTTCACGTTGTTCTTGTTGAGGTAGTTGGTGGCGCCGACTGGGTCGTGCACGCTGAGTGAGTCGTCGCCTGCCGACAGCAGCAACGTGTTGCTGTCGTCGGGATGGTTCGGCGAACTGGTGACCTCGACCGGCTGCAGGGCCGGCGTGATCAGGAGTTCCATCTTCTTCGCGGACTCCGGATCAGTGACAAAGGTGATCTTGTCCTGATAGCCGCCGTCGCGCAGCGCCTTCACCAGCGTCGTCGCGGCGGCCTGGTGGCCGAGCCCCGCCGCGTTGTCCACCGCGACGACGACATTGTCGACGTCCGCCAGCAGCTCGTTCACCGTCGGAGCCGCATCGGAGGTCGTGGCCTCCTGCTGTGCGTCGGTGGACGAGTCGGAGTCGGAACCGCGGCTCGCGTCCGTGTTGGGGCCGGGGTTCGTGTTGGGGCCGGGGTTCGGTCCGGCGGCCGCGGGCGGCAGCACGACCAGGCCGGGCATGGGGTTGGCCGTCGTGTTCGGGTTCGCCGTGGTGTTCGGGTTCGGCGCCGCGCCGGTGGGCGGCGGGGGAGCCGGCCGCGTCTGAACGCTCGGGTCGCCGGGGTTGGGCGTGTTCGTGTCCGGGGTGGGCTTGGACCCGGCAGGGGGAGCGTTGGTCTCGGGCTTCGGCGTGTTCGCCGCGGGAACGGCGGTGTCCGGCCTCGGCGACGGCGTGTTCGCGGGCGGCACGTTCGTCGCGGGGCTGGGCGACGGGGTGTTCGCGGGCGGCACGTTCGTGGCCGGTGCGGGAGACGGGGTGTTCGCGGGCGGCACGTTCGTCGCCGGGGTGGGCGACGGCGTGTTCGCCGGCGGGACGTTCGTCTCGGGCCGCGGAGACGGCGTGGAGGCCGGGGGAGTGTTGGTGTTCGGCGCCGGGTTCGGCGTGTTGGCCGGCGGGGTGTTGGTCTCGGGCCTGGGTGCCGGGTTCGGGTTCGGCGAGGTGTTCGCCGGGGGAACGTTGGTCTCGGGCCGCGGAGCCGGCGCGGGCGTGTTCGCCGGCGGAGTGTTGACCGGAGGCGTGTTCGCCGGCGGCGGCGTGTTGACCGGAGGTGTGTTGGTGTTCGGCGTGTTGACCGGCGGCGTGTTGACCGGCGGGGTGTTGACCGGCGGGGTGTTGACCGGCGGCACGTTCGCGGGCGGTGCCGGGCGCGTCTGCACGGGCGGTGCGTCGGCACGCGGCGGCTGCGCGGACGGCGTCGTCTCCGAACGGGGAGACGGCGTGTTCGCCGGCGGCACGTTGGTCGACGGCGCGTTGGTCGCCGGGTTCGGCGAAGGCGCGTTGGCCGGTGGGGTGTTGGTCGCCGGGTTGGGTGCCGGCGTGTTGACGTTCGGCGTGGGCGACGGGGTGTTGACCGGCGGCACGTTCGCGGGCGGCGCCGGACGCGTCTGCGCCGGCGGCGTGTCGGCGCGCGGCGGCTGAGCCGACGGCGTCGTGTCCTGGCGCGGCGACGGCACGTTCGTGTTCGGCGCGTTGGTGTTCGGTGCGGGCGACGGCGCGTTGGTGCTGGGCGCGTTGGTGTTCGGCGCGGGCGAGGACACCGGTGGCGCGGCCGGAGCCGGCCGCGACTGGGCGGCGGGCGGCGGCACGTTCGCCGCGGGAGGCGGCGTCGACACCGGCGGCGTGCCGGGCCGGTTCTGCGCGGGCGGCGCGACGTTCGTGTTCGGCGCGGGCGCCGGTGAAGAGACCGGTGGCGTGCCAGGACGGTTCTGTGCCGGCGGTGCCGTGTTCGGCGAGGTCGTCGAAGGCGCGGTGGCCGCGGGCGGGGACAGCGGCGTCGGCTTCGGGGCCGGCGGCGGCGTGGACGGCGACGACTGCGGCGGAGCCTTGGTGATGGTGCTGTCGGGCGAGGGCGGCTTGGGCGCGTCGAACACGCCCTTCGCGCCGCCGCCGGCGGGGGTGAACTTGCTGCCGCCGCGTTCGCCACCGGTCGCACCGGGGTTCGCGCCGCCAGGTGCCATCGGCGGTGCCATGGGAGGAGCAGCCGCGGCGGACGGCGTCGCGCCGGGAGCTCCGCCGGCACGAGGGCCGGCGCTCTGCGGCGGGGTGGCGACGGCGCTCTGCGAACCGGGCGCCGTCGGGCCGCCGGGGTTGCCGGGGCCGTTGTAGCCCGGCGCCGTCGGCGTGAAGGGAGCGGGGGCCTTGGCACCGCCGCCGGCAGCCGAGGAGCCAGGAGCCGAGGAACCGGGAGTCGCGCCACCGGTCGACGGCGTCGCGCCACCGGCGCTGCCGGGGTTGCCGGGGGCGTTGTAGCCGGGTGCTGTCGGCGTGAAGGGAGCGGGGCCCTTGGCGCCACCGGCGGGCGGCGTCGCGCCACCCGTGGGCGACGGGGTGCCGCCGACGCCCGGCTTCGGGGCCGGGGGCGGAGTCGAGGGCGAGGAAGACGGCGGGGCCTTGGTGATGGTGCTGTCGGGTGAGGGCGGCTTGGGCGCGTCGAACACGCCCTTCGCACTGCCGCCGGCGGGGGTGTACTTGCTGCCGCCACGCTCACCGCCGGCCGCACCACCGGGGTTCGCGCCGCCCATCGGCGGGGCCATCGGGGGTGCCCCGGCAGACGTCGCACCGCCGCGCGAAGGCGACGTCACGGCGCCCTGCGGGCCGGGAGCGGACGTGGCGGGCTTGGTGCCGGCCGCGCCGCCGGGAGTGTTGGGGCCGTTGTAACCGGGTGCCGTCGGCGTGTAGGCCGCGGGGCTCTTGGCACCGCCGCCAGGCGTCGCACCACCACCGGGAGTCGCGCCCCCGCCCTTGGCGCCGCCACCGGGCGTCGCACCGCTACCGGGAGTCGCGCCCGTGCCCTTGCCTCCGGGAGGCGTCGAACCGGGAGCCGTCGGCGTGTAGGCCGCGGGACCCTTGGCGCCGCCACCAGGCGTCGCGCCTCCGCCCTTGCCTCCAGCGGCGGTCGCACCGCCAGGCGGGGTGTAGCCGGGCGCGGTCGGCGTGAACGCCGCGGGGCTCTTGACGCCGCCGGCCGCGCCGCCCTTGCCACCGGCGGTGTTGGTGCCGCCGGGCGGGGTGTAGCCGGGTGCGGTCGGGGTGAAGGCAGCGGGAGCCTTGGCGCCGCCGCCAGGCGTGGCACCGGCGCCGCCCTTGATGTTCGGAGCCGCGCCTGCCGCGGCACCACCGGTGGCCTTCCCGCCGCCGGACGTGCCGCCCTTGGCGCCGCCGCCGGGCGGGGTGTAGCCGGGTGCGGTCGGGGTGAAGGCGGCGGGAGCCTTGGCGCCGCCACCGGGCGTCGCGCCGGCGCCGCCCTTGATGTTCGGAGCCGCGCCCGCCGCGGCACCACCGGCGGGGTTCACGCCGGCCGCGCCGCCCTTGGCGCCGCCGCCACCGGGCGGGGTGTAGCCGGGTGCCGTCGGGGTGAACGCGGCGGGAGCCTTGGCACCGCCGCCAGGAGTCGCGCCCGCGCCGCCCTTGATGTTCGGGGCCGGGCCTGCCGCGGCACCACCCGTGGGTCCCTTGCCGCCGCCGGGCGTCGCGCCCGCGCCGCCGCCCTTGATCGCCTGTGGGCCGGTGACGTTGGGGCCGCCGGCGGTTCCCTTGCCACCGCCGGTCGCGCCGCCGCCGCCGTTGATCGCCTGCGGGCCGGTGACGTTGGGGCCGCCAGGAGTCTTGTTGCCCGGCGTGTTGGTGCCGGCGCCGGGCACGTTCTTCGCGCCGGTGGTCGAGTCGATCGACTTGATGTTGGTCTGGTTGGTCTGGTCGACCTGCACGGCGGTCTGCTGCGTCGCCTTCAGGTTCGTCTGGACCTCGGTGAACGCCTTGGCGCCCTTGTCGGCCTGCGAGACGGCGTTGTCGTTGGACGCGTTGAGCGCCGGCACCGCGAACAGGCCGATGGGCCCGAGCGCGTTGCCGCTGAAGTTCAGGCCCCGCAGGCCGGACGAGATGCTCGTCAGCCGGGACCCCAGGTCACCCGCCTTGCTCTGCAACCCCTGCATCGAGGAGTCGTTCATGGAGAAACCGGAGTTGCCGGTGGGGCCGCCTCCGCCCGTTCCGCTGGTGGGCGGTGCCGAGGGGGGAGGGTTGGCTCCCGGGTTCGGCGCTGGGTTGGGATTGACGTTCCCCTTGGCCATGAGCGGCGATTCTCCAGTGCTGCGTCAGAACAAGGCGGGATCGCGGGGATCCCGGCTGTTGGCTGGACTTACTCTGTCGGCCGGACGGACCGCTCGTGCGCGATGGTCGGACGCAGCGGCTGGGCCGCGGCACCGCCGGCCGCTTCGTAGCCGACGGTCGGCTGAAGCGGCTCACTCGCCATGAGCGGGTTGACGCTCTCGTAAACGGGCTGCGCGTCGACGCGCGACGGCTCGAGAGCGTCGTACGCGTACGACATCTGCGTGCGCGCGAGCGGCTCGTAACCCGACTGGGCCTGCAACGGCTCGGACGGCGTGTCCGGGCTGGTGTACACCTCACGCGCCTGCATCGGCTGGACGGACTCGTGCATCGGGGCGCCCCCGGTCATGCTGACGCCGGACACCATCGTGGAGTCCTGCGCCGACGCACGGGAGAACGCCACCGGAGCCTCGGCCGCCTCCACGCGGGAGAACGCCATCGGGGCCTGAACCGCCTCGGCCCGCTGCATCGGCTGAAGCGGCTGCACGGCGTCCATCTGCGTGCGCTGCAACGTGTGCATCGGCTCGGCCGCGTGCATCGCCGTACGGGCCTGCAACGGCTCGGTGGCGTGCACCGCCATACGGGCCTGCGTCGGCTCGACGACCGCGTCCCTCGCACGGACGGCCTGCATCGGCTGCAGCGGCTCCGAGGCCAGTCGCTTGGTGGCCTGCATGGGCTCGGACACCGTCGCCCTGAGCGGGGCGTTCGGCAGCGTCGCCTGCGCGTACCCGTCCTGCTGGACGGTGCCGATGCGGGCGTTGGCGAGCGTGGCGGTGCCTTCCGGCTGGACCGTGCCGATGCGGGCGTTCGCCAGCGTCGCGCTCGCGGTGCCGGTCGTGTCCGCCGCCGTCTTGCCGCCGGAGGCACCGGGCGGGGTGTTGCCCCTGCCCTCCATGGCCTCGTCGATCTTGTCGTCGACACCCTTCTGGGCCTTGTAGCCCTCGTAGGTGATCTCGGCGACGTCGGCGGAGTTCTCGAACCGCTCCCAGCCCTTGCTGACCTTCTTCATGATGTCGTCGAGGTCGCCGATGCGCTTCATCTGACGGCCGAGGGCCGCGACGACGCGGGCGACGCGGGACGCGATGTTCACGCCCAGCGCGACGGCCTTGCCGACCGCGAAGCCACCGAAGATCGGAATCGACGCGCCGAAGGTCGGGATCATCATGGCGACGGCGATGAGCGCGCCACCGATCAGCGAACCGATCAGCTGGGCGATCAGGTCGCGGACGATGTCCCGCAGCACCGTGACGAGCATGCCCATGATCGCGACGATCTTGGCCTTGGACTCGACGGCGTTCGCCAGGTCGTCGAGCTCGTGGCTCATGTTGTCCATCGACGCCTGGAAGCGCTCGGACGACTGACCCGTCCAGCCGTCGAACGTCGCGAGACCGCTCTTGTGGTCCTCGGCCAGCACCCGCAGCTCGGCCGCGCGCGCCTTGTTGGCCTCGACGTTGGCCTGGATCTCCTCCGGGTTGCCCATCAGCTGGTTCAGGGCGTCCCGCAGGAACGAGACGTGCTCGATCAGCCAGCCGACGCCGGCGCCGATGATGCTGCCGAGCGGGTCGATCGCGAGCATCACCGTGGCCGAGGCCGCGCCGATGGCGTTGAACGTGATGTCGAGAGCCTTCTCGGTCTCGGACTCCGCGTCCTTGCTGATGCCGTCGATCAGGCTGCCGTAGGCCTCGATGAACAGCGAGCCCTTGAGCTTGTTCTCCTCGGTGATCTTCATCCCGGGAGGAGACGGGAGTGGAGTTTCAGGCGCGGTCATCGCTGTTCCTTACCAGGGGTTGTCGTCGTCGTCATCGTCGTCGTCCGCACGGCGCCGGCCGCGGACGGGCGCAGGCTGCGGGGTCGCCGCCGGCTTGCTCGCCGGAGGAGCCGGAGCGGGTTCCGGCTCGTCGTCGACCTCGTCGTACTGGTCGACTTCCTCGTCGAACTCGTCGTCCGGGATCGCGTCCGACGCCATCTGGTAGGCCTCGGTGCCTTCGCCGAGCGGCTTGAAGAGCTCGAGGACCTGCGTCGCCGCCTGCTTCTGGGCCTTGCGCGCGGTCTCCAGGATCAGCGCGGTGAGCCGGGGCCCGCCCAGCTCGACCGCGCGGTGCCCGAGCTGCAGGTTCTGCAGGCCGCCGTTGGGACCCACCGTCACGGTCACCGCGCCGTCCTTCGACGTCACGGTGGCGGAGGCCGCGGCGACGTTCTCCGAAAGGTCCTCCGACTTCTTCTTCAGGTCGGCCAGCTTGGCCTCGTACTCTTCGACCCACTGATAGGGGTTCGCGGGATTCACACGGTCCTCCGGCGGCGGCGGTTCAACTGAGACGCGCTAATTCACGCGAGCACAGCGTCGATTCGGGTGGCGATGCGGTCGTTGTCGGTCGGCGAGACGCTCATCCAGCCGTCCGAGTTGACCATCAGATAACGGCCCTGGTGGGTGTCGAACCAGTTGATGACGACACCCGACCGCTGCCGGCCGTGGGTGACACCGAACTGGCCTCCCGCGACGCGGTTCGAGGCGAGCTCGTCGAACTGCTTCGCGTCCTGGGGGGACAGACCGGCCTGCTGCAGCGCCTCCTGGTCGTCCACCCCGCCGTCGCCGAACAGGTCGTCGGAGGGGTCCACCTCCTGGGCCTCCTGCAGCGCGACCGCGTCCTGAAGGGACTGGACCCGGACGTTCACCGCCGTGCCAGGACCGGGCACGGCGTCGGGCAGCACCTTCACGATCTCGCGGGCGATCCCCGTCTCCCGGATCTCGAGCAGTCCGACCCGGTCGTCGTCGATGATCGCCAGCGCGGCGCGCCGGCCGTTGGAAACGGCCAGCGCGCGCACGGTGCGGTCAAGACCGGCGACAGCGTCCACGGACACCTCGTGGTCGTCGAGCAGCCGCAGGAAGTCCTCGAGACGCTGGTTGTCCACGAGCCCGCGGGACCGCAGCTCGTCCATCGTCTTCGTGACGAGCACGCGGCGTTCCTGCTCGGTTTCGCCCTCGTTCGGCACGTCCAGCGGGTACGGCACTCTGCCGAGCTGCAGGGCGTGCCACAACACGTCGAACTCGCGCGGCGAGAGCAGGAACTCGGGCGTGATCACTGCGACTCGGTCCCCTTCTGCTTCTTGACCTTCGCGGCACCGATCACCGACGGGGGCAGGTTCTCACCGGGGACCTCGAACAGGTCGCCGCCCATGATGTAGCTGGCGGAACGGTGTTCCTTGTCGTCCTCGCCCTTGCCGCCACCGGGAGCGCCACCCATCGGCGCGCCACCCATGCCGGCACCGGCCGCGGAAGCGCCACCGGGGCCCATGCCCATCGGCATGCCGCCACGTCCGGCCTGGCCCTGGACACCGGCCGCGCCACCGGGCTGCATCGCACCCGCACCGGAGCCCGCGGCACCGCCGGCGCCACCGCCGAACGCACCGCCGCCGCCTCCGGCACCCATCTGGGGGGAGTACGGCATTCCGCCCTTCATGCCGCCGCCACCGGCGCCACCGCCGCCGCCACCACCGGCACCGCCGCCCGCACCACCGGGACCGGTGTAACCGGGCGCCGAGGGGTTGTAGGCCGCGGGACCCTTGGGGTTCTGCGGGACGTAGTTCGGGTTCGACAGGTCCTTGCCGACGACCGGGACCTTCGGGATGTTCTGGTTCTGGCCGGTGTTCGACTTGCCACCGGTGCCCATCTGAGGCGTGTAGCCGGGCGCGGTCGGCGTGTAGCTGCTACCGCCGCCACCGCCACCCCCGCCGCTGCTGCTGGTGTACGTGCTGCCCGTGTTGCCGGGGCTGTAACCAGGCGCGGTCGGCGTGTAGGCCGCTGCGGTGTTGGTGTTCGTGTTGCCCATCTGCGGCGTGTAGCTGCTGCCGCCACCGGCGCCACCGCCCGCACCGCCACCGGCTCCTGCTCCGGTGTAGCCGGGGGCGCTCGGGTTGTAGGCCGCCGCGGCGGGCTGGTTCACGCCACTGCCGCCGCCCGCGCCGCCGCCGGCTCCAGCGCCCGCGCCGGAACCCGACTGCTGGCCGTTCGTCGTCGGAGGGGCCGCCGTCGCCGCTCCGGCGCTCGCCGCCTGGGTGGACATGAGGCCGTCCACGCCGTTGGGGAGGGTGGCCGCGCCGGAGCGCGGAACCGCCATCACCGGCTCCTCGACCATGCCGGTGTTCGGGTTGAACGGCGGCTTGAACGCGGGCGTCGTCGAGTCGATCTGGCGGGAGTTGTTCTCCATGTCGGTCATCACGGTGACCGCCTGGTCGTGCGCCGCGCGCGACGCGGCGTTGGCGAGCGCGATGTCGGCGGAGGCCAGCACGAAGGCGGGCGTACCGGGCTGGGCGAGCGCGGCCGCGGCCTTGTTCCAGTCGAACTGGACCGGCGGGGGCATCTGCGCCCTGGCGTTCTCCATGACCCGGCCCTGGTCGGCGACCTTGGTGCCGACGTCGACGGCCGTCTTCGCGGTCTCGTCGACCCAGTCCCCGAGCTTCTTCATCGCGGCACGGGCGGCCTCGGCGGCTCCACCCGTCCACTTCGACTCCGACGCGGTGATGACCGAGTTGATGGTCCGGGACGCCTCGGTCAGCTCGTTGCCGTACTTGCTCCAGTCGGAGCTGATCTGGCCGGCTTGACCGGGGTCGTTGTTGTTGTGCACCGCGGCATACAGCTCTTGGTGCGATCGGGACGCCCAGTTCTGCGGGTCCGTGAGGACCGGGACGTTCTCGATCTCGCTCGGGTCGGTCTCGGGGGGCATGACCGGCTCGCCTCTCACTCCGTTGGATCAGCTGGCCACAAGATCAGCTGTTACCCATGTGCTTCTTCAGTTCGGCCTGCTGTTCCTCGTCGAGCTTCGTGAAGTTCCCGATCGCTTCGACGATGGAGTTCTTCGTCTGCTCCAGAACCGTGCGGTACGCGGTCATGACGCTGACGAACGAGTACTGCTCACCCTCGGCGCGATGCGTGAACTTGTCGCGCATCTTGTCGCCGACGGGGTTCGCGCCAAGCGGCGCCGGGCGGGCGATGCTCGAGTTGGCGCGTTCGATCCAGGAGTCGACCTGGTCGATCTGGGTCTGGAACTGCTTGCGGAGTTCCTCGCCCGCCTCCGGGTCGATCTGCACCTGGCCCGTGCTGACGGTGTCGCCGAGCGGGACAGCCTTGTTGTCACCGACGATGTACATGCGGGCAGTATCGGGGGTCTTTTCGCGCATCGCTCACTTTGCCGCGCGCGAGTTACCAATTGAGATCGGCGTTCACAATGCGTTGTCACTGACCGAATCGGGCCACGAACTGGTGAACGTCGTGTAACAGCGTGATCGTTTGCCCTGGTTGTGGGAGCGCTCTCGGGGGGCTGCCCGTTCGGGCTCCCGATCTCTGTTCACATCCCTGGAACGGCCCTTGACCTGGGTCGACTGTGACTCAAATCACATAGGGCATTCTCTGGAATTTAGGGCTTTCTTGAGGTCCGTCACAGCCTGGTTCGTCGTTCACCGGATCGGCTGAATCGGTCGACGGAGACGACAACGCGGGCGCACTCCGGAGAGTACGCCCGCGATGCCCGATTTGGATCATTCTTGTGCGCTGGAACGCACCACTCTCAGGCCAGTACCGCGTCGATCCGCGTGGCGATCTTGTCGTTGTCGGTGGGCGACAGGCTGAGCCAGCCGTCGGAACGCACCATCAGGTAGCGCCCCTGATGGGTGTCGAACCAGTTGATGACCACGTCAGCGCGGTGTCGTCCGTGCGTGACACCGAACTGGCCACCCGCGACCCGGTTCTGCGCGAGCTCGTCCATCTGCCGTGCGTCCTGCGCGGACAGTCCGGCCTTCAGCAACGCCTCGCGGTCGTCGAGCTCCTCGTCGGCCGCACCCCACGGGTCCTCGGAGTCCTCCTCCTGCTCGGCCTCCTGCAGCGCGACGGCCTGCTGCAACGTCTCCAGGCGCACCGACAGCGCGCTGCCGGGCCCCGCCACCCCGTTGGGCAGCACCCTGACGATCTCGCGGGCGAGGGCGGTGGGCCTGATCGCCGACAGGCCGACGGTGTCGCCGTCGATGACGGCCAGCACGGCCTCCGTCCCGCCGGCGGCGGCCAGCGCCCGCACTGTCCGGTCGAGCCCGGCGACGGCGTCCACGGACACCTCGTGGTCGCCGAGCACCCGCAACAGGTCCTCCAGCCGCGGGTCGTCGGCGATGCCGCGCCGCCTCAGTCCGGCGATCGTGCTGGCCTGCAATGCTTTGACGTCCTGCTCGGTCGCTCCTTCGCTGGGCACGTCGAGCGGGTACGGCATTCTGCCGAGCCGCAGCGTCTGCCACAGCACCTCGAACTCGCGGGTCGACAGCAAGTACTCGGGCGTGATCACGAGTGCTCGGAACCTTTCTGCTCTGCCTGCTTTGCGCGCAGTATCGGGCAGAAATGCGTCAACCGTTCCTCGTCGGCCGAATACGTACCCGGTTGAGACGAATGTTCACAATCAGTCGCGCCGGGTGGAAACGGGCCACTTCCGGGCGAACGGAACCTGTGCGCACGCTTGTTTTCCCAGGTTCTGGGAGCGCTCTCAATGCGTGACCTGGGCAGACGCTCCCTGCCCGTTCACACGTCCTCACGGCGGCCCTGCGGCCGGTTGAGTGTGACCCAAATCACGTCGCCTGGACGGTCCTGCGATGTGAGACGCACCCTTGCGGTGGGTAGCTAACTTCGAACGCATGATCTCTCGGCGCGGCGTGCTCCTCGCGGCAGGACTCTCGGTGCTGCCTTCGGTGCTTCCTGCCAGGGCGGTGGCCGCCCCCACGATCGTGAAACCGTTGCCCGACACGGACTTCATCGTGCACGGCACCAACGCGGAGACGCGCTGGGAGGCCCTGCGCGGCACCGGTTCGCTGACGCCGGTGTCGAAGTTCTTCGTCCGCAACCACACCTCGACCCCGCTGATCGACCCCACGTCCTGGCGGCTGGAGATCCACGGCTCCGGAGTGACGCGCCCGTTGTCGCTGTCGCTGCGAGACCTGCGCGCACTGCCGTCGTGCTCGGTGGAGGCGGTGATCGAGTGCGCGGGCAACGGCCGCAGCTTCTTCGCCACGCAGCAGGGCCAAACCGTGTCGGGCACACCGTGGAAGCTCGGCGCCGTCGGCAACGCCCGCTGGCGCGGGGTGTCGCTCGGCCTGCTCCTGCGGCTGGCGGGCCTGCGCCGCTCCGCCGTCGACGTGCTGCCCGCCGGTCTGGACGCGGAGTACGTGACCGGTGGCGTGAACCTGGGCCGGGTGCGGCGGCCGCTGCCCGTGGCCAAGGCCCTGGACGACGTGCTGGTGGCGTACGAGATGAACGGTGCCGACCTGCCGCCGGACCACGGTTTCCCGGCGCGGCTGGTGGTGCCGGGGTGGATCGGGATCGCGAGCATCAAGTGGCTGGGCTCGCTGGAGGTGTCGGCGTCGGCGCTGCACTCGCCCTGGGACACGCAGTACTACCGGCTGCTCGGACCCACGTATCCGGCCGAGGGGACTCTGGTGACCTCGCAGGTCGGCAAGAGCGCCTTCGAACTCGGCTGGGGTGCCGTGGTGCCGGCCGGTCGTCAGGTGCTGACCGGGCGGTCCTGGGCGCCGGACGGGGTGCGGAAGGTCGAGGTGTCGACGGACGGGCGGTCGTGGCGGCGGGCCACGCCGGTGTCGCGCGGCGGGTGGACCCGGTGGCAGGTGCCGTGGCAGGCGACTCCGGGGGAGCACGTGCTGCGGGCTCGGGTGGACGGGCAGCCGGAGGAGTCGCCGTACAACACGCAGGGCTACCTGTTCGGGGCTGTGGTCAGGCATCCGGTGACGGTGGCGTGAGCGTTCGTGCTCTCAATAACTTCAGCGTTGACCGAAACTCGCCCTCCAGCCGTGCTCGGCAAGGCGCACCCTCAGGTGTGAAGATCGGCGGGTGACTGTCTCCCCGTGGGCGCCCCTGCGCCGCAGCGCGTTCCGTGCGCTGTGGCTCGCCCAGTTCGCCTCCAACATCGGCACGTGGGCGCAGACGGTCGGTGCCCAGTGGCTCATGGGCGATCTGGGCGGCAGCGCCCTGCAGGTCGCGCTCGTCCAGACCGCCACGACGCTGCCGGTGTTCCTGCTGGTCGTGCCGTCCGGCGCGCTCGGCGACATCCTCGACCGGCGGCACGTGCTGATCTCCGGCCAGGCGTTGATGCTCGCGGGTGCGGGTGGGCTGATGGTGCTGGCGGGTACGGACAAGGCGACGCCGTCGAGCCTTCTGGGGCTGTTGGCGCTCATGGCGATCGGGCAGGCGTTGTCGATGCCCTCGTTCCAGGCCATTCAGCCGGAACTGGTGTCGCGCGAGGAGATTCCGCAGGCCGCGCTGCTCAACGGCGTCAACATGAACGTCGGGCGGGCGATCGGGCCCGCGCTGGGCGGGTTGCTGATCGCGCTGGCCGGGTCGGAGGCGACGTTCGCGTTCAACACGGTGAGCTTCTTCGGCGTGCTGATCGTGCTCTCGCGGTGGAAGCGGCCGTCGGATCACCGGCCGCTCGGGACCGAGCACATCACCACCGCCATGCGGACCGGTGCGCGGTACGTGGCCAGTTCGCCGTTGTTCCGGCGCGTGCTCACGCGGCTGACGTTGTTCATCGTGTTCGGCAGCGGGTTGTGGGCGCTGTTGCCGGCGATCGCGCGCGGGCCGTTGCGACTCGACGCGAGCGGGTACGGCGTGTTGCTCGGCAGCGTCGGCGCGGGGGCGATCGGCGGCGCGTTCGTGGTGCCGAAGTTGTTGCAGCGCATGAGCAAGAACCGGATGGTGCTGCTCGCGACGTTCGTCTACGCGGCGGCGACCAGCACGGCGGTGCTGACGCAGAGCTTCGCGGTGGTGATCGTGGCGATGCTGCTGACCGGCGCCTGCTGGATCGCCACGCTGTCGACGTTCAACGCACTCGCGCAGGTGCTGCTGCCTGCGTGGACACGGGCACGTGCGTTGGCCTACTACCAGCTGATCCTCATGGGCGGGCAGGCGCTCGGCGCGGTCGTGTGGGGCGTGATCGCGGACGCGTACAGCCTCAAGGTCGCCATGATCGTGCCCGCGGTGGCGATGGTCGTGCTGGCCGCCGGGGCGACGAGGTGGCTGCCGCTGCACGACCGGCCGCTCGACGTCAGCCCGGCGACCTACTGGGAGGAACCGCCGGAGATCACCGACACCGACGCGGGCCCGGTGCTGGTCACGGTGGAGTGGCCGGTCGCACCGGAGAACGAGGACGCGTTCATCGACGCCATGCAGCGCGTCGGCAGGGCCCGGCGCAGGACGGGCGCCACGATGTGGGGGTTGTTCCGGGACACCGAGAAACCCGAGACGTTCCTGGAGACCTTCACCGTGGCGACGTGGCAGGAACACCTGCGCCAGCACGTCGAACGCGGCACCGTCGTGGATCAGGAGAACCAGGAGGTGGCACGCGCGCTGGCCAAGGGACCGGCGCACGTGCGGCACCTGCTGTTCGCCGAGCCGACGAAGCCGGCCTGAAGTCCAGTCGGTGTCCACTTTTTGAATTTGTTGTGCACCCAGCAAAAATGCCATGTTCCCTGGAATTATCGCTGGGAGTAACGCTCGTTCGTGCGCGGCGATATTGACTCCGTCGAACGGTTTCGCGGCAGAAAGTGAAGATTCTTGCAATCATGCTGGAGTCGCCGTGAGGGGACGCGAGGTAATGGTGCATGTCGAGTTCCGTGTTGATGTTCCGGGAACGGTTCAACGCGTTGCAGGACAACGTCGAACAGTTCGTCCGAGGCAAGTCCGAAGTGGTCCTCCTCGCGCTGACCTGCTTCTTCGCTGAAGGTCACCTGCTGATCGAGGACGTTCCCGGCGTCGCCAAGACCTCGCTGGCGAAGGCTCTGGCCGGTTCTGTCGGCGGCGACTTCCATCGCGTCCAGTTCACGCCTGACCTGCTGCCGTCCGACGTGACCGGCGTCGAGATCTTCAACCCGAGAACCCTGGAGTTCCAATTCCGCAGGGGTCCGGTGTTCGCGAACGTGCTGCTCGGTGACGAGATCAACCGGGCCTCGCCGAAAACGCAGTCCGCCCTCCTGCAGGTGATGGCGGAACAGGAGGTGACCGTCGGACTGACCACCTATCCGGCGCCGCGGCCGTTCTTCTGCGTAGCGACCCAGAACTCGGTCGAGCACCAGGGCACCTACCCGTTGCCGGAGGCCCAGATGGACCGGTTCCTGATGCGCACCTCGATCGGATACCCCTCGCCGGAGGTCGAGCGGGAGGTGGTCGGGCTCGGCGTCGCACGGGCGAGGGCGGACGACGTCGCCGAGGTGATGAGCATCGACGAGGTCGCCTCGATGATCGCGGTGGCCCGCGATGTCGAGGTCTCCGAGCAGTTGCGCGAGTACGTCGTCAGGATCGTGACGGCCACCAGGAACGACGACTCGGTCCTGCGCGGCGCGAGTCCGCGGGGCAGCATCGCCCTCGCGACGGCCGCCCAGGTCGTGGCCGCGTCGCGCGGCCGGCAGTACGCGACGCCCGACGACGTGAAGTCGATCGCGGAACCCGTGCTGGCCCATCGGATCCAGCTCAAGCAGGCGGCACGGGTCGAGGGGGTGACCGCGGAGTCGGTGATCGCGTCGATCCTGCGCCACCGCCAGGTGACCGTGCCGAGGGCCGGATAGCGGGTGCCTCGTGAAGCTCACGAGAACCGGATGGATCCTCGCGGCGACGGCCGCCGTGCTGCTCGCGGCGGGTATGGCGGCCGACTATCCCGAGATCGTCGCGTTGGGCGTCGGCGCGGTGGTGCTCGTGCTCGCCGCAGCCGGGTGGACGTGGCGCAAGCCGAGAGTCACCGTCGAACGCACGCTGGTGCGCCACCGCGTTCGGGAAGGGCAACCCCTCCGCTGCCGCCTGGTCGTCCGCAACGACGGCCTCCGGCGCAGCCCCGAGCTCGAGGTCGTCGACGACAGCGCTGAGCGGCCGATGCGGCTCGTGCTCGCGGGTGTGCCCGCCGCCGCGACCGAGGAGCTCGAGTACGAACTGCGGACCCGGCAGCGCGGTGTGTACGTCTCACCTCCGCCCGCAGTGGGCCTCACGGACCCGCTCCGGCTGATGCTTCGCGCCCGCCGCGACGGCAAACCCGATACCTACTACGTCCACCCCGACTACCACGAGATTCAGGGCTTCGGCACCGGGGGACCGCTTGACGTCGATGGCGAAGCGTCGGTGCCACGGCGTGACGGTGCGGCGTTCTACGCATTGCGACCCTACGTCCCCGGTGACGAGCGACGACTGATCCACTGGCCGGCGTACGCCAGGACCGGGGAGCTCGTCGTGCGCCACCTCAGCGCACCGGATGCGCCGGAGTGCCTCGTGGTGCTCGACACCGACGGCGAGCTCTACGCCGGCGGCCGATTCGAGGAGGCGGTCCGGCTGACCGCGTCGTTCTGCGTCGCGGCGCTCACGGCCGGTGCCAGGCTCACTCTCCGCACGACGACCGGCGCGGAACTCCGCTGCACCTCTTACACCGAACGCACCGGGCCGCTCGATTTTCTGTCCGGTGTGGACATCGCGCGCAGGCGGATCTCCTGGCTGCAGGCGGTGGCGGGCGATGGAGCGTGGTCGAGCGCGGTCGTCGTGAGCGGTGCGATGAAGGACGAGGACGTGCGCGGAATCGCGGCGGTGGCGTCTTCGGCACCGACCGTTGTCGTGCGGCTCGACGCCGGTCGCGGTTCCGCCAGGGTGGCCGCGGGGGTTCGGGTCCTCACCGCGAGCACGTGCAGTGGTTTCGCAGACGAGTGGAACGGCTGAGCGCCGTGGAAAGAGCCTTGCAGCTGCTGGTGTGCACCCTTGCCGCGGGCGTGTCCGGGATGGTTTACCTGGACTTCTTCG
This sequence comes from Lentzea sp. NPDC092896, assembly GCF_044754905.1. Classification (NCBI taxonomy): domain Bacteria; kingdom Bacillati; phylum Actinomycetota; class Actinomycetes; order Pseudonocardiales; family Pseudonocardiaceae; genus Lentzea; species Lentzea sp. NPDC092896. The sequence goes on from NZ_JBIVPX010000002.1 coordinate 412,294, forward strand.
CCACCAAGGCGTTCCTGCCGGCGATAGGGGTGACGATCGTGGTGGCGGGCGCCGCGGCGTTGCTGGTGTCCCGTCGTGGTCCTGTCGTGAGCTCGGTCGCGCTGCTGGGACTGTTCCCTCTGGTCGCGGTTCCGTTCGCGTTGCGATCCACTATGGACGGATGGTGGCCCGCAGCGAGCACCGCGCGCGAGTTGACTCTGGGCGTCGCCGGTGGCTGGGCACGGGTGCTGTCGGTCAGCGTGCCCGCCGAACCGACCGGCCAGATCCTGGTGGCCGTGCTGTTGGCGGTGTGGTGCACGACGTTCGCCGCCGTTCTGCTCGTGCTGCGCGCCCAGGCCGCACTTGCACCGGTCGCACCGCTTCTCCTCGGGTTCGTTGCCGCACTCGTCGTCGTCGCCAGCAGGCAGACCACCCATCTCGCCGCGACCGTCGCCACCGCCGTGCTCATCACGCTGCTGGTCTTCCTGCGGACCGGCAACGGGTCTAGGGTGCGCACCGCCGCAGGCGCCACGCTGTTCCTCGTGCTCGCGGTCGGCGCGGGCTCGGCGACGTTCGGAGTGGTCGCGTCGGGTGAGAACCGGGCCGACCCGCGCCCGCTGCGCACGGACCCGATCAAGCCGCCGGACCTGATCACGCCGCTCAACGAGGTGCGTGACCAGCTGATCGCGAAACCGCCCAGAGTGCTCTTCACGGCGCGGACGACCGGCGCGGACGACCTCGTCGGGCTGCGGACCGCCACGCTCGGCCACTTCGACGGCACGCTGTGGACCTCGGACGACGAGTATCTGGTCGCGGGCGAACGCCTGGCGCGCGAGCAGGACGGGGAAGTCGCCAGGCAGGTGACCGCTCGCGTCACGCTGGGCGAACTCCCGCCGCCGTTCCTTCCGGTCGTCGGCCGACCGAGCGGGATCAGGTTCACGACCTCCGCGCCGAAGGCCATCGCCTTCAGTGCCGTGTCCGACTCGGTGCTCGCCGACCAGTCTTGGCAGGCCGGCACGACCTACGAGGTCACGGGGGTGCAGGCGGTCGCCCGCGACCTGGGCCAGGACGCGGTGCCGACCTCGTCTGAGCGGTACGCGGCGTTCCGGGAAGTGCCGGGCACCGTGCCGCCGGGCATTCTCACGCAGACGCAGGCAATCACGGACACCGCGTCGAACGCGGTGGACAAGCTCAGGGCGATCGAGACCTACCTGCGCGGCTTGCCGTACAGCATCGACGCCCCGCCGGGGCATTCGTACGCGCGAATCAGCAGGATGCTCGGATCGGCGCAGAACGGCGAGGACAAGGGCTACGCCGAGCAGCACGCCGCCGCTTTCGCCTTGATGGCAAGGGTTCTGGACTACCCCGCTCGGGTCGCGGTCGGCTATCGCGTCCGGGATCAGGTCACCACCGCCGACGCGCACGCGTGGGCCGAGGTGCACTTCGCGGGCCGCGGCTGGGTCGCGTTCGACCCGACCGACCCCGCCAAGGCGCAGCGAGACGCACCGGAACAACCGAAGGTGACGCAGGTTTCGGCGCCCGTGCCGACCGACGGCAGCCAACGGCCCGTGCAGACCATCGCGCCGGTGCCGGGAGATCCGCTGGTCGAGCCAGCTCGGAACGTCTTTTGGCGGGTGCTGCTGGCGTTGGCGGGATTCGCGTTGCTCGTCGTTCTTCTCGTCCCGCTGGAGAAGGCCCGCCGGCGTCGGCGCAGACGGGCGGGTCCAGCCGCGGCACAGGTCGTCGGGGCCTGGGAGGAAGCCGTCGACCGGCTGCTGGAACGAGATCTCGCGCTCGCACCAGAACGCACGCCCGTCGAGTACGCGCGCTACGCCCAGGAACGGTTCGGCCCGCCCGCCAACGTGCTGGCCGAGTTCGCGGAGATCACGACCACGGCGATCTACGGGCCGGATCACCTCGCCGACGGAGCAGCTGAACGGACGTGGGGCATGGCACGCACCCTGCGCCGCGACCTCTACCCGGGATGGCGGCGCCTGCTGTGGGTGCGGTCGGCGATCGACCCGAGGCCGCTCTACTCGCGGCGGATCCTGAAGAGGAGCAGGAGATGAAGAAGGTGCTCACACGCGCGCAGGCGGGTGCGGTGGCCTGCGCCGTCGTAGCCGCCACCGGCCTGGTGGTCGTCGGCTACCAGCACGTCCTGCCGCCCCTTCAGCCCAAGATGCTGGCGGGCAGCACCTGGCTGGCGTCGCGTTCGGTGGGCCACCTGACCCTGGTGGACGGGATCTCGGCGGCTGTGTCCGCGAGCGTGCAGGTCGCTCAGCCGAACGTCCCGTTCACCGTCGCGATCGGCGACCAGCGCGCGTACACCGTCGACAATGCGAGCGGCAACGTTGTCGGCATCAGCGGCGCGACGCTGGAGAGTGCGTCGATGAAGCCGCTCACCTCGCAGGTGCGGGCGATCACGGTGCACCCGGTTGGCGACGCGTACATCGCCATCGACTCGAAGAACGGCGTGCTTCAAGCCATGGGCACGGCGGCGGAACGCCTGGGAGCGCAGGAAAGACTGCCGGCATCCGTCCTGGCCGTGGCGGCGGACGAACGACGGGTCTGGCTCGCGGACGGAACGAGCGGCGGTCTGCTGTCGTTCGAGTGGACGGCAGGCGGCCCGATCAAGCGGGAACTGCGCGACGTGCACCGCAGGGAAGCGACCGACGTGCGGATCCTGGTCGCGGGCGACCAGCCGGTCGTCGTCGACCGCACCCACCAGACCGCCACGCTGCTGACCGCGTCCGGCGAGATCGCCGGCACCGCGCCGTTGACGCTGGGGGAGACGACTCAGGTCAGCGCCTCGGCACAGCCCGGCCGCGTGCTGGTCGTCGAACCGTCGCGCGGCGTGGTCATGTCCTGCGACGTGCTGACGGGCACGTGCGGCATGAGCTTCCCCATAGCGGCACCCGACTCGGACCTCGGCGCCGCTGTCGATGCCCGCGGGCACGCGTTCGTCCCGGACAACGCGACCGACCGCGTGCACGTGGTCGACCTCGCCGACGGGTCCGTCGCCACGACCGAGACACTGCTCGGCGAGGGCGCCCCGTTCGAACTGTCCACACGCGACGGTGTGGTCTTCTTCAACGACCCCAACAGCGAGAAAGCCGGCGTCATCGATCGCGACGGCAGGATCAGGCGAATCGACAAGTACGACCCGACCAAGCCACCGACCGCGTCCAGTTCGTCCAGTTCGCCGCCGACCAAGGCCACCACGACGACCGTGCCGAGCGGCTCGTCCAGCGGCCCGCGCCCGAGCCTCACCGGTTCCCGCGGCAACCGGCCGGACGGAACCACGGGTTCGGTGCCCTTGCCGACCGGCAGTTCGTCGAACTCGCCGGACGTGCCGCACATCAACGAGATCACGGCATCGCCCGGCAACCCTGAGGCAGGCGAGGAGGTGTCGTTCGCCGCGGACGTGACGGGGGCGGTGCCGCAGCAGTGGGAGTGGGAGGTGCGCGGGCCCGGCGGTGACATCAAGACGGCCGCGTCCACGCCTCGGCTGAGCTACCGGTTCGAGGCGGCCGCCACCTACGAGGTGAAACTGACCGTCTTCGCTGGGACGCGGCGCGATGAGCAGACGCGGAACCTCGTTGTGATGGCGGTGATCGCTTCCGCCGAGTGCGGCGACACGATCACGCAGAACGTGCGGCTGCGCAAGGACTTGGTGTGCACCGGCAACGCTCTGACGGTCGGCGCCAAGGACGTGGTGATCGACCTCAACGGGCACTCGATCACCGGGTCTGGGGGCGAGATCGGTGTGTGGGTTCCAGAAGGCCAACACAACGCGACGGTGCGCAACGGCACGATTCGATCGTTTCAGACGGGGGTCGTGTTCAACCTGTCGAACAACAGCGACGTCGAGCAGATCCGCTTCGAATCGAACACCAAAGACGACGTGCGCTGCTTCGATGGCACGGATCTGACTGTGGTCGACTCCGAGTTCACCAGAGGCATCACCTGTCTGAACGCAATGCGGCGATTGAGAATCTCGGGTTCGGTGTTCACCGACGCGGCGATCTCCTTGCACTCGGACATCGCGGACACCCTCTTCGCCAACTGCAAGTTCACCGACAGCGACATCAGCCTCAACAACGACGCCAACGTCACGGCCATCGTCGACAGCGAAGTCACGCGGACCGCGGTCAGAGCTAGCCAGTCGAACGGCCTCAACATCGCGAGAAGCCGCGTCGCTTCCAGTCGGCTCGAGTTGACCGTCCACTCCGGTTCCGCAGCTTTCCGGGACAACGAGATCTACGGAGCCGAAGTCGGAATCGATGCTTTCAGTGCCAGCGGTGGGGAGTTCCTGACGGTGGAACGGAACAACTTCCACGACAACGGGATCGGGTTGAAGCTCGGGAACCCGATTCAGATGCCGCTCGGGCCCCTCAACGGACTTGTGGTCGCCAACAATCGGTTCAGCGGCAACAGAACCGCAGGGGTGTTCATGGACACCAGCGAAGGAGGGCCTGGACCGCACCTGACCTTCAACGACAACACCTTCATTTCCAACGGTCACCGCCCGAACGGCCTCATCGACCGGGAAGGACGGCCGGTCGATGACGGCCTGCACATCAACTCGCAGGCCGGCAGCGACATCGTCCTCCGGAACAACAAGACGCAGAACAACGCCGACCACGGCATCGAGGCGGTACCTGGGACGGTGGTGGACGGGGGCGGCAACACCTCCGCCGGCAACCCGGCCGGTTGTCTCGGCGTGGCGTGCTGAGAGGGAGCGGGCATGGCGCTGGTGTACGTCCACGGCATCGGGAACCGAGGCGACGACAGGTACAAGGCCGCGGCACGGCGCCGCGACGGTTTGTTCCGCAAGGTGTTGCTGCCCGCAGTCAGCCCAGACCTGGCGGACGCGAAGATTCTCACGCCGTTCTGGGGCAGGCTGACAGTCGCTCCTCGGTGGGATCTCGCGTCCCTTCCACAGCGGGGTGTCGAGCAACTCGGCCCGGAGGACGACGAACGGGACGCGCTCGTCGAGGGCGTCCCGTCGGTGCTGTCTGTCGCCCTGCGTTCCATGGCGGACGCGGTCGACCTGCTCTACGCGCTCGTCGAACCGGGGACGGACGGCGAGGACGAACTCGTCGGCCGTTCGCCCGCGATCGTCGGATACTTGGCGGCGAGGGAAGCCCTCTTCCCCAGGGATCCTGAGGAAGTCCGGTACCCCTGGCTGCGCGAAGTGCGTGACGACTACGAGTTCGTCGACCGGCTGGTCGCCGAGGTTTCGGCGATGTTCGATCCGCCGGAGGTCGAGACCCTCGGTGTCAGGGAACGGGCCCGGGATCTGCTGATCGGGGCGTTGCGGCGGGTGAACCCGGCGACTCTCGTCGTCGGTGCGGGCAGGCGGTTGGCCGGCCGGAACACGGCGCTGCTGATCGCGGACGTGTTGCAGTACATGGCATCACGCGGCACTCGGGAACGGCCGGGCGCGATCGTGTCTCTGGTGGCGGACGTGATCGAGCAGGCGGATGGGCCGCGGATCATCATCGCGCACAGCATGGGCGGCAACATCGTCTACGACCTGCTGAGCCATTACCGCCCCGACCTGAGTGTGGACGTGTTCGTCACGGTCGGGTCGCAGGTCGGGCTGTTCGAGGAGCTGAGCCTGTTCCGGGAGAGCGGCACGGACCGGACTATGGCGGCCCCGAAGCCGCCCGGCGTGCTGCACTGGCTCAACGTGGTCGACCCCGCCGACCCGCTCTCGTTTCGTGCGGGTGCGGTGTTCGACGGTGCACGGGACTACACCTATCCGTCCGGCGCGGTCTGGGCCCACACCGCCTACCTGAACCAGCCGAACTTCCACGCCCGCATCGGCAGACGCATCGCGGAGGTGCTGGCATGACGACGGTGTTCGAGAAGGTCGGCGACGGTCCGCGCACGCACGCGTTCGTGATCGGCGTCGGCGCGTATCCGCACTGCGGAACGTATGACCGAGGCGGCCCTCTCGGGTCGGTGGTGCGGCGGTTCACGCCGGTGAAGGCACCACCGCGGTCCGCCAAGGCGCTGGCCGACTGGCTGGTCAAGCACCAGGCGGACAACGACTTCGCGCCGCTCGGGTCGGTGGAGCTGCTCATGTCGGGGGAGTCCACCGTGGACACTCCGACGCGGCCGAACTTCGAAGATGCCTTTTGGCGCTGGTACCACCGGTGCGACGAACGCGCGGACAACGTGGCGCTGTTCTTCTTCAGCGGTCACGGGTGCGCCGCAGAGGACCAGTTGGTCCTGCTGGAGGACTTCGGCATCTCGGCGGGGAACCCGTTCAACGAAGCGCTTCAGGTGGGCGCTCTGCACCGCGGAATGGGGAAGTGCAAGGCGCGCGTGCAGTGTTACTTCGTCGATGCCTGCCGCACGGTGCCGGAAGAACTGCTCGGGGCCCGCCCAATCAGCGCCTACTCGGTGATTCAGTCCATGTTGCCGTACAGCCCTGCGGACGCGTCCATCTACTACGCGACCAGACCAGGGGCGACCGCCCCCGGCGCCGACAGCGGGCCGACGCCGTTCACCAAAGCCCTGCTGCAGGCGTTGGAGGGCGGTGCTGCCGCGAACACCAACGGCGACCTGTGGGAGGTGAGAACCGATCTGCTGACGAGGGCGATGGACGCCCTGATCGAGTGGGAGACCGGAAAGGAGCAGGGCCTCACCGCATCGCCTCTGCACGGCGCCGTCCTCCGGCACCTCTCCGGTGCTCCGACCGTGCCGTTCCGGCTGGGGTGCTCCCCGAGGGAGGCACTGGGACAGGCCAGTCTCACGCTCACCGCGGATGAGTTCGAGGCGAGCCGAGGGCCCGTGCCTGCGCTCTGGGAAGACGAGGCCGCTGCTGACTCCTACACCTACAACGCGCACTTCCCGTGTCTTCGCTACACCGATGCGCACAGGCGGATCGGGATCTACCCACCGAACCGGACTTTCGACCTTCCAGTGCGGGGATGTGACGCATGACGGTGATCGAACTGCGCTTCGAGGAGCCTGACGCGGACCACGGTGCTGTGGTGGGCGCGGTGCAGATCCTCGACGAGAAGCTGGTCACGGTCGCCACGTCGGTCCTGCGCGCCGACAAGGCGGTTCCGGTCGAGCTGCCCGGTGGCCGGTACTTCGCCGACGGGTGGTCGCCCGACGGCGCACGCCTGCACGGCGCGGTCGACACGGCCGAGTCGCCGCTCCTGCGGGTGGAGCGCCAGGAACGGCCGGCCTCCGCGTCACCGCACGGCTCGGTGCGGGTGTGGTGGCACCACGGCCGCGACTGGACACCGGGTGCGACGGCGGACACCGCGGACTTCCTGCGGTGCGACGACAACGCGGGCAGCGCTGTGGTCTGGACGCCTGCGTCCGGCGCGTCCCAGGTGTTCGTCGTGCCCACGTGGACCGATCTGGTGGTGAGCGCGGACGGGGTCGGGGTGAGGCCTGGTCTGGGCGCGACCTTGCTGGGCTACCGCCACCGAGGTGACGGCTATTCCGCGCGCGTGGTGGTGAAGGAGGCCATAGCGACGGGAGGCGGGTCCGACGTCGTAGCGGACATCATGACCGGCTACTACCTGGTCTGCGGAGGCAACGCCGCGGCACGGGACTGGATGAGCAGGCTCGCCTGGTTCTACGCCGACTCGGTCGACGTGATGGTGCTGAACGCCCAGCTGATGCTGCGGGAGGCGGGGACGGTGCCGACCGCCCGGGAAGAACTGCACCGCGCGGTGAGCGGCGGACTGCCTTTTGTCGCGGAAGGCCTGCGGCTGCTGGCGGCGGGACTGGCCCTGCTCGGCGAGAGCTCCCCGGTGCGGCACTACACGGCGGCACAACTGGGAACCGCGCTGACCTCGTTCTGGGGCGAAGACCCGCGAGTCCCTCGCAGGAAGCCTGCGTCGTCCGGCGACGTGGAGCCCTGCGACAACGACGTCCCAGTGGCGGTCCCGGTCCCGCCCCGGGAGACGGAACGGGAACAGCGCCCACTTGCCGGTCTGAGCGAGGCTCTGGACGCGCTGAACGGCGCGGGGCTGGTGCCTGCGGATCGCCAGGTCGACGTCGGTGATCTGCGGCTGAACGCGGTGATCGACCGCAACATCAGTCGAACGGATCGCCTCGACCTGGATCTCTGGGTCAAACACCTGGCAGGCCTGCGAGGGCTCACCGTCGGGGTGCGCGAGTCGGCCGCGCTGCACCACCTGGGCTCGTTCGACGACCGCGGCCGGCTCCGGGTCACCGGCCTGCGACCCGGTCAGTGGGCGTTCTCGGTGTGCGAGCCGCCGGCGCGCTCGCGGTTCGCTGGTCCGGTGGCGCCGCTGCCCGTGGCGGCGCCCGCGCTCGAACTGCTCGCCGCGGCAGGGGAAGGCGACCGCGAGGAGGTGTTGCGGGTGAGCACGCCGCCGGCGGTGCTCGTGCTCTTCCGGGAACGCCACGGCGGCCGGTTCCGGTTGGAGGCGTCCAGGCCCCGCGGCGACGACCAGCTCGCGATCGGGGTGGAGTACGGCACCACTGCGGGGGAGACCGCGCTGCGCGTGGCGCCTTATCCGATCGGCAGGCGCATCCGGCGCGAGACGGCCGTGGAGTTCGACGACTTCGACGCCGGCGCTCACTGGCAGGTCGCGGAGCTCACCCCGGCGGACATCGCGCTGCTCGATCCCGCGGACCTCGTCCCGTCGCTCACCCCGGCGTTCGCGGCAGCCTGGCGGGAACTGGCCGAGCACCTGCCGGACGCGCACCGCGCGCTTGTCGACAGGTACCTCGGATGAGCCATCTGTCCACCTTGGACGATCTGCTCGCCGCGATCGAGGAGGGCGATGCGAGCGCGTTGACGACGGGTCAGCTGCGGGCACGGCTGATCAGCCGCCGGCTGTGGTGGCACGCCGTCTCCGATGCCGTCACCGCGGCGCCGCATCGACTGGTGGACTGGGAACGCGGCGCGGACCCGCTCGTCGCGGGCGTGCTCGACGACCACGACCTGCTCGCGACCAGGAACATCGCCGCGGTCGGCGTCCTGCTCGCCGCGGCACGGGGCGACCTGCCCCGCTCCGCCGGAGTGGAGGCGATCACCGCGGCCGCCCGTCGCTGGGGGGAAACCGGGCTGCTCGTTGAAGACACCGGCGGGCCGCACGGCTGGCGGGACGACACCGGCGCGCTGGCACTCGTCGATCCGTTGCACGACGGACCCGCGCGCTCCCTCGCGCACATCGCGGCTGGACTGGCGTCGGGGACTGTCAGCCCACCGGTTTACCAGCACGAGGTCCGCGTGCTGTTCGACACCGGGGAGCGCAGGGGCACCACCGGCTCCCTGAAGGTCGCGGTGCTGCCCGGTGGGCCTCCCGGTCTCTTCCCCGACCCGAGATCGATGACTTTTCTGGAGGTCGACGAGCAGTTCACGGCCTCGCTGGGTGCCGCGTGGACCTGCGCGACCAGAAAGCGGAAGCGTCCACCCTGCGTGCTCTGGTCCGTCGACGTGAGTGACCGGCGGCTCGTGCTGATCAAGGGGCCGTCGCTGGGTGCCGCGTTCGCCGTCGCGTTGAGAACCGCCCTGCACAGGTTGCGCAGGCTGGACCCGTTCCTCTGGCGGTGGCGCGAGAAGTGCGCGGTGACGGGCGCCGTGAGCCCGTCCGGCGAGATCGGCTCGGTCGACGGGCTGGAAGGCAAGCTCGAGGCGGCCGGGGTGGCGTTGTGGAACGTCGTCGCCCCTCACGCCAACCGCGACGTCAGCGGCACACCGCTGGTGGCCGGTGTCGACGTGCGCTGGGTGCGCAACGTCCGTCAGGCACACTGCCGCACTCGCCGGTTGCGATGGAAGTGGCCGGTGGCCGCTCTGGGAGCGGTTCTCCTGGTCTTCGCGAGCCTGGTCATCTACACCCAGATGTCCGGTCGCGACGAGGACCGTGCTGCCGCCCAGCGGCAGGAGGCGGTGGCCACGCTCCTGAACGAGGTGGCGAAGCAGAGCGGCACCCAGCGGACGCGGGCGCTGCGGTACTCGCTGGCCGCGCTCGCGCTGGAGGACTCGGATCGGGTGAAGGCGGCGATGACTGCGGCGCTGACCACGCGGCGCGAGCCGGTCATTTTGTTCACCGGAAGGGGCGAGATCACCGCGACGGCGTTCGCGGGCACCGGGCACGCCCTGATCGCGGGTGTCATGGGGGCCACCACGTGGGAGATGCCGACTCTGTCCGCCGTGCAGGAGATCGGTGAGCTCAAGGTCGATACCGGGTCGCCGGCGGGGGTGTCGGTCGCCGCTGTGAACGCAGATGGCACCTTGGCGGTCGTGGCGAGAGCCGGAGCGGGCGCGCGGCTGTGGAACTTGAGTGACAAAGCCGTTCCCGCCCTGGTCGGCGGGCTGGGCGAGTGCGAGCTCGTGTCGGCGTCCTTCGACACACGCAGGTTGTTGTTGACGGGGTGTGCGGACGGCACGGTCACCCTGTGGGAGACGGTGGTGGGCGCGCCGCCCAAGGCGCTCGGCGACTTGCGGCCCGGACCGGGGGACCTGCGTTCGGTCGCGTTGTACAAGGGCGGGTTCGCGGTCGCGACCCCCGGAGGCGTCCGGTTCTGGTCGTTCGACGAGTCGAGCGAGCAACCGAGGTTCACCCCGGTCAGAGATCTGGAAGCCGCCCGAGGTGACGCTCTCGTGCTCACCGCCGGCGCGGCGGGGCTGGTGGCCGGCCACACCGACGGCGCACGGGTGTGGGCGGCCGGCTCCGGAAACCTCGGAGTCCCGACCCTCGCCGGCAAGCCCGCTCGGCTCTCGTTCGCAGACGGAGCGGCGATCACCGCGGTCGCGACCGGTGGTGGCGAGAATCCCGTGATCCTCACCGGCGACGCACGCGGTCAGGCCGTGCTGTGGGTGAGAGGGCGGGGTGGCTACCGGCCCGCCATGCTGCTGGACGGGCACACCGACGCGATCACCTCGGTGGGTCTCAGCCTGGATGGTGCCAAAGCGCTCACCGGAAGTCGTGACGGCACCGTGCGGTTGTGGGACGTCCACAACGACGGTCCTTACGAACTCGACGGGAGCGCGCCGCTCGGCGCGCAGGTGGAGAAGGTCGTGACGTCCCCGAAGAACAGCGTCGGCCTGGCGATCACCGGAACGGGTGAGGCCGTCCTGTGGGACCTCGCCGATCCGTCGCAGCCGAACCGGCTCACCGGGATCAAGTCCCACCGCGGTTCGGTGCGAGCCGCGGCCTTCGACCCTGCGCATGGCACTCGGTTGGCATCCGGGTCGGAAGACGGCGAAGTGGTGTTGAGCGACATCTCCGCGCCCACCGCTCCGACCGAACTCGCGAGGATGCCGACGAGTGGCCCGGTGGCGGCGCTGGCGTTCGATCCGTCCGGCTCGAAGATCGCGGCGGGGACCGGAGACGGCACCGTCGTGGTGGCCGAGGTCGGAGCGCGCAAGCCGACCTGGGCTGAGCTGCCCAGGGATGAGAAGCACCCGGTTCGCGCGCTGGCGTACGGACGGGACGCCGACCTCCTGGCTGTCGGTGACGCCACCGGACAGGTCGAGCTGTGGCAGGGAAGTACGCGGGTCGGGAGAATCGACCCAGGCGAGCACGGCGGTGTGCGTGCGCTCGCCTTCAACCCGCGGGGAAGGACCCTGCTGGTGGCGAGCGAGACCTCGAACGCCGTGCGGCAGTACGAGGTCTCGGAGTCAGGTGAGGCCGCGGAACGAACGGCACTCCCGGCTGGAACCGGCAAAGTGCGGTCGATCGCCTACTCGTTTGACGGCCGGCTGGCCGTCGGTGCAGACACCCGTGGGACCGCGTTGGTGTGGAGTTTGCTGGATCCAGGAGCGCCGCACCTCCTCGCCGAGCTCACCGGACATACGGGAGCCGTGTTGTCCGTGGCGACCTCGGGAGGAGGGGCCACCGTCGTCTCCGGCAGCGCTGACGAGACCGTGAACGTCTGGGACATCAGCGAACTCCTCACCATCAACGACAACCCTCGAGATCGCGCATGCAGGGAGGCACAGAGGGCGATGACCGCCGAGGAGTGGCGGAGCGATGAGAGGCTCCGCCACTTCGATCCCATCGACAACTGTGCCGGTCGTTAGGTGTTGTGGGCCTCGACGGTCACGTGTGGTCCGGGCTGGGTCTCAAAGCGGGAACATTTCCGTTGCTGCGCCAGTCGGTCCAGCCCTTCACCCTGGCCGTTCACCGGACGTGCCGTAGACCTGGAATCCGTTGAGCCCCAACGGGTTTTCGTTCGACCGGCGAGTCGCCGTCAGCCGGACACACCGGGCGCTGACCGGCTCGTCCAGCGCGATCCGGGTCTCCCCGCCCCTGGCCGTCGTCGGTGCGATGCGCCTCGCGCCAAGTCTGTCCTCCGTGCCTTGAAGACCAGCACAAACGACTCGATCGAACACACGGCCCACAGGTCGACGACGAGCCACTGCGGATCGTCGCCGGCGGCACGCCAGCAGGCCCCGCGCACCCCGATGCTTCGGTGAAGAACTGGGCGGGTGTCGCGGCGTACGCGGTGGAAGAGGCGGAAACGGGCCGGTTGAGCGCCAAGTCGCGCGACATCGACTCTTCCTGCGGTGAGGCACCCGCCGACCAGCCGATGACAAGGTTGTCGTGACGCTTCCATAGCAGCGCGCTATGAGCGGACGAGATGATCGCGGCCCGACAGGCGATGTGACGCTCTGGGACACCTCGAACCCCTGCGGAGGAACCCCCATGAGATCACTCGCGCTCGTCCTGGCGCTCTTAGCCGGGCTGCTCGCCCCTGCCACAGCCCCTGCCGTGGCCCAAGCCGCTCCCGGTACGCCGAACAGCCCGTTGCTCCCGCCCGAGACCACCAGGAACGTCCTTCACCCCGCGCCGGAGTCGACGATCTACGCGGCCGTCGCCGACTACCCGGCCGAGTTGCGCGCTTTGACCCGTGTGCTCGACAACTACACCAGCGCGGACGACGCCGCCGTGCACGCCGGCATGCTCCTGCTCTACTACGGCCACAGCTACCCGGAGTTCCTGACGGCGGTGCGGGCCGACCCGGAGGTGTTGCGGGCGCTGCACCGGTTCGTGGTGGCGCACCTGGACCTCTTCGGCACCGACCGCCAGTACCTGGTGCAGAACGCGACCCGCGAACTGGGCAGGTTCCTGCAGCACAACGACATCGCGCCACGCGTGCGTCCGTTGCTCGCGGACATGGCGTCACGTGGTGACGTCGTCGGCCGCCTCGCCCCGCTGTGGGTGGGCGTCGCGGAGATGGTCGACTGGTACGACAAGGCGAACTGCCGCCGCTACAACACCTGCGACTTCCGCGCGAAGATCGACCGCCGCGTGCTCACCGTCCGGCACACCTGCAGTGCCACCTTGAAGATCCGCGCCCAGCAACTGACCCGGGCCGAGCTCCGCCAGACCTGCGCGTCGCTCGCCGGCCAGGACGCGGCCTTCCACCGGACCGTGCGCGATCCGGGACCCGTTGCCGGCGACCAGAACACGGCATTGGAAGTCGTCGTTTTCAACACCGGCAACGACTACCGGACGTATGCCGGCGTGCTGTTCGACATCTCCACCAACAACGGCGGCATGTACCTCGAAGGCGACCCGGCGCTCAACCAGGCGCGGTTCATCGCGCACGAGGCCGACTGGCTGCCGGCGTTCGCGATCTGGAACCTCAACCACGAGTACACCCACTACCTCGACGGCCGGTTCGACATGCACGGCGACTTCGAGGAGAACATGACCACGCCGACCGTGTGGTGGATCGAGGGCTTCGCCGAGTACCTCTCGTACAGCTACCGCGGCGAGGTCTACACCGACGCGCTGGCCGAGGCGAAGAAGCAGACCTACGCGTTGAGCACGCTGTTCGACACGACCTACGACCACGACACCAAGCGGGTCTACAACTGGGGTTATCTGGCGGTCAGGTACCTCGTCGAGAAGCACCCGGCCGATGTCGCGGCGGTGCTGGCCGACTACCGCGCGGGGGACTGGGCGGGTGCGCGCGACCACCTCACGCGCGTGATCGGCAACCGCTACGACTCCGACTGGTACGGCTGGCTGACCGCAGTGCGGTAGGACCGGTTCATCCCGCCCCGAAGCAGACCAGCGGAATGCGACTCTCCGCGGTGGCGGCGTCCGCCAGGGCTCTGGCGGGCTCCGCCCCCGCGGCCAGAGCGCGGTGGTAGGAGCTCATGACGTCCACCGCCAGATCGTCGGGGACACGCGCGACGCTCGCGATCACGCTGCTCGTGCCCGAGTGGAGCAGCGCGGCGGTGAAACCGAGTGCCTCGTCGCCCGCACGGACGTTCGCCTGCCCGACGTCGCAGGCGGAGAGGACGACATGACGTGGCGCGACCTTCAACCGCGCCAGGTCGTACGCCATGAGCGGGCCGTCGGCGAGATCCAGGCACGAGAACAGCACGTTGCCCGGTTCGTGGTGTCCGTGCGCGACGAGGTGCGCGAAGTCGATCCCGTCCAGCGCGTGCAGCACCGCCTCGACGGTGGCCGCGGGACCGGTGATGCGGCGCGCGTCCGGGTGGACCGCGCTGATCCCGATGATCTCCTTCTCCGCGTTGAGCAGCCGCGGGCCACCCACGAGCAGACCGCCTCGTCGCAGCGCGGGGTCGGCGGGGACCTGCCGGCCGAACGACCACATCGACGCGGACAACGTGACCGTCGCCGGTCGGCCGCGGAACTCCGGGAGCAGCCCCCACGGGATCGCGCTGAGGTGTTTGGTCGGCACGATCACGACGTCCGAGTCCCCCAGGAAGCCGTGCAGTGGCGCGGCGACGTCCGCGCTCAGCAGGCGCACGTGGTGGTCGGCCGACCTGATCAGAGCTGCTTCCAGGCGCGCGGGCAGTCGTCTGCCGCACAGGGCGTCGAGGTCGTGCAGCAACCTGGTGACGGTCTCGACCACCACGCTCGTGCTGCCCAGTCGTACGAGTCGAACGCGGCGCTGGTCCACGATCAGCGCCGAGAGCCGGTCGTCGTGGTCGAAGAAGCTCACCATCACCCGGTTCGCCTCGGCGAGCTGAGCCTGGATCGCGGTCAGGCTCACCACGTGACGGCGAGGACCGCCGCCCTCGAGCTGCCAGGTCCGCTGCTGGACCAGCCGTTCGAGACTCGCGCACCGGGCCCTGGTGGCAGGGTCGGAGCGGCCGCGCAGCTCGGCCTCCCGCAGGTTGTGGCTCAGCTGGCGGAGTTCGGCCACGGCGTCGCGCACCACCTCGTCCGCGGGCGGGCGGACGGGCGCCAGCCGGAACGACTGGGCGCGGTGACGTTCCGTCCAGGCGAACACCAGCCGGGGCGAGCCGCTGGCCAGAGCCAGATCCAGGCCCTGCCGGGCCAGATCGGCACCCGTGGCGTACAGGGCAGCGCGCAGCTCGGCACTGCCCCAGCGTCCGCGCTGGGCGTGCAGCAGGTCCAGTCCGGCGCGCAGTTCGCGCAGCGCCTGGCCGCCCGACGCCAGCCGGGCCCGGACCAGTCTGCGCAGCAACCGCACCTCCAACGGCCCGCCGCGGCGGCTCAGCGCCTGGACCTGGCGCGCCTGCTCAGGTCGTCCGGCGTCGAGGAAGGCCTGAGCCGCGAGCAGGTCCGCGTGATCGGCGTCGTTCGCGAGGCCCAGCTCCCGCAGCCTGGTGGCCAGCCGCTCGCACCGGGCGGCGACCGGCATCGCCGACCGGTTCATCGACAGACGTGCCCGCATCGCCGTGAGATCGGCGACCGCTGCCCACGCGTGGTCGCCGTGCCTGCGGAATCGGCGGCCTGCCCGCACGGCCCAGTCCCGCGCGGTCGCCGGTTGGCCGACGGCCAGCGCGGCCTGCGCGCGGGTCAGCTCCGCCCAGGCGTAGTCCACGCTGAACCGGTCCGCGGTGAACAACGCGAACGCCGAGTCCAGCTCACGTGCGGCCTCACCGGCGAGTCCCGTCGATAGCAGCGCACGCGCTTTGTCCATCGCCAGCACCGGCAGATACCCGGCACCGTGTTCCGCGTAGCGCTCGGCCGCCTCCTCGAACGCGCGCAGCGCGGCCGGGATGTCGCCGTCGAGAACAGCGCAGTAGCCGAGGTCGTGCGCCACTTTGGCCTCGGTGAGCGCGAAGCCCTCGCGGGCCGCGATCTCCTGGCAGAGACGGAGGTCCTCGCGGGCCCGGCGGGTCCGCCCGACCCCGATGCCGATCGCCACCCTGGTGAGCAGCGCGGAGGTGTGCGCGAACGGATCCCCGTCGCGAGCGAGCACGGGGACGGCGGCGTCGAGCAGGCGCAGGGCCTCGGTCACCCGGCCGGCGCGGTGCAGCACGAGAGCGCGTTGCTGCCAGAGGATCGGGCGGTCGTGGTCGGCGACGATCCGTTCGGCGGCGTCGAGGGTGGCGAGACCGCGCGCGGTGTCGCCCAGTTCCGCCTCGGCGAGCCCCAGGCTGATCAGCACGTGCGAGGTGAGCACCCGGTGGGCCACGTGATCGGGGGCCACGTCCGGTGACCACCGCAGCAACCTCAGTGCCGCACGCAGCTTCCTGGCACCGGCGGCCGGCCTGCCGCTGTTGGTCAGCAGCGAGCCCTCCTGGCGCATCAGGCGCACCCGGTCCTCGATCGCCGCGCTCCTTTCCGTGCTCACAACAGGATCGCGGGCGTCACGACGGTCGTGCCGGCCGCCCGGACGACGAACTGGACGAGACCGCGACGGGCGTTCTCGACGGCGAAACGGCCTTCCGGCGACGTCTCGATCGTGGTGGTGCCCGTCGCGGTGCGGAGTTCGACGCGGTGGTCACCGGGCGGGTCGAGCCACCCGTCGATCCGCACGGTCCCGTCGTCGCGGATCTGGATCTGCACCATCACGGCGAGCAGCGGGCCGCAGTCGAACGTGATCTGCGTGCCGGTACCGCCCCGTGCCCCCGCTCCCGTCAGCGGTTCCGAGTCCTCGATCCGGGCGATGTCGAAGTCCGCCGACTCCACGTCGACCGCGAACTGAGCGCAGGCGACCAGGCCGGGCGGCACGGGTTCGACTGTTGTGTAGAGGTCCTGGAGCTCGTCGAGGAGTCGCAGGTCCTCGGGATCGAGCGGAGAGGTCATGACGGACCCCCCGCGTCGCCGCCCAGTTCGATGCGGAGTTTGTCGAGGCACCGCAGCCGGGTCGGTCCCACGCTGCCGCGCTTCATGCCGAGCGTCTCCGCGATCACGCCGTAGTCCGGGCGCGGCACGAACGCCACGACGCGCAGCAGTTCCCGGCACCGCTGTTCGAGCCGCGCGACGGCCTTCCACAGCCTGCGCTGCTGGTCGTTCACCCCGGCCAGTTCCTCGGGACCGGGTGCCGGGTCGGTTCCGTCCAGCTCGGTCTCGTCGCCGGTGACCACCTCGGGCCGGCGACGGCCGCGGACCCGCCAGCACTCCCGTTTCGTCGTGGTGATCAACCAGCCCGCGAGCGCCATCGGATTGCGGATCTCGTGCATGTCGCGGACGAGGCCGAGCCAGGCCGTCTGCACGACGTCCTGGCTGGTCTCCCGGTCCAGGCCCTGGGCGCGGGCCACGTGCCACAACAGGGGGCTGAGCGCCGCGACGAGGTCGTGGAACGACTGGCGGTCGCCGCCGCGCGCCGCCTCGAACAACGCGGCGACACCCGCCCAGCCGGTGCCGGACGGCCCTGTGGACGTGCGATCGCCGGTGCTCATGGGCTGAGCTGCGCCGCCTTCCTCACGACGTCCACCGCTCTGGCCGCGCGGATCGTGGCCTGCTCCTGCTTCTCGTCCGCCGTCGTCCCGACGGACTGCATGTCCTGCAACGCCTTCGCGAGGTGTGCGGCGATGTGCGGCGTCGCGAACGAGGTTCCCGTCCAGACGGCGAACGGGCTGTGCGTGTGGTCGTCCACGTCCGGTGTCTGCCGGAACGGCGGCAGGCCTGGGCGGTTGGCCGCCGGAACCTGCACTAGCGGCTGCCTGCTGGCGTTGGCGTCCTGGGGGAACGTGCTGATCACGTTGACGCCCGAGGCGTAGCACGTCGGGGTCTCGTTGGTGAACAACGCGATGCTGCCGTTCGGGTTGAGGGCGCCGACGCTCACGACCGGCGGCGTGGTCAGCGTGTCGGCGAGCGTGGAGAGGCACGCGGGGAAGAACCGCCGGTTGGAGGCCGAGTTGCCGATCGCGGCCGTCACGAGGACACCGCGTTCGCGCAACAACCCGATCTGCACGGCGAGCGGCGACGTGCGCTCCTCGGCCTCGGACCTTTCGAACAGAAATCCCATCGACAGCGACACCACGTCGACCATCTCGGTCATGTCGCCGGACCGGAACGCCCCGTTGACCCGCGTGACGAGTCCCTGCAGCGCTGCCAGCACGGCGCTTTCCCGTGCGACGCCATCGCTTCCCATCACGCGGATGGCGAGCACGGTGGAGTCGGGAGCGATCTGCTTGATCACGCCCGCGCAGAACAGGCCGTGCCCGAAACACCAGTCCTGGGTGCCGATGAACGGGTTCCTCGTCAGCGGCTGGTCCTTGGCGTGCCTGATGACCTCGCCGCTGAACCCCTTCTGGGACAGGCTCGCGTTCTCCACAGCGGCCTGAACGGAGTCGTCCACCACGACGTGCCCGGTCTGCCAGGACGACATTGGCTGCAGCGCGTCGAGCGGGTCGATCTTCAGCCAGCTGTTGTGCCCGATCCCGGTGTCGAGCACCGCGACCACCGGTCTGCGGCCGAGCTTCAGTTCGGTCACCGGCTTCGGCGCGAGCGGCGGCATCTCCAGCACGACGGGACCGTCCAGGTAGCCGTCCGTCACCGGGCTCGCGGCGCCGAACGGCGGTGCGAACCCCTGGATGGCCCCTGGCGCCCCACCCAGGTCCCAGGTGAGCGGGGAGGCGAACATCAGGTGGTCCAGCCCGATCCGCGGGCCGAGCGTCGAGTTGGCCCTGATCGCCTGCAGAGCGGTCCACGCGTCGACCTGCACGGGGACGGGACCGGGCACCGGTCTGAGCACCACGGGCACCGCCAGCTGTGGCAGGTCCGGGTCGCCGACCATCGGTTCGATGGTCATGTTGACCGGCTGGAGCAGACTGTTCAGGGCCTGCTCGGCGCCCCGCAACTCGAACGGGATCAGCAGCACGTTCGCCACGTACGCGGTCGGTTGCAGTGCGGGCCCTGCTGCTCCCTCGGCGGCGGTCGCGGGCTGAAGCACGCGCGCGTTGTGCCGTTGCAACACCTCGTCCGGCACCTGGAAGGCGAGTCCGGTGTTCCCGGGCTCCGTGCTCGCGGCGAGCGGCGGATCTGGCCAGTAGATCGTCATGCGGGTTCCCCTCCGAATCGACCTGTGCTCGCCGCCGCACCTGGATCGTGGTCGTGGCGCCAGGGGCCGGACAGAGCCTTTTGACACCAACCGAGTGGCAGCGAGTCCTCACCTTCACGACGGGTTCGCCGTGGCCCCGCCAGATACACGGCCGGGATCGCCGTGCCCGTTGCCGCTGTGGGCGGGCGGGCGCCGCAACAGCTGTGCGGGGATGGCCAGCAGATCGGCGGCCTGCCTTCCCGCTTCGTAGCCGAGCGTCCGGTAGGCCTCGAACTGCTCGTCGGTGAACATCTGCTGACTGGTGGAGTGGTTCGGGAAGCGGCCGTCGCGTGCCTTGAACGCGTGGAGGTCCCAGCTCGACGCCGGGGTGAGGACCGCCTTGGCGTACACCAGCTGCGCGGGCTGGACGTGGTGGGGAGGCGGGTAGGTGACGTCGCCCTGGACCGCCATCTGCGCGCTGACGCCCTCCGCGTCGGGCAGCACGGGCCGCGGGTCCAGCACGATGTCGACGCCGAGCTCGCTGCGGGCCAAGGCGATCGCACGGCCGATGTCGAGGCCTTCGCCGGCTTGGTCGCAGCTGGCGTCGAAGCACAGCACGTGAGTGCAGCGGCGGCGCAGCAGCTCGACGACGCCGAGGTTCTCCCAGTGGCCACCGTCGGTCAGGTAGATGTACCGGTGGCCCGACTTGGCACCGCCCAGCGCCTCCCGCAGGACGTACAACGCGCCCGGCTCCAGCCATCCGGCGCGAACGGACCGCGCGGCTCGCACCAGCCGGCCGGGCCGCGGCGCGCTCTCCTGATCGACGTCCGGCCGCCAGTCCCGGTGCAGCGGGTTCTTGATCCAGACCCCGAGCCGGACGTTGGTCAGCGCCATCAGGAACCGCAGCGGCGGGTAGGTGAACCTGCCCATCAGCGGCGACAGCGCCGCCCCGGACACGGCCATGAGCGACGGCAGCGTGAGGTGCGTGCCGGGCAGGCCGCCCCGCTGCTCCAGGTGCCTGGTCGGGCGGTAGTCGAAGAGCGGGCCGCCGCTGCGCTCGGTCTCGAAGGTGAACGACTCGGCGAACCGGCCGACCGGCACGTCGTCCGTGGTGAGGTTGACCGCACAGCAGACGACCAGGTTCGGCAGCGTGACGCCCGTGGTCGCGCAGTCGGTGAAGTAGAGCCTCTCGTGGTAGGCGATGGGCTCGGCGACGATCCGCCCCTGCTCGTCCCTGGTCCGCTTCAGGGCGAACGCGCTGTTCAGCCGCTCGCGGTAGAAGAGGTGCATGGAGTACCGGCGGTTGTGCATGAACACCGCCATCCCCAGCACGATCGCGACGTAGGCGGTCAGGCCGATCGCGTCGGCGGGGGAGTCGATCCCCTCACGGGTGGCGTGCTCCAGCGACGACAACAGCGGCACGAGGAGCAGGCCGGCTCCCGCCAGTGACGACAGCACGAGCATCAGCCGTCGCGCGCGAAGTCTCCTGCTCAGCACCAAAGCGGCAGCGGCGAGCAGCAACGACACCACGAGCCACACGAAGGCGATCGCGATGCGGCCCCGTGTCGTCTGGAACATCTCGGGGCTCTCGTCGAAGATCCACGACAGGGCCGCCGTCGACGCGTTCCCGTACAGCTCGGCGAGCGCGGGCAGCGTCAGGGCGATCACGACCACGCCGGCGGTGATGAGCAGCCGCGCGGCATAGCGTTCGGCCCGCGAGTCGCCGTAGTTGCCGGGGTCGTCGTCCTTCACCTGTCTTCGCCAGAAGACGAAGGCGAGCGCGGTCAGCAGGCAGACCGCGCCACAGCACAGCAGCAGGCGCAACACGGTGGAACCGGGCAGCTGCAGGCCGTTCAGGTGCAGGTCGGAGAGCCGCAGACCCAGCCAGGCGAGCGTCCACCCGGCCAGCCTGCCCGCGATGATCATGCACAGGGCGAACGGCAGGTAGTTCACCATGAACCCGTAGACGACGCTGGCCGCCATCCACAGCTTGCCGACGGCTCCCGGCGCCAGGTAGTCGGTGTGCTGGCGCAGATATCGTTCTTCCGGAGAACCCCTGCCCCACAAGGGTTTCCCGTTCTGGAACTCCGGATCGGTGTGGGCGGCCGACAGGGTGAGCGCGCTGGCGATGTAGTTGCCTCCCGACACCGCGGCGAGGTGCTCCGCCTTGTACAGGATTCCCCGTTCCTCCAGTGCCTGCAGCGCCCCCAGGTTGAACGCCGCCGACCTGATCCCGCCTCCGGACAGAGCGATGCCGACCCGCAGTTCCTCGGGCGGGGAGTCGAGGTACTCCTCCGCCACGCTGGGCAACGGCTTCTTGGGGCGTGGTGCGAGTGGCATCGCGGTGCTCCGTTCACGAGTCGAGGTAGCCGAAGGTGTCCCGGTAGTCCTCTCCCTTGGGGTCGCAGCCGTACGGGTAGGTGGCGTGGGCCTGCTGCTCGCGCAGCTGCGGAAGGGTGCGCTCCAGCAGGTACCGGGTGAACAGCGGGTGGAGGCAGAGGTGGTCGGTCTCCTCCTGGCTCACCAGCGGATAGTCGAACGTGTACTGGAAGTGGGCCTTGTTGTACCGGCCCGTCTGCCCGAACCGGATTCCCAGCGCTCCCAGGGTGAACAGCATGGACAGGAACTCGTCGAACTCCAGTCCCGTCAGCTTCTTGATGCCCTGCTGGTTGTAGACCTTGTGCAGCCTCCTGGCGGGAAAGGAGATCTCCAGCCGCCCGGTGAGACGCTGCAACGCTTCCGCGGCCAGCGGGAAGGTCTCCTTGTAGGCGCTGAGAATTCCCTGCACCACCAGCCGTTCCGCGTGCCTGGTGCCGGCGATGACCGCGACGGGGGTGACCTTCCACGGCGTCGATCCCCTGTCAGGCCTGCTGAAAACGCTGTTGAGGATCTGGATCAGATGTCTCGGCAGCAGTTGTGTGTGCCGGAGCAGGTACGCGAGAGGGTCCTCGTCGATGTCGAGTCCACTGTGGATCAGCGGTGGGAGTGCCTCGCGGAGCAGCGAGATGGACGGGTCGGACTCGTCGTTGAGGTCCGCGCGGCGCTGCAGCATCTCCAGCTCGTCGGGATGGTGGGCGTGCAGGAACAGCCGCAGTCTCGTGCCGGAAAGCCGCAGCAGCTCCCGCGAGGTCCAGTAGATGGTGAGGTAGCGGCCCTGCAGGTCCTTCTCCGGCGCGGCCGCGATGTCGTGGATCCGGTCCCAGAGCTCGGACGGGAGACAGACCTGCACGCCGAACGGCCGGTTGTCCGGGTGGGACGAGATCATCCTGCCGACGCAGCGGAACAGCCCGGCGAGCACGGGCCTGAGCTCCCGCAGCCGCAGGTGCAGCTCCTCCAGGTTGTCCATGACGATGATCGGTGGTCGTTCCCGGCGGGACAGCACGGCCCGGAGCACGGCTTTGGCGCCCGCGAACGGCGTGCGGCCGAGGGTCAGGTTCTCGATCGCGTCGTGAAGCCCGATGCCGGGGGACTTGCTGATGTTCGCCCGCAACCGGCGCAGGAACTGGGTCGCGGCCTTGGACTCGTCCATCTCGTCCTGGCCGGTGTCGCCGAGATAACCGGTGAGGACGCGCAAACTGTCCTGCGGGTCGGCCGCGTCGAAGGTCCGATAGACGTGGAACAGGGCGACGTGGTCGAACAGCGCCTGCCAGAGATCGGCTCGCTGGCCCACGAACAGTTCGTGGTCGCGGTCGTACTCGTGGAAGACCTTCAGCATTTCGTGATAGACGTCCTCGGTCTGGAGAACGATCTGCGGCTGTTCGTGCCGAACGTCCGGCCCGAGCAGGAACGCGGTTTTCCCGGCGCCCTTCCGTCCGATGATGTAGGTCGGTGGCGAGTCCGCGACGGCCTGCGCGTACACGCGGTTGTTGCGGTCGAAGAGCCGGCTCGCATTCGACCGTCCGAGGGTGATGACCTCCTCGGTGGCGATGGGACCGAAAGGATTCTGGGGCGTGAGAACCTGTTTCAGCCAGTCCCGGTCCCGGTGGTCTGCGTGACGATCTTCGTCCTGGTCCACGGCGTCCCCAAATGGCGTATCGCACTGGTATGAGGGACTCGCGGCCGCCCGAGATTCCGTTACTCCGAAGTGACCAGTTCTGGATTGATGTCACTCGGTTGCATCAATGCCCCACGGGTGGAAGTGGACATTCTTGCCGACGTGGATTTCTCGTCCCTGATCTCTTCTGCTCGAGTGGCAGGAGTCCTCGCATTCATGACGAGTGCGTCACGGCGTCGCCGAATACATCCGCTTCTCCGGCATTTCGCGGATCAGCTGGAGAGCTGCGCCCGCAGGGACGGCTGGATCGACTGCCACCAGGGGCGCAGCACCGGACTGGCCAGCGCCTGGTCCGAGTACGCGGTCAGCACCTCGGCGAACACCCGGCTGGCCTGACTCCAGGTCAGCCGATCCCGCCGCCACGCGAACACCAGCCGCATCCGCATCGGAGAGCCCGCCAGCGGCCGCACGACCACCCCTGGACCACCCTGCGACGTCGGCTCGACCAGTTGCACGGCCTTGCCCGCCGCGATCAGCTGACGGCCGGCACCGCTCGGCACTTCGAACCGGACCCGCGGCACGAACCCCGCCGCCCGGCAGGCCGCGCGCAACGCCGTGAGCGACCCGTCCTCGGCGCCCGGCGGTCCGACCCACGCATCGCCGGCCAGGTCGGCGAGGTCCACCTCAGTGCGGTGAGCCAACGGATGCGCGGCGGGCAGAGCGATGTACACCGGCACCCACGGCACGACGACCCGCTGCGCCACCCCGCGCGGCAACCCCAGGTCACCCTCCTCGTCGACGGCGATCACCGCCGCGTCCAGGTGCCCGTTCGCCAGCGCCAGCGCGAGGCCGGTCGACGACGGATCGACCACCAGCGTGACGTCGTCCAGCACCTCTTCCAACCTGGAGTAGAGGGCGGCCACGCACTCCATGTGCACGGAGCCGAACCGGACGGGTCCGCCGCGGCCCGCCGTGTCCGAGCCGAACGCCTCCAGCTCGACCAGCAGCAACCGGGCCCGTTGCAGCATCTGCGCGCCCAGCGGGGTGGGCGCGGCGCCGGAACGGCCGCGGTCGAAGAGCGTGCCGCCGACCATGCGCTCGACCCGTTGCAACAGGGTGGTGAGCGACGGCTGGGAGATGCCGAGCTGAGTCGCCGCCCGCGAGAGACTGCCCGCGTCACCGATGGCGCAGATCGCCCGCAGGTGCCGGATCTCCAGTTCCATAGCGCCAGGCTATACGCGCGATCAGCAGGAGCGGTCGCGCTGGGCGTCGGCCGGTTCGAACTCCAGCCGGGTGTCCCCGGTGCGGGGCAGCACGACGGCCACGCCGTCGCGGCGGTTCCACCCCTTCGGCAACAGGACGCTCTGGCTGCTCGACTGCAGCACCATGACCAGCCCGTCGTAGCGGAACTTGAACGCCGTGTCCGGTGCGGTGCACACGGTCGTGGTGACGCCCGGCCCGCGGACCCCGAGGTCCTTGGCGCTGAACACGACCGTCTTGGGCATGCTGCCGAGCTTCGTCTCGTACTCGTAGCCCCTGGCCTCCCCGACGGCCGCCGAGTAGTCGGTGACCGCCCAGAACAGGCCGATGCTCGCGAGCACGAACGTGAACGTCCACTGGATCACCGGCACGACACCGGCGACGCGCCTGCCGGACCGCGTCGCGTGCAGGTGCTCCGCCGCCGGGAACAGGATCACGCCCAGCGCCACGCACACGCCGGGCAGTCCGGGTACCGGGTAGAGCAGGGTGGGCACCGCCAGGCCGACGAGCCCGAGCACCAAGAGCACGAGGCCCAGCGACACCAGCACCGGAACGGCGCGCCGGGTCAGGGCGCGCCACGTCCTCGGCGTCAGGGCGGAGTGCAGGAAGCGGTAGCCCCACAACGCCGCGAGCCCGGCCGCCGCCAGCACGGTCAGCGGCACGAACATGCCGTCCGAGCTGCGGATCAGGTAGTCCGGCGCGGACAGGCCGAGCACGGAGTAGTGCACCCCGAACCACTGGCAGAAGAACGTCGCGTGCCGGGTGCCGAAGTAGAACAGCAGCGCGGTCAGCACGGTGGTCGGCGCGAGCAGGGACCCGAAGACCCGCAACCCCTTGGACGGCGCCTCGTCCTTCGGCCTGGCTGGGGCCGGGCGCACGGTCAGCCCCCGGAGCACAGGTCGTTGGTGATCCTGAACGTGATCTTGCCGCCCTCGTGCAGCGGATCGGGCACCTTGATGCCTCCCCGGACGACCTTGCAGTCGCCCTCGGTGTCCGTGGACCCGTCGACCACCAGGGTGTAGCCGACGCACAGCTTCTTGCCGGGGCAGGCCTCCGCGAGCTGGCCGGAGATCGTGTTCCAGGACAGGGGGAACGGGATTCCGGTCTGCTGCTCGATGGATCCGCGCAGGCCGGCGGGCAGCACCCAGCGGTCCGGGGGTTTCGGCGGGGGAGGCGGCGGCTTGGTCGTCGTGGTGCGGGGCGGAGGTGGTGGCGGCGGTTTCGGTGGCTGGTTCGTCGTGGTCGCGGGAACAGGGACGTCGGTCGTGGTGGTGGCCTCGGTGGTCGACGTGGTCGTGACCTCGGTGTTCGGCACCGGTTGGGCGGTGCCGGGTGACGGCGGCTGGCCGCAGGCGGCGAGAGTGGCGGCGGCCAGGAGACAGAGGACGGTTCGGGTGTTCATGGCGGATGCCTCCTTTACAAAATGAGGCCTGCCGTCGACAGGTGGATACACCCACCGCTTCCATAGCCCGAAGCTATGGTCAACTGGGATTGGCGGGGCAGCTCCACCAGCGGGGAGGGTGGGAGGAAGGACAACTCTGGAAGGACCCGAATTGGCTCGGACACGCCGCGACATGGCGAAACTGGTGGACGCGGACGGTTTCCGCACGTACATCCGCGACGGCTGGGGTGAGTGGGACAGCTCCGTCGACCTCCCGGACGGCACGGCCGAGGCGGCTGCGGCTCACCGCGCCAGGCTCACGGCGGCGCTGCCGGGCAAGCGGATCGCACTGGCCGCCGGGCGCGCGCACGTCCGGTCCAACGACACGTTCCACGAGTTCCGCGCCGACAGCGACTTCGTGTGGCTGACCGGCTGCCAGGTCGAGGGCGCCGTGCTGGTGCTGACCGACGACGACGCCACGCTGTTCGTTCCGGTGCCGTCGGAGACCCACAGCGTCGACTTCTTCGGCGACGCCGACCGCAGCCCGTTCTGGATCGGCGCCGCCGCCGGCCCGAAGGAGTGGGGCGAGGCCCTCGGCATCACGGCCCGCCCGATCGAGGACCTCGCGAACGCCCTGCGCGGCCGCCACCCCGAGACGCTCGTCGCCAAGGGTCTCGACCCGTTGCTCGACGCGCTGACCGGTTCGCACAGCGATGAGCTGCGCACCGTCCTCTCCGAACTCCGCCGGATCAAGGACGACTGGGAGATCGACCAGCTCCGCCAGGCCGTCGACGCGTCGGTCAAGGGCTTCGCCGACGTCGCCATGGAACTCGGCCAGGCCGTGCGCGGCGGGGGAGAGCGCTGGCTGCAGGGCACGTTCGACCGTCGTGCGCGCACCGAGGGCAAGGGCCCCGGCTACACCTCGATCGTCGCCGCCGGCCCGCACGCCCCGGTGCTGCACTGGACGCGCTGCGACGGCCGTGTGAACGACTCCGACCTGCTGCTGCTCGACGCCGGTGTCGAGATGAACTCCCTCTACACCGCCGACGTCACCCGCACGTTCCCGGTGAGCGGCGAGTTCAGCGAGCCGCAGCGCCAGGTGTACGACCTCGTGCTGAAGTCGCACGTCGCCGCGCTCGCGGAAGTGCGGCCCGGCAACGACTACAGCGCCTTCCACCACACCGCCATGCGCGTGCTCGCCGAGGGCCTGCACGACTGGGGCCTGCTGCCCGTCAGCGTCGACAAGGCGCTCGACCCGCTCGGCCAGCACCACCGCCGCTACATCGTGTGCGGCACCGGACACTTCCTCGGCCTCGACGTGCACGACTGCGCCGACGCCCGCCAGGAGACCTACCAGCAGGGCATCCTGGAACGCGGCATGGCGCTGACCGTCGAGCCCGGCCTGTACTTCCACCCCAACGACGAGACGCTGCCGCCGGAGCTGCGCGGCATCGGCGTGCGCATCGAGGACGACCTCGTCGTCACCTCGACCGGGGCGGACGTCCTGTCGGACTCGCTGCCGATCGAGGCCGACGACGTGGCCGCCTGGGTGCGCAAGCAGCGGTCGTAGCTCGTTCCTAAGTGGACGGAGTGGAGCGGGCCCAGGCGAACGTGAGTTCCACGGCCCGCTTCCAGTTCGCGTACTCGTTCTCGCGGTGCCGGGCGTCCATCGCCGGGTTCCACCGCGCGGCCAGATGCCAGTTGCGCCGCAGCCCCTCCAGGTCCGGCCAGTACCCGGCGGCCAGCCCGGCCGCGTAGGCGGCGCCCAGTGACACGGTCTCCGCGACCAGCGGCCGTTGCACGGGGATGTCCAGCACGTCCGAGATGAACTGCATGAGCAGGTGGTCGGCGGTCATGCCGCCGTCCACCTTCAGCACCGGCGTCGGCACGCCGAGGTCGGCGTTCATCGCGTCGACGACCTCCCGCGTCTGCCAGCCGGTCGCCTCCAGCACGGCCCGCGCCAGGTGCCCCTTGTTGATGTACGAGGTCAGCCCGACGACGAGCCCGCGCGCCTGCGAGAGCCAGTGCGGCGCGAACAACCCGGAGAACGCCGGCACGATGTAGCAGCCGCCGTTGTCCTTCACCGTGCGCGCCAGGGTCTCGATCTCCGGCGCGGAGTGGATCAGCCCGAGGTTGTCGCGGAACCACTGCACCAGCGATCCGGCGACGGCGATCGAGCCCTCCAGCGCGTACGCCGGCTCGCCGCCGATCTGGTAGCCGATCGTCGTCAGCAGCCCGTGCTTCGAGCGCACCAGCTCGTTCCCCGTGTTCATCAACAGGAAGCCGCCGGTGCCGTACGTGCCCTTGATCGATCCCTTCTCGAAACAGGTCTGCCCGAACAGCGCCGCGTGCTGGTCTCCCAGCGCGGCCGCGATCTTGATACCGGGCACCACCCGCGTCGTGACACCGCTGATCTCCGTCGACGGCCGGATCTCCGGGAGGATCTTCGACGGCACGCCGAAGAACTCCAGCAGCATCGGATCCCATTGCCGCGTCGAGAGGTTCATCAACATCGTCCGCGACGCGTTGGTGACGTCCGTGACGTGCAGGCCGCCGTTGACGCCGCCGGTGAGGTTCCAGATCAGCCAGGTGTCCATGGTGCCGAACAGGACGTCGCCGCGCTCGGCCTTCGCGCGCAGCCCGGCCACGTTGTCGAGCATCCACCGCAGCGACGGCGCCGAGAAGTAGGTCGCCAGCGGCAGGCCGCACCGGTCGCGGACCTCCTCGAGGCCCGGTTTCTTCCCGAGCTCGGTGACGAGCTCCTCGGTCCGGATGTCCTCCCAGACGATCGCGCGTCCGATCGGGACACCGGTGTGCCGGTCCCACAGCACGAACGTCTCGCGCTGGTTCGTGATGCCCATCGCGACGACCTGGTCGGCGGTGATCCCCGCCTGCCGCAACGCCTGCGGCACGATCCGGTCGACGTTGCGCCAGATCTCCACGGCGTCCTGCTCCACCCAGCCCGGTCGCGGGTGGTACTGGCGGTGCTCGCGCTGGGCGACCGCGACGAGGCGGGCGTTCTGGTCGAACACGATGCAGCGCGTCGACGTCGTCCCCTGGTCGATCGCCATTACGTACCGTTGCACGGCGAGCCCCTCAGTTCTCGTCGACAAGCGAAGTGGTGACGGATTCCGCGGCCTGCACGACCTGACGCACCAGCGTCGCACGCGGACGGCCCGCCGAGTCGCACAGCCGGTCCGCCGCGCCCGAAATTCCGATCGCGCCGATCACCAGGCCGCCGGGGATGCGGATGGGCGCGGCGATGCTCGCCTCACCCGGCATGTACTCCTCGGCCTCGCCCGCCCAGCCCTGCCCGCGCACCTCGGTCAGCACGCGCTCCAGCATCTGGGTGCGCGTGATCGTCCTGCGCGTCAACGACGTCAGCTCGCGCCGGCGTGCGGCCGCCGACAGATCCGGGTCGTAGGCCAGCAGGACCTTGCCGAGCGCGGTGGCGTGCAACGGCAGCATCGCGCCGATGCCGAGTGTTTGCACAGAGTCATCAGGCCGGAACACGTGGTGCACGACGAGCACGGCGCCGTCGTGGTGCATGCCGATGCGCACCTCCTGACCTGACCGCGAGGCGAGCGTGTCGGCCCAGTTGATCGATCGAGAACGCAGCTCGTTCGCGTCGAGGTAGGACGTTCCCAGGTGCAGGAGGGCGGCGCCCAGCCGGTAGCGGCCCGTCGCGTGATCCTGTTCGACGAACTCGACCCGTTGCAGCGTACGGAGAATCCCGTGCGCGGTGCCCCGCGCGAGACCGAGCGAGTCGGCGATCTCCGTGAGACCGTGATGGCCGGAGCCACGCGCGAGCAGCCGCAGCACGGCGGCGGCGCGTTCGATCGACTGGATGGGTCCCGGCACGCGTGAAACGTAATTGAGACGACCCGTGTCGGCAATGTCGAACAGGTAGGGCGGGCATCACGCCTGGACACAGGCCTGAAACGCCTTGTCTGCGCGCAGCGTGACCGGTCGGTCACACGTTCGGTGGTCGCAGGTGTCGACATTGTCGAACCGCACCTGTTGAACAGCTGTTCAGGCAGTCATACGTTCCGCCTCAATCACCACGGGGTGATCAGCCGTTCAAAGACGAATGGGAGGCCAGCGTGGGTCTCGGGTCAGTGTTCCTCAGCGAGGTGCTCGGTACGGGCGTCCTGCTGTTGCTGGGTGCGGGCGTGGTGGCCAACGTGCTGCTCGCCAAGTCGAAGGGGTTCGACGGCGGTTGGCTGTTGATCAACTTCGGCTGGGGCCTCGGTGTCTTCGCCGGTGTGTACGTCGCCTACAAGTCGGGCGCGCACCTCAACCCGGCGGTGACGGTGGGCATTCTCACCAGCGGTGCGGCCGAGTACGCACCTGGTGTGCCGGTCAGCTTCGGCTCGACGATCATCTACTTCGCCGGTGAGTTCCTCGGCGCGTTCCTCGGTGCCGTCCTCGCGTGGCTCGCCTACAAGCCGCACTTCGAGGAGACGCCGGACCACGGCCTCAAGCTCGCCGTCTTCTCCACGGGCCCGGCGATCCGCAGCTACGCCTGGAACCTGGTGTGCGAGGTCATCGGCACGTTCGTCCTCGTCTTCGTCATCCTCGCGTTCGGCAAGACGCCGACCCAGATCGGCCCGCTGGCCGCCGCACTGCTGGTCGTCGGCATCGGTGCCTCCCTCGGTGGCCCCACCGGCTACGCGATCAACCCGGCCCGCGACCTCGGCCCGCGCATCGCGCACGCCCTGCTTCCCATGGGCTACAAGGGAACCGAGGGTGAGGCGATCGGCGAGAAGGACTCCGACTGGGGTTACTCCTGGGTGCCGGTCGTCGGCCCGCTCATCGGTGGCGCGCTCGCCGGTGTGATCGCTTCGCTCGCGTTCTGACGCTGACCATCCGGAAAGGACTTCTTCGATGTCGCAGTACGTTCTCGCCGTCGACCAGGGCACGACCAGCACGCGGGCGATCATCTTCGACCACAGCGGCTCCATCGTCGCCGTGGGCCAGAAGGAGCACGAGCAGATCTTCCCGCGCGCCGGCTGGGTCGAGCACAACCCGGTGGAGATCTCCGAGAACACCCGGTTCGTGATCGGCCAGGCGCTCTCCACCGCCGACCTCAACACCGGTGACCTCGCCGCCGTCGGCATCACCAACCAGCGCGAGACCGCGGTGGTGTGGGACAAGAACACCGGCGAACCGGTCTACAACGCGATCGTCTGGCAGGACACCCGCACCCAGGCCATCGTCGAGGAGCTCGGCGCGCTCGGCGGCGGTGCCGAGCGCTACAAGGCGAAGGTCGGCCTGCCGCTGGCGACCTACTTCTCCGGCCCCAAGATCCGCTGGATCCTCGACAACGTCGAGGGCGCCCGTGAGCGTGCCGAGGCCGGCGACCTGCTGTTCGGCAACACCGACACGTGGACGCTGTGGAACCTCACCGGCGGCCCCAACGGCGGTGTGCACGCGACCGACGTCACCAACGCGTCGCGGACCATGCTGATGGACCTCGACACGTTGTCCTGGGACGCGGAGATCGCCTCCGACATGGGCATCCCGCTGTCCATGCTGCCGGAGATCCGGTCCTCCTCCGAGGTCTACGGCACCGGCGGCCCCGGTGGGGTGCTGAAGGGCGTGCCGATCGCGGGCATCCTCGGCGACCAGCAGGCCGCGACGTTCGGCCAGGTCTGCTACGAGCCGGGCACCGCGAAGAACACCTACGGCACCGGCAACTTCATGTTGCTCAACACCGGTACCGAGAAGGTCGCCTCGAAGAACGGTCTGCTCACGACCGTCTGCTACAAGATCGGCGACGAGGCCCCCGTCTACGCGCTGGAAGGCTCCATCGCCGTCACCGGCTCGCTGGTGCAGTGGCTGCGCGACAACCTCGGCATCATCGGCTCGGCGGCGGAGATCGAGGCGCTGGCGAAGACGGTGGACGACAACGGTGGCGCGTACTTCGTGCCGGCGTTCTCCGGTCTGTTCGCGCCGTACTGGCGAGCGGACGCGCGCGGCGCGGTCGTCGGCCTGACCCGGTTCGTCAACAAGGGTCACCTGGCACGGGCCGTGCTGGAGGCGACGGCGTTCCAGACCCGCGAGGTGCTGGACGCGATGAACGCCGACTCCGGTGTGCCGCTGACCGAGCTGAAGGTCGACGGCGGCATGGTCGCCAACGAGCTGCTGATGCAGTTCCAGGCCGACGTTCTGGACGTGCCGGTGGTGCGTCCGGTCGTCGCCGAGACGACCGCTCTCGGTGCCGCGTACGCCGCCGGTCTGGCCGTCGGCTACTGGTCGGGGCTCGACGAGCTGCGCGCCAACTGGGCCGAGGACAAGCGCTGGACGCCCGCACTCGAGTCCGACGAGCGCGAGCGCGAGTACCGCAACTGGAAGAAGGCCGTCACCAAGTCGTTCGACTGGGTCGACGCCGACGTTCGCTGACTTCTTTCTTTAGGAGCTGAAGAAGTTGTTCGCAAGGCTGGATCCGGCTCGGCGTGCTCGGTCCCTGGAGACGTTGGGCAGCACGGAGTTCGACGTCCTCGTCGTCGGAGGTGGTGTGGTCGGCGCGGGCGCTGCTCTCGACGCGGCGTCGCGCGGCCTCTCCGTCGCGCTGGTCGAGGCCGACGACTGGGCGGCGGGCACGTCGAGCCGGTCCAGCAAGCTCGTCCACGGCGGGCTGCGGTACCTGGAGCAGCTGGAGTTCAAGCTGGTCCGGGAAGCTCTGAAGGAACGCGGCCTGTTGCTGCGCCGGCTCGCACCGCACCTGGTGCGGCCGGTGCCGTTCCTCTTCCCGCTGAAGAAGCAGTGGGAACGCGCGTACGTCGGTGCGGGCGTGATGTTGTACGACTCGATCGGCGGCGCCGGGGCCGTGCCGATGCACCGGCACCTCTCGCGTCGCAAGATGGCCGCTGTCGGGCCGTCGCTGGACTCCGACGCCTTCGCTGGCGCGATTCGGTACTACGACGCGCAGATGGACGACGCCCGGCTCGTGTCGACGTTGGTCCGCACGGCCGCGCAGCACGGTGCGACCGTGGTGTCGCGGGCCCGCGTGACTTCTCTGCTGCGAGTCGATGGCCGGGTCACCGGTGCCTCGGTGCGGGACGAGCTGTCCGGCGTGACGCACGTGGTGCGGGCGCGGCGGGTCATCAGCGCCACCGGGGTGTGGACCGATTCGCTCAACTCGATGTCGCCGGGTGCTCCGCCGTTCCACGTGCGGATGTCCAAGGGCGTGCACGTGCTGGTGGAACGTTCGAAGATCCAGCTGGACGGCGGGTTGATCACGCAGACCGAGAAGTCGGTGCTGTTCGTGATCCCGTGGGGTGCCTACTGGATCATCGGCACCACCGACACGCCCTACTCCGGTTCGCCGGAAGACGTCACCGCCACCTCTGAAGACGTCTCCTACATCCTGGACCACGTCAACGCCGTGCTGCGGTCTCCGCTGACCGTGGACGACGTCGTGGGCACGTACGCGGGTCTGCGGCCGTTGCTCGCCGGGGCTTCCAGTGACACCTCGAAGCTCTCCCGCGAGCACGCCGTCGCCGAGCCCGAGCCGGGGTTCTTCGTGATCGCCGGCGGCAAGTACACGACGTATCGCGTGATGGCCGCCGACGTCGTGAACGCCGCGGTGTCCGGTCTGGGGCGCGCGGTGGCGCCTTCGCTGACCGCCCGGCTGCCGTTGTGCGGCGCCGTCGGTTTCCAAGAGCTGTGGGCGGACCGGGCTCGAGTCGCTGCGGAGTCCGGCCTGCCCACGTCCACTGTGGAGCGTCTGCTGCGCCGGTACGGCTCGGCCGTGTCCGACGTGCTGGCGCTGATCGCGCAGGACTCCTCGCTGGCCACACCGGTGGCGGGGTATCTGGCGGCGGAGATCGTCTACGCCGTGACGCACGAGGGTGCGTTGGGGCTGGAGGACGTTCTCGCGCGGCGGACGCGGATCGCCATGGAGCACCTGGACTTCGGTGCTTCGGTCGCCGGTGAGGTCGCTGACCTGATCGCCGGTCCGCTGGGCTGGTCTTCTGATGAACGTGTTGCTGCTGTGGAGTCTTATAGGGCTAGCACGGAGTTGGCGGCGAGATGAGATGGACAGCGCGGAGCTGATCGAGAGGTTGCGGCGGGAAGGCGGCTTCCGGCTGCTCCCGCTGCTCGGGAACACCGGGCAGGTCGCAGGGGTGCACCTGGCCCGGTTCCTTCCCGGCGGGCAACTCGACGTGATCCAGGCGTGGGACGAGCGGTGGGCCGTGTGGGCCCGGATGCCGGACGCGCTCGACCCCGCCGCGCCGTTCGCCGGACCTGAGGGCGGCGTCGTGCAGAGCGGCCCGTTCGCTCGCGTGGTCTCGCCGTTGCTGCCGCTTCAGCCCGGCCTCAGCCGCTGAACACGTCCCACTTGTCCCACCACCGCACGACGTGGGACGGCGGCACCGCGTAGTGGCGGCTGTCGGGGTTCTTGGGACGCGTGCCGACGCGTGCCAGGAACTCGGTGTACCGCTTCTCGACGTCGTGGCGGAACCAGTCGGCGGGCACCGGGTAGAACTCGGGGTGTTCGCCTTCCAGGTCCACGAACACCACGGCGTCGGTGTCCGGTGCCAACGGTTTCAACGCGTCGGACAGCTGCCACTCGTCCGAGCGCTTGCCGAACACCTGCACCAGCCGTCCGCCGACCCGCAGTCGATAGCGTCGGGGTTCGGAACGCACGTCGACCGGGAGCATGGTCCTGCACACGGCTTCGGCCGCCGCGCAGTACACCGCGTACGCGTGCACCTGGTCATTGCTCAGCTTGGTGAGACGTAAGTGCGCTCCTAGGTCGGAAGAGCCGGTTTGTTGCGCGGTCAGAAGGAATATGTCCGCTCACATCCAGGTCGCGATCTCGTCATTTTCGTCCTATCGGTCCAGTGGGGCGTCGCGTTGCGTCAAGTCGTTGTTCCGCAGCATGTTTCACCCGTTCGGCGTCCTTCGTCAACGCTCTGTCCACTCCTGACTGCGGAGTGGGCACAGCCCCCGCGAGGCAATAGAAGAATTCAATGTGCGACCTGTAACGATCATTCGTGCGTCATTGATGTAGCCGCTGGCCGCCGGGATTTTGGGTGCCACGCGGGAACTGACATCGGCAAGCAGCCGCCTGAGGCGGGCACGCGACTGCTTCTTGACGTTGCGGAGCCGACATGCGTACTGACGATGCCTGCGCATCGCACGAACCTGGCGTACGACACCGCGTCGGCGGCGCCGTCAGGGCGGCTTGGCGGCACCGAGTCGTGCGCCTCGCTGTGCTGGCCGCGTCCGTGGCGGGTTTCGGCCTGGCCACGTGGACGATCGCGAGCGCGTTGCCGACGTTCTCGGTCGACGTCAGTTCACCGCCCCGGTCGTTCAGTCCCAACGGCGACGGGCAGGAGGACGTCCAGACGGTCGTGTACTGCCTGACCGAACCGGCCAACGTGGACATCACGATCGTCGGCGACGGCGGAACCGTCGTGCGCACGATCGAGTCGGCTGTGTCGCACAGCGGAAATCCGTCGTGCTACGGCTACAACTACGCGGATTGGGACGGCAGGTCGGACTCCGGCACCGTCGTGCCCGACGGCGTCTACGAGGCGCGCCTGCACGCGGTGAACGCGGAAGGCAGGACCGCTGACGACGTCGTCGCGATCGAAGTGGACAGCCGCATCCCCGGCGCGCTGACCGCGCCGAGTCCGAACAGCACGCTGTCCGGAACCGTCAGCTGGACGTTCACGCCGTCGGCGGGTTTCGCCGTCAGCGACGTGCACGTCGACTGCTCCGGCGCCGCACTGGGGTCCGCGACGATCGCGAACGCCGATCGCACCTACTCCGGCTCCGGCGACACGACCCAGTGCCAGGCCGGTGAAAACCGCCTGACCACGGGCGTGCAGTGGACGGACGGCCTCGGAGCGCGGCACTGGTGGACCGCTCCGGTCGTGCCCGTCGTCGTCGACAACCCGCCGCGAGTCGAGATCCAGCCGTACTCGCACAGGTACTTCAGCCCCAACGGAGATTCCCAGGAGGACAGCGCGTCGGTCGCCTACTGCCTGTCCAAGCCCGCGAAGGTCGATGTCACCGTGACCGACTCGGCCGGTGCCGCCGTGCGCACGATCGAGTCCGCCGCCTCCAAGTACGGTCATTCCGTCTGCGCCTACGGCACGAACTACGCCGAGTGGGACGGCAAGACCGACGCGGGTCAGATCGTCGCGGACGGTGTCTACGCAGTGGGCGTCCGCGCGGTCGACTCGTCGGGCCAGTCCGGTTCCGCCTCGATCGAAGTCGGCGTCGACAGGCGCACTCCGGGTTCGGTGGCGTCTCCGGTCGCAGGAGATGTCCTGGCAGGCTCCGTGACGTGGAGGGTCGTCCCGACCGTCGGCATGAACGTCTACGAGGTCGCGCTGTACTGCGCGGGTTCCGGCGGTCTCGGCTACTCCCGGGCAGCGGCTCCCGACGGCGCGTTCACCGCTACCGCCGACTCCACGAGCTGCGCGGCCGGCCGCAACGACCTGGTGGCGCAGGTGCACTGGACGGACCCCTTCGGATCGAGTCACGGGTGGACCTCGCCGCCGACACCGGTCACCGTCGACAACCCGCCGCGGGTCGAGATCAATCCGTACGCGCACCGCTACTTCAGCCCGGACGGTGACGACCAGGACGACACCGTGGACTTCACGTTCTGCCTGAGCAAGAACGCGAAGGTCGACATCACCGTCACGGACTCGTCGGGTTCGTCGGTGCGCACAGTCGAGACGCAAGCGGATCGCACCGGTGGGGTCTACTGCAACTGGAACCTCTGGTCGGGCTGGGACGGCAAGAACGACAGCGGTGCCGTGGTGCCAGGAGGCGTCTACACCGTGCGCGTGCGGGCGACCGACTCTTCGGGCCAGACCGGCGATGCCACGATCGAGGTCGGCGTCGAGACACGCCCGCCCGGCGTGCTCACCGCACCGGCACCGAATGCCGCGCTGTCCGGGGAGGTTCCTTGGTCGTTCAGCCCCACCACCGGATTCGAACTGACGAATGTCAGCGTGGCGTGCGCGGAAGCGGGCATGGGAAGTTCGGGTTCGCCCGAGACCAACGGCAAGTTCACCGGTACCGCTGACACCACGCGGTGCGCGAGCGGCGCCAACCACGTCACCGCGACCGTGCAGTGGATCGACCCGTTCGGCCGAGGCCAAAGCTGGACGACTCCACGGGTTCCGGTCGTGATGGACAACGCGCCGCAGGTGTCCGTTCACCACCAGACCCATCGGTACTTCAGCCCGAACGGTGACGACCAGGAAGACGTCCTCGACGCCTACTACTGCCTGTCAGGCAACGCGAACGTCGACGTCACCGTCGCGGACGGCACCGGTGCGACCGTCCGCACGCTCGAGGCGGCCACGCCCAAGTCCGGCAACCCCTACTGCCCGGGCTGGAACAACCACGCCGAGTGGGACGGCCGCACCGACACCGGAGCCATGGCATCGGACGGCGCCTACACGCTGCGAGTTCGTGCCACGACCTCCTCCGGCCACACAGGGGAGGCCTCGGTCGAGGTCGGCATCGACTCCAGACGCCCCGGCAGCCTCGTGACCCCAGCTCCCGGCACGACGCTCGCCGGCGTTGCCCGGCTCGCGTTCCAGCCGACCTCCGGCTACCCGGTCACCCAGGTCGACACCTCGTTCGACACCGGCGGTCAGGCCTCGATCTTCAACCCTTCCGCGGACGGGCTGTGGCGAACGAGCCTGCTCACCGGATCGCTGCGCAACGGACCCGCCGTGCTGCACGCGACGGTGCAGTCCACCGACGCGTTCGGAGTGCGTCACTGGTGGTCGGCAACCCCGACACCCGTGCTCATCGACGTCACGTCGCTACCGCTGACGGTGAGCGCGGACCCGCTCTCCGGACCCGCACCGCTCGCCACGACGCTGCGCGTCGACACCTCGGACCCTCAGGCACGAGCCGTGCACTACGTCGTGAACTTCGGAGACGGCACGCCGAACGTCTCCGGTGACGCGGTCTCCCCGTATCCGACGATCGAGATACCCCACACCTACACGGCTCCGGGCGTGCGGCGCGCCATCGTCACCGTCACGAACTCGGCCGGTGCCGCCTCCACGTCGGCGGTGGACATCACCGCCACAGGCCGGCCGAACACGGCTCCGGTGGCGGAACTGGCCCTCGACCGGTCATCGGGCACCACGCCACTGGTCGTGAACGCCTCAATCGGAGGCAGCGACGCCGAACAGGACGCCCTGAGCTACAGCATCAGCTTCGGCGACGGCACGCCACCGGCGTCGGGAGCACTCCCGCGCGGGCCGGTCAGCCACACCTACGACGTGCCGGGCAGCTTCCTCGTGCGGCTGGCGGTCAGCGACGGCCAGCGGACGACGGTCAGGACGGCTGTCGTGGTGTCGGCTCTCGGAGAACCCCACACCGCGAACGCGGGTGACGACCAGCGAGCCACCACCGGCGACCAGGTCGCCTTCGACGGAGGTGCGTCGAGGCCGTCTGCGGCGATCTCCTCGTACCACTGGGACTTCGGCGACGGCGCCACCGCTGACGGCGCCGCGGTGACGCACACCTACTCCGCACCCGGCGAGTACACCGCCTGGCTGACGACGAAGATCGGCCAGGACACCGCCACCGACACCGCGAAGATCACCGTGCAGGCACCTCCCGCCGAGCAGGGCCTGATCGTGCACGTGTCGGGAAGCGGTGGCGCCCTGCCCGGAGCCCAGGCGCTGATCGTGCGGCCCGACGGTTCCCGGCTGAGCGCCACGACGGACGGCACCGGCAAAGCCGTTCTCGCGAACGTCGACGACGGCAGCACGACGCTCTACGTCTGGGCCACCGGACACCGTCCGCAGGCGGTGACCACCACCGTCACCGGCGGCCGGGGCGAGGTCTCCGCCACCCTCGTCGTCGGCGAGGTGGGCGCGGCGACGCTCGACCAGCGCAGGCTGACCTACGAGGAGATCATCGAGAAGGGCATCGATGTCGCCGACCCGGTGAACAGCCACGTCTACGAAGCGAACATCCACCTCTACTTCGAACCCGGCGAGCCGGACAGCGGTCGGGTCCTCCCGTTCATCGTGACGCCGAACGGAATCGAGTGCGTCGGAGAATGCGGTCAGCCGAGCGAACCGGGCGGCGGTGGTGGTGGGGGAAGCGGTTCGTGCTCGCCGACATCGCTTCTCAACCCGTGCTTCACCGTCGGTGAGTACCAGTACCTGCCGCGCGTGACGTACGTGCGGAACGAGCCGATCATCCAGTGGCTCGTGCTGCCGATGAGAGCGTCGTTCCTGAAGGAGTTCTTCGACGTCAAACTGATCGTGCAGAACCTGACCGGTGGCTTCACCTTCGAGCACGGCGTGGCGAACCTCCAGCTGCCCGGCGGCCTGTCGCTCGCGCCGACGCCCGTGCCGCAGAGCCTGTCGCAGTCCGTCGACGCGGTACCCGGCGGGGAGAGCCGCACGGTGAGCTGGGTCGTCCGCGGTGACACCGAAGGCAAGTACCCGCTGTCCGCGACCTACTCGGGCTCGGTCGAACCGATCGGCGAACCCGTCTACCTCACCGCCCGCAGCCAGTCCGACGTGGAGGTGGTCGGAGCGTCGAAGCTGCGGACGACCATCAAGGTCGACCAGGACATCGTGCGCTGGGGTCCCTACCACGTGGACGTCGAGATCCACAACGAGTCGGACGTCCCGGTCTACAACATGCAGATCGAGATGTTCGACCGGCCGGAGAACGCGCCGGACGACCAAGCGCTGTTCGACTACGCGCCAGGACTGAACCAGGTGCAGGGCACCGGTGTCATCGCATCGCGCGGTACGTGGACCGCCGAGTACGTCGTGTTCGCGGGCGTGGGCAACGAAGAGGTGACCCGGCTGCACGCCGTGCTGGGCAAGTCGTTCGTCGAACGCACGGGCGGCGACGTGGACCTGCATCCGCAGTTCGGCTTCAGGGACCGCCCGCAGGGCAAACCCACGAGCGTCCACGCGATCGAGATGGAGGTGAGGCAGCGCGGCGGCGTTGACAACGCCGATCTGAACTGGACGAGGCCGCAGGTCGCCGACGGCGTCACCGTGACGGGCTACGAACTGTGGACCCGGCAGTCTCTGCGCGGCGGTGTGTGGAAGAAGCGGAACGACGCACTCAGCACGGACGAGGTGTCGATTCCCTCGACCGAGAGAATGGAGGGCCGCTACTACGGGGTGGTGACCAAGCTTTCCGACGGCACCAGGGAGTACCGGCACTCGGTGGGTGTGGGGCCGTCCCGCTACGTCTCGCTGGGTGACTCGTTCTCGGCTGGCGAGGGGGTGCCGCAGTTCGAGTCGGACACGGCGTCCGACGTGAGCGGCTATGTCGGCGGTAACAAGTGCCACCGGTCCTTCAGTTCCTACGCGCGGCTTCTGGCCGCGGACCGTTCGATCCCTGCTCTCCTGGAACCCGCGACGTTCGCCGCCTGCTCCGGTGCGATCGCCAAGGATTTCGAAGAGTCCAAACCGCACAGCGGTGAGCGGCCTCAGCGAGAACAGGTCAGCCAGTTCACCGATGTCATCACGCTCTCCGTGGGAGGCAACGACATCGGGTTCAAGGACGTGGCGACGAACTGCGCCATCACCGACTGCACCTTGGACGTCCTGGCGAAGATGGCGATCGGTGGAAACGGGTTTCTCGACCGCGTGGGCGAGGTCTGGGATCGCATACCTGCGAACGCGTGTGTCAACCCTTTGACGCGGCAGGACGAAATCCTGTGCGCCTACCAGCTCCTTCAGACGATCACCTCTGCCGAGGACCTGCTCGACCTCGACGCGGACCGCGTCGTCTCCCCGCGCAACCTCTCCAACGAGAAGCTGCGGGATCGACTGACACGGGTCTACAACGCACTGCTGGAGAGAGCGCCGAACGCCCAGATCCTGGTGCAGTCCTACCCACAGGTCGTCAAACCGGACAACATCTTCCTCGGCAGGTGCGATCTGTTCTCCGTCATCGGCCTGCCCGTCTCCAAGCTCGACAGCCTGGAGATCAGGACCGTCGAGTACCTCACCAGCGAGTTGAACCGGGTGATCAGAGAAACCGTGGAGAGCAGGCACAACTCGCGGATCCAGCTGGTCGACGCGCAGGACTACTTCGAGGGCCACGAGCTCTGCCGGGATGGTTCGAGGAACGACGACAGCTACTTCCACGGCCTCGTTGCTCCTGACTTCTCCGACCCGCTGAAGCTCGGTCCGCTCTCATACTCGTTGCACCCCAACGCGGAGGGACAGAAGGCCTACGAGCGGGCAGCGGCGGACCAGCTCAAGAAGGGCGTCCTCGACGTGTTCACCGTGCCGTCCCGCGGCGAGGTGAACGCCGGCGCCGTGTACGTCGCGGCTGGGAGCAGGTCGCTGCGCGCCTCCGCCGCGTGGCCGGGCAGCACGGTGTCGTTGAAGCTGGTCAGTCCACAGGGGACTGAGTACGACCGGCACACACCCGGTGTGCGCACGGGCGGAGACAGTACGTCCCGATGGCTCGAGGTGCCGAACCCGGGCCAGGGCGAGTGGAAGGTCAAGCTCTTCGGGGACGACGTCAACTCCGCCGGTGAGCCGACGCAGGTATCCGCCTATGCCGAGGTTCCCCCGCCGCCGACGCCCACTGCGGTGGCCGTCTCACGACCCGTCGACGGTGTGCCTGGGGCATTCGACTTCGAGGCACGAGATGCCAACACGGCCTACGTCTACGAATGGACGTTCTCGGACGGAACTGTGGCCCACGGTGCGACCGCGCGGCACCAGTTCACAGGCAACGGACCGATGTGGGCGTCGCTCCGGGCCACCGACAAAGCGGGTGAGAGCGGCTGGTACGGCCTCGACCTGGGACCGGCACCCACCACGCCGACCTCGGTCGCCTTGACGAGCAGTTCGGAGACGGCCGCGTACGGCGACAACCTCACCTTGACCGCGACGGTGACGGCGGGTGGACCGGTCCCGACCGGCACCGCAACGTTCAGCCTGGACGGCAGCGCCTTGCCGGGGTGTTCGGACGTGCCGCTCGCCAACGGTGCGGGTACGTGCGCCACGAGCATGCTCGCCGCTGGCACACACTCGATCACGGCCTCGTACAACGGTTCCGCGGAGTTCGGCCGTGCCTCGGCGACGCTGACCCAGCGAGTTGATCGGGCCGTGCTGAGAGTGGACGCGCGCGATGCCACCAAGCCTTATGGCGCGGAGTCGCCGCCACTCGCCCATGACGTCGTCGGCTTCGTCAACGGTGATGACAAGAACGTGGTCGTCGGGACTGCGCCGTGCGTGCTGGCACCCGAAGCGCCGAAGAACGCGGGAGTGCACCAGAACGCGATCACCTGCGGCACGAACGGGTTGTCCGCGCTGAACTACACGTTCACGCCAGGCCGTGTTGGAGCGCTCACCGTCACCAAGGTGCCGCTCACCGTCAACGCGAACAGCGCGAGCACCACCTACGGCGACACACTTCCAGCGCTCACGGCGAGGCTGGCCGGGTTCGTGGCGGGGGAGACCGCGTCGAACGGGGTCGTGACGGGTTCAGCTCTCTGCACGACCACCGCGACGGCGACGTCGCCTTCGGGTTCCCATCCGATCACCTGCACGCCGGGTTCACTCGGCGCGGCTAACTACACGTTCGCCGCTGGTGCGTCAGGAACCCTTGTCGTGGCGAAGCGAGCTGTCACCGTGGCGTACACAGGTCCGGCTTCGGTGTCCACCGGATCCGCGACCGCGACCTCGGCGCGCAGCATCGACCTGCGCGCGCAGGTGACCGTCGCGCCTGGCGGCACCGTCGATCTCACCAAGGCGTCGGTTGTGTTCCGGCTTTATCGGAGCAGCAACACGACCATGGACCCCGCTGCCCCTGATCTGCGGTGTGAGGCGACCTCGACCACTGCCGGGGTGGCGACGTGCACCGTCTCCACCGTCGCCGTCGACAACTGGACCGTGGTCGCCTCGGTGCCGGCTACCAACGGCCACTTCGTCTCCGCCGACTCCGATCCTGCAGTGCTGAGCGTGTACCAGCCGATCGCAGGCAAGTACGCGCTCGGGGCGGGATGGGTGACCGATCCCGGCACCGACGGCAAGCCGGTCGCGGTGGCGGCCAACACCCGTGGCACCTTCGGCTTCATCGCCACCACGAGACTGGGGCTGACCCTGGGCCAGTCCGTCTACTCGTTCCGCGGTGTGAACGGCTACAACTACGTGATCAAGACCGACAGTTTCGTGGGCGGCAGCCTCACATTCGGCGCCAAGAGCATCGCGTTCACGTCGAAGTGCTCGGTCACCGTGCTCGACCCGAAGACCGGCAAGCGGGTGACGTCGCTGGGCATGAGCAATCTGTCGTGCCGATTGGACGTGACCGACAACGGTGATCCGGGCACGCGCGACACCTATGCCTTCACCGTGAAGATCTCGACCGGCGCCACGTACCACCAGGTCGGGACGACTGCGGCACCGCTGCCGGTGAAGGGCGGTGAAGTCGTGGTGCGCGTGAAATAACCACGCCTTAAGCGCACGGCGCGAGTGTGCCGGACATGATCAGAGCACTCGCGCTGGCCGTGCTGGCCGTCGTGGCCATGGCCCCGGCCGCCCACGCCGCCAGTCCCGTCGGCATGACCGACGGCTTCTACGTCGACCCGGACTCCAACCCCGCCGTGTGGGTGCGCGACCACGCGGGCGACGGCCGCCAGGCCGCGATCAAGGCGAACATCTCCTCCAAGCCGATCGCCCGCTGGTTCGGTGCCTGGAGCGGCGACATCAAGACGTCGGTGTCGGCTTATGT
This sequence comes from Lentzea sp. NPDC092896, assembly GCF_044754905.1. Lineage (NCBI taxonomy): Bacteria > Bacillati > Actinomycetota > Actinomycetes > Pseudonocardiales > Pseudonocardiaceae > Lentzea > Lentzea sp. NPDC092896. Next base: position 455,808 of record NZ_JBIVPX010000002.1, read on the forward strand.
GAACAAGACCGGCACCAAGCTGCCCGTCCTGGTCGCCTACAACATCCCCGGCCGCGACGCGTGCGGTGGCCACTCCGGAGGCGGTGCCGGCACGCCGGAGGCCTACCGGACCTGGATCTCCTCCTTCGCCACAGCCATCGGCACGCGCCCGGCCGTGGTGGTGATCGAGCCGGACTCGCTGGCGGACTTCAACTGCATGGACAGCGCGAAGATCGCCGAGCGGACGGCGATGATCAGGTACGCCACCGAGCAGTTCAAGGCCAAGGCGCCCAACACGTGGGCCTACCTCGACGCCGGCAACGCGCAGTGGGTGCCGGCCGCGACGATGGCCGCCCGCCTGGACGCGGCGGGCGTGCGCAACGTGCGCGGTTTCTCGATCAACGTGTCCAACTACCACACCACCGCGGCCTCGACGGCGTACGGCAACTCCGTCAGCGGCGCGCTTCCCGGCTACACCAAGCCGTACGTGATCGACACCAGCCGCAACGGCAACGGCCACAACGGCGAGTGGTGCAACCCCGGCGGACGGAAGCTGGGCACGCCCGCCCGCACCGGTGGCGGCGCGGAGATGTTGTTGTGGGTCAAGGTTCCCGGCGACTCGGACGGGCGCTGCGGCAAGGCACCGGGCGTCGACGCGGGCCAGTTCGACCCGCAGCTCGCGTTCGACCTGGTGTACGGCTACTGAGTCCTGACCAGGCTGCGCAGCGGTGTGGGCCCGCGATACTCCGCGAGCTTGCGCCGTGACTGGTGCTCGTCCAGGGCGACGTCCTCGAGCAGGTCGAAGAGCCTCCTGCTCCGCTCGACGGCCGCCTCGCCCTGGGCGAAGACCCTGGTGTAGCCGGATTCCGCGAACACCAGCGGCGACGCCTTCTCGAACTCGAACAACGTGCACGCCGACTGGAACGCAGCGGACGTCGCCTCCTCGGGCACGATGCGCACGACGGAGGAGTTCGCCAGCAGCCACACGAACTGCTCCTCCATCACCTGGTCGTCGCCGAGCCGCATCCGCAACGCCAGCTCGTGCAGGTAGAAGACGCACTTGGGCCCGTTGGGGCGGCGCATGACCGCCTGCCGGTCCAGGTCTTCGAGCGGTTGCCCGGTCGCGGCCTGCACGGCCCGCGCGTACTTCGGCGTCCGCAGCAGGCTGTTGACGGTCAGGACGTCGTAGGCGGTGATGCCGGTGGCCATCGCCTCCGTCATAGTGAGGGTGCGCAGGCTGTCCGGCGCCTGCGCGAGGTACGGGTCGAAAGCGTTGTGGTAGCGGCGGAGGAAGTCGTCGAAGTAGTCGATGTCCTTGCCGCACACGGTGAGGTACTGCGCGAGGTCGACGTCGCTGCCCCTGATCTTGCCGTGCTCGAGGTTGGAGACCTTGCTCGGATCCCAGCCGAGCTGCAGCGCCATCGCGCGGCCCCTCAAGCCGGTGAACCTCTGCCTGAGCCGGCGCAGTTCGTCGCCCAGATCCCTGCTGTACGCGGTGGAAGTCGTCACGGTCACGACCTCGAACGTATGGGTTGGAACAACTCCATGCCACAGGCTCGTTCGGGTGAAAACGCGCTCTTGATCGCGCCGCTAAGGTTGGGCGTAGGCCGCCGCCCTGACGATGGGAGTTGCGTTGATGAGGCGGCCCTGGATCCCCGCTCTTCTCGCCGCACTACTGGCCCTGGTCTTCGCCGTACCGGCTTCCGCACAGGCGACACCGCGTTCGGCGGTCTTCGGCGGCGGCCCGTTCTACGCCGACGGCCAAGCCGTGATGAACACCCTGCGCTCCTCCGGGTTCACGACGGTGATCCTCTGGAGCATCCACGTGCACCCCAACGGCGATCTCTACTACAACGACATCTTGCTCGTGCAGAACGGCCGCTACGTCGGCGACTCCGGCTGGCCCGCGCGCCTGCGGACGTTGAAGCAGGCCCCGACCTCCGTCAACCGCGTCGAGGTGTCGGTCGGCTCGTGGGGCGTGCGGGACTGGGAGAACATCGCCGCGCTGATCAGCTCCGGTGGCACCGGTTCGTCCTCGATCCTGTACCGCAACTTCCAGGCTCTGAAAACCGCCACCGGCGCCGACGCGATCAACAACGACGACGAGTCGTTCTACCAGGTGGCCCCGACCGCGGCCTTCGCACGGATGGCGGCGGGCCTCGGGTACTCGAAGTTCACGTTCGCGCCGTACACGAACCAGTCGTTCTGGGCGAGCCTCAAGTCGAACCTCGGCTCACTGGTAGACCGCGCGTACCTGCAGGGCTACGCGGGCGGCGCGGGCAACAACCCGGCGACCTGGAACCGCGCCCTGGGAATGACGGTCGACCCTGGCCTGTGGAGCAAACACGGCTCCGGCTGCTCGGCCGGCGACTCACCCGCCACCGTGCAGAGCAAGATGCGGTCGTGGAAGACCTCGGCCGGCATCACCGGCGGCTTCATGTGGCTCTACGACGACATGAAGGCGTGCGCGTCCCAAGGCACCGCCGCGGCCTACGCGACGGCGATCCGCAACGGCGTCAGCTAGTCGGGTCGAGCAGCTTGCGGAGCTCGGCCTCGAAGTCGACGTAGTCGTTCTCACGACCGGGGGCGACTACGTCGTAGGTCGAGTTCAGGAACTCCTGCATCTCCGACGACTGCACGTGGAACACGGCGTGCGACACGTCAGAGCGCAGCTCGAGCACGGCGGTGGTGGAGTTGTGGGGCCGCAGCGTCACGTCGCCGGCACCACTGGTGGTGATCAACCCGTCGGCGAGCAGGTCCCGGCTCACGAGCCACACGGTCTCCTGGCGTCCCATGCGGAACGTCATGGTCACGGCGTGCGGGTCGTCGGCGCGGTAGCCCAGCTCGACCTCGACGGGCAAGGGGCGCCCGGAGGGGGCGATGAAGGCGAAGACGGACTCGGCGCCCACTCGTGTCACGTTCGTCATGCCCCCTAAGACGTACAGCAGCCTCCGTGGATGCCTCGATCAGGAAAAGCGATCAGAACGTGATTTTCAATGGTCCCGAAGTATGACTTTTGACAACCGGCTCGGCTCACCAGGTGAGACGGGGCTGTTCACCTGTTCTGACCTGCGGGTATGTGTTCTTTGTGCTGGTGGGGTTCGGTCATCTGTGGAAGAAATCACCAGCTGGGGCGAGCTGGATGCGGTATGGGAAGGCCCGGATGCTGAGACGGGGAAGCTCGTTACCTTAATTCGACTTAAATGTGGAAGTGCTTTCTGTAGTTAATTCGGCACGGAAAGTGATGGCCGCAAGGCGGTGAGGTCGGCGACGAGTGCCGCCGCTCCGTCCCGCACCTCGGCGGGCTGGGCCGGGTCCTGCGCCAGCTCGCGACAGGTCTTCACCGCCGCGTCCCGCTCGCGCTCGTACACGCCCTGCACGGCGAGGAGAGCGGCGTGCAGGTGGTCGGCCTGCTCGTCGCCGGCGGCCACCACCGCGGCGCTCATGATGGCGAACGCCGCCGCGTCGCCACGGCGGAACAGCGCCTCGGCCGTCTCCTGGGTGACGAACGTGTCCGCGGGGTCGAGCACCAGTTCCAGCAGCACCGGGCGGGCCGCGGGTACGTCGGCGAAGCTCGCCAGACCACGCCCGGCGTCCGCCCTGTCGTCGCAGTGGGGACTGGCCGCCAGCCGGACCAGCGCGGTCACCACGGCCTGCCGTGCGGCGTCGTCCACGGCTGTCATGCCGGGTTGCCGCGCGGCCGCAGCCGCCCGCCCGGCAACGGCGGCGCCGGCAGACGATCCCCGGGATAGCCCTCGACCCGCCCGAACCGGTCCGTCTCCGCCTGCCACTCCTCCCGGAACCCGGCGATCTCGTCGTGCGTGCGCCCGACGAAGTTCCACCACATGACGATCTCCTCGCCGAACGGCTCGCCGCCCAGCAACACGACCCGCGCACCGTCAACCGACGAGAGCGTCAGCGTCGAACGCCCAGTGCCGACGTACCCGAGCGAGCCAGGAGACAGCGCGGTCACACCCAGCGTCACGTCACCGGTGTCGAGCAGGACGCCGTGCTCGAACGACGGCGCCACGTCCAAAGTCAGCGACGCACCCGCGGGCAGCACGATCTCGGCGCCGAGCAGCGGGGTGAAAGTGCGCACGGGCGACGTCGACCCGGCCAGCGAGCCGAGGAACACGCGCACAGCGGCACCGTCCACCAGCACGGTCGGCGGGACGTGGTGCTGGAAGTCGCGCGGGGCGTCGCGGTGGCCGTCGGGCAGGGCGAGCCAGAGCTGTACGCCGTGGAGCACGGAGGACGCGGCGGTGGACACCTCGGAGTGCGCGATGCCGCTGCCGCCGGTCATCAGGTTGAGTTCGCCTGGGCGCACGTAGGCGTGGACGCCGTGGCTGTCGCGGTGCTCGATCTCGCCGGTGAACAGCCAGCTGACGGTTTGCAGGCCCGTGTGGGGATGCGGGGCCACGTCCATGCTGACGTCGTCGGGGCCGTAGTGGTCGCAGAAGCACCACGCGCCGATGAGCGATCGTTGTTTTTGGGGGAGCGTCCGGCGGACCGACATCGCTCGCGGGCCGCCCAGGGGGACGTCGCGCGGCGTCAGGACCTCCACGTCGCCGGGGGAGGAGGTGCACGTGACTTCCGCGGGCTCGGCCTCGACATTGCTCACGCCGGTGATCGTAAGCGGTTCAGCTGACTCACAGCTGGCTCTTCCCCTGCGTACAGCCGCGGCGTCGAGCATGGGCGGAGAACGAAGGAGAGTCACATGGACGTCGACCCGAACACCCCCAGCGGGTCCCGCTGGGAGCCAGGTGCCGCTACGGCCACGGTGCCGCCACCGGCTCAGCCTGTTCCCGCCGGGCGGACACCGCGCCGGCTCACCGGACCGGTGGTCGCGGGGGCGCTCGGCCTCGCGGTGCTCACCGGGGCCGGCGGGTTCGCGCTGGGCCACGCGGTGGCGGGCGACGGCGCGAGCGAGGTGCGGCAGGACTCGGGCCGCCTCCCCGGCGAAGGGCAGCTCCCCGGCGGCAGGCAGCTGCCCGGTGAGGGACGCGGCGACGGCAGGTTCGGCACGCCGCCGGACGGCACGCAGGGTGATCTTCCGGGGCAGGACGGGCAGGGGACATGACGCCGGACGCCGGGCGAAGACGTCCGCTCGACTCCGGGGTGCGGGGCGTCGCCGTCGTGCTCCTGTGGGCCGGGCTCGCGCTCGTCACGTACTGGTGGGCCGCGGGCGGCGGGATCGGCGACCTCGGCGGCTGGGAGTCAGGGCTGAACTCGCTGGGCCGCCTCACCGGCCTGCTCGGGTCGGACCTGCTGCTCGTGCAGGTGCTGCTGATGGCGCGGTTGCCGCTGCTGGAACGGGCGTTCGGCCAGGACCGCCTGATCGCGGTGCACCGGCTCACCGGCTTCACCTCGTTCAACCTCGTGCTCGCGCATCTGGTGCTGATCACGTGGGGGTACGCGGCGGGAGACCTGACCCGGTTCCCCGCGGAGCTCTGGGAACTCGTCATCGACTACCCGGCGATGCTGCTCGCGCTCGCGGGCACCGCGTGTCTGGTGCTGACGGTCGTCACGAGCATCAGGGCGGCCCGAGCGAAACTGCGCTACGAGTCGTGGCACCTGCTGCACCTCTACGGCTACCTCGGCGTCGGACTCGCGCTGCCGCACCAGCTGTGGACCGGCCAGGAGTTCCTCACCTCGACGGCCGCCACCGTCTACTGGTGGAGCCTGTGGGCGGTCGCGCTGGTCGCGGTGCTGGTGTGGCGGCTCGGACTGCCGTTGTGGCGCAACGCGCGGCATCGTCTGCGCGTGACGTCGGTCGTGCCGGAGGACGACGACGTCGTGTCGGTCTACCTGACCGGACAGGACCTCGGCAGGATGCCGGCGCAGGCCGGGCAGTTCTTCGGCTGGCGCTTCCTGAACCGGGCCGGGTGGACGCGCGCCAACCCGTACTCGCTGTCGGCCGCACCGGACGGTCGCAGCCTGCGCATCACCGTGCGGGGGCTCGGCGACGGCAGCACGGCGTTGCGGGAGATGCGGCCCGGAACGCCGGTGTTGTTCGAAGGCCCGTTCGGCAGGCTCACCGACCGCGCGCGAACCCGCCGCAAGGTCGCGTTGGTCGGAGCCGGTGTCGGCGTGGCGCCGCTGCGCGCGCTCGCGGAGGGACTCGGGTACGGACCGGGGGAAGCGGTCCTGCTGCACCGCTTCGCGCGTCGCCCGCTGTTCGCGGCCGAGTTCGGCGCGCTGGTGCGCGAACGCGGCCTGCACGTCGTCGATCTGCCGGGCCACCGCAGGTCGGCCGGGTCGTGGCTGGGTGACGGCGTGCCGGTCGACGACCTGTCCGCGCTGCGGCACCTGGTGCCGGACATCGCCGAGCGCGACGTCTACGTGTGCGGGCCTGCGCCGTGGGCGGAGTCCGTGCGTCGCGCCGCGAGCGCCGCGGGCGTCCCCGCTGACCACGTCCACGTCGAGGAATTCAGGTGGTGACCGGATGAAGCGCGTTCTGGCCTGGCTCCTGGGCACGGCGACCGCCGTCGTCCTGCTGTTCGGGTACCGCACCTCGTTGTCGGGGCCGATGACGGTGGCGACCCAGCCGCTCGCCGGGAGCGCCGGCACGTCGTCCGGCGGCGCGAACACGGTGACGGGCCCCGCCGTCGACACGCGCTGGGGTCCGGTCCAGGTGCGGATCACCCTGGACGGCGGCAAGATCACCGCCGTCACCGTGCCGCAGTACCCGGACGGCAACCGCAAGGACGAGCAGATCAACGCTCGCGCGCTGCCGGTCCTCGTGCAGGAGACGTTGCAGGCGCAGAGCGCCGACATCGACACCGTCAGCGGGGCGACCGTCACCAGCGAGGGCTACGTCGAGTCGTTGCAGGCCGCCCTCGACCAGGCGGGCAGGTGATCTTCGTAGACTGTGCGCGGGGGTAGCGGTGGATCTTCGCGCGCACGTGTCGGGCAGCGGGTACGAGCTCGACGACGCACAACTTCAAGTCATCACGAGGCTCAACGAGCTCGCGAGCGAACGCAGGGGTGTCTACCTGCACGGGCCCGTCGGCCGGGGGAAGAGCTTCCTGGCGGACGCGCTGTTCGACGTGCTGCCGGAGCCCAAGAAACGCGTGCACTTCCACGCGTTCTTCCAGGAGCTGCACCGCAGGATCTCCGAACGGCTGCACGAACGTGGCGCCGTCGCCAGGGCGGTGAAGGAGCTGATCGGACGGGCGAAGGTGCTCGCGTTCGACGAGCTGCACGTGCACGACGTCGGCGACGCGATCCTGATGACGCGGTTGTTGGAGACGCTCCAAGCCCGCGGCGTGATGATCATCGCCACCTCCAACTACCCGCCGGACGGCCTGCTGCCCAACCCGCTCTACCACGACCACTTTCTGCCCGGCATCGCGCTGATCGAGGAACTGATGGACGCGGTGGAGCTCAACGGCGCCACCGACTACCGGCGCCTGCACGGCGAGCCACGATCGCGGTTCGAGACCGGCGAGATCATCAAAGCGGCCGAACTGCCCACCACCCCGATCACCCTCGACGTCAACGGCCGCGCCATCACGGCGCTCGGCACCGAGAACTCCAAGGTCTGGTTCGACTTCGGCGACCTGTGCGAGAAGCCCACCTCGACGCAGGACTACCTGGTGCTGGCCGTCGACTTCGACGAGTGGGTGATCACCGGCGTCCCCATACTGGACACCCGCGACCGCGAGGCACAGCAACGGTTCGCGAACGTCGTGGACGTGCTGGTGGACAAGGACGTCCGGCTGACACTGGTGAGTGACTACCCGCTCGAAGACGTCCTCGGCGGCCACCCGCTCGACCTCGCCCGCACCGCCAGCCGCCTGGAGCTGATCAACACGACCGGGTGAACAGTTGGGCCGCCTCCACCGCCGATAGGTAGCACAACCCCTGTCGTAGGAGCAGCAAGTGATGATGGTGCGCGCCCGCGTCGGCGAGCTCGTGGAGAGCAACCGGTTCCAGATGTTCATCGTCGGCGTGATCGTGATCAACGCGATCACGCTGGGAGCCGAGACGTCGACCGTGCTGGAAGCGAAGTTCGGTCCGCTGTTGACGACGATCGACCACCTGGCGCTGGCGATCTTCACGGCCGAGCTCGCGGCCCGGCTGTACGCGTTCGGCTGGAAGTTCTTCAAGGACCCGTGGAACGTCTTCGACTTCGTCATCGTGGGCATCGCGCTGATCCCGGCCGCGGGGCCGCTGTCCGTGCTGCGCAGTCTCCGGATCCTGCGCGCGCTGCGGCTCGTCGCGATGGTGCCGAGCATGCGCCGGGTCGTCACGGCGCTGGTGCGGTCGATTCCCGGCCTGGTCTCGTTGTCGGGACTGCTGGTGCTGCTCGTCTACATCGGCGGCGTGATCGCGAGCAACCTGTTCGGCGACACCGGCGACCCGCGCTTCACCGGTCTGGGGCCGACGTTGCTGACCCTGTTCCAGATCACGACGGGCGACGGCTGGTCGGACGTCATGCGCGACCTGATGGTGCAGAAGCCGTTCGCGTGGATCTTCTTCCTGATCTACCTGATGGTCGGCACGTTCACGATGCTCAACCTGTTCATCGCGGTCGTGTGCAGCGCGATGCAGGAGGAGGTCACGGTGCCCGCACCCCGTTCCGCGAACCACGACGACCTCCTGCTGATGGAGGTCCGCGCGCTCAGGGAAGAAGTGCGGGCGATGCGGCAGAACGCCTAGAAAAAAGCCAGGGGTCCCGATCGGCGACGCCGCCGTACACCGATCGGGACCCCTGCAACCCCGCCTTCTACGGGGTGACCGGGATGTTCGACACGCCCTTCTTGGCCTTGGTGGCCGTGTTCGAGGCGTGGACGACATTCGGGTTGGCCTTGCACTTCGACGTGGACGACACGTACACCGCGTACTCGCCGACGTTGCCGAGGTCGGACTTGTTGCCGCGCCACACGTTGCCGCAGCCGTTGCCGAACGCCGGCGCGGTGCTCGGATTGTGCGTCTCGTAGCCGTTCGCGAACGTGCCGGGCGAGGAGAAGGTGCCGGTGTTGTTCTCGATCCGGTAGTCGAACCCCTTGACGTCGATCCAGGAGTCAGCGGAGTTCGCGCCGGAGATTCCGGTGCCGTTGAACGTGTTGCCGCTGATCAGACCGCCCTGCGTGCCTTCCTTGACGTCGATGTGCTCCGCCGACACACCAGGGCCGATCCTGTTGTTCAGCACCTGCACGCGGTCGGACTTGTCGACGCCGCCGGAGTTGCCGTGGCACTTCCAGTTCGAGTTCGCGGAGCCGATGTAGACGCCCTCGCCGTAGTCCTTCGTCACGACGCCGGCGTCCGTGATCGTCGAGTTCTTGATCACGCCGTCCGCGGAGGAACGCCGGAAGTGCACGCCTTCCTCGTCGGTCCTGCGCACGGTCACGCCGTCGATCGTGACGTGGTGGGAGTTGTCGAGGATGATGCCCTTCTTCGACTCCGCCACCGTGATGCCCTTGATGTTCCAGTAGGGCGCGTTGTACAGCCACAGGCCGTAGCCGGAGTCCCAGCCCGCGGTCGGCACCGGGCAGGCCGGGGCCGTGCCGGACGGGCCGTCGTTGACCAGTACCGCCGACGAGGGCCCGGTGAGCGTGATCGGGTTGCTCGACGTGCCGGCCTTCTGCGAGACGAACGAACCGCGGTAGGTGCCCGCCGCGAGCTGGATGACGTCGCCCGCCTTGGCGTTGAGCAGCGCGGCCCTGAGCTGGTCGGCGTTGGACACCGGGATGGTGGCCCGGGCGCCGAAGTTGTCCTCTGTGGATCCCGCCGCGAAGGTCGCCGGGATGTTCTTGAGGAACAACGACTTCGCCGAGTCGGTCCTGGTCGCGTCGACGCCGTGGCCGCCGGTGTAGTCGCGCTGCTCGTTCTTCGCCCAGTCCGCGATGGCGGTGCCGCCGACGTCCAGGTGCTGGTACGCGCTCCCGTTCCAGCCGAACTGGTAGATCCGCGACTTCTCGCTGTAGAACGGGTCGTAGGAGCCACCGGTCGACAGCTGCTTCGTCATGCCGTTGTTGAAGAACACGTTGCGCGGCCCGGAAGCGCCCGACCACTTGACGGCCTTCTTGCCCGCGCCCCACCAGATCGGGAACCAGTTCGAGTCGTCGGGCCCGCCGCCGCCCTCCTCACCGCAGTTCGCGCGGCAGTTGCCGGAGCGGTGCGCGTAGGAGATCTTCACGCTGTTGTTCTCGAACAGGTTGTTGCGCTCCCACCCGCCGTGCAGGTTCAGGTCGGAGTCGAAGTCGTTGCCCACCACGACGTTGCCCGACGCGGACCACTGGAACGTGAAGTGACGCAGGTTGCGCGACGTGTTGCCGGCGTAGAGCGAGTCCCACACCCGCGAACCGCGGAAGTAGCCGTTGCCGCCCTTGCCCTTGTTCCACGAACCGTCGAGGTAGTTGTCGACGATCTGCAGGTTCTTGGCCTCCTCGGTGACGATCGGGTGCGACCCGGTCATCTCCGCGCGGATGCCCTTGACCCACGAGTTCGCCGCCCACTTGAAGACGATGCCGTGCATCTCGTCCGCGGGAGCCATGTTGCCGTAGTTGTTGGTGGCCTCGGCGGGGTTGAGGTTCGGCATCGCCTGAGAGAAGCCGAAGTTCTCGAACCCGACGCCGAGGACCGGGTCCACCAGCGGCGACACCTTCGAGTCGTACGTCGCCCCGTCAATAGCCGGTGAACCGTCCGAGGTGGAGTTGACCGGAACGTCGAACTCCAGCGGCTTGTCGAGCGTGACGGTGGTGCCCGACACCGATGCGACGGTGAAGATCTGCTGCCGCATGTGCATGTTCAGCATCGGGTACGGGGTGCCCGTCGCGAACTGCTGCTCGTAGAACTTGACCGAGTTCGCGGCACGGACGTTGACGAACATGCCCGCCTTGATCGCACTGGCGGAGGCGACCTTGATGGTGCGGTCACCGGCCTTGGCGGCGGTGCTCACCTTCGCGCCGGCCTTCCAGTGCACGTTGATCGTGCCCTCGAAGATGTCCTTGCGGTTCTCCGGAGCCGCCGCGTAGTCGCTCGCGTAGCTCGAGTGCACGCCGCGCGACTGGACCCGGAACAGGCCGCGGCCCGGCCACAGCCAGCCGCCCTTGCCCTGCCCGGACGTCATCCCGTCCTCGTCCCAGTCCGAACCGTCCGGCGTCAGCGAGTCGTACCGGGTGTTCGCGTCGGGCGTGTAGACGATCTTCGTCGCCGTCGCGCCGGCGCCCCTGATGATCAGGTAGTCGGCGTCGACGTGCAGTTCCTTCGACACCTTCAGCTGGCCCGCCGGCAGCGTGATGGTGCTGAGCTTGGTGTAGCTCGCGCTGGGCGAGCACTGAGTCCTGATCGCGTCGATCGCGGCCTGGAGCCCCGCCGTGTCGTCGGCCGCGTCATTCGGGCGCACGTTGAACTGAGAAGCGAGTTCCGCCGCCGTGATCTGACAGGCGGCGCTCGGGTTCACCTCATTGTTTCCCGGCAGCACGCCATTGCCGCGATACCCGGCTTTCGACCAGTCGTACAGGCCGGAAACAGGCGCGCGGCGATTGCCTGACGAGACGTCCAGGCCTGTCAGCGCAGGTGCGGCGATCGCGGTGGCAGCGGGCACGGCCATCGAACCTATTAGGAGCAGAGATAGCAGGGGCAGGGAGGTTCGCATCATTGATTACCCTCGTTTGGCAGGGCGGGGCCATTTCTTTGTAGTAGAGGTGCAGACCTCTGTCAAACTTTCACATTCATGAAATAGATAATGATGCAATGGTTTTCAGTAACGGTTTTTGCCCGATCGAACAGTGTCCGGGGCAGCTCACGCGTCTGAATCGAGTGAGTCGATCGGGCCGGCCGCCCTCCGGGGGTCTCCGCTGGGGTCCCGCGGGCCTTGTACCGGGATTTTTGCCCAACCCGCGTGGAATTCGGCCCGTCCTGTCATCCGGTCGGTCGCAGAGAACCCACGAAAGAGCGGATGGTGACCCTCTTGCACGGGTTATGAGGCCTACCGGAACGCGGTGTCCGGCCCACCCGTTCGTGTCCGAACCAAGCCTGAACGGCGGATCGCTGACTGGGCCATCAGCTGCAAAGGTCAGTTCCTGTTCGGCAGTGAGCGTTCCAACGAACAGGAGCCACCCAGACCATGGCGAGCCCCACCGTGAAGCCGGTTCTGCGCACCGACTACCAGCGTTCCGTGGCGGACTACTGGAACAAGGAGAAGGACCCGGTCAACATCAAGCTCGGTGAGGTGGACGGTCTCTACCACCACCACTACGGGCTCGGCCAGTACGACCCCGCGGTGCTGGAGGCCCCGCCCGCGGTGCGCGACCAGGCGATCATCGCCGAGATGCACCGGCTCGAGACCGCGCAGGCCGAGGTGCTGCTGGACGCGTTCGGCGACGTTCCCGTGCGCGGCCACCTGATGGACGGCGGCTCCGGCCGCGGCGGCACGAGCTTCATGGCCAACGCCCGGTTCGGCGCCCTGATCGACGGCGTCAGCATCTCCGAGGAGCAGGTGGCGTTCGCCAACGACCAGGCGGTCGAGCGCGATGTCGCGGACCAGGTCCGGTTCCACTTCAAGAACATGCTCGACACCGGCTTCGAGACCGGCTCGTTCAACGGCATCTGGACCAACGAGACCACGATGTACGTGGACCTCCAGCAGCTGTACGGCGAGTTCGCGCGGCTGATCGCGCCCGGCGGCCGGTACGTCTGCATCACCGGCTGCTCCAACGACCTGACGGGCCTGCGTTCGCGGGCGGTCAGCCAGATCGACCAGCACTACATCTGCAACATCCACCCGCGCAGCGAGTACTTCAGGGCGTTGGCGGACAACGGGTTCGTGCCGATCAGCGTGGTCGACCTGACGCCGGAGACCATCCCGTACTGGGAGCTGCGCGCCAAGTCGTCCGTCGCCACAGGAGTCGAGGACCCGTTCCTCACCGCCTACAAGGAAGGGTCGTTCCACTACCTGTTGATCGTCGCGGACCGCATCTGATGAGGGATCTCCTCACCGGGCCGTCCGGGCTGGGCACCTCTGCTGCCCGGCTCGGACGGCCAGAGGCCGTTGCGCCGCCGCCCGAACCCGGTTATGCCGAACGTCCCTGGGGCGACGGCACCGCGCCACCGCTGTACGTGCCGGTGCTCGAACGCGAGGACGCCGTGCTGGCGGCCGCCGTGGACGAACGCCTGGTCGCGTGGGCGGGGGAGTGCGGTTTCGAGGAGCCGGAACGGTTCCTGGGCGGCATGTTCGGCCGGCTCGCGGTGCTGACCCACGTGGACACCGACGACGTCGAGCAGCTGCTGATCGCGGCGAAGCTGAACGCGGCGTGGTGGGCCGCCGACGACCTGTACGCCGACAGCACCGAGATGGGCGCGATCCCGGCCGAACTGCCGCCGCGCCTCGCGCTGGCGATGGCCGCGATGGACCCGGTCGCACCCGCCGCCGAGTTCACCGCGGACCTCGAGGACAGAATCGCGTCCGACCCGGTGCTCGTCGGTCTGCGCTCGGGCATCGCGCACCTGACGTCGCGCAGCACGGCGACTGTGGTGCAACGGGTCTGCTACTCGACGTTCGCGATGTTCGTGTCGTGGGGCGCTTATGCGGCGTGGCGGCACACCGGCAACTACCCGCCCGCGTGGCAGTACCTCGCGACAAGGCAGCACGACACCTTCTACACGTCGATGACACTGATCGACGCGGTCGGAGGCTACGAACTGCCCGCGCCGCTGTACTACGACCTGCGGGTGCGGCAGCTGCTCACGGCCGCCGGCACGGCGTCGGTCATGGTGAACGACCTGGTGTCGGTGGAGAAGGACGCCGCCGACGAGCAACCGGTCTGCAACATGGTGCTGCAGATCGCCGCCGACCAGGAGTGCTCGATCGCCGAGGCCACCGCACGGACCGTGGAGCTGCACAACCAGCTGGTGCGCGACTTCGAGGCCGGGCACAAGGCGTTGCTCGCGGTGCCGTCGGTGGAGCTGCACCGGTTCCTGAAGGGCACCAAGGCCTGGATGGGCGGCGGCTTCGAATGGCACACCACGCATCCTCGTTACAGGTGAAGCGTCCGCCCGAGCCACGCCATGCGCGTGGCTCGGGCGCGCCGGGACAGCGCGGCCTCCGGTGCGAGGTGGTCGAAGCCGTGGCAGCCGCCGGGCCACACGTGCAGCTCGGCGTCCCCGCCGGCCTGCCAGATCCGGGACGCGTAGCCGACGGCCTCGTCGCGGAACACGTCCACCGAGCCGACGTCGACGTAGGTCGGCGGTAGCCCGGAAAGATCGGTCGCGCGTGCCGGAGCGGCGAACGGTGACACGTCCGGACCGCCCCGCGCGTCGCCCAGCAACGCCGTCCAGCCGGTGATGTTCGACGAACGCACCCAGATCGTGCCGTCGAGGAACTGGTGGCTGGACGGGGTCTCGCACCGGTCGTCGAGCATCGGGTAGATCAGCAGCTGGCCGCGGATCGCCGGGCCGCCGTGGTCGCGGGCCATGAGCGTCACCGCCGCCGCCAGCCCGCCGCCCGCGGACGTGCCCGCGACGACCGGAGAGCCGAAACCGTTGCGCTCCATCCACGTCAGCGTCTGGAAGCAGTCCTGCACGGGCGCCGGATGCGGGTTCTCGGGCGCCAGCCGGTACTCGGGGGAGACCAGCGTGACGCCGAGCTCCTCGACCCACTCGGCCAGCACGTGCAGGTCGGAGCGGCGGGTGCCCGCGACCATCCCGCCGCCGTGCACGTGCAGCACGGGCGGGCCTTCGGGACCCCTGGCAGGGCGCAGCACGAGCACGGGCACACCGTCCGCGTCCTGCTCGGTGAACGTGACCGTGCCGCCCCGGGACAGTTCCGCGTCGGTCACGACCCGGTTGGCGGCCCGTCTCGCCGGGATCCCGTCCGCCGTGAGCGGTGGCCGGGAGAGGTCGATCGCCGCCGCGAGCTCCGGGTCGATCATCCCTTCACGCCCGTGTGCGCGAGGCCCTCGATGAACTGCCGCTGTGCCAGCACGAACACCACCAGGATCGGCACCGCCGTCATCGTCGCGGCGGCCAGCTGGACGTTGAACATCGGACCACCGTAGATGTCGACGAACTGGGTCAGCGCCTGCGGAAGCGTGAACATGTCCGGCGTGGACAGGTACACGATCGGTTCCAGGTAGAGGTTCCACGAGTGCAGGAACGTGAAGATCGCGACCGCGCCCAGCGCCGGCCGGGAGAGCGGCAACGCGATCCGGTAGAAGATCCCGGCGCGACCCAGTCCGTCCATCCGCGCGGCCTCCTCCAGTTCCGGCGGCAGCGCGATGAAGAACTGGCGCATGATGAAGATCGCCAGCACGCACGGCGCGCCGAAGATCGGCACGATGATCAACGGCCAGTGCGTGTTCGTCATGCCGAGCGACTGGAAGAGCTGGAACAGCGGGACGATCGTGACCTCGCTCGGGATGAGCAGGCCGGTCAGCACCACCACGAACAACGCGTTCTGGCCGGGGAACTTGATCCGCGCGAACGCGTAGCCCGCGAGGGCCGCGACGGCCATCGTGCCGACCGTGACGATCACCGCGATGTAGAGGCTGTTCCAGTACTGCTGCCCGAACGGCTGCATCCGGAACACCTGGGAGTACGTGGAGAACGTCCACTCCGACGGCAGCAACGACTCCGAGAAGATCTCGCTGATCGGCTTCATCGACGAGGTGACCATCCACCACGTCGGGAACACGAACGGTATGCACAGCACGCAAAGCAGCCCGTACAAAGCGACCTTACGCCTCATGGAGCACCCACTTCCGGCGCATCCGCCACTGCAGCAACGTCAAAGCGGCGACGATGACGAACAACAGCACCGAGATCGTCGCGCCGTAGCCGAAGTGGTGGAACTGGAACGCCTGCTGGTACAGGTAGTAGATCAACACGGTCGTGGACGTGCCCGGACCGCCCTGGGTGAGCACCGCGATCTGCGCGAACACCTGCAACGAGCCGACGATCGTGATGATCGACGTGAGCAGGATCGTCGGGCTGATCAACGGGATCGTGATGCTCCGGAACCGCCGCCACGCGCCCGCGCCGTCGATCTTCGCGGCCTCGTACAGCGGCGCCGGAACCCCTTGCAGCGCCGCGAGGAACAGCACCATGTTCAGCCCGACGTTCTTGATCACCTGCACGACGATCACCGACACCATCGCGGTGGACTCGCCCCGCAGCCAGTTCGGTCCGTCCACGCCGAAGACGCCGAGCAGCCCGTTCACGCTGCCGTCCGGCTGCAACATGAGCTGCCAGACCAGCGTCCACGCCACCAGCGACACCAGCACGGGGGAGAAGAACAGCGTGCGGAACAGCGTGGTGCCGCGCAGTTTCTGGTTGAGCAGCACCGCGAGCAGCAGAGCCAGCGACAGGTTCAGCACCACCAGCCCGGCGGCGAACCAGGCGGTGGCGACGAGCGACTCGCGCAGCTTCTCGTCGGCGAGGAGCTGCTTGTAGTTGTCACCGCCGATGAACTCGAACGTCCCGCCGAGCACGTTCCACTCGTTGAGGCTGTACCAGGCGACCAGCCCCAACGGGATGAGCACGAACGCGAGGCTGCCGAGCAGAGCAGGCGCGACGAACAGGTAGCCGACCAGGTTGTCGCGCCTGCGATACGTCCAGAACGTCACTGGCGCTCCAGCAACGGCTTGATCTTCGAGCACACGCCGTCGAGTACCTGGCCGACGTTCGCGTCCGGCTTCCACAACGGGTCGAGCGCGGCGCGGATCGTCTGGTTCAGCTCCTCCTGGCCCTGGTGGCTCGGCTTCACGACACCCTTGTTGATGCCCTCGATCACGACCGACTGCAGCTGCTCCGGCCTGATCAGCGGGTTGCTCTTGGCCAGGGTCTCGGCGTTGAGCAGCGACGCGCGCACCGGCGGGAAGAACTGGGCGAGCTTCGCCGAGTTGGCCTCGTTGGTGAGGAACCCGAGGAAGTCCGCGGCGGCGTCGGCGTTCTTCGAGCGCTTCAGCACGCCGACACCGGCCTGGCCGATCACCGCGTAGTCGCCCTTCGGGCCCTGCGGCAGCGGCACGAGGGTCCAGGTGAACTTGGCGTCCTTCAACGCGCCCGCCCGCGAGATCTGGCTGACCGCCATGGAGGCGTCACCCGCGAAGAAGTCCACGGTGGTGCCGGGGCCGGGGATCGCCTTGTCCGTGAAGATCGCCTTGTGGACGAACGTCATGGCGTCCTTCATCTCCTTGCTGGAGAAGCCGCACGACCTGCCGTCCTCGCTCCAGGCGTTCGCGCCCCAGCCGCGCCAGATCGACGAGAGCACCGCCCAGTTCTGGTACTTGAAGTCCGGCAGCACCAGGCCCTTGCCGGACGCTGCCGCGGCCGCCATCGCCTGGTCCCACGTCCAGGTCTCCGGCACGTCCTTGACCAGGCTCGTGTTCACGAAGAGCCCGAACGGCGAGGTGGAGAACGGGTACGCGTACAACTCGCCGTCCTTCTCCCAGAGCTTCGTCGCGGACGGGACGAGCTCGTCGGCCTTCTCGACCTTGCCCCTGATCGGCGCGAGCGCCCCGGAGGCGACGAAGTCCGGCGCCGACTCCTCCAGGATCCATGCCAGGTCCGGTGCGTTCCCGCCGGCGATCTGCGTGGTGAGCGTGGTGGTGTAGCCGTCGGCGGGGATCGAGTCGAACTTGATCTCGGTGACGTCCGGGTGCGAGGCCTTGTACTCGGTCGCGATGTCGTTGAGCAGCTTGAGATGTGCCTCGTTCGCGGTCCACACGGTCATGCGCAGCGACTTGGGGCCGGTGGCCGCCGATCCGCTGCAGGCCGTGAGCGCCAGCAGTGCTGTGCAGATGAGCGCAATGAGTCGGGACATCGTTGTCTCCCAGGACTAGTAGCCGGACACGTCCGGCCAGCGGAGCTCGACGCCGTCGCGTTCCAGCCGGTGCTGGAAGTCCGCGAGCAGGCCGGGGGTGTTGCGCACCGCGCGAGGGGTGACTCGGTGCGCCAGGCAGAAGTCCGCGAGCGCGCCCGCGACCTCGCCGACGTTCCACTCGACCGGGTGCAGCCGGTGGGAACCGTTGGTGATGTGGGTGGTGCCGATGTTCTTGCCCGCCGGTAGCAGGTTCTCGACGCGCTGGGGGATGAGCGCGCCGAGCGGGATCTCGAACGGGCAGCTGGCGACGTCGAGGTAGTTGTCGCCGCCGGTCGAGGGGTGCAGGTCGATGCGGTACATGCCGACACCCACGGCGTCGGCGTGCTGCACCGCGCCCTTGTCGCCGCGCACGGCGAGCGAGAGGTCCTGTTCGACGATCGTGTACTCGGTCCGCATCCGCCGTGACTCGCGGATGTACGGCGCCTGGGCCAGGCCGTCCGCGCTGCCGGTGACGTCGCCGCGCAGCCGCAGCCCGGGGAAGCCCGTGCCCCCGTCCGCTCGTGGTGCCTCGGTCTGCAGCCAGTACAGGACCGACCTCGACAGCTCCCGTGCCGCGGCGATGTGCCTGTCCACGTCCGGCACGTCGATCACCGGTGACTCGAAGTAGTCGATCATCGGCCAGTTGACCAGGCAGATGTCGCTGTCGTAGGCGCCGTCGACGAAGTTGCGGCGGGCGGCGATGCGGCGGAACGTCCAGAGGTTGCTGTCGCCCGCACTGAGCCGCTGGTCGGACAGGACGCTGAGCGGGTCGTCGTCGGGGTTCGGGGTGAACGTGCGCTCGGCGATGGTCAGCGTGCGCGGGTCGGGGGAGCGGAACGACAGCATCCGGTCGCCCCAGTACGAAGGCTGGTACTCGCGCCAGAAGTCGTAGCGCGCCGGCTTGTCGATCGTGTGATCGCCGTCGACGTGGTCGATCGCGAAGCACACCGACATCGCCTGCATGTTCGCCGGTTGCGCGGTCTCCGGTGCGCTGGGCTCGCCGGTGTCCAGAGTGGACTCGAAGCCCGTCACGTACTCGGTGCCGGACAACGGCAGCAGCTCGCCGGTCTCGGTCGCGTCGAGGACGTAGGGCGCGGCCAGCTCGATCTCGGAGCCGTTGTGCTCGACGGTGACCGACACGATCCGGTCGCCGTCGGTGCGCGCGGAGATCGGCCTTGCGGGCTGGAGGACCGTGAGCTTGCCACTGCCCCGGTAAGGCGCCAGCATCTCGTCGATCACGGCGACGGCCACGCGGGGTTCGTGGCAGAGCCTGCTCACGTTGCCCGCGCCGGGGTTGAGCTCGCGCCACGCCCGCGCCTGCGGGGTCAGCGGGTAGTGGCGGCGGTAGTAGTCGCGGATGCCGTCCCGCAGCGCGCGGTACGAGGCGGTGACGCCGAAGCGCTCGACCCAGCTGTGCTCGTCCGGCGGCACGGCCTGGCTGGTGAGCTGCCCGCCGAGCCACTCGAACTCCTCGGTCAGCACGACCCGGCGACCGGCGCGCAGCAGCGCGAGTGCGGCGGCGACCCCGCCCAGTCCGCCGCCCACGACGACGACATCTGTGTTGTGCGGCAACAGGTTCCTCCAGATCAACCGAGCGTGGAGCCTTGAACGAACTCGCAGGCCAGCAGCTCCTGCGGGGTGGTGCCGTGTTCGAGCACCTCGGTCAGCGCCTGCACCGCCCGCCGCCCCATCTCGCGCCGGGGGATGCGGAACCCGGTCAGCTCCACGTCCTGCGGCGCGGGCCGGGTCGCGGCACCGAGCATGAGCACCGACAGGTCGCCGGGGACCGACAGGCCGCGCTCGCGGGCGGCGAGCACGAGCGCGGCACCGTCGGAGACCTCCTCGGCGAGCACGCAGGTGATCCCCGCGCCGACCAGCTGATCGAGCCCGGCGAACTGGACGTGCGTGCCCTCGACACCGTGTGCCGCAACGGCTTGCTTGAACCCGCGCAACCGGTCGGCCGACGACTCGGCACCCGTTCCGGCGCCCGCGTAGGCGAACCTGCGGTGCCCGAGCGCGACCGCGCGGTCCACGAGATCCCGCACGGCGGCGGGGTAGTCGGCGCCGACGTGCGGGACCGGACCGCCCGCGTCGTCACGCCGGCCGATCGAGACGAACGGGACGGCCTCCGCCACGAGCTGGGCGAGGTCGTCCCTGTCGATCGAACGACCGAGCAGTACGCAACCGTCCGCCAGCCGGATCCTGCTGTCGTCGCTGAAGATCCGCCGCTTCCCGTCCGTCGCCTTGGCGCTGGTGAACAGCAGCAGATCGCAGCCCACCTCCTCCGCCTGTTCCTCGATGCCCTCCAGGAACGGCTGGTAGAAGTCCGAGCGGGTGCTCGGGAAGACGGCCTCGTAGGTGAAGACCCCGAGGATGCGGTTGCGCTGGTCGTGCAGCCGGCGCGCGATCGGGTTCGCGACGTAGCCGGTCCGCCTGATCACCTCCAGCACACGGGCCCGCGTGTCCTCCGCGATCCGGACGCCGCTGTCGGTCCGGTTGTTGAGCACCAGGGACACCGTGGCCTGGCTGACGCCTGCCATCCGCGCGATGTCCTGCTGGGTGAGCCTCTTGGCCATGAGCACCTGCCAATTCGAATTGGCACGGAGTCTGCGTCAGCACCCGCATCGCCGTCAACCCTGTAATAATTCGAATTAGCATCTTGACGGGCGCAGCCTGGCGGGCGAAGGTCCTGGGCCTTGGAGGTAAGCCCGTGAACGCATTCAGCCGACGCAGCCTGATCACCGGTGCCACCGCGATCGGACTGCTCGCCACCCTGCCCACGCCGGCGCACGCCCTGCCCGCGCCGCCACCCGTCACCCCGGACCGCCGCGCCTTCGAGCCCGACGAACAGCGGTTCGCGCAGTACCTGATGCTCGTCTCGCCGATGGTCTCGGACATGAACGCAGGCGGCTTCTTCGGCGGTGGCTGGTGGCGCAGCCCCAACGTCTCGTACAACGCCCGCGTCCAGGAGCACGTCTACACGCTGGCCTGGTTCGCGACGCAGTCCCGTTCGTGGAACCCGTACCGCGGCAACGGTCTGGTGCTCGCCGCGCTGGACGCCGGGCTCGGCCACTACCTCGGGCTGCAGCACGCCGACGGCTCGTGGCCGGAGTACTCGGCCGACCAGCACTCACTCGCGGCGACCGGGTTCGCCATGGGCTACCTGAGCAAGACGAACGCGCTGCTCAAGCGCGCCGGAGCGTTGCCGGCCCGGCAGGCGCAGATCACCGCCGCGCTGCGCAGGGCCATGACCTGGTTCCTCGACCCGTCGAACGGCACGGTCTGGCAGTCGCCGCTGACCTGGGCCAACCAGACCACCTCAGGACTCGCGGGGTCGGCGCTCGCGTTGAAGCAGGACCCCGATCCCGCGCTGCAGCAGCGGCTCACCGAGGCGTTCCGGCGGCTGACCACTGTCGGGCAGAGCCCCGCCGGGTTCTTCTACGAGGAGTCCGGCGCGGACACCAACTACAACTTCGAGGTCATGCTGCCCGAACTGGCCGACGCGTGGCGGCAGTCCGGCGACCCGAACCTCGTCACCATGACCAGGAGGTACACCGACTGGCTCGGCTACAACCTGCTGCGCGAACCGGACGGCTCCGGCTGGTTCGCGAACATCGCCACGAACTCGCGCACGTCCTCGAAGTTCTACGCCGACGTGCGGCCCGATCCCGAACGGACCGCGCTCAACGCCCAGTTCGTCTCGGAGGTACCGGACCTCGCCGCGTTCGTGTCCAGTCGTGAGGACATGGCCGCCGCACGGGCCGAGTGGGCGGCCTCGTCCGCTCCGGTTCCCGCGCTGATCAAGCCGGACACGTCACCGCGCATCCTGGCGCACGCCATCTACGGTGAGCGCTACCCGAGCCGGGCCGAGCGGACGGCCGCGATCGCGCGGTTGCCGTATCACCGCGCGCACTTCACCGAGCGTCGCGGCGACCAGGGGCAGGACTTCCTGTTCGTGCGGCGTCCACGGTGGTATGTCGGTGGCTACTTCGGTGCTCGACGCGCGACCTCGTTGGCGCGCACCGGGTTGACGTTCCTGTGGCACCCGGTGGCGGGCACGCTGGTGCAGTCGATGAACAACAACAACCACGCGTGCTGGGCCACCGTGTTCCCCGGCCAGGTGCCGGACTCGAACGGTCCGCAGCAGGCCGAGTTCCTCGGTGGCGAGCCGTACCGGTTCCGCTATCGCACGCCGTCGGGCTCGGTGGTGACCGAGGTGACGGTGGGCGATCGGATCGTGCGGTCGGTGCGAGCCCGGTCTGCGGCCACCGAACAGATTCCTTTGGTGGTGAAGGATTCCGACACGGTGGCGCTCGACCCGCGTGGCCTCACCCTCACCCGCGGCCGGACCGTGATCCGGTTCGACTGGGGGCGCCAACTGGATCCGCAGCTGCGCACGGCGTCCACGATCACCTATCCCGGCCGTCGCATGCAGATCCTCACCGTCCCGCACGACGGCACGTTCACTCTCACGATCACGGCGCGTTAGTCCACTGAGGACGGAATGTTTCACCCTTATGTCGCAGCGCTCTCTCGCATGTGCGCGCAGCTCACGGGGTATTCGGTGAATCCAAACCCCTTGGCCCTGCGATTCACGCGAGGGAGTGATCGTGATGGCACACGTGCGACGTCTGGTGGACGACCTCACTGGCGACGAGTTCGATCAACCGGTTCCCTTCGGCCTGGTGTACCCGATCTGCACCGCGGACGGCTCCGCGCCGCCGAGCCAGCGCGGCCGCACGTGGGAGCACCTCGTGGCCTGCGACCGGAAGCTCCGGCCGGTGGTGTGACGGGTGATCACCGCGGGTAACTTGCCGTGGTGGACATCAAGCACGAAGTGACCCAGCCCGAGTCGTCCCTGCTGGCGAGTTACCCGGACTACCTCGACGCCCAGCGGCTCGTGGACCGGATGTCCGACGACGGCTTCCCGGTGGAGAGCGTGCGGATCATCGGCGACGGGGTCCGGACGGTCGAGCAGGTGACCGGGCGCATGACGCGGGGCCGTGCCGCCGTGACGGGCGCGGCCAGCGGTGCGTGGTTCGGTGTGTTCATCGGTCTGCTGTTCGGCCTGTTCACCGCCGGCAGCAGCTGGATCTGGTTCGTGCTGATCAGTCTCGTCGTGGGCGCGTTCTGGGGCGCGGTCTTCGGGTTCGTGGCGCACTGGACCACGCGCGGTCGCCGTGACTTCGCGAGCACCATGACGCTGCAGGCACGGCGGTACGAGGTGCACGTCGACAAGGAGCAGGCCGCGCAGGCGGCGAAGTACGTGCTCTAGGAGCCGCCGATGCTCACCCGCACCGTGAACCCGTCCTCGTCGCGACCCATCGACACGTAGTCGCACGTGCGGTGCAGGATCCACAGCCCGAGCCCGGCGGACAGGGTCTCGGCGGTCGGCATCAGGCCCGCCAGCGGGTCCGACGGGCCGGGGCCCTGGTCGGTCACCGTCACCACGACCCGTGCGTGGTCCGACCACAGCCGGAACCGCACCGGCGCGATGCCGTGCGTCAGGCCGTTCGTGACGATCTCGCTGGCCGCGTAGACGACGTCATGCGCGTCGTCCTCGCTCAGCCCCATCGCGTCGATCGCCGCTCCCACGGCCTCGCGCACACCGCGGGCGCTCGGGTCGACGAGCTCGACCAGCGGGGAGCGGCGTTCCAGCACGTCCGGGACCTGCGTCGATGCCGCGAGGCCCTCGCGGTAGCCGGGGTTCTTGTCGTGTGCGCCGGGGGTGGTGGAGATGTTCGGGTGCGTGCGGACGACGTCGGCCAGCACCTCGGCGGGCGTCGTCCTGGTGTCGTACGGGCACAGGCCCCACACCGGGAACTCGGCGTAGGCCAGGTTCACGGCGGCCTCGTAGCGCGCCCACCAGTCCCACGGCGCGCCCATGCCGGGGTGCGGCACGTCGCCGACCACCCGCATCTGCTGCGCGCCGGACGCGGTGTGCTCCGCGAACAGGCTCCGGTAGTTGGCGATGGCCTCCGACGGCCGTGCGTACTGGTCAGCGCCCGGCATGTAGGTGACGGCGGCGTCGCGGCCGAGCGCGCCACGCAGCAGAGCGGTGTTCTGCTCGGCGCACGCGACGATCGACGGCTCGCCGGCGCGCAGGCCGTTCTCGAGGAACGGCACGGCGTGCGCGAGGAAGTCGTCGTCGGAGCCGTAGAAGGCGGTCTCGTGGAAGAAACCGGTCACGAGAGTGATGCTACGCGCGCTGCGGGCCGAGAACTGCGATACCGTTCTACTCGGGTTGAGCAGCCAGCCCTTGTGACGGTCGTGCGTGCCGTCCCTACTGGAGGTTGCCGCGTGCTCCCCAACAGTCAAGTTCCCTTCCGGTCCACCCGCGAGAGAGTGGGCGACACCGTCCTCGTCCGCGTCGCCGGCGAGATCGACGTCTCGACCGCCCAGTACCTGGCCGACTGCCTCGGCGAGGCGGTGCGGACGGTCACCCCGCCCGCGTCCGTCGTGCTGGACCTGAGCGGCGTGCGGTTCCTCGGTGCTCAGGGCATCGGCCTGCTGCTCGACCACCAGGACCTCTGCCTGCGCCGTGGCAGCGCGCTCGTGATCGTCGCGAACACCGCCGCGGTCCTGCGCCCGTTGCGGGCGCTGGAGCTGATGAGCGTCCTGGGCGTCCGGTCGAGCGTGCTGGAGGCGATGGCGCCGGCCTAGGCGCGTTCGGAGTCGCCGCGCAGCACGCAGAACTCGTTGCCCTCGGGATCGGCCAGGATCGCCCAGCCGGTCCCGTCGGGGTTGCGGTGATCGCCGACGAACGTCGCGCCGAGGCCCAGCAGCCGTTCGACCTCCTCGTCGCGTGAGGTGTCCGGGCGCAGGCACAGGTGGAGCCGGTTCTTCACCGTCTTGGGCTCCGGCACCTCGTTGAAGTACAGCACCGGGCCCTCAGCCAGCAGGACCTCGGTCTCCCGGTCGCCCGGCTTGTCCTCGGGGTGCAGCGGGCGACCGGTGACCTTGCTCCAGAACAACGCCAGCTCGTAGGCGTTCGCGCAGTCGATCGCCACGTTCTGCAACACCGATGTCATGCGCGCCAGCCTATTGCGGCGCTAGAGCATCGGCGGCATCAGCCGGTAGCTCTCGGCGTAGTAGTCGTCGGAGCGACGGCGATAGCCCTCGTGGTCGTCCGGGTCGTACTCGGGCGCGTTCTTGATCTGCTCCCTGGTGCGGTCGACGTGGACCTTGCGTTCCTCGTGGTCCACGCGCCGCACCGTGCCGACCGGGAGCACGACCCGGTGGCCGAAGATCCACGGGCCGGTGTCGACCATCAGGCAGTCGTGCGGCACCTCGGCGTTGGCCTGGTCGATCTTGCCGATGCCGCCGTCGGTGGCCTCGACGTCGTAGCCGATCAGTCCGGTGTCGGGGCGATCCGCGAGGTCCTGTTCCGGCTCATCGGCCCACGACGGATCGCGCCACACCCACGGCATGAACGGGACGGGTTGCATGCTCGGCCTCCTTCAGTCCGGGCATGGGGTACCCCGTCAGGCCCTGTCGAGGAACTTCTTCATCATGCCGATCTGCGCGGTGCGGGACTTGTCGATCCGGTCCGCGAGGTCCTTCACCTCCTGGTCGGCGCCGCTGCCCGTCTCCCACCGGGCCATCTGCACGGCGTCGTCCTGGTGGGCGATCATGACGTTGAGCAGGCGCTGGTCGAACGCCGCGCCCCGCAGCGCGGCCAACCTCGCGAGCTCCTCGGGATCGGACTGCCGCATGCCGCCGTGGCCAGAGTGGGAGTCCGGCGGTGCCGTCAGCGGCTCTCCCCACGACGTCAGCCAGTCCTTCATCGTGCCGACCTCGGTCGTCTGGGTCTGCTCGATCGCGGCCGCGAGCATGCGCAGCTCCTCGTTCTGGGCACGGTCCTTCGCGAGGGCCACCATCTCCACTCCCTGCTGGTGATGCGGGAGCATCATCTGCAGGAACATCACGTCCAGCGGATCGCCGCGCAACACGGCGTCCGGCTGCGTGGTCGCGCAGCCGGACACCACGAAGGCGAGCGCGAGCACCAGGAACCGCATCAGAGGCGTCGCCACAGGGCGGGCGTGTTCGGCGGCTCCCACCCGGCGAGGGCGGTGTGCGCGAGCTGGCACTCGTAGTTCACGCCGGCGTAGGTGACGCGGTTGCCGATCGAGTAGGTCGTGCCCGCGGCCCACGTTCCGCCCGCCGGCGGGGGAGTCGTGGTGGTCGTGGTCGGCGGGGGCGTGGTGGTCGTCGTGGTCGGGGGAGGCGTGCTGCCGCCGCCGAAGTCGACGTCCGAGCACGTGTAGAAGGCCTCGTTGCTGCCGACCACGCGCTGCCAGATCGAGTAGAGGATGTGTCGGCCGGAACGACCGGGCAGGTTCAGCGTCCAGTTCGTGAACGTGCTGGGGTTCTGGCCGTTGAACGTCTGCAGGTGCACGAGGTCCGACCAGCGCAGCGGCTGCGTCGGGTTCCAGCCGTCCCTGGTGATGTAGAACTCGAAGTTGCTGTTCGAGTGCGGTGCCGACGCGTGGTAGGTCACCGTCAGCGGCCCGGCCGAGACCCGCTTGGCCGGCCAGTCCGCGCGTTGCAGGTCGAGGCCGCGGTACTTGTCGCGGCCCGCGCTGCACAGCTTGCCGTCCGGGATGAGCTCGCGGTGACGCCCGCCGGCCTCGAGCAGCGAGACCTCGTTCCAGTCGTAGTAGGCCTGCGTGCCACCGGCGGCGACGGCCGCCTTGCACGCGTCGGACTTCGGGGTCTCCGGGCCCTCGTTCTTGCACGTGTAGACCCGGCTGGCCGGATCGGACATCGTGCCGTGGGCGATCGCGGGCGTCGTGGGGACGAGGAACGCGACGACCACCACGGCGGTGGACGTGATACTTGCTAGGGCGAGCCGAGTACGTGACTTCACAACGCCTCCTGGCAGGCGGAGGTGGCGAAACACTTCCGCGAGGAGTGGTTCGCGTGACGGGTCGGCGGCCCTGGTTCACAAGTGTAAACAAGTGGTTGAACCATTTCATTGGACCAACCGGACGAATCGCCCGTGGTGCCGAGCCGCGCCGACCGGCTGGTCGTTCATCTGCGCGCGCTGAAGGTGTGGGCGGGCAACTCTTCGCTGCCGCAGACGGAGAAGCTGCCGGGCCTGGCTCACAGCGCGAACCACCGTCCAATGTGATCCTGCCTCGCAGCAGCTGACACCGATGAGTTCTCGTCGCGCGACCGGTCCGCCCTTCCAGAACGATCGGAAGGGTGGACCGCGTGGATCTGCACAGCGTGATGTGTGTGAGCGACCTGGCTCGGTCGCTGGAGTGGTACGAGGTGTTCTTCGGCCGCGCGGCGGACGAGGTCATCGGCGAGGAACACCTCTGGCAGGTGGGGGAGAACGCGTACGTCGTCCTCGACGCCCGTGACGTGCGGTCGGCGCGCGTGGGCGGCTCGATGATCACGTTCGGGGTGGCGCCGGGGGAGTTCGGCGAGGCGCTGGCCCGGCTCGCGGCCTTCGGCGTCGGCCACGAGCCCGTCGAGACGTACTCCAACGGCGTCCGGCACGTCGAGGTGCTGGATCCGGACGGCAACAGCCTGTCGCTGGCCGCCCTGCCCCGGGGTTCGTCGTAGAGTCGGAGAGATGAGCGACGAGAACGTGCTGGGCCGCATCAACGAGCTGGTCGACGAGGAGCACGAGCTGCGTCAGCAGCTCGCGTCCGGGGAGATCTCCACGGACGAGGAGCACGCCCGGCTGCGGTCGTTGGAAGAAGCCCTCGACCAGTGCTGGGACCTGCTGCGGCGCCGCCGGTCGGCCCGGTCGCTGGGTGGCGACGCGGAGGACGTTCCCGCCCGCACGGTCGGCGAGGTCGAGGGCTACCTGCAGTAGCGAGTGCTGTGGCACTCAGTTCCTGGTGTCGCGGAAGATGATCCAGCGCATCACGCTGTACATGAACGCGGCCTCGCACGCGCCGGCGACGATGCGGGACAGGTGGTACTGCAGGCCGATCTCGGTCAGCGCGCTGCCGACCCCGAGGATGAACGCCAAGTAGTTGATCAGGATCGCGACGGCGTAGAGCCCTGCCTGCGGGCCCACCGGCGCGTGCGAGCGGAAGTTCAGCGCTCGGTTGAGCACGAAGCTCAGCCCGAACGCGAGCACGTAGGCGATCGTGAACGCGATCGGCACCGGCAGGCCCAGGCCGCTGCGGAACAGCGTGAGCAGCAGCAGGTCGATGCCGAACGTGAACCCGTTGATCAGGGCGAACCCGAGGAAGCTCGGCGCGACGACGCGGGAGAGCCCGAACGGCAACCGCCTCACGACGACGTCCATCAGGTCGTGGAACCTCTTGCCGAGGTCTCGGTCGTTCAGGGTGGTGCCGGTCATGGTCACGACAGTGCCACGGCCGGGAGGGACGAAAGCGACGAAACGGCCCTTGATCGACAGGGCGTCCACAGGAGTTCAGCGGGTGTTCAGGTGGTTGAACCGCCGCCAACGCGTCGGGCTCATCCCGTGCACCTTGCCGAACGTCCGCGCGAAGTACCCGGCGTCCGGGATGCCCACCTGCCGCCCGATGTCGCCGACCGGCAGGTCCGTCCCGGCCAGCAGGCGCCGTGCCTGGACCATCCGGCGCTCGGTGATCCACTCCTGCACCGTGCGGCCGGTCCGCCTGCGCACGGTCGAGGTCAGGTGGCCGGGGGAGATGCTGACCGCGGCGGCGACCTCGCGCAGCGACAGCGGTTCCGGGTAGCGGCGCTCGATCACCTCGAACACCTCGGCCAGCAGCGGTTCGGCGTTCTCGCGCAGATCGCCGACGACGTCCGCGGCCAGCCTCGACACCCCGACCAGCAGCAGCGTCAGATGTGCTGACACGGCTTCCCGGTAGCCGTCGGGGCGTTGCACGAGTTCCGCGTGCAGTGCCTCCACGCGGGCAGTCCATTCCGTGCGGTGCTCGACGGGGACCTTGAGTCGCAACGCACCCGTCGCGCCGCCGTGGACGAACGGGAACAGCAGCGGGTGCGTGCGCCACGCGAGGTGCGCGCCGGGGGTGTCCGGGCCGAGCGCGTCGGCGGTGAAGAAGACGCCCCAGCCCCGTGCGCCGAGGAGGTCGTCGCTGCGGGCCTGGCTCATCACGTCGCCGGGCGCGATGACGAACAGGTCGCCCGCCTCGACCTGCCTGATCTGACGGCCGTGCCGCACCACGCCACCGGCCGTCTCGAAGTAAGCCAGGCCGGGGAAGTCGTGGGAGTGGGCCTCGTGCGAGCCGTCGAAGTCCGCGCCGTGCCCGAGCCGCACGGTCATGACCGGGAGATCGCCGGGAGCGGGCTGCCAGGAGTACTTCGCGGGCCCGTCGCCCTTCATCGGTGTTCGAATCGCGCGCACCGTCAAATCGTCCCACTCAAACCGTGGATCGGCACAGAAATCCTGTTCGGGCAGCGATCAGAATGAGGTCATGGCCGAAACATCGTCCCAGGAGCGGGACTACCTGCCTGGCATGGGCAAGCACTACCTGCTGCCGTTCTACGACGTTCTGCACCGGGTGTCCGGGCTGCACGCGATCCATCAGGAGATGGTCGAGGCGGCCGGTCTGAGCGCCGGGCAACGCGTGCTCGACGTCGGCTGCGGCACCGGGAACCTGTTGCGCTCCACTGGAAAACGTCATCGCGACGTCGAACTCGTCGGTGTGGACCCCGATCTGAAGATGCTGGCGCGGGCGGAGCGCAAGCTGCGGCGGGCCGGGCTGACGGCGAAGCTGGACCGGGGGTTCGCGCAGGAGCTGGCGTTCCCCGACGCCTCGTTCGACGTCGTCTTCTCCAGCCTGATGCTGCACCACCTCGACGAGCCCTCGAAGGGCGAGATGCTCGCCGAGGTGCGTCGGGTGCTGCGGCCGGGCGGCCTGCTCGTGCTCGCCGACATCGCGCACCACGGCCACGCGGCGAAGGGGATCGCCGACGCCGGGTTCACCGCGGAACCGACCAGGACGCGGAAGTTGCGGATGTTCGGGGAGATCGGAATCGAGGTCGCGAGAGTCCACTAGGGACAGGTCCATTGTCGACCGATTGAACGCGCATGATGTTTCTTTGCTGCCAACAGTTCCGATTGTTCACGAACTTGCCGGTTACCGTCGTGGGAGCGCGATCTCCCATCTAAGCTGCCCGCCGTGACAGATGCGACGGGAAGTCTGGTGGCGCAGCGCTACCGGCTCGTTCAGGTGATCGGCGTCGGCGGCATGGGCCGGGTGTGGCTCGGCCGGGACGAGGTCATCGGCCGTGAGGTGGCCATCAAGGAACTGCTGCTGCCGGTCGGGCTCGACCCCCAGCAGCGGGCGTTGCTGTGCCAGCGCGCGATGCGGGAGGCGCAGCTCGCCGGCCAGCTCAACCACCCCGGCATCGTCACCGTGCACGACGTCGTCGAGTACAACGGCACCCCGATGATCGTGATGGAGTTCGTCC
This sequence comes from Lentzea sp. NPDC092896, assembly GCF_044754905.1. NCBI lineage: Bacteria > Bacillati > Actinomycetota > Actinomycetes > Pseudonocardiales > Pseudonocardiaceae > Lentzea > Lentzea sp. NPDC092896. Next base: position 485,986 of record NZ_JBIVPX010000002.1, read on the forward strand.
GGGGCGGCTCGCTCTCCGACGCCGTCAAGGCCCAGGGCGCGCTGCCCCCGGACCAGGTCGCCTACATCGCGACGTCGATGCTGAGCGCGTTGCGAGTGGCGCACCAGGCCGGGATCGTGCACCGCGATCTCAAGCCCGCCAACGTGTTGCTGTCCGGCGACCGGGTCGTCATCACCGACTTCGGCATCGCGCGGCTCACCGGCGACGTCCCGCTGACCACCGACGGTTCGATCGTCGGCACGCCCGCGTACATGGCGCCCGAGCAGGGCACCGGCGCGCCGATCACGCCGGCGACCGACATGTGGTCGCTCGGCGCCACGCTGTACGCCGCCGTGGAGGGCAGGCCGCCGTACCAGGGCCAGGACTTCATGACGACCCTGTCGATGCTGCTCACCCAGGACCCGCCGCCCCCGCAACGCGCCGGGCACCTCGCGTCCCTGCTGGGCGGGCTGCTGCGCAAGAACCCCGCCGAACGCGCGTCGGTCGACCAGGCGCTGGCGATGCTCGCCGGCGCGCCCGTCGTGCTGCCGGTCGTGGCCAAGCAGGGCGTCAGCCGGCGCACGTTGCTGCTGGCGGGAGCCGGCGCGCTCGCGGTGGCCGGCGGCGGCACCGCGTGGTGGCTCAGCACCAGGAACAACGACGGCGAGGCGGCCGAACTGCCGTCCACCAAGGACAACAACAAGGCGGCCTCCAACAAGGAGGGCGGCTCCGAGCAGTCGACGACGTCCTCGAAGTCCCAGCCGGGACGCCCGGAGGAGTACACCGAGCACGTCCAGCTCGCCGACCACACGTACGCGATCGCGTCCATCGCCTGGAGCCCGGACGGCAAGTTCCTGGCCAGCGCCCAGGACGGCCTGGGCGACGGCGGTGACACCGTCCGGATCTGGGACACCACGACCAACAAGGTCGTCGGCACCGTCCAGCTCCCGGACGGTCCCGGCGGCGCGGCGGCCACCGCTGTCGCGATCAGCCCGGACGGCAAGATCCTCGCGGCGGGCGGCAACCGCACCGGCGACTTCACCACGTACCTGTGGAACCTCGCCGACCGCACCATGATCGGCGGCCTCGACGAGAGCCGTTCGATCATGAAGACCCTGCGCTTCCACCCGGACGGCAAGACCCTCGCCGGCGTCACCCACACCGGCCGCCTGCAGGTCTGGGACGTCGCGACGCGCAAGGTCAAGATCGGCCTGACCGAGGCCCAGGGCAGCAGCGAGCTCTCCTTCAGCCCGGACGGAAAACTCCTCGCCTACGCGGGCACCAAGTACCAGGAGATCAAGATCGTCGACCCGGCCACCGGCAAGACGGTCAAGACCATCAACGACTCGACCGGTGACGGAGGCACGTTCTCGCCCGACGGCAAGTCGCTCGCGGTCATCGACGGCGACGGCAAGAACGCGATGCAGCTCTGGGACGTCGAGTCGGGCCAGAGCAAGGCGGTGTTCCTGCGCGCGGACGACGGTCTGACGGTGTCGAGCGCGCTGTTCCACCCGGACGGCGACACGATCGCGGTCTGGGGGCAGGGCAACTTCGTCCAGCTGTGGGACGTGGAGACGAAGAAGATCCGCGCGACGGTGATCGGTGCGGCCGGGCAGATCCAGGCGGTGGCGTTCTCGCCGGACGGCAAGCGGATCGCGGCGGGCGGCGACGACAAGACCGTCAGGATCTGGAAGTTGTGAGTGCGCGGAGCGTGATGCGCTCGTCACAAGTGGTGCGACTGAACGAAACGCGCGGTTCCTAGCGTCGAGATCCATGACCCTTGACGAGGTTGTGGAGCCCGCGCCGGTTCGTGCGGCGTCCAAAGAGACGCTCGAGGACTACACCCTTCGGTTCGCACCCAGGACGTACCGGCGCTGGACGCCCGCCGTCGTCGGGGCGTCCGCGCTGGGCGGGATCGCCTACATGGCGGACTTCTCGATCGGCGCGGGCATCGGGCTCGCGCACGGCACCGGGAACGCGTTGCTGGCCATCGCGTTCGCCGCGATCGTCATCTTCGTGACGGGGTTCCCGCTGGCGTACTACGCGGCGCGGTACAACATCGACCTCGACCTGATCACCCGCGGATCCGGGTTCGGCTACTACGGCTCGGTCATCACGAGCGTGATCTTCGCGAGCTTCACGTTCATCTTCTTCGCGCTCGAAGGCTCGATCATGGCGCAGGGCCTGCGGTACGCGCTGGGGTTGCCGCTGTGGCTGGGGTATCTCGCGTCGACACTCGTGATCATCCCGCTGGTGATCTACGGGATGAAGGTGCTCGCGAAGCTGCAGAGCTGGACGAACCCGTTGTGGTTGCTGCTGATGGTGGCGCCGCTGCTCTACCTGGTGATCGCGGACCCGGACTCGGTCAGCCGCTGGCTCGCCTACGGGGACACCGGCGTGAACACCGCGGCGGTGATGCTCGGCGCGGGCGTGTGCCTGTCGTTGATGGGGCAGATCGGCGAGCAGATCGACTACCTGCGGTTCATGCCGCCTCGTACGGCGGAGAACCGGCGGGCGTGGTGGACGTCGATGATCATGGCCGGACCGGGCTGGGTGGTGTTCGGCGCGCTGAAGCAGGCGATCGGCGCGTTCATGGCCGTCTACGTGCTCGACGCGGTCGGCAAGGTCGCGGCGGTGGAGCCGATCGAGCAGTTCACCGGGGTGTTCAAGCAGTTCATGCCGGCGTGGCTGGTGGTGCCGCTGGCGCTGGTGCTCGTGGTGCTGAGCCAGGTGAAGATCAACGTCACCAACGCCTACTCGGGGTCGCTGGCGTGGACGAACTCCTTCACCCGCGTCACGAAGCACTACCCGGGGCGACTGGTGTTCGTGCTGGTCAACCTCGTGATCGCGCTGGTGCTGATGGAAGCGGACATGTTCAGCTTCCTCAACAACCTGCTGAGCTTCTACTCGAACTGCGCGATGGCGTGGGTCGTCACGGTCGCGGCGGACATCGCGATCAACAAGTACCTGCTCAAGCTCTCGCCCAAGCAGCCGGAGTTCCGCCGCGGCATGCTGTTCGCGGTCAACCCGGTGGGAGTCGGGTCGTTCCTCGCCTCGTCGATCTTCTCCATCTCGGTCTACTTCGGACTGTTCGGCCCGGCGATCCAGCCCTACTCGCCGCTGGTGGCGGTCGGGATCCCGATCGTGCTGACGCCGTTGCTCGCGGTGCTCACGCGCGGCCGGTTCTACCTGCGCCGCACCGACGACGGCATCGCGGAGCCGGTGCTCGACGAGGACGGCAACCCGAGCGGGACGCGGTACGAGTGCGTGGTGTGCACGGAGTCGTACGAGCGACCGGACATGACGGCCAGTGCTCTCGGTGGCGAGATCTGCTCGTTGTGCCTGAGCACCGACCGTGACGGCCGCCACGTGCTTCCTGCTTCCTGACCGGCGTGGCTCCACGGGCGAGGTCCGTTCCCATCGAGCAAACTGCACGTCATGCAGGAATGGGCCTTGCTCGCCGTCGCGGCCGTGCTGATCATCGTGGTGGTGTCGTACGCCGCGCCCAAACTGGGCGTGGCCGCACCCGTGCTGCTCGTGCTCGTCGGCATGGCGTGCAGTCAGGTGCCCGGAGCGCCGCACCTGGTCGTGGAGCCCGAGTGGATCCTGGTGATCGTGCTGCCGCCGATCCTGTACTCGGCGGCGGTGAACGTGCCGGTGGTCGACTTCAGACGCAACTTCGCGACCATCGGCGCGCTGTCGGTGCTGCTCGTGGTCGTGTCCGCGTTCGGAACCGGCCTGCTGATCTGGTGGCTGCTGCCCGAGATCGGCTTCGCGGCCGCGCTCGCGCTCGGCGCCGTGATCAGCCCGCCGGACGCGGTCGCCGCCACGTCGATCGGCAAGAAGCTCGGCCTGCCGCCCAGGCTCGTCACGATCCTCGAGGGCGAGGGCCTGGTCAACGACGCGACCGCGCTCGTGCTGCTGCGCACCGCGATCGTCGCGATCACGGCCAGCGTGTCGTTCGGCAGTGCGGTGGGCGACTTCGCGTACGCCGTGTCGGTGGGCGTGGTGATCGGCGCCGCGGTCGGCATCGTGTCGGTGTGGGCGCGGTCGAAGATCCAGGGCCAGCCGGTGCTCACGACCGCGATCTCGTACGTCGTCCCGTTCCTGGCGTTCATCCCGGCCGAGGAGGTGCACGCGTCCGGCGTGATCGCCGTGGTCGTGGCCGGCCTGATCACCGGTCACCAGAGCGCCAAGCGCTTCACCGCGCACGACCGCATCTCCGAGCGCACCAACTGGCGCACGATCCAGCTGATCCTGGAGAACGGCGTCTTCCTGCTGGTGGGCTTCGAACTCACGTCGGTCGTCGCCACCGTGGCGGACGACGGTCTGGCGCGGACGCTGGTGATCGGCGTGCTGGCCACCGTGGCGCTGGTACTGCTGCGCGTGGCCTTCACCATCCCGGTGATCGCTCTGCTGCGCCGCCAGCAACGCCGCGCGGACGCGTTCACCAGCAAGCTCGAGGCCTTCGCCGACCGGTTCGTCGCCCGCGGCCCCAAGCCCGGCGAGGAGAAGCGGTACGACCGCGGAATCCGGATGCTGCAACGCAAACAGGCCGACGTGGCCTTCTACGCCACCGAGGGCCTGAGCTGGCGGGGCGGCGCGGTGCTCGCCTGGTCGGGCATGCGCGGCGTGGTGACGGTGGCGGCCGCCCAGACCCTGCCGGAGGACCTGCCGTTCCGCAACGAACTCATCCTGATCGCCTTCACCGTCGCGATCCTCACCCTGGTCGTGCAGGGCGGCTCGCTGCCGCTGGTGATCAGGTGGCTGGGCATCCGCGGCAACGACGAGGACCACGAACGCCGCGAGTACGCCCGGCTGGCGGGCGAACTGGTGACGGCGAGCCGGACGTTGCTGGAGAGCTCGACGTTGTGCCGCGAGAACGGCGAGCCGTTCGACGAGCACCTGCTGGAACAGACGCTGGAACGCACCATCGCCATGAGCGAGGGCATCGAGAAGAAGTTCCTGGAGCAGGACCCGGACAAGTCGCTGCACCAGCGTTTCGAACTGCAGCGGATGATGACGGACGCGCAGCAGAACGCCCTGCTGGACGCGCGTGCCGGGGGAACCTACGCCTCGCACACGCTGGAACGCGCGCAGACCTTCGTGGACAGTCAGAGCACCCGGTTCATGTGACCCGGCGGCCGGCGCCGCCGGGCATCCGCGAGGGCAACGGCCTGCGCAGTCGCGGCTTGACGAAGGCAATGCCGGCCAGCGCGGCCGCGCGAACGAACAAGGTCCCTGCACGTGATCTCACGTCGCGGCAGCCCCAGCCGGTGTCACTGGAACAGGTTGCCGACCTTCGCCTCCACGTCCACCGTGTTGCGCGGCGAAGCCCCGAGCGTCAACCGGGACACGATCCGATACCGGTCCCCCCGGTAGATCGAATGCACGTACTCCACCTGCCGCCCTTCGGCATCGGTCGTCAACCGCTCGAACAACAACGCCGGTGCCAGCTCGGGAACTCCGAGCAGACCGGCCTCGGAATCGTTCACCACGGTCGGCTCGATCGACTGCACGGCCTCGGAAACGTGGACGCCGTGCTCGCGCAGCCGTTCGTAGAAGTCGCCGGACTCCATGTCGTGCAACGTCAACGAGGGTGCGACAAGCGCGGGCACGTGCAGGTACTCCAACGCCATCGGCTCGCCGTCGACCAGGCGCAGGCGGGCGATGTAGTGGATCTCGGCGGCGGGGGAGAGGTGCAGGCGGCGGCCCACTCGGGCGCCGGCCGGGATGCGGGCGTGTTCGAGCACCCTGGACGACCACGTGCCGCCTGCCTGGGGCAGGGACATGGATCCGGTGTCGGAGACCATCTCCTGGGTGATCTTGGCGCGCGCGACGAAGGTGCCTCGGCCGTGCTGGCGGACGAGCAGGCCGGTGTTGACCAGTTCCTCCACGGCCGAGCGGACGGTGGGGCGGGAGACCGAGAGCTGCTGGCACAGCACGCGTTCGGCGGGGATCGGGGCGCCCGCCGGGTGGGTCTCGATGAGTTCGAGCAGGTAGTCGCGGACCTGCTCACGCTTGAGGATTGCTTCGGCCATGCCCCTCCGCTCGGTCGGCGGCCAGTATGGCATACCACTGGTAAGTAACCAGTCGATTGAAGATCGAGAGCGCTCCCACGCATCCAACCAGGGGATTGACCTGAGAAGTGGTCTATGCCACTTTCTACCTCACCCGACCAGACCTGACCAATTGGTCACATCCCAGCGAGAGGTGAGTCGTGTCGCGCTCCGCTGCCTTGTTAGTCCTGGCGCTCACGTTGTCGGCCTGCGGTACGTCCGCGGGCGGCGGCGGTGGCAAGCAGGAGATCACCGTGTGGCTCATGAAGGACACGGCCACCGAGGAGTTCGTGTCGAAGTTCGAGAGCGAGTTCGAACGTGATCACGCCGACCTCGACCTGAAGATCCAGATTCAGGAGTGGAACGGCATCACGCAGAAGGTGACCAGTGCCCTGGCCAGCACTGATCCGCCGGACGTGATCGAGGTCGGCAACACCCAGGTCGCCCAGTACGTGGCCAGCAAGGGCGTCACGGACCTGTCCGCCAAGAAGAGCGAACTTCAGGGCGACGACTGGATTCCCGGCCTGAGCGAACCGGGTGCGGTGGACGGCAAGCAGTTCGGCGTGCCGTTCTACGCGGCCAACCGGGTCGTCATCTACCGCAAGGACCTGTTCGAGGCCGCCCAGGTCACGTCGCCGAAGACCCGCGAGGAATGGCTCACCGCCACCGCCAAGCTCGACCAGGGCGACCAGCAGGGGATCTACCTGCCCGGCCAGAACTGGTACACGCTGTCCGGGTTCGTCTGGGACGAGGGCGGTGACCTGGCCAAGCAGAGCGGCGACAAGTGGAGCGGCTCGCTGAACACGCCGCAGGCGTTGGCGGGCATGGACTTCTACAAGAAGCTCCAGGCGCTCGGCGACGGGCCCAAGGACTCCGACGAGGCCAAGCCGCAGCAGACGGACGTGGTCGCGGGTGGCAAGGTCGCGCAGTTCATCGCGGTGCCCGGTGCGGCGAAGCTCGTCACGAAGGCCAACCCGGAGCTGGAAGGCAAGATCGGTTTCTTCCCGATCCCCGGCAAGACCGCGGACAAGCCCGGCGCGGTGTTCACCGGCGGCTCCGACCTCATCGTCCCGCTCGCGTCGAGCAGGCAGGACGGCGCGTACGAGGTCGTGAAGGCGCTCGCCGGCGAGAAGTGGCAGGTGGAGCTCGCGAAGGCGATGAACTACGTGCCGAACCGCAAGTCGCTCGCGTCCTCGGTGGGCGGTGATCCCGGCACGGCGGCGATGGCGCAGGGCGCGGCCAACGGGCACGCCACCCCGAACTCGCCGAACTGGGCGGCGGTCGAGGCCCGCAACCCGATCAAGGAGTTCCAGACCGCGGTCCTGACCGGCGCCGATCCCGCGACGGCCGCCAAGTCCGCGGACGAAGTGATCACCCAAGCGCTCAACTCGGGCAAATGACGCTCCTGGCCGAAAGGCCGGTGCGGGAGACCGCACCGGCCGCCCCGAAGCGCCGCAAACGCCCGGTGCTGCCGTACCTGCTGATCGCGCCGACCCTGGTCACCACCGCGTACCTGCTGGTGTACCCGCTGGTCCGCAACGTGATCATCTCGCTGCAGGAGTTCGGGCTGCCGCAGCTCGTGCGCGGCGACGCGAAGTTCGTCGGACTGGCGAACTACGTGAAGGTGTTGTCCGATCCCGAGTTCTGGGGCGTGGTCAAGCGCACGCTCTGGTTCACCGCGATCAACGTCGTGCTCATCATGGTTCTGTCCACATTGGTCGCGTTGCTGCTCGTCAGGCTCGGGAAGTGGCTCCGGCTGCTGGTGATGGGCGGGCTCGTGCTCACCTGGGCGACGCCGATCATCGCGGCGACCACGGTGTTCCAGTGGCTCTTCCAGTCCAGGCTCGGCGTCGTGAACTGGGCGCTGGTCTCGCTGGGCTTCGAGGAGTACCGCGACTACACCTGGTTCGCGGACGGCGAGGCGACGTTCGGCATCCTCATCACGCTGATCGTGTGGCAGTCGATCCCGTTCGCCGCGCTGTCGCTGTACGCGGCGATGATCACCGTGCCGCAGGAGCTGTACGAGGCCGCGCGCATCGACGGCGCCGGTGCGTGGCGGGTGTTCTCGACCATCACGTTCCCCATGCTGCGTGCCATGTTCGGGCTGATCACGTGCCTGGAGGTGATCTGGGTCGTCAAGGCGTTCGTGCAGATCTGGGTGATCAGCCAGGGCGGTCCTGGCCGGGCCACCACGACGTTGCCGGTTTACGCCTTCCAGGTCGCGCAGTCGTTGCAGCGCTACGACCTCGGTGCGGCCGTGTCGATGCTGATGGTGGCGTTGCTCGTGGTCGCGCTGCTGGCGTACTTCCGCCAGCTCTACCGGCAGGAGCGAGACGCATGATCGGACGGATCTCCCGGACCACGGCGGCGTTGATCGTCTTCGTGATCTCGGTCTTCCCCGTGTACTGGATGGTGCTCACGGCCTTCAAGCCCACCAAGGACATCCAGAGCGCGACACCGACGTTCCTGCCGATCCCGGTCACGTTCGACCACTTCGGCACGGCGATCGCCGCGAAGGGGTTCTTCTCGTTCTGGCGCAACAGCCTTCTCGTGGCCGGCGGGGCCGTGGTGCTGGCGTTGCTGGTCGCCCTGCTCGCGGCGTTCGCGATCGCGCGACTGCAGTGGAAGGGGCGCCGGGCGTTCGTGCTGATGGTGTTCGTCGCGCAGATGACGCCGTGGGAGGCGCTGCTCATCCCGATCTACGTGATCGCCAGGGACACCGGCATGCTCGACACGCTATGGATCCTCACGCTGGTCTACTTCATGATGACGTTGCCGTTCACCATCGTGACGTTGCGCGGGTTCCTCGCGGCGATCCCGGTCGACCTGGAAGAGGCGGCGCAGGTCGACGGCTGCACGCGCGGGCAGGCGTTCCGCAAGGTCGTGTTCCCGTTGCTCGCACCAGGTCTGCTGGCGACGTCGCTGTTCGGGTTCATCACCGCGTGGAACGAGTTCGCCTTCGCCAACGTGCTGATCATCAAGGACCAGGACGACCGGACGCTGCCGGTCTGGCTGTCCTCGTTCAACAACACCTTCGGCACCGACTGGGGAGCCACGATGGCCGCGTCGACGCTGTTCATGCTGCCGGTGCTGCTGATCTTCGTCGTGCTGCAGGGCCGGGTGACCACCGGCATCGTCGGAGGGGCGGTGAAGGGGTGATCGTTCCACTCCCGACCAGGATCGTGCGCCGCGGCAAGGGGTTCACGCTGGACTGTGACACGAGTGTTCGCGTCACCCCGGGCGCCGAGCCCGTGGCGAGGCTCCTGCGCTCGCTCCTCAGACCCGCCACCGGACTCCCGTTGCCGATCGCGGACCACGGCCAGATCGTCGTCGCGCTGGACGCCAAGCTCGTCGGCCTCGGCGCGGAGGGCTACGCGCTGACCGTCAACGAACACGGCGTCCTGCTGCGCGCGGGCACCAGGGAAGGACTGACGCACGGAGTTCAGACGATCCGTCAGCTGCTGCCCGTCGAGGCCTTGAAACCGTCCCGGGTGTCCGAAGTGGACTGGACGCTGCCGGGTGTCGACATCCGCGACGTGCCCAGACTGCCGTGGCGCGGGTTCATGCTCGACGTCTCCAGGCACTTCCAGCCGGTGCCCGTGCTGCGCAGGTTCATCGACCTGATGGCCCTGCACAAGCTCAACGTCCTGCACCTGCACCTCACCGACGACCAGGGCTGGCGCATGCCGGTGCCCGCCCACCCGTTGCTGACCTCGGTCGGCGGCTGGCGCACCGAGACGAACGGTGACGGCGTCCCGCACGGCGGCACCTACACCCGTGCCGAGTTGGAAAGCCTCGTGGCGTTCGCCGCCGAACGGGGCGTCCGGGTCATGCCGGAGATCGAGATGCCCGGTCACGCCCGCGCGGCACTGGCCGCGTACCCCGACCTCGGCATCGCCCCGGAACCGCTGCCGGTCTGGACCCGTTGGGGCATCAGCGATGCCGCGTTCGGCCTGCACGCCATGGGCTTCGTCCGCGAGGTCCTGGCCGAGGTGCTGGAGGTGTTCCCCGGCGAGCACGTCCACCTCGGCGGCGACGAATGCCTGCTGCCCGAGGACGTGCACGGCCAGTTCCTCCGCCAGGCGAGCAGGTACCTGCTCGACCGCGGCCGGGTGCCGGCCGCCTGGGAACCGACCGGCGACCCGCGGTCCGTCGTCATGCCGTGGAAGGACGAAACCCAAGCGGCGAAGGCACTCGAGCGCGGCCAGCCGGTCGTGATGGCCCCGCACACCTCCACCTACCTCGACTACCCGCAGTCGGACGCGCCGCACGAACCACCCGGCCAGCCCGGGTTCGTCGTGACGGCACGGGACGTCTACCACGTGCCGCTGCCCGACGGCGTGCTCGGCGCGCAGTGCCAGCTGTGGACCGAGCACGTCCGCTCCCGTGACCACCTGGAATACCTGGCATTTCCCCGTCTTGCCGCGCTGGCCGACACCCTCTGGTCCCAGCGCCCCGAGTGGGAGGGCTTCACCACCAGGATGCGCCTCCACTCGTCAAGGCTCGCCGCCCTGTCCATCCCTGCCGAAATGAGGAGAGAACGTTGCGAGCACTCCTAGCCGCGTCCTGCGCGGCCCTGGCGGTGGCAGCACTGGCCGTGGCGCCCAGCGCGTTCGCCGCCGACGCGATCACCGCCCAGTACCGGACCAGCGCGTCCGGTGCGACGACCGACCAGGCCGAACCGTGGTTCAAACTGGTCAACTCGGGCACCACGAGCGTGCCGCTGTCCGACGTGAAGATCCGCTACTACTTCAAGAGCGACACCCCGGACGTCGGCTACCGGTTCGCCTGCTCGTGGGCCGTGCGCGGCTGCGGCAACGTCACCGGCCAGTTCGGCACCCTGACCGGCGGTCCTGCCGACCGCTACCTGGAGGTCGGCTTCACCTCCGGCGCCGGCACGCTGAACCCCGGCGCCGACTCCGGCGACCTGCAACTCCGCTTCTACCGCACCAACTGGGGCCCGATCGCCCAGTCCGACGACTACTCGTTCCGCGGCGAGAGCACCTACTCGGCGTGGAACAAGGTGACCGTCCACCGCGGCAGCACGCTGCTGTGGGGCACCCCGCCGGGCGGCAGCCCGCCCACCACCACGACGACCAGCTCCACGCCGCCGAACCCCAACGGCCCCAAGATGTTCGACGACTTCGCGTACAACAACTCGAGCGACTCGCGGATCAGCCAGCGCGGCTGGACCGTCCGCTCGGGCGGTGGCGGTCCTGGCGTCCCCGGCGCCGAGTGGGACGCGTCGCGCGTGACGTTCCCGACCGTCGACGGCCAGAAGGTCCTGCGCCTGGACTCGTGGAACAACGGCTCCGCCGCCAAGCAGACCGAGATGTTCCACCAGCGCAAGTTCTTCGAGGGCACCTACGCCTCGCGCGTGAAGTTCAGCGACGCGCCCGTGTTCGGCCCGGACGGTGACCACGTCGTGCAGACGTTCTTCACCATCACCCCGCTCGACGCGCCGATGGCCCCGAACTACGGCGAGATCGACTTCGAGTACCTGCCCAACGGCGGCTGGGGCGAACCGGCCAACGTCATGTACGAGACCACGTGGGAGACCTACCAGAACGAACCGTGGGTCGCCGACAACATCCACAACGAGCAGCGCGTCAGCTACAACGGCTGGCACGACCTCGTGTTCCAGGTGGCGAACGGCCGCGTGAAGTACTACATCGACGGCGTGCTGGTCGCCGACCACGGCGACAAGTACTACCCGGAGACGCCGATGTCGATCAACTTCAACCTGTGGTTCATCTCGGGAGGCCTGCAGGGCAGCAGCGCCGAGCGGGCCTACCAGCAGGAGGTCGACTACGTGTACTTCGCCAAGGACCAGGTGCTCAGCCCGGCCCAGGTGAAGACGGCGGTGCAGGACTACCGCACCGCGGGCGTCGCGCACGTCGACAACGTCTGATCGGCGTCTGATCAGGCCAGCAGTTTCTCCAGTGTGATCGGCAGATCGCGGACCCGGACACCCGTGGCGTGGTGGACGGCGTTCGCGATCGCGCCGGCCGCGCCCACGATGCCGAGCTCGCCGATCCCCTTCGCACCCAGGCCGCTGACCAGCGGGTCAGGGTGGTCGAGGAACCGGACGTCGATCCTGGGGACGTCCGCGTGCACCGGCACGAGGTAGGAGGCGAGGTTGGCGTTCGCGAAGCGGCCGGTCGCGTGGTCGATCTCGGTGGACTCCAGCAGTGCCTGGCCGATGGCCATCACCACGGCGCCCTGGATCTGACTGCGGGCCGCCTTGGCGTTGACGATCGTGCCCGCGTCGATCACCGACAGCCAGCGGGCCACGCGTGGTTCGCCGGTGAGCCGGTGCACGCGGACCTCGCAGAAGTGCGCGCCGAACGAGCGGTAGCCGTGTTCCGGGTCCACGAGCTGCGGTGAGGTGCCGACGGCCTCGACACCGCCGACGTCGCAGTGGGTGAGCAGGGTGCCGAAGCTCATCGTCAGGCCGCCGCCGGAGATGCTGCCGTCGCGGTAGGTGACTTCCCCGCCGTGGAACGGGGAACGCGGGTTCGTCGTGGCGAGCGAGATCAGCTCGGCACGTGCTTTCGCGGCGGCGTCCTGGACCGCGGGTCCGTTGCTGCACGTCGAGACCGAACCGCCGGCGTTGGCCGCGGCGGGGGACGACGAGTCGCCCAGTTCCGGGCGCACGCGGTCGATCGGGACGCCCATGGCGTCGGCGGCCAGGACGGCGAAGACGGTGTACTGGCCGGTGCCGAGGTCCGCGCCCGTCCCGGACACGGTGACGGTGCCGTCCGCGGCGAGCCTGACCTTCACCGACGCCTTGTCGCGCCAGGCCGCGTAGGTCGCGGTGCCCACGCCGGTGCCGACGAGCCAGTCGCCGTCCTGGGTCGCGCGCGGCTGTTTCGGGCGGTGTGCCCAGCCGAACTCCTCGGCGCCTCGCCGGTAACACTCGTCGAGGTGCTTGCTGGACCAGGGTTTCTTCGAGTTCGGGACGACGGACGCGTAGTTGCGCAGCCTGATCTCGAGCGGGTCGACGCCCAGCTGCCCGGCCAGTTCGTCGATCGCGCTCTCCAGGGCGAACGACCCGTTCGCCTCGGCCGGCGCGCGCATCACGGTGGCGGCGCCGAGGTTGAGCGGCACGACCTTCTTGGTGGTGCGGAGGTTCGGGCTGGCGTAGGTGGTCTGCACCCAGCCCGCCGGGCTCTCGGAGAAGGTGCCGGCCAGGCCGCGGCTCGACACGCTGTCGTTGGTGATCGACGTGAGCGTGCCGTCCTGCTCGCTCGTCAACGTGATCGTCTGCCGGGTGAGCGGCCGATGCCCGGCCACCGCGAACACCTGCTCGCGGGTGAGGACGGCCTTGACGGGGCGCCCGAGCGCTCTGGCCGCCGCGCACGCCAGCGGTACCTGCGCCCAGTTGCCCCACTTGCCGCCGAAGCCGCCGCCGACGTGCGGGCTGAGCACGTGGATCTTCGCCGGGTCGACGCCGAGCGTTTCGGACAGCCGCGTCTGCACGAGCAGGGCGCCTTGGGAGGTCGAGTAGACCGTGAGGTGGTCGCCGTTCCACGTCGCAACAGTGGCGTGCGGTTCCATCGCGCAGTGGTGTTGCACAGGTGACGTGTAGTCGGCCGTGAACGTCACCGGGCCTTCGGCTACCGCGCTCCGCACCTCTTCGACGTCCTCGAGCTTCTGCACGGTCCGGCCGGGGAACTCGGTGACGTGGGGGAGCTGCTGGTAGGTCGCTGTGACCAGGCCCGCCGCGTCCCGCGCCTGTTCCCACGACTCGGCGACGACGAACCCGACGGGCTGACCGAAGTACCGGATCTCCTTGTCCTGCAACGGGGGGAAGCGCTCGTCGTTCTGCTCCTGGACGTACGCGAAGAGCTTGAGCGGGGTGAACGGCGTGTACACCGCGAGCACGCCGGGGGCGCTGAGCGCGGCGGCGGTGTCCATCGCGGTGACCGAGCCCCTGGCGATCGTGCTGGTGACCAGGTAACCGTGGGCGACGCCCGGGATCTTCGTGTCGGCGGCGTAGGGTGCCGCGCCGGTGACCTTGATGCGGCCGTCGACGCGGTCGACCGGCTGCCCGATCATCGCACGCCTGCCGCGTCGAGCAGGGCGCGGACGATCGTGCGTTTGAGCAGGCTGGTCTTGAACGCGTTGTGCGCCAGTGGCCTCGCTCCGTCCACAGCGGACTCGGCGGCGTCGGCGAACGTGCGTTCCACGGCCACGGAGCCTTTCAGCGCGTCCTCGACGGCCCTGAGCCGCCACGGTTTCGTGCCCACGCCGCCCGCCGCGAGCCGCACGTCCTGGACGACACCGCGTTTGACGTCGATCGCCGCCGCGACGGACGTGAGCGCGAACTCGTAGGACTGCCGGTCGCGGATCTTGAGGTACGTGGCGTGCCGGGCCCACGAGAGCGTCGGCACGACCACCTCGGCGATCAGCTCACCGGGCGCGAGCACGTTCTCCCGGTCCGGTGTGCTCCCCGGCAGCAGGTAGAAGTCCTCCAGCGGCACCGTTCGCTCGCCGTCCCTGCTCCGCAGCACGACCTGCGCCTCCATCGCGACGAACGCCACCGCGACGTCGCTGGCGTGGGTGGCGACGCACGAGTCGCTGGTGCCGAGGATCGCGTGACCGCGGTTGACCCCGGTCAGCGCGGGGCAGCCGCTGCCCGGCCGCCTCTTGTTGCAGGCCGACGTCACGTCGCGGAAGTAGTCACAACGCGTGCGCTGCAACAGGTTTCCACCGATGCTGGCCATGTTCCGCAGCTGACCGGACGCGCTGAGCAGCAACGCGCGAGAGATCATCGGGTGCGTCGACGCGACCAGCGGGTGGTTCGCGACGTCGCTCATCCGCTCCAGCGCACCGATCCGCAGCCCGCCCCGCATCCGGATTCCCCTGAGCGGCAACCGGTTGACGTCGATCACCTGGTCCGGCGTCAGGACGTCGAGCTTCATCAGGTCGACCAGCGTGGTGCCACCGGCGAGGAACGCGGACCCCGGCCTGGCGAGCCTGAGGGCGTCGGTGACGGTCGACGGCGCGGAGTAGTCGAAGGCGTGCATCAGCTCTCCCTGGCCTGCTTGATCGCCTGGAGGATGTTCGGGTAGGCGCCGCACCGGCAGAGGTTGCCGGACATGGCCTCCCGGATCTGCTCGTCGGACCGCGTCTCGCGTTCCTCGACGACCTTGACGGCCGACATGATCTGCCCGGACGTGCAGAAGCCGCACTGGAAGCCGTCGTGGTCGATGAACGCCCGCTGCACCGGATGCAGCTCGTCGCCGTCCGCGAGCCCTTCGATGGTCGTGACCTCCTTGCCCTGCAAGGTGACCGCGAGCGTCAGGCACGACAGCACGCGCCGGTCGTCGACGTGGACCGTGCAGGCACCGCACTGGCCGCGGTCGCAGCCCTTCTTCGTGCCGGTCAGCCCGAGCCGCTCCCGCAGCGCGTCCAGCAACGTGACGCGCGGGTCGAGGGTCACCCGCCGCCGCTCGCCGTTGACCAGGAACGAGACCTCGGTTCCTCCGCCGTCCGGCGCCGCGACCGCCTCGAGAGCCGGACTGAGCGCGACGCCCGCGGAGACCGCCGCCGCCTGCCCGAAGAACTGCCGCCTGGTCGTCATGTGACCCCCCTGTGCTCGGGGCCACACAAGCAGTAAGGGTTCGGCTGGTCAATGAGGTGGGCGTGGTTCCGGTACAAGGTTCATCAGCGTGAACCGTCCGGCGGGTTTGCCGTGGTGCCGGGGAGGCCGATCCGCCGGGTGATCGCCG
Source organism: Lentzea sp. NPDC092896 (assembly GCF_044754905.1). Taxonomy (NCBI): domain Bacteria; kingdom Bacillati; phylum Actinomycetota; class Actinomycetes; order Pseudonocardiales; family Pseudonocardiaceae; genus Lentzea; species Lentzea sp. NPDC092896. The sequence goes on from NZ_JBIVPX010000002.1 coordinate 501,761, forward strand.
GCGGGTGGGCCGGCCTGGGGGAGGGGCGGCCTCGTGCTGCGGAAGATCCGGCTGTGGGAAGTGCTCGGGATGGTCCTGCTCGGCCTCGTCGTCGGCGGCGCCATGGGGGTGCTCGGCGTCGAGGCACCCTGGACGTACGTGGTGGGCGGGGCCCTCGTGGTCGTCGTGGTGCCCGTGCTGCTGCGCAGGCTGGCGCGGCGGTGATCAGGAGGCGGTCACGGTCTCGCAGGTGACCTTCTCGCCGGGCCTCCCGGTCACGGTCGCCAACTCCTTCATGCCGTCGAGCAGAATTCGGCACGACAACACCTGGTCGCCCCTGGGCGTGGCCGAGACCTGCGCCTTCTCGCCCGCGTTGACCACGACCTCGAACTTCCACGGCAGCGCCGTCGAGACGGTGGCGGACTGCGGTGTCTCCTTGCGGTAGCGGGTGGGCGACTGGGCGAACGTCACGTCGACGGCCGTCTCGGCGGGCTGGGACTCGACCTCGTACGTGATGGCCCACGCCTTGCCCACCAACGTGTTCCAGCCGCCGAAGTGGTTCACCAGGACCACGGTCCCGGTGCCGATCACGGTCAGCACGACGAGGACGATGAGCGTCGTCTTCATAGGACAGACGTTAGGGGTGAACAGCGTGCACCGGCATCGTTCGGTGGTGTGACTCGCGGGTCATTCCGGGGGACTACGCGCCGCGCTCCAGGTACTTCTTGATGCAGTGGACCACGCCCTGGCGGCTGGCGAACGCGTTGAAGTCGGCGAGCCGGTGGACCGAGAACCCCATCTCGCTCCACAGCCGCTCCATCTCGTCGTCGATCACGGCGAGGTCGGCGTTCTCACCGTGGCCGAACGTGGGCAGGTAGACGTTCCTGCCCACTTCCGCGCTGTTCTCGACGAGGCAGTTGTTCCAGGTGATGTGGTGCCAGGACCGCACTTCGACGGTCGTGTCGGCCACGGCGCCCGCCGCCGCGAACTCGGCGACCACCTCGCGCAGTTCGGCGCCGTCGGGGGTGTCGGCGAACGCGCGCAGGGCGGCGAACGTGAGTTGCTGGGAGATGTGCGGCCGGTGCACGAGCGGGTTGCGCACGACGTCGAAGCCGCGTGCCTCGAAGTCCGCCGCGATCTCGTCGTAGGCGTTCTGCAGGCCGTACGGAGACTTGGTGCCGAGGGCGGTGTCCGCGAGCGCGGGGCTGCCGACCAGTACGCGGAAGCGGCCGTCCACCTGTCCGACCAGCGTGACGAACATGTCGATGTGGAAGATCGGCTGGACGTCCCCGACGCCGCCGCCCGGGATGTCCAGGTGGTACTCACCGGCGTCGACCGTCGCGTAGTACGCCTTGAGCCCCAACGGGCGTTTCGTGCCGACCAGGACCAGTTCGCGGTCGCTGTCGACGTGCCTGCGGAACAGCTCCCGGACGAACTCCACGGCCGTCCGCCCCGCCGGCACCGAGATCGGCAGTTCACCGCTCTGGACGAGTTCCAGCGTGTCCAGGAAGTAGTCGGTGCCGAGCAGCCAGAAGTCGTCGCCGATCAGGCAGTTGCCGCCCTGGAACACCAGCGGTGCCTGGGTCGCCCGCACCGGGCCGAACTCCTCGACTGCGTCCGCGATCAGCGAGTCGCCGGAGCGGGGGAACGACCACGGTTCCAGCAGGTACGTTCCGGCCTCTCCCTGGTCGGTGAGGGCGAGGTAGCCGTCCTCCGCCCAGTCCGTGAAGTCGACGTAGTCGGGCATCGGCACGTACTGGGCGGTGTGCCCGGCCTCGGTGAACCAGCTCTCGACGGTCTGGCGGTCGCTTTCGTGGTGCACCACGACGAACCCGGTGCCCGGCCGCAGCGCGCCGATCACCGACCGGTAGCCGGCCGCCAGTTCCGGGGTGTGCACGCCGTAGGACGGGAACGCGAACAGCAGCCGGTCGATCGACCCCGACCACGAGGACACCAGGCTGGGGCGGGCGATGCCGGGCGTCGTCCGGAGCTGGTTCAGCACGCCGATGCGGGACGGGGCGAGCGACGGGACGCGATCGCCGTCCGTGCGGCGGTACGGAGGTGCGTCGGGAACGAGGAACCGGAAGGCGGCGTCGCCGTGCAGACCCATGCCGCCGATCCTAGTGACGGCGCGACGCCGGCGGGCTCACTTCAGCAGCAGGCGCACCGTGAGTTCGAGGCGGTTCGCGACGTCCGTCGCGGTGGCACGGCGGGTGACCCAGGCGACCAGGTTCGACAGCCACACGTCGCCGATGACGCGGGCGATGGCCTTCTGCTCCTCGGTCGGGGCGTCGTCGCTCATCGCCTTGGTGAACATGCTCTCCATGAGCAGCGAGACGCGGTCGATCTCGGCGCCCGCGGAGGCGTCGGCGAACGTGAACGCGCGCGTCATCGCCTCGGTGAGGTGCGGGTTGCGCTGCAGGCCCCTGGTTATGCGGCCGAGCACGAACAACACGCGCTCGTACGGGCTCTCGCCGGGGACGGTGGTGCGGTCCATCTTCTCCTGGGCGCGTTCCAGCTCCACCGCGAGGCTCGACACGAGCAGGTGGACCTTCGAGGGGAAGTAGCGGTACAACGTGCCCAGTGCGACGTCCGCGCGGTCGGCCACGGCGCGCATCTGGACGGCGTCGAACCCGCCCTTCGACGCCAGCGCGATGGTCGCGTCGACGATCCGCTTGCGACGCTCGCGCTGGGCGGCTGAGCTGAGCTCGTCGCCCGCCATGAGCGCGTCCGTGCGCGACTTCGAAGGTGACACGGAGATGATCCTCCTGGAACGTGTTGCAGCTGCCTTCGCATCATACTCGATCGGTTTCCCAGCCATGATCTGTTGCCGTAAATAGAACACGTTCTATAAACTTCTTCACGTACTGGAGGAGGCCGCATGCCGATCGCCACGACCGGGGAACAACGGGCTCTGCGCGACAGCGTGGACGCCGCCAAGGGTGAGTGGGCAGATCTCGTCAAGGTCGGGTTCTTCGAGGTGACGCGGGAGGGCGGCACGGTCGCCGATCTCGCGGTGATGCTGGAGCGGGCGGCCGAGAACCTCGTGCCGGGGCCGTTGCTGCCCACGGCGCTGGTGTCGGTGCTGTTCCCGGACTTCGAGGGGATCGCGGGGTTCGGGTTCTCGTCCCATCATGTGGTCGGTGCCGCCGAAGCGACGCACATGTTGCTCAAAACGGACAGTTGGATGCTCGTTCCGGCCGAACAGGTGTCGCTCACCGCACTGGAAGCCGTGGACCACTCACGTTCGCTCGGGTCGGTCACGGTCAACGCGCCCGGGCAGACGGTCGACGACCCGACCGATCTCGCGGTCACGTTGATGGCCGCCGAGGCGAGCGGGATCGCCGCGTGGTGCCTGAACACCGCTGTGGAGTACGCGAAACAGCGTCAGCAGTTCGGGCGTGTCATCGGGTCGTTCCAGGCCGTGAAGCACCTCTGCGTGGAGATGTTGTGCCGGGCGGAGCAGGCGTCGTCGGTGGCCTGGGACGCGGCGCGGTCGGTCGGCGAGGAGGAACACCCGCTGGCGGCGGCGGTCGCGGCGGCGGTGGCGTTCGACGCGGCCGTCCGCAACGCCAAGGACTGCGTCCAGGTGCTCGGCGGCATCGGCTTCACCTGGGAGCACGACGCGCATCGCTATCTGCGCCGGGCGTTGGCGTTGCGGCAACTCGCGGGCGGCGTGGCGTTCTGGCGCCGACGTGTCGCCGAACTGGCGCTGGCCGGGGCACGCCGGTCGCTCACCGTCCAGGTGGAGTCGGATCCCGACGTGCGGACGTTCGCGGAGGAGATCGCCGGGCTCGACGCCGCCGCGCAACGAGAACGCCTGGCGGACAGCGGATTCCTCGTGCCGCACTGGCCGAAGCCGTACGGGCAGGACGCCGACCAGGCCAGGCAGATGGTCATCGACAGCGAGTTCGTCCGCGCCGGGGTGCGCAGGCCGGATCTGATCATCGGAGGCTGGGCGGGACCGACGATCCTCCGCCACGGAACGCCGGAGCAGCAGGAACGGTTCGTGCCACCGACGTTGAGCGGGGAACTGACCTGGTGTCAGCTGTTCAGCGAACCCGAGGCCGGCTCGGACCTGGCCTCGTTGCGCACCAAGGCCGAGCGCGTCGACGGTGGCTGGAAGCTCACCGGGCAGAAGGTCTGGACGTCGCTCGCGCACCAGGCCGACTGGGCGATCTGCCTGGCCCGCACGGACTCCGGCGTCCCGAAGCACAAGGGCATCACGTACTTCCTGGTCGACATGCGCGCGGCCGGCGTGGACGTGCGGCCGTTGCGGGAGATCACCGGCGACGCGCGGTTCAACGAGGTCTTCCTGGACGACGTGTTCGTGCCGGATGACTGCGTGGTCGGCGCGGTGAACGACGGCTGGCGGCTGGCCCGCACCACCCTCGCGAACGAACGCGTCGCGATGGGCTCGGCACTCGGCGAGCCGCTGGAACAGGTCCTGAGGTCACCGGCTGCCGCTGACCACGCGGAACGGCTGGGTGCCCTGGTGGCGCAGGGACTGGCGGTGTCCGTCCTGGACCTGCGGGCGAGCCTGCGGGTGCTGAACGGGCAGGAGCCGGGCGCGGAGTCCAGCGTCCGCAAGCTGGCCGGGGTGCGGCAGCGGCAGGACGTCGCCGAGTTCGCGGTCGAGATCCTCGGGCCGGACGCCGCGGTCGAGGGTGAGCTGATCCACGAGTTCCTGCTGACCCGGTGTCTGAGCATCGCGGGCGGAACCACGCAAGTGCTGATGAACCTGGCAGGCGAGCGAATTCTCGGTCTACCGAGGGAGCCCTAGATGGATTTCCAGCTCGACGAGACCCAGCAGGAGATCGCCGCTCTGGCGGCCGACGTGCTGGGCAGGGAGAGCGCGACCCCCTGGAAGGCGTTGGGGGAGGCGGGATTGCTGGCCCTGGCCGTTCCGGAACGGCTCGGTGGGGACGGGCTCGGCGTGCTGGAGACGGCCGTGCTGCTCACCGAGGTCGGCCGGCGGGCGGTGGACGTTCCGGCACTGGCCACGCTCGCGCTGGGCGTGTTGCCGATCGTCCGGTACGGAACGCCGGAGCAGCAGGACGCCTTGCTGCCGTTGGTGACCGAACAGCACGGCGTGCTGACAGCGGCGTTGAGCGAACCTTCGAGACCTCTGCCGTCCACGCCGGAAACCACGGCAGGACCGGACGGCATCTCCGGCGTGAAGATCAACGTGCCGTATGCCGCTGAGGCGCGACGAATCCTCGTCAGCACGAGCGGCGGAGTCTTCGTCGTCGACCCGGCGCAACCCGGTGTGTCCACATCGGAGGGAACCGTCCGTCTCGACGGCGCTCGAGGCGAACTGCTGGAAGGCGCGGAGGAGGGCATCCGCCGGTTCGCGCTGGCCGGAGCGGCGGCGGTGGCGGACGGCGTGCTGGCCGGAGCACTCGACCTCACCGTGAAGCACGTCGGCACCCGTCACCAGTTCGGCAAGCCGCTGGCCACCTTCCAGGCGGCGGCGTGCCTGGTCGCGGACGTCTACATCGCCTCCCGCACCCTGCACCTGGCCGCGCTGACGGCCGCCTGGAGCCTCGACGACAACGACCTCGACACGGCGGCCTACTGGCTCGCGGCGGAAGCCCTGCCGGCCGTGCACACCTGCCACCACCTGCACGGCGGCCTCGGGCTCGACATCACCTACCCGATGCACCGCTACTACGGCATGGCCAAGGAGCTGACGCGGTTCGTCGGCGGAGTGGAGCACCGCTTGGGAGCCATCGATGTTCATTGACCTCACCGCCGAACAGCTCAAGCTGCGCGACGAGCTGCGCGAGTACTTCGCGACCGTCATGTCCGACGCCGAACGCGAGGCGATGCTGACCGAACGGCACGGCGTGACCTACCGCGAGCTCGTCAAACGACTCGGGCGCGACGGACGGCTCGGCGTCGGCTGGCCGAAGGAGTACGGCGGGCTGGGGTTCGGTCCGATCGAGCAGCAGATCTTCGTCAACGAGGCCGCTCGCGCGGACGTCCCGCTGCCGTACGTGACGCTGCAGACCGTCGGCCCGACGCTGCAGACGTACGGAACCCAGGAGCAGAAGGACTTCTTCCTGCCGAAGATCCTCAGTGGTGATCTCCACTTCGCCATCGGCTACACCGAACCGGACGCGGGCACCGACCTGGCCGCGTTGCGCACCAAGGCGGTCCGCGAAGACGATCACTACGTCGTCAACGGGCAGAAGACGTTCACGACGGGTGGCCACGACGCCGACTTCGTGTGGCTGGCCTGCCGCACCGGGGCCGCGGACTCGCGGCACAAGGGCATCACGATCCTGATCGTCGACACCACGGACCCCGGCTACTCGTGGACGCCGATCATCACGTGCGACGGCGCCCACCACGTCAACGCCACCTATTACAACGACGTCCGCGTGCCCGAGGCCCGCAGGGTCGGCGAGGAGAACAAGGGCTGGCGGCTGATCACCACCCAGCTCAACCACGAGCGCGTCATGCTCGGCCCGTCCGGACGGCTCGGCGCGCTGGTCGAACGGGTCCACGGCTGGGCCTCGGAACGTCAGCTCCTCGACGAACCGGACGTGCGCCGGGCACTCGCCGAGGCGCGGGCCGTCCACCGCGTGAACGAGCTGCTCAACTGGCAGGTCGCCGGCGGTGAGCTGGAGGTCGCGGACGCGTCGGCCACGAAGGTGTTCGCCGCGGACCGGACCCAGCGCATCGGCCGGCTGCTCGAAGAGCTGGTCGGACGCCACGGCGCACCAGCCGAACTGACGAAGTGGCTGGACGTGCAGGCACGCCGCAACCTCGTGCTGACGTTCGGCGGGGGAGTGCAGGAGATCCAGCGCGAGCTGATCGCGAACATCGGACTGGGCCTACCCCGGGTGGTGCGATGACCGACATCGAGAAAGAGGCCGCCCGCATCGCCGAGCAGGGCGAATGCGCGCCACGACTGGCTCGTGACCTCGTCAACCAGCCGATGATCAACAACTGGCTGGAGGCCATCGGCGACGAACACCCCGGCTACGACGGGATCGCGCCGCCGGCGATGGTCCAGGTCTGGACGATGGCGGGGTTGAAGGGCCAGCGCACCCTGGACGACCCGCTCGGCGCGATGATGACCATCCTGGACGAGGCCGGGTACACCTCGGTCGTCGCGACCAACAGCGACCAGACCTACCACCGCTACCTGAAGGTCGGCGAGCACCTCTCGGTGACGACGAGCCTGGAGGACGTGACCGGGCCGAAGAGGACCGGGCTCGGCGAGGGCTGGTTCGTCACGACCAGGAGCACCTGGTGGGTCGGCGACGAGGCCGTGGCCGAGATGCGGTTCCGGGTGCTGAAGTTCAAGCCCGCCCACGTGCCCGCTCCGCAGCCGGAAGCCGCCTCCGCCCAGTCGAGTGCGCCCGCCGCGCAGCCGGCGGCCCCCGAGATCCAGGCCATCCGGCCGTCCGTCAACCGCGACACCGAGTACTTCTGGGAAGGCACCCGGCAGGGCGAGTTGCGCATCCAGCGGTGCGGTGGCTGCGGTCTCCTGCGCCACCCACCGGGCCCGATGTGCCCGGAATGTGGTGCCACGAAGCCGAAGTACCTCGTCTCGGAGGGCTACGGCGTGGTCTACAGCTACGTCGTGCACCACCACCCGCAGGTGCCCGGCAAGCAGACCCCGTTCGTCATCGCCCTGATCGAACTGGACGAGGGCGTGCGGATGCTGGGCGAACTGGACGGCGAGCCCAGCGTCGGGCAACGGGTCGAGGTCGTGTTCACCAAGGTCGACGACGACCTGACGATGCCGAGCTGGAGGCCCCGTGCGGATCGGTGATTCCCTGCCCGAGTGGCACGTCGAGGCCACCCCGACGTTCGTGATCAGCACCGCGCTGGCCACCCGGGACTTCCAGGACGTGCACCACGACCGCGACCTGGCGATCCAGCGCGGCTCGAAGGACATCTTCATCAACATCCTCACCACGACCGGCCTGGTGCAGCGCTACGTCACGGACTGGGCGGGCCCGGAAGTGCTGGTGCGCCAGGTGAACATCAAGCTCGGTGCGCCCTGCTTCGCCTACGACACGCTGAAGTTCTTCGGCCAGGTCATCGAACGCGAGCGGCAGGACCTGACCATCGAGGTCGTCGGCCGGACCGCGCACGGCGACCACGTCACCGGAACCGTGAAGATCGAGGTGCCCGCGTGAACGCCGCGATCGTCGGAATCGGCGCGACCGACTTCTCCAAGGACTCCGGCCGCAGTGAACTCCAGCTGGCGGCCGAGGCCGTCCGGGCCGCACTCGAAGACGCGGGCCTCGAACCGTCCGATGTGGACGGCCTGGTCAGCTTCACCATGGACACCAACGCCGAGATCGCGGTCGCACGCGAACTCGGCATCCCGGAGCTGACGTTCTTCAGTCGCGTCCACTACGGCGGCGGGGCGGCGTGCGCGACGGTGCAGCAGGCCGCGATGGCCGTGGAGACCGGCGCGGCGAAGGTCGTCGTCTGCTACCGGGCGTTCAACGAACGCTCCGGGCACCGGTTCGGGCAGGTCCAGACGGCGGCAGCGGCCAACATCGACAACAGCTGGTCCTACCCGATGGGTCTGGGCACGCCGGCCGCGATGGTCGCCATGTTCGCCCGCCGGTACATGCACGAGTACGGCGCCACGAGCGAGGACTTCGGCCGGATCGCGGTGATCGACCGCAAGCACGCCGCCACGAACCCGCACGCCTGGTTCCACAACCGCCCGATCACGCTGGACGACCACCAGTCGTCGCGCTGGATCGCCGAACCGCTGCGGCTCCTGGACTGCTGCCAGGAGAGCGACGGCGGCGTCGCGCTGGTCGTCACCTCGGCCGAACGAGCCCGCGACCTGCCGAACAGGCCCGCGCACGTCAAGGCCGCGACGCAGGGCAGCAGCGTGGACCAGTTCACGATGACGAGCTACTACCGCGACGACCTGACCCGGTTGCCCGAGATGGGCGTGGTGGCGAGGGGACTGTGGGAGAAGTCGGGCATCGGTCCGTCCGATGTGGACGTCGCCGTGCTCTACGACCACTTCACGCCGTTCGTCCTGGTCCAGCTTGAAGAACTGGGCTTCTGCGGACGCGGTGAGGCCAAGGACTTCGTCCGGTCCGGGGCGCTCGAACTGGACGGAACGCTCCCGCTCAACCCGCACGGCGGGCAGCTCGGCGAGGCCTACCTGCACGGCATGAACGGCATCGCCGAGGGCGTGCGCCAAGTGCGCGGCACCGCCGTGAACCAGGTCGCGAACGTCGACCACGTCCTGGTCACCGCCGGTACCGGCGTTCCGACCAGCGGCCTCGTGCTCGGCCGGGAGGCCTAAACTGGCCGACCATGACCGAGCCCGCGTTGCACGTGAGCAATGGCGACAGCACCGACGTTCCGGGCACCGGGCTCGCGCAGCGCGTCCTGTACTGGCGTGACTCGCTGCACGAAGGCCCCGTGCCCGACATGGGTCCCGAGGAACTGCGCGGAATCAGGGCCGCCTTCCTGACGGAGAGCGGCGTCGACGACCGCGCGGAGGGCTCGGCCATGTTCGCCGAGCGCGACCGGCTTCTGGAGGCCGACAGGGACGGCGAGTACGTGCTGTGGTTCGAAGCCGATCTGTACGACCAGCTGCAGATCATCCAGATCCTCGACCGCCTGGCCGGCCTGGGCGTTCCGGCGCAACGCATCACGCTGATCTGCATCGGCGAGTACCCCGGCATCGCCCGGTTCGGCGGCCTCGGCGAGTTGACGGCGGAACAGTTGCGGGAACTGCCCGCGACGAAGGCATGTGCGGTCCTGACCTCGGACGCGCTGGAGCTGGCCGTCGACGCGTGGGCGGCCTTCCGGGCGCCCACGCCTGAACGCATCGCGGAGATCGCCGCCCGGCGCTCCGGCGAACTGCGGTTCCTCGCCGAGGCGTTCGACCGGCTCGGTCGCGAGTACCCGTCCACTCGCGACGGTCTGTCGCTCACCGAACGACGCGTGCTGGCCGCGGTCGCGAGAGGGGCTACCGACGCGGGCACGGCGTTCGTCCGCGCCGCGGCCAGGGAAACGCGCCCCTATCTCGGTGACTCGTGGTCTTTCCTGATCATGGAACGGCTGGCGCACGCGCCTGTCCCACTGCTCACCTCGTCGGACGACCGGATCACCCGCCACACCCGCCTGAGCCTGACCGGCGCCGGGGCTCAGGTGCTCGCGGGCACGGCGGACCACGTCACGATCAACGGCGTCGACCGGTGGATCGGCGGCGTCCACCTGCGGGGCAGTGAGCCGGGCTGGCGCTGGGACGAAGGAACCGAAGCCGTCACACGGTCGTGAGGACCGCGTCCGCGAGGACGGGACGGTCGCCGGCGAACGTCGTCAGCACGAGACGCTGACCGTCCCGCCACACCCGCGTCGTCAGCGTCTCGCCGGGGAAGACCACGCCCGCGAACTTCGCCTCGAACGACGACACCTGCTCCGGTCCGTCGAGCATCGCGTCGATCACGGCCTTGCACACCACCCCGTACGTGCACAGCCCGTGCAGGATCGGCGCGTCGAACCCGGCCCGGACGGCGAACTCGGGATCGGCGTGCAACGGATTCCGGTCACCGCACAACCGGTACAGGTAGGCCTGCTGCGGCAGCGTGGGGGTGTCGATCACGAAATCCGGTGCGCGTGCCGGCACCTCCACCTTGCCCGAAGGCCCGCGGTCTCCACCGAACCCGCCCTCGCCGCGGGCGAAGATGCTGGACCGGGTCGTGTACAGCGCGGTCCCGTCCGGCGTCACGGCCGTCGACTCCTGCACGATGACCGCGGCCTTGCCCTTGTCCCACACGTCCGCGATCCGCGTCCGCAACACCGCCTCGCCCTCGGCAGGCAGGGGAGCGTGCACGGTGATCTCCTGGGTTCCGTGCAACACCCGGGCCAGGTCGATGTCGACGCCGGGGAACGACACGGCGGGCGGCGCGGTCTCGTGGAAGCGCGGCGCGACCACGCCGAACGTCGGCAGCACCCGCAACCCCTGCTCGTAGACGTAACGGAGTTCGGTCGCGCCCAGAGCCAGGTGGTAGAGCAGCACGTCGGACTCGGCCCAGGAGAACTTGATCTCGGGAAGTTCCGCTCCCACAGCGACGTCCGGGTCGATCGGCATCAGGCGCCCCTCACTCGTAGCTGATCTTCACGATGTCGGTGACCGGGACCGACTGGCACGCCAGCACGATGCCCTCGGCGATGTCGTCGGAGTCGAGCACGTCGTTGTTGAGCATCTTGACCTCGCCCTCGACCAGCCGGCACGCGCACGCGCTGCACGCACCCTCCCGGCACGAGTACGGCGCGTCGAGTCCCTTCTCCAGCAGCAGGTCGAGCAACTTCGTGCGCGCGGGCCACGGAAACCGGTGCTGTTCACCGTCCAGCTCGACCTCGACCACCGCGTCCGGCCGATCGTCGACCACCGGAACCACGTCGGAGAACGGATCACTGGACAGCGACACGAACTTCTCGACGTGCACGACCGAAACGTCGTGCAACGCCTTGCGAGCAGCCTCCATGAACGGCCCCGGACCGCACACGAACGCCTCGTCGCACGACCGGACGAACGCTCGCAGTCCCGCCACGGAAGGCAGTCCCTGCACCGACTCCAGCCAGTGCACGACGGTCAGCCGCTCCGGGTACGAGCGGGCCAGTTCGGAGAGCTCGCTGGCGAAGATCACCGAAGCCTCGTCCCGGTTGGCGTACACCAGGAACACCCGTCCGGAACCCTTACCGAGCACGGCCCGGATGATCGACATGACCGGCGTGATCCCGCTCCCCGCCGCGAACGCGAGCAGCGATCCGTCCAGCGACGACGGCGTGAACACCCCGGCCGGCGCCAGCACGTCGAGTTCCATGCCGGCCAGCAACGACGAGCACATCCAGTGCGACCCGTACCCGTCCGGCGTCCGCTTGACCGTGATCTTCAACGGCTCACCCGGTGCGCTGGACAGCGAGTAGCACCGCGCCACGTCACCGGCCCGCACCGTCAGGAACTGGCCGGGCTTCACCGCGAAGTCCACGCCCGACAGCACGAACGAACGCGCGTCGGCGGTCTCCTCGATCACGGCGTCGACCCGCAGCCGGTGCACCTCAGCCATCGGCGACCTCCAGCGTTCCCTCGCGCACGGCCTTCTCGATGCCGTCACGCAGCCGCAGACAGGTGGGCACGAAGGCGGACCGCGGCCCGCACAGCTCGACGCACGTGGACGTGTCGGAGAGCCACTGCACGCTGGTGTGCTGGGGGCTGTTCTTCTTGACCAGCACCCGGTTCCCGCAGTCGCACCGGACCGGAACCATGCCACCGACCAGGAACTCGTCGCGCTCGCTCACGTCGCCGACTCCTGACGGGCGAGATTCTCGGCGACCTCCTTCTCCCAGACCTCGATCGCCCGGCTCGTGTCGACCTCGAACTCGAAGCGCCGCACCATGTCGTCGCTGATGTCCTCCACGTCGACGTAGAACTGCTCGTACCAACGGCGGAGCTGGTAGACCGGCCCGTCCTCCTCGCACAGCAACGGGTTGTCGATGCGCGACTTGTTCTGCCAGATCTCCACGTCCTGCAGGAACCCGACGCCGATGCCGCGGGCGAACTTCTCCGCGATCTTGTCGGCGTGGACGTCGTCCACACCCGGCAGCTTCTTCACGATCGCGCCCCACTGGAGCTTGAACGAGGTCGGCGAGATCGGGTAGTGGCAGTTGATCAGCACCGTCTCGATCTCGAGGCCCTTGTAGTCGTTCCACAGGTAGTCGATCATGTACGACGGCCCGTAGTACGCGGCCTCGGAACGCACTTCCACGTCACCGGTGTAGTTCGAGCCCATTGCGACGTCCGGACGGCCGCGCGTGGTCAGGTACTGCGAGGCGACGTGGCCCTCCATCACGTTCTTGAAGTACGTCGGGAACGCGAAGTGGATGTAGAAGAAGTGGGCCATGTCGACGACGTTGTCGATGATCTCGCGGCAGTTCGCGTTGTCGATCACCACCGAGTCCCAGGTCCAGTTGCTCCACTCGTCGCTGAACGCCGACTCGATGCGCGGGATCGTGATGTGCTCCGGCGGCGGGTTGCCCTGCGGGTCGTTCCACACGAAGAGCTGCTTGTTCTCCTCGAGCGTGATCCACGACCGGGTGCGCGCCCGCAGCGGCACCCGCTTGGCGTAGGGGATGTCGACGCACTTGCCGTTGCCGGCCCAGCGCCAGTCGTGGAACGGGCAGGCGATGTTGTTGCCCTTGACCGTGCCCTGGGTGAGGTCGCCACCCATGTGCCGGCAGTACCCGTCCAGGACGTTGATCTTGCCGTCCTCCGAGGCGAACACCACGAGTTTCGTGCCGAACGCCTCCACGGGGTGAGGTTTGCCGTCGCGGAAGTGACTGGCGAGGCCGAGGCAGTGCCAGCCGCGCGCGAACCTCGCTGGAGGCGCGCCGGCGTCGATCGTCCGCACGCTGTCCTGCGTCATCGCTTTCCTCCAGTGATGTCGAGGCCGGCCAGATATCCGAACGTCATCGCCGGTCCGAGGGTGGCGCCCGCGCCCGCGTAGGTGTGGCCCATGACGGACGCGCTGGTGTTGCCCGCCGCGTAGAGGCCGTCGATCACCGACCCGTCCTCGCGCAGCACCCGCGCGTGAGTGTCGGTGCGCAGGCCGCCCTTGGTGCCGAGATCGCCGGGCACGATCTTGACCGCGTAGAACGGGCCGGTCGTCAGTGGCGCCAGGTTGGGGTTCGGCTTGGTGCGCGGATCGCCGTAGTAGCGGTCGTACGCGCTGTCGCCGCGGTGGAAGTCGGCGTCCTTGCCTTCCACGGTCAGGGTGTTGAACCGCCGCACGGTGTCCGCCAGTTCCGGCAGGTCGGCTTGCTGGGCCAGTTCTTCCAGGCTGGGCGCCGTGAGCACGGAGTCCTTCCAGCGCCGGGGGAGCGGGCGGCGCGGCGGGATGCCGCAGAACGGGTAGCGGCTGCGGTAGGCGTGGTCGAAGACGAGCCAGGTGTCGCCGGTCATCGCGTTGACCACGTCGATGTACGGCGCGGCCTCGTTCACGAACCGGCGGCCGGTCTTGTCGACCAGCACGCAGCCGGGCAGAGAACGCTCCGCGAGCAGGAAGAACGGGCCGCGCGGCAACGGGACGGAAGGGCCCCACCAGGCGTCGTCCATCAGCCCGACGGCCGCGCCCGCGCGTTGCCCGGCCTCGATGCCGTCACCGGTGTTGGCCTTGGCGCCGACCGTCCATTCCGTACCGATGTCCTGGTGCTGCTTGCGCATCCGTTCGTTGTTCTCGAACCCGCCGGACGCCAGCACGACGTGCTTCGCCAGGATCAGCTTCTCGCCGACGAGAACCCCGGCCACCCGGCCGTTCTCGTGGTGCAGGTCCGTCATCGCGGTGTTGAGCCTGACCTCGACGTTCAGCGCCTTCAGCCCTGCTCGCAGGCCCGCGGACAGCGCCTGACCCATCGTCAGGCGGCGGCCGGGCAGGAACCGGCGGGCGAAGACCTTGGCGGCGGTGAAGATGCCGCGCGGGTGTCGTCCGATCAGCGTCAGCCAGCGGTAGTCGGTCTGGGTGATCACGATGCCCGCCGGCGTCGGCACGTACGGCGGTTCGAGGTCCTTGACCTCGTCGCCGAGCAGTGCCGCGTTGAACGGCAGTGGTTCCACCGAGCGGCCGCGTGGCTGCCCTCCTGGCGCCTCCGGGTAGTAGTCGGAGTACTCGCGGACCCAGCGGAACCTCAGCGGCGTGTGGGCGCGGATGAAGGCCAGCATGGCCGGTCCGGCGTCCAGGAACGCTTCCCGCAGTTCGGCCGGGACCTCGCTCGCGATGTGCGCGAGATAGGTGCTGGCCCGCTCTGGCGAGTCGGGTATGCCGTTGGCGGCGACCACGGCGTTGTTCGGCACCCAGATGCCGCCGCCCGACCGCGCGGTCGAGCCGCCGTAGTGCGCGGCCTTCTCGATGATCAAGGTCCGCAAGCCGTGTTGAGCGGTGCAGAGCGCGGCTGTCATGCCCGCCGCGCCGCTGCCGACGACGATCACGTCGTACATCGCACCCTCCCGAAGCTCAGACTAGAACAGGTTATAGTTCTGAGGCGGTTTGGCGCTATGGTGTAGGAGTTCCAGGCAAGTCGACTCACCAAGAACCTGTTTCTGGAGGGTTGCGTGGAAGTCACCGCTGACGTGGTCGTCATCGGCTTCGGCGCGGCCGGCGCTTGCGCCGCCGTCGAGGCCGCGGCGGCTGGCGCGTCCGTGGTGGTGCTGGACCGGTTCACCGGTGGAGGCGCGACCGCGTTGTCCGGCGGTGTCGTCTACGCGGGTGGCGGGACGCGGCAGCAGGTCGAGGCCGGTGTCACCGACTCGGTGGACGCGATGTTCTCCTACCTGCGGCACGAGGTCCGGGACGCGGTGTCTGCGGAGACCCTTCGGCGGTTCTGCGAGGACAGCGCGAAGATGCTGGCCTGGCTGGAGGACCAGGGCGTGCCGTTCGACGCGCGGGTGTCGCCGTTCAAGACCTCCTACCCGACCGACGACTACTACCTCTACCTGTCCGGCAGCGAGGACGCCTGGCCCGACCCGGCTCCTCGCGGGCACCGGACCAGGGCGAAAGGCACGTCGGGCAAGGCTTTCTTCACTCGTCTGGCCGAAGCGACCCGGCGTGCGGGCGTGCGGATCATGCCGCAGACCCGGGCCGTCGAACTGGTCGTCACGGACGGCAGGGTGACCGGCGTGCGGTGCCGGACCCTCACCGGGTTTCCACGGCTTCTGCACGGGGCGTTGTCCAGGGCGGGCGCGAAGCCGTGGCTCTACTACCCGCCTTTGGGCAAGAGGCTGTTCGGGCTGGCAGCGTGGCTCGAACGGTTCGGCCGGCCGCTGGTGGTCACCGCCGGGCAGGGCGTGATCATCGCGGCCGGCGGCTTCATCGCGAACCGGGCGCTGGTGCACGAGAACGCTCCGGCCTACCGCGGTGGCCTCGCCTTGGGCACGCCCGGCGACGACGGTGGCGGGATCCGGCTCGGCGTGGCCGCCGGTGGGAAGACCGCGCGGATGGACAAGATCTCGGTGTGGCGGTTCGTCACGCCGCCCAGCGCGTTGCAGCGCGGGGTCCTGGTCGACTCGGCCGGGCAGCGGTTCGGGGACGCGACCCTGTACGGCGCCGCCAACGGAGGCGCGATCGTCGAACGCGGCGGCAAGGCCTGGCTGCTGATCGACGACGAGATCCTCCAGGTCGCGCGGGCCCAGGTGAAGACGCAGACGGCGCCGTTCCAGCGCTGGCAGGTCCGCTACCTGCTGGGACGAGGCATGGTCACTGCGCCGACCATCGAGGAAGTGGCCGCCAAGGCTGGAATCGCGGTGCCCGAGCCGTTCGGGACGCCGCCCTATTCGTTGATCAACGTGTCGGTGCGCGCGGGGTTCGGCTACCCGTGCCCGATGCTCACGCTCGGTGGGCTCGTCGTGGACGAGGACACCGGTCAGGTGCAAGGAGTTCCAGGCCTGTACGCGGCGGGCCGGTCCGCGGTCGGGGTGTGCTCGGAGTCCTACGTCAGCGGCCTCGCGCTCGCCGACTGCGTCTTCTCGGGCCGCCGTGCGGGGCAACACGTAGCCAAATCGACTCGAGCAGGGGAGGCCCGGTGCTGACGATCCAGAAACGGGAGGCGGCCGCCGAACTGCTGCGGACGGCGGAACGCGACCGCGTGCCGATCAAGCCATTGGTGGAGCTGTATCCCGACATCGACGTGGTCGATGCGTACGAGATCCAGCTGCTCAACGTCCGGCACCGCAACAGGGACGTGATCGGCCACAAGGTCGGCCTCTCGTCGTTGGCGATGCAGCAGATGATGGGCGTCGACGAACCCGACTACGGCCACCTGCTCGACGACATGCAGCTGGCCGGAACCGCGGACGCGTCGGCGTACCTGTATCCGCGGGTCGAGGTGGAGATCGCGTTCCTGCTGGCCCGCGATCTGCCCGGCGAGGGCTGCACGGTCGAGGACGTGCTGGCCGCCACCGAGTTCGTCGTGCCGTCCATCGAGCTGATCGACAGCCGGATCGAGAACTGGCGGATCGGCCTGCAGGACACCATCGCGGACAACGCGTCGTCGGCCGGGTTCATGCTGGGCTCCGAACGCGTTCGTCCGTCCGAACTGGACATCGGTGCCGTCGCGGCCACGTTGCGGCGCAACGGCGAGGTGGTCGCAGAGGGACGTGGTGACGCCGTGCTGGGCGATCCGGCGATCGCGGTGGCGTGGCTGGCGGCCAAGGTCGCGGGCTTCGGCGTCCGGTTGCTGGCCGGCGACATCGTGCTGCCCGGTTCGTGCACGCGCGCCATCGACGCCCGGCCTGGTGACGAGTTCCGCGCCGAGTTCGCCGGACTCGGTTCTGTCGACCTGAAATTCGAATGAGGTGACTGGGTGAAGGCGGCCATCGTCGGCTCCGGCAACATCGGCACCGACCTGCTCTACAAGCTCCTGCGCTCGCAGGTGCTGGAACCGCGCTGGATGGTGGGCATCGACCCGGCCAGCGAGGGACTGCGCCGCGCGGCCGATCTCGGGCTTGAGGTCTCGGTCGACGGCGCGGAGTGGTTGCTGCGTCAGGACGAGCTGCCGGACATCGTCTTCGAGGCGACGTCCGCGGCGGTGCACAGGGCCAACGCCCCGCGCTACGCCGAGGCGGGCGTCCGGGCGATCGACCTGACACCGGCCGCGGTCGGGCCCTACGTCGTGCCGCCGGTGAACCTCGGCGAGCACCAGGACGCGCCCAACATCAACCTGATCACGTGCGGCGGCCAGGCCACGATTCCCATGGTGCACGCCGTTTCCCGGGTCGTTCCGGTGTCGTACGCGGAGATCGTCGCGAGCGTGGCGTCGGTGTCGGCGGGACCGGGCACGCGGGCCAACATCGACGAGTTCACCCGCACGACCAGTCGCGGCATCGAGGCGATCGGGGGTGCTTCGAAGGGCAAGGCGATCATCGTGCTGAACCCGGCGGACCCGCCGATGATCATGCGCGACACGATCTTCTGCGCGATTCCCGAGGACACCGATCCCGACCCGATCACGGACTCGATCGCGCGGATGGAGACCGACATCCGGTCGTACGTCCCGGGATTCCGGTTGCTGCGCGAGCCGCAGTTCGACGGCGGCCGGGTCGCGATCTTCGTGGAGGTCGCGGGCGCGGGCGACTTCCTGCCCGAGTACGCCGGGAACCTCGACATCATGACGGCCGCCGCGACCAAGGTGGGGGAGGAGATCGCCCGTGCAGCTCAGGTTGACCGACACGTCACTGCGTGACGGCTCGCACCACAAGCGGCACCAGTTCACGGTCGACGACGTGCGCTCGATCGTTGCCGCACTGGACGGCGCCGGGGTCCCGGTCATCGAGGTGACTCATGGCGACGGGCTGGGCGGGTCGTCGTTCAACTACGGCTTCAGCCACACACCCGAACAAGAGCTGATCAAGGTCGCGGTCGAGACGGCTCAGCAGGCCAAGATCGCCGTGCTGATGCTGCCGGGTGTCGGGGTCAAGGACGACATCCTGGTGTCGCAGGACAACGGCGCCTCGATCGTCCGGATCGCCACGCACTGCACCGAGGCCGACGTCTCCGTCCAGCACTTCCAGTTGGCCCGCGAACGTAGGCTGGAGACCGTCGGGTTCCTGATGATGGCGCACTCGCAGCCGCCGGAGGCGTTGGCGAAGCAGGCGCGCATCATGGCCGACGCGGGGTGTCAGTGCGTCTACGTGGTCGACTCGGCCGGAGCCCTTGTCCTGGAACAGGTTTCGGAGCGGGTTGAAGCACTGGTGGCCGAACTCGGTGACGATGCCCAGGTCGGCTTCCACGGGCACGAGAACCTGGGGCTGAGCGTCGCGAACTCCGTTGCCGCCGCACGCGCTGGAGCGAAGCAGATCGACGGCAGCGTGCGCGGATTCGGGGCGGGCGCGGGAAACACGCCCCTCGAAGCGTTCGTCGGCGTCTGCGACAAGCTCGGATTCGAGACCGGCGTCGACTTCTTCAAGATCGTGGACGCGGCCGAGGACGTCGTCCGGCCCGTCATGCCCGACGAGTGCCTGCTCGACCGGATGGCACTGATGATGGGGTACGCGGGCGTCTACTCGAGCTTCCTCAAACACGCGTACACGCAGGCACAACGCTATGGCGTGTCCGGCGCGCAGATCCTCGTCCGCGCGGGCGAACGCAAGCTCGTGGGCGGGCAAGAGGACCAGCTGATCGACATCGCACTGGAGCTGAGCAGGGAGAAAGTCCGATGAGCGAGGAAATCCTCGGCAAGGTGCGGGAACTGCTGCCGGCGCTCGCCGAACGCGCGCCCGAGGCGGAGGAACTGCGCAGGGTGCCGCCGGAGTCGGTGAAGGCGTTGCAGGAGACCGGGTTCTTCCGGATGCTGCAGCCCGCGCGGTACGGCGGCTTCGAGTCGCATCCGCTCGACTTCTACACCGCGGTCAGGCTGATCGGCAGCGCCTGCGGATCCACTGGCTGGGTCGCGTCCGTGCTGGGCGTGCACCCGTGGCACGTCGGGCTGTTCGACGTCCGGGCGCAGGACGAGGTGTTCGGCGAGGACCAGGACACCCGGATCTCGTCTTCTTACGCGCCAACAGGTCGTGCCACCGCGGTCGAGGGCGGGTTCCGGTTCAGCGGCAAGTGGAGCTTCTCGTCCGGCTGCGACCACGCGACGTGGGTGCTGCTCGGCGGCCTCGTGATGAACGACGAGGGCAAGCCGATCGACTTCCGGACGTTCCTGCTGCCGATCTCCGACTACACGATCAACGACGTGTGGGACACGGTCGGTCTGCGCGGCACCGGCAGCAACGACATCGTGGTGAACGACGTGTTCGTGCCGGAGTACCGGGCGTTGAGCATGTCGAACACCGCGCGGTGCAAGTGCCCTGGCCAGGAGGTCAACCCCGGCCCGTTGTTCCGCATGCCGTACGGCACGATCCACCCGTACGCGGTGACGGCGCCGATCATCGGCATGGCGACCGGGGCCTACGCGCTCCACGTCAACGCGACCCGTGAACGCGTCCGGGCGGCGTACCTGGGAGAGAAGTCGGTCGACGACCCGTTCGCGCAGGTCAGGATCGCGACCGCGGCGGCAGACGTCGACGTCGCGTGGTGGACGCTGGAGAAGGACATCAACGACGAGTGGGCGCACGCCGTCGCCGAGACGAAGATCCCGATCGACCTGCGCCTGAGGGCCCGGCGCGACCAGGTGCTCGGCAGCGGGCGGGCGCTCGCCGCGATCGACCTGCTCTTCGAGAGCGCGGGCGGCAAGGCGATCAACGCCGGTCTGCCGTTGCCCCGCTTCTGGCGCGACGCCCACGCCGCACGAGTGCACGCGGGCAACGACCCGGAGCGCGTGCTCGTGCTGTACGGCAAGAACGAGCTCGGCATCCAGGTCCGCGACGGCTTGTTCTGAGGGGGCGTTGATGAGCGTGCGGTTGCACTACCACGAGGCCGGTACCGACAACGCCGAGACGCTGGTCCTGCTGCACGGCGGCGGGCCCGGTGCGTCGGCGCTGAGCAACTTCCGCGCGAACATCCCGGTGTTCGCGAAGTCGTTCCGCGTGCTGGCGGTCGACATGCCGGGATACGGCCAGTCGGACAAGCCCGCCGAACACGACCAGTACTTCTCCTTCGCCTCCAGGGCTTTGAAGGATCTGCTGGACTCGCTGGAGATCGAGCGGGCGCACATCCTGGGCAACTCGCTCGGCGGCGGCACCGCCGTCCGGTTCGCGCTGGACAACGGGAAACGTGCCGGCCGGCTGGTGCTGATGGGGCCGGGCGGGTTGTCGTTGAACGTCTTCTCGCCTGATCCGACCGAGGGCGTGCGCAAGCTGAGCGCGTTCGCTCGAACGCCTACGCGGGAGAAGATCGAGGAGTTCCTGCGGATCATGGTGTTCGACCAGTCGCTGATCACCGACGAGCTGATCGACGAACGGTTCGAGGCCGCTTCAAAGCCGGAGTCGTTGCGCGCCATGGCGGCGCTGGGCAAGTCGTTCTCCGGTCCCGACTTCGAGCAGGGCATGCTCTGGCGCGAGGCGTACAAGCTGCGGCAGCGGGTGTTGCTGGTCTGGGGCCGCGAGGACCGGGTGAACCCGCTGGACGGCGCGTTGCTGGCGACGAAGCTGATCCCGCGCGTGCAACTGCACGTGTTCGGCGGGTGCGGTCACTGGGCGCAGCTGGAGAAGTTCGACGAGTTCAACCGGCTCGCCCTCGACTTTCTGACGGAGGCGTGATGGGCATCAGGTCCCTGGCCTATCTCCGGATCGAGGCCACCGACATGAACCGGTGGCGCGAGTTCGGGCTGAAGGTCCTCGGCATGGTCGAGGGCAAGGGTTCTACCGAGGGCGCTCTCTATCTGCGGATGGACGACTTCCCGGCGCGGCTCGTGATCGTGCCGGGGGAGACCGACCGGCTGCAGGCATCTGGCTGGGAGGCCGCCACCGAGGCCGAGGTCGAAGAGGTGGCGAAACGCCTGGCCTCGGCCGGGGTCGCGTACGTCGAGGGGTCGGCGGAGGACCTTGCGGAACGGCGGGTCACCGGGCTGATCCGGTTCGAGGACCCGTCTGGCAACACGTTGGAGGTCTTCCACGGCGCGGCTTTGGAACACCGCAGGGTCGTGTCGCCGTACGGGCACCGGTTCGTGACAGGGGAGCAGGGCCTCGGCCACGTCGTGCTGTCCACTTCGGACGACGAGGCCGCGCTGCACTTCTACCGCGACGTGCTCGGGTTCCGGCTGCGCGACTCGATGCGCCTGCCGCCGCAGTTCGTCGGCAGGCCCGCCGACGGACCGCCCGCGTGGCTGAGGTTCTTCGGCTGCAACCCGCGCCACCACAGCCTCGCGTTCCTGCCGATGCCGACGCCGAGCGGGATCGTGCACCTGATGGTCGAGGTCGAGAACACCGATGACGTGGGCCTGACGCTGGACCGGGCGACGCGGCGCAAGGTGCCGATGTCGGCGACGTTGGGCAGGCACGTCAACGACCTGATGTTGTCGTTCTACATGAAGACGCCCGGCGGGTTCGACGTCGAGTTCGGTTGTGAGGGACGGCAGGTCGACGATGAGGACTGGATCGCACGCGAGAGCACGGCGGTGAGCCTGTGGGGACACGACTTCAGCGTGGGCGTCCAGAAGTAGCCGCCCGCTACCGTTCCGTCCTCGGTCACTTCTGCACCGGGGTGACCGTGGTGACCGGCATGTCCGCGGACGGTCCGGTCGGGTTCGCCTGCCAGGCCTTCGCCGCGTTGTCGCTGGACCCGCCGCTGGTGGTGTTCTGTCCACAACGGACTTCACGCAGCTGGGCCGCGATCGCCTCGGCCGGCTCGTTCTGCGTGAACGTGCTGGC
This sequence comes from Lentzea sp. NPDC092896, assembly GCF_044754905.1. Classification (NCBI taxonomy): domain Bacteria; kingdom Bacillati; phylum Actinomycetota; class Actinomycetes; order Pseudonocardiales; family Pseudonocardiaceae; genus Lentzea; species Lentzea sp. NPDC092896. Next base: position 524,049 of record NZ_JBIVPX010000002.1, read on the forward strand.
CGAGGACCAGCGTGAGGTGTCGACGGTGTTCGGGAAGGCGGGCACGGACAAGTTCTCCGCCGTGTCGTGGACGCCTTCCCCGACCGGCGCCCCGGTGCTCGACGGCGCGCTGACGTGGGTCGACTGCCAGGTGTCGGTGGTGCACGACGCCGGTGACCACCACATGGTCGTCGGCTCGGTCGTGGAGCTGGGCCCGGTGCGCGAGGCGCAGCCGCTGCTGTTCTACCGCGGCCGCTACGCCACGCACGCCGAGCTGGACACCCGCGGCTGGTCCGGCGAGGTCCTCGACAACCTGCTGACCTGGCAGCGCCAGTCAGAGTGGAGCTGACGCGGTGACCTGCCAGACGGCGGCGGGAATGCGCACCTCGTCACCGGTCACGAAGCCGTCGAACGCGCCCCGGACGGCCGCCATGATCCGGGGCCGTTCGGACTCCTCGGCCTCCTTGAGCGCACGGGAGATCGGGCCGAGGTTGCTCAGGTACGGGACCAGCAGCTTCTCGGGCAGGGCGCGGAGTTGGTCCACCGGCCGGATGTCGATCCCGTCCCAGCCGGCCTCCTCGAGGATCTCGCGCGTCCTGGCGGGATCGGCGAGGGCGAACGGCCCAGGCCCGTCCGGGTCCGGCGCCGGGGCGTCGGGCAGCAACGGCGCGGCGGCCTTGGTCGCGGTGGTCATGAACGGGTTCTCCTCCGCCGTGCGCCACGTGATGAAGCAGAGCTCGCCTCCCGGCGACGTGGCGCGCAGCAGGTTGCGGAAGGCCGCGGTGAGGTCGTCGAAGAACATGACCCCGAACCTGCTCACGATCAGGTCGAAGCTCGTGTCGAACGCGTGCACCTGCGCGTCAGCCAGCAGGTACTGCGCTTTTCCGTGCTCGCGTGCGGCGGCGAGCATCGTCTCGGAGATGTCGACGCCCACGCAGGCCGCCCCGGTGGCCTCCGTGATCGCCCTCGTGACGCCACCCGTGCCGCACCCGACGTCGAGAACCCGTTCACGCGGCCGTTCGAGCGCAGCCTGGACGAGCAGGTCCTGGAACGGGCGGAGCATCAGGTCCACGATGTCCTGCACGTTCGCCCAACCCTGCCCCGCGGCGTTCCACCAGGCGGCCTGCTCGCTGTTCACCTCTGCTGTCATGCTCCTACCGTCCTACTTCAAGTCGGCTTGAGGTCAAGTGTCGTGGACAAAACCGAGATCGGCATCGGCGAGGTGGTCCGGCGTTCGGGCGTGCCGGCCTCTACTTTGCGCTACTACGAGGAGCGCGGCCTGATCGCGTCCGTGCGACGGCAAGGTCTGACGCGCGTGTTCACCGCGGCCGTGCTGGAACAGCTGGCGTTGATCGCGGTCTGCCGGACGGCGGGCTTCTCGCTGGACGAGATCACGCTGATGTTCTCGCCGGACGGCCGCCCGTCGCCGAACCGCGCGATGCTCGCCGCCAAGGCCGACGAGCTGGACGTCACGATCCAGAAGCTGGTGTCGATGCGCGACGACCTGCGGCACGCGGCGGCGTGCCCGGCGCCGACGCACATGGAGTGCCCGTCGTTCCGCCGCGTGCTCGGTCAGACCTAGGCGACCCAGATCCGCGGCGCCACGGAGGCGGCGGCCTGGTAGGGGGACGGGCTCGTCCCGACCACCTCCAGCGGCCACTTCTCGCGCAGCGTGACCCACAGCCGCGCGGACAGCCCCGCGAACACCCCGAGCACGTCGGCGCCGGACACCTGCAGGACGTAGGTCCACGTCGCGACGTCCGGTGCCCCGGCGAGCGGTTCCCTCCAGGCGCGGCGCAGGACGCGTCCCCCGTACCTGGCCGCCTCGTTCGCCAGCACGCGGTCCGCCCTGCTCGGGTCCGGCGCGTCGGTGGGCCCGACGGCGCTGAACCGGTACGGCACGGGCGGCACGGCGGTGATGATCCGCACGGCGGCCAGGTCGGGGCTGTGCGGATCGTCCAACGACGACTGGATGAGGTCGTGTTCCTCTTGCGTGATGCCGATGTTCTCGTGCGCCATGGTCAGCAGCAGCGTCGCCTCGGCCTGCGCGGGTTCGCCACCGAAGTAGTCCTCGCGCACCGAACGCAGGACGTCGTCCTCCAGCCGCCCCGCGAACCGCGCGCACAGGTCGGTGACCGTCGCGTAGGTCTGCACGTCCACGGATCAGATCTTCGCCCGCAGCCGTTCGAGGTGCACGGCAGGGCTGCCGAACAGCTGCCCGCTGCCGTGCGCCCGCTTGAGGTACAGGTGCGCGTCGTGCTCCCACGTGATCGCGATGCCGCCGTGCAACTGGACCATCTCGGCGGCGACCTTGAAGAACGCCTCCGAGCAGTAGACCTTGGCGACCGCGGCGGACACCTCGTCGGTGGCGGCCTCCGCGGCTGACCTGGCGGTCTCGACGAGGACGTGCATGTCCGCCATGCGGTGCTTCAACGCCTGGAACGAGCCGATGGGTCTGCCGAACTGCACGCGGGTCCTGGTGTGCTCGACGGTGAGTTCGAGGGCTCTCGCGGTGGCGCCGACCTGTTCCGCGCAGAGGGCGGCCAGTGCGATGTCACGGATTTCGGGCGACCAGCGGCCCAGGCGGGTCGCTTCCGCGTTGGTCAGGCGGACGGTCGCCAGCCGGCGGGCCTGGTCCATCGTCGGCGTGTGCTCGCGGCTGACGCCGGGCTGCTCCGGGTCGACCTCGTACAGGTGCTCGCCGTCGCTGACCAGGAGGATCTCGGCCAGGTCGCCGTCCAGGACGTACCGGTGGACGCCGTCGAGACTGCTCTGGTCGTTGTCCCACGGCCAGGCGAGCGTGGCGATGGCCCCGTCGGCGATCCGGCGCAGCAGGGGTCCGGACCGTTCGTCGTCGAGGGTCAAGAGTGCTTCCGCGGCGATGGTCGAGGCCAGCAGCGGTGACGGGGTGAGGGTGCGGCCGAGTTCTCCGAGCGCGACGTGGGTTTCGGCTCGGGTGGCGCCGGATCCGCCGTGTCGTTCGGGGATCGGGAGCACGCCGATGTCGCACAGCCGCGCCCACACGGCCTTGTCGTAGCCGTGCGGGGTCTCGATGGCCGCGCGGACGTCGGAGTGCTTGTCGAGCAGGCTGCGGACGGCGTCACGCAGTGCGAGTTGTTCCGGTGTCACAACGCCTCCAGCACGCGTGCTCGGTGCATCGACGGACTTCCCCACGCCGTGCGCAGGGCTCGGGTCTGCAACAGGAAACGGCCCAGGTCGTGCTCCGCGGTGTAGCCGATGGCACCGTGGACCTGCAGCGCGGTGCGGGCGGCCTGCCAGGCGGCGTCGGAGGTGGTGACCTTGGCCGCCGATACGTCGCGGGACGACATGGTCACGGCCGCGCCGAACACCAGCGGGCGGGCGAGTTCGAGTCCGATGAGGACGTTCGCGAGGTGGTGCTTGACCGCCTGGAAGCCGCCGATGGGCTTGCCGAACTGGGCGCGGGCCTTGGCGTGGGCCGTGGTCATCTCCAGCATGGCGCGGCCGAGGCCGAGGAGTTGGGCCGAGCAGGTCAGGACGCCGAGGTCGAAGGCGCGATCCGCTGGGATGGTGGTGGCGATCACCGGGCCGGCGGTCAATTCGACGAGGCGGCGGGCGGGGTCGACGGACTGGAGTTCGGTGGTGGGGGAGGCTTCGCGGAGGGTGTCGCCTTCGACCAGGAGGTAGCGGTCGGCCTCGACGGCCTGGGGAATCAGGGGAGGGAAGGCGACGGACCAGGTCCCAACCCCTGCCCTGCCACCGCCGCCGCTGCTGCCACCGCCGCCGCTGCTGCCACCGCCGCCGCTGCTGCCACCGCCGCCGCTGCTGCCACCGCCGCCGCTGCTGCCACCGCCGCCACCACCGCCGCCGCTGCTGCCACCGCCGCTGCCACCGCTGCCACCGCCGCCGCTGCCACCGCCGCTGCTGCCGCCGCCACCGCCACCGCCGCCGCCGCCACCGCCGCCACCGCCGCCGTCCCCGTTGCCGTCGCTGACGCCAGCAGCCCCAGCCCCCACCCCGCCCACCAGCGCCGGCACCACCGCGAGCGACTCCACCAGCGGCCCGCTGACCGCGTGATGCCCCAACTCCTCGAACACCACCACGAGGTCGACCGGGTCGGTCACCTCGTCCACCCCCAGCGAGGCCAGGTCCGTCCTGCCGGCGGCCAGGAACCCGTGCAGCACGGTGGCGAAGTCCGTCTGCTCCGGCGAGAGCGTGAACATCATCGCGGCAGCCCCAGGAGTCGTTCGGCGATCACGTTGCGCTGGATCTCGTTGGTACCGGCGTAGATCGGACCCGAGAGCGAGAACAGCCACCCGTCCCGCCACCCCGGCGCGACCTCACCGAGCAGGTCGAGCGCGGTCTCGTGCAGGGCCACGTCCAGCTCGGACCAGAACACCTTCGTGACGCTGGCGGCAGGCCCCGACAAGGGACTGGCCAGCGCGCCGAACGTGTGGAGCCGGTAGGCCTGCGCGCCGATCCACGCGTCGACGACCCTGTCGCGCAACGCCGGGTCCGGGTTCTTGCGGTACAGCTCGACCAGCCGGGAGGCCGCCGCGGTGAAACGGCCCGGGCTGCGCAGGGTCAGGCCGCGCTCGTTGCCCGCCGTGCTCATCGCCACGCGCCAGCCGTCGCCGACCTCGCCCACGACGTCGTGGTCCGGCACGAACACGTCGTCCAGGAAGATCTCGGCGAAGCCCGGTTCGCCGTCGAGCTGGTCGATCGGGCGCACGGTCACGCCGTCCGCCCTCAGATCGAAGAGCAGGTAGGTCAGGCCGCGGTGACGTTCGCCGTCGCCGGTGCGGAACAGGCCGAACGCCCGGTCCGCGAACGCCGCCCGCGAGCTCCAGGTCTTCTGCCCGCGCAGCAGCCAGCCGCCGTCGCACCGGACGGCGGTGCTGCGCAACGACGCCAGGTCGGACCCGGCCTCGGGTTCGGACCAGGCCTGCGCCCACACCTCGTCGCCGCGCGCCATCGCGGGCAGGATCCGCGCGCGCTGTTCGTCGGTGCCGTGAGCGAACAACGTTGGCGCTAAAAGAAAAATACCGTTCTGCGAGACACGGCCCGGCGCGCCAGAAGCGTGGTACTCCTCCTCGAACACCAGCCACTGCAGCAGAGAGGCTTCGCGGCCGCCGTACGAAGAAGGCCACGAGACCACCGACAGCCGCTCGGACGCGAGCAGTCGTTCCCACGAGCGATGTTCCTCGAAGCCCTCAGCGGTGTCCATGGAGGACAGCGGACGGACGTGCGCGGCCAACCACGAACGCACTTCTGCCTGGAACTCCGAAGTCCGGGCGTCCAGTGAGAGATCCATCAGCCGGAGGCCTTCTTCATCGAACGGGCGTCCATCCCGGCCAACGCGTCGGAGCTCACCTCGGCGTTGTGCGCGTGCGCGAAGTGGTGCAGACCGAAGACGGAATCCATCCCGGCACGCAGGCCCATCAGATCCTCGGACTGGTTGACGGCCTTCTTCGCCAACGCGAGCCCGAAGCGCGGCATCGCGGTGATGCGCGACGCCAGCTGGAACGTCGACTCTTCCAACTCCGCACGCGGCACGACACGCGAGACCATGCCCCACTCGTAGGCGCGCTGGGCCGAGAAGCGGTCGCCGGTGAAGAGCACCTCCTTCGCGGCGCGCGGGCCGAGCATCCACGGGTGCGCGAAGTACTCGACGCCCGGAATCCCCATGCGCACCACGGGATCGGCGAAGAACGCGTCCTCGGCCGCCACGATCAGGTCGCACACCCAGGCCAGCATCAGCCCGCCCGCCACGCACGCGCCCTGCACCATCGCGATCGTCGGCTTCGGGATCTCCCGCCACCGCCGGCACATGCCGAGGTAGACCTCCATCTCGCGGGCGAACCGGAGATCACCGCCCTCGCGGCCGACGTGGTCCCACCACATCACGGCCTTGCGCTCGAAGGAGACGTCGACGTCGCGGCCAGGAGAGCCGATGTCGTGGCCCGCGGAGAAGTGGTCGCCGGCGCCCGCCAGGACGATCACCTTGACCTCGTCGTCGTTCACCGCACGGGTGAAGGCCTCGTCCAACGCGTAGGTCATCGCCGAGTTCTGCGCGTTGCGGTACTCCGGGCGGTTCATGGTCACGACGGCGACCGCGTCCCGCCGCTCATACGAGACTGTCACGCGTTCTCCTTGCGCAGTTGGGTTTTGAGGACCTTGCCCATGGCGTTGCGGGGGAGCGCCGGGTGGAACTCGACGGCACGCGGCACCTTGTAGTTCGCCAGCCGCTCCCGGCAGAACGCGATCACCTCGTCCGCGGAAAGCGAGAAACCGGGCGCCGTGACGACGTGCGCCACCCCGACCTCACCCAGCCGGGCGTCGGCGATCCCGACCACGGCCGACTCCGCGACTCCCGGCAACCGGGCCAGCGCCTGCTCGATCTCGGCGGGGTAGACGTTGAAACCGCCGCAGATGTACATGTCCTTGAGCCGGTCGGTGATCGAGAGGTAACCCCGCGAGTCCACCGCGCCGACATCACCGGTGTGCAGCCAGCCGTCGGCGTCGATCGCTGCAGCGGTGGCGTCGGGATCGTCGAGGTATCCGAGCATCACGTTCGGGCCGCGCAACAACACCTCGTCCTGCTTGCCCAGCCGAAGCTCGAACCCGGCCATCGGCGCGCCGCACGTGTGCGCGACGGTCTCGGGAGAGTCGCCAGGGCGGCACATGGTGGCGACGACGGCCTCGGTCAGCCCGTAGGCGGTGAGCACGGTCAGCGACAGCTCCGCCAGCCGCTCGATCAGCACGACGGGCACCACCGCGGCGCCGGTGACCACCAGCCGCAGGCTCGACAGGTCGAACGAGCCGCGGTCGGGGTGGTCGAGCAACGCCTGGAAGATCGTCGGCGGACCGGGCAGCACGGTGATCCGTTCCCGTTCGATCAGCCGCATCGTCTCCACGACGTCGAACACCGGCTGCGGCACGATCGTCGCCCCGGTCAGCAGACAGGCCAGAATCCCCGCCTTGTAGCCAAAGGTGTGGAAGAAGGGGTTGACGATCAGGTAGCGATCCGCGGACGTCAGCTCACCGCAGGCGGCCCAGGCCCCGGCCACCCCGAGCGACTGCCGGTGCGCGCTCATCGCCCCCTTGCTGCGCCCGGTGGTGCCGGACGTGAACATGACGTCGCAAAGCTGATCTTCAGTCAGGTCAGGAAGATCCACGCCCGTGGCGACCCACGAGGCCGGTAGTCGCACCACCGAGGGCAGATCCGGCGACAACGCCCGCAGCTCCGCCTCCCGATCACGCCCGAGGAACTCGCCCTCGACGACCAGGGCGCGAGCGGCACTGCGTCGCAGCACGTCCAACGTCTCGGTCGCGGTGAACCGGGTGTTGATCGGCACCAGCGCCGCACCGGCACGCAACGCCCCGAGCGCCGCGACCACCCAGTGCGAGGAGTTCGGCGCGCACAAGGCCACCCGATCGCCGGGGAGCACACCCATCCCGGCGAGTGCGCGCGCCGCGTCCAGCACCGCCGAACGCAACTCCAGCCAGGTGAGGCGAACCTCCCCGTCCACCAACGCCTCCGCGTCGATGTACGAAGCAGCAGCGCGGTCGAGCACGGCTGAAACCGTTTGCCTGCTTGGAACGTCCGCCATCACGCCCTCCAAAGCAAGTGCTTGGTAGGTTAGAGTATGGCGCATGGAGTCCTTCCGGCGCGAGGTGCGGGAATGGTTGTCCGCCAACCTCGTCGGTGAGTTCGCTGAGCTGCGCGGCCTGGGTGGACCGGGCCGCGAGCACGAGGCGTTCGAGGGACGGCTGCGGTGGCATCGGCATCTCGCGAGGAGCGGGTGGACGTGCCTCGGCTGGCCCGGCGAGCGCAGTGTGGAAGAACAGGTGATCTTCCACGAGGAGTACGCGGAGGCCGACGCTCCGGCGAAGGTCGACATCGTCGGCGAGGGTCTGCTCGGCCCGACGCTCGTCGCGTTCGGCACGCCGGAGCAGAAGGAACGGTTCCTGCCCAGGATCCGCTCGCTCGACGAGCTGTGGTGCCAGGGCTACTCGGAACCGGGCGCGGGCTCCGACCTCGCCTCGGTCACGACGAAAGCCACCCTCGAAGGCGACAGGTGGGTGATCAACGGCCAGAAGATCTGGACGTCGAACGCGCACTACTCGGACTGGATCTTCGTCCTGTGCCGCACCGAACCCGGTTCGCAACGGCACAGGGGCCTGTCGTACCTGCTCGTGCCGATGGACCAGCCGGGCATCGAGGTGCGGCCGATCCGCCAGCTCACCGGCACCTCGGAGTTCAACGAGGTCTTCTTCGACGGCACGGTGACGGCGAGCGAGAACGTCGTCGGTCAGCCCGGCGAGGGCTGGAAGATCGCCATGGCCACCCTCGGCTTCGAACGCGGCACCGCGATGCTCGGCCACCAGGTCAGCTTCCGCCGGCAGCTCGACGCGATCATGGCGAAGGCACCAGAAGACGAGCGCCTCACCAGGGCGTGGCTCGAACTGCACGTCATGCGCTCGCACACGATGAGAACGCTCAACGACGACCCGGGTCCGGAGGCGTCCGTGCTGAAGCTGTTCTGGGGAAGCTGGCACCGCAGGCTCGGCGAGCTCGCGATGGACTCGCTCGGCCCCGAATCGATGATCGACGACAACGAGTGGCAGCGGATGTTCCTGTTCAGCCGCGCGGAGACGATCTACGGCGGGTCCGACGAGATCCAGCGCGAGATCATCGCCCACCGCATCCTGGGGCTGCCCCGATGAACGGCCACGGCCTGCTCAAGGACAAGATCGTCGTCGTGACGGCCGCGGCGGGCACCGGCATCGGCTCGGCGACCGCGAAGAGGTGCCTCGAAGAAGGCGCCACCGTGATCATCAGCGACTGGCACGAGCGCCGCCTCAAGGAAACTCATGAGTCGCTGGGCACCGATCACGCCGTCCCGTGCGACGTCACCAACGAGCAGCAGGTGCAGACGCTGATCGACGAGACGGTCGAGCGCTACGGCCGCATCGACGTGATGGTGAACAACGCCGGCCTCGGCGGCGAGAAGTCCGTGCTGGACATGGCCGACGACGAGTGGTCGCGCGTCCTGGACGTCACCCTCAACGGCACCTTCCGCTGCACCAGGGCCGCACTACGCCAAATGGTCGTCCAACGAAGCGGTGTCGTCGTTAACAACTCCAGTGTGATCGGCTGGCGCGCCCAGAAGGGTCAAGCCCATTACGCCGCAGCGAAAGCCGGTGTCATGGCGCTGACCAGATGCGCCGCGATGGACGTCGCCGAGCACGGCATCCGGGTGAACGCGGTCGCCCCGAGCTTGGCTGCGCACCCGTTCTTGACCAAGGTCACCAGTGAGGAGTTGCTGACCGAACTGGCGTCCCGAGAGGCCTTTGGGCGCGCCGCCGAGCCCTGGGAGGTCGCGAATGTGATCGTGTTCCTCGCCAGCGACTACTCGTCCTATCTCACGGGCGAGGTCGTCTCGGTGAGCAGTCAGCACCCGTGAGGAAGGAACGACCGATGAGTAGCCGGAGGGCCGAGCTGCTGGAGCTCGCCGCGAAGATGTTCGCCGAACGTGGCTACGGGCAGACCACGGTCAGGGACATCGCGGACGCGGCGGGCATCCTGTCCGGCAGCCTCTACCACCACTTCGACTCGAAGGAGTCGATGGTGGACGAGATCCTGCGGACCTTCCTGGACGAGCTGTTCACGCGGTACCGGGAGATCGTCGACGCAGGCCTCGGCCCGAAGCAGACGCTGAAAGCCCTGGTGGTGGCGTCGTTCGAGGCGATCGACACCCGGCACGCCGCGGTCGCGATCTACCAGAACGAGTCCAAGCACCTCATGCCGCTGGAGCGGTTCTCCTACGTGGACGATCGCAGCGTGGAGTTCCGCAAGCTGTGGACGGTGCTGCTGGAGGAGGGCATGCGTGCGGGCGTGTTCCGCGCCGACCTCGACGTTGACGTGGCGTACCGGTTCATCCGCGACACGGTGTGGGTGGCCGTGCGGTGGTACCGGCCGGACGGTGACCTGGCAGCGGACGAGGTCGCCGACCAGTACCTCGCGATCCTGCTCGACGGCATCGCCACGGGCCGCAGGAAGAACTCCAAGACGTAGCAAAGCCGTAGAAGGAGGGCCCTCGTGGCCGAGGCGTACATCATCGAGGCTGTGCGGACTCCGGCGGGCAGGCGTGGCGGCGAACTGAGCCACGTGCACCCCGCCGATCTCGGCGCGCACGTGATCACGGCGCTGCTCAACCGGGTCGACGTCGACCCGACGGACGTGGACGACGTGATCTTCGGGTGCGTGGACACGGTCGGCCCGCAGGCGGGTGACATCGCGCGGACGTCCTGGCTGGCGGCGGGATTCCCGGAGCAGGTGCCGGGTGTGACGGTCGACCGGCAGTGCGGGTCGAGCCAGCAGGCGCTGCACTTCGCGGCGCAGGCGGTGATGAGCGGCACGGCCGACGTCGTGGTCGCGGGCGGCGTGCAGAACATGTCGCAGGTGCCGATCGGGTCGGCCATGAGCGTCAGCCCGTTCGAGGGGTGTGAGGGCTGGCAGCACCGCTACGGCGACGAGGAGGTCAACCAGTTCCGGGCGGCCGACCTGATCGCCGTGCGCTGGGACCTGTCGCGCCGCGAGATGGAGGAGTTCGCGCTGCAGAGCCATCTGCGGGCGATCACCGCGATCAAGGAAGGCCGGTTCGACCGCGAGATCGCGCCGGTGAACGGTGTCGCGGCCGACGAATGCCCGCGCACGGACACCAGCGTCGAGAAGATGGCCGCGCTGCAACCGTTGCGACCGGGTGGCCGGACGACGGCGGCGTTGTCGTCGCAGATCTCCGACGGTGCCTCGGCCGTGCTGGTGGTGTCGGAGCAGGCCGTGCGCGAGTACAAGCTGACGCCTCGGGCTCGCGTGCACCACATGTCAGCGCGCGGCTCCGACCCGATCTACATGCTGACCGCGCCGATCCGGGCCACCCGGTACGCGCTGGAACGCGCCGGGATGTCCATTTCGGACATCGACCTGTTCGAGATCAACGAGGCGTTCGCGTCGGTGGCGCTGGCCTGGGCCAAGGAGCTCAAGATCGACCTCGGGAAGGTCAACGTCAACGGGGGAGCGCTCGCGCTCGGCCACCCGATCGGCGCGACCGGCACGAAGCTGTTCACGACGTTGCTGCACGAGTTGGAGCGGACGGGTGGCCGGTTCGGGCTGCAGACGATGTGCGAGGGCGGCGGTCAGGCGAACGTGACGATCATCGAACGTCTCTGAGCCGGTCGATCGCCGACTCGGCGTCCTTCACGATGGTCTCGATCAGTTCCGCGCACGTCGGCAGGTCGCCCAGCAGTCCGGCGACCTGACCGGACGCGAGCACGCCCGCGTCGGTCCTGCCCTCGACCAGGCCCGCGCGCAGCAGCATCGGCGTGTTCGCGGCCATGATCACCTGCGACCAGGTGAGGTCCTTGCCGTGTCTCATGGCCAGGCCCTCGCGGATCATCGCGCGCCAGCTCAGCCCGGTGTGCTTGCGGAACTTGGCCGCGTTGCTGACCGCTCGCACCAGACTGCTGACCCGTCCGGACTTCTCGAGGTGCTCGACGAGGTCGGACCGCAGGACCCGGTGCGGCAGGCCGTCGACGCGGGTGGTCACGACCGTGCCGTTCAGATCTCGTTGAAGGTAGGCCTGTTTCACCGCGTCCGGGACCGTGCTCTCCTGGGTGAGCAGGAATCTCGTGCCCATCGCGATGCCAGCCGCGCCGTACGCGAGCGCCGCCGCGAGACCCCTGCCGTCGAAGAAGCCACCGGCCGCGATCACCGGGATGTCGACGGCGTCCAGCACGCTCGGGAGCAGCAAAGTCGTTGCCACGCCACCGGTGTGGCCGCCGCCCTCCCCACCCTGCACGATCACGGCGTGGGCGCCCCACTTCGCGACCTTCTCCGCGTGCCTGGCCGCACCGATCGACGGGATCACGACGACGCCGGCGTCGTTCAGCTTCGCGATCATGTCCGGTTTCGGGGCCAGCGCGAAGGAAGCGACCTTCACCTGTTCGCGGATCAGCAGGTCGATCCGCTCCGGCGCGTCGGAGGCGTCCGCTCGCAGGTTCACACCGAACGGCGCGGACGTGCGGGCGCGGGTCTCCTTGATGGCGGCTTCGAGCTCGACGTAGGTCATGGTCGCCGAGGCGAGAATGCCGAGACCGCCCGCTTCTGCGGTCGCGGAGACCAGCCGTGGCCCCGCGACCCAGCCCATGCCGGTCTGCACGACCGGGTGCCGGACGCCGACCAGTTCAGTCAAGGCGGTCTTCACTGCGGGACTTCCTTGTCCCGCTTGCTGCCCGGATCTAGCTTCGTCCGGATCAGGTCCAGTTCCTCGTCGGTCGGCAGCCGCGTCTCGGTGACGTCCTCGGCGACGAGCGGGAACGACGTCTGCTTCTGGACCTCGTCGACCGACACCCCCGGATGCACGGAGACGATGCGCATCGAGTGGTCCGGGGTGGCGAAGTCGAGCACGGCGAGGTTCGTGACCACGCGGTGGATGTCGTGGAACGGCCCGACGGCGCGGTCGTAGCCGACGCCGGACACCACGTCCACGGCCTCGACCAGCACGCGCGTGCTGTGCCGCGGCACCCAGTAGCTGGTGCGGTGGTTGATCGTGTTGCCCGGTGCGCCGCGGAAGCCCAGGAGCTGCCGGGTGGGTCGCGCGTGGTCGCCGATCGCGGAGATGTTCTGGTTGCCGAACCTGTCCACCTGGTTCGCGCCCATCACGACGTGCCGGCGGCCGTGCGCGACGACGTCGAACACCTTCCGGTACGGCAGCCATCCCTCCACAGTGGACTCGGGCGTGAGCAGGAACGCCTCGCCGTCGCTCAGCAGCAGGTCGGGCTCGGTCGTGAGGCGGGCCAGTTTGGCGCCGAGGGACGGGATGAGGCCCATCGGGCTGGCCAGCGTCTCACCGGCTCCGAGGAACAGGTCGGCGCAGGCGGCGACGCAGACTTCGGCTCGCGTGATGTCGCTCATCCCAGGAACCTCTCGTAGAACTCCGGCCACTGCTCCAGGTCCGTGGCCGCTGAGGCGTACTCGCGCTGAAGGGCCTCGTCGCGGGGATAGTCCGGGACGCAGCTCGTGAACCCCGCCCCACCCGGTGCTTCCACCACGCCGTCGACCATCATCCGGTTGAGCAGCAACGTCTGCGGTGGCCCGTCGAACGTCTCCACGATCTGCTCGCACGAGACGTAACGCCGGTCCGCGGCCAGGCAGAACAGGTCGTCGAAATACGGGTCCGGCCCGAGGTACTGGGCGTTGCCGTGCTTGTCCGCCCGATTCAGGTGAACGAGAGCGATGTCGAGCTTCAACGCCGGCATCGCGACCAGTTCCTCGCCGTCGTCGTAGGGCGATCGCACGGTCTTGAGCTCGGGCGCGTACTTCAGCACGTCCGAACCGAGGCCCGCCCTGATCGGCAGGAACGGGAGCCGGTGCCCGGCGGCCCGCAGCCCGGTCTGGAACATGCCCTCGTCCAGCTCCAGGACCTCGATCGCGGCGGTCTCTCGCGCCCGTTTGAACCACGGGTCGTACGGGATCGAGTCGAGCGAGACGAAGCCGTAGACCAGTTTGCGCACCTTGCCCGCCGCGCACAGCAACCCTGCGTCCGCGCCGCCGTAGGTCACGACCGTCAGATCCTTGACCTCGGATCGAAGCAACGTCTTGAGCAGGGTCATCGGCTTGCGCCGCGAGCCCCAGCCGCCGATGCCGACGGTCATCCCGTCCTTGATCTCGCCGACGACCTCGTCAGCTGTCATTCGCTTGTCGCGCATGGTTTCCGTCCAGGAAGGCCTGCCGGGCGTGGTCCGACACGCCGGTGAGGTTCAGTTCGAAGGTGAAGCCCTGCTCGAAGCGGTAGCTCTGGTGCACGCGCTGCGGGTCGATGCCGTTGATGGCCTCCTTGGCCGCGCGGATCACCGACGTGTCCTTCTTCGCGATCTCCTTGGCGATCTCGCGCGCCGCGTCGTCGAGCTGTGCGCGCGGCACGACCTCGACGACGCTGCCGTGGTGGTGCAGGGTTTGCGCGCTGACGTTGCGGGCCGTGTAGTAAAGCGTCCGCATCAGGTGCTGCGGCACGAGCCGGGCCAGGTGCGTGGCCGCGCCGAGTGCACCTCGATCTACCTCGGGCAGCCCGAACGTGGCGTCGTCGGACGCGACGATGATGTCCGCGTTGCCGACCAGCCCGACGCCGCCACCGAGGCAGAACCCGTTCACCGCGGCGATCACCGGCACCTCGCAGTCGTACACGGCCGCGAAAGCCTTGGCACACCCACGATTGGCCGCGACCAGGGCGTTGTAGTCCTCGGCGCGCTGGATCTCCTTCAGGTCGACGCCCGCGCAGAAGCCGCGGTTCTCGGCCCTCAGGATCACCACGCGGGCGTCCGGGTCCTCACCCGCGGCCGTGATGGCCTTGGCCAGCTCGAACCAGCCCTGCGACGGGATGGCGTTCACCGGGGGATAGTCGACGGTGACCTCGATGATGCCGTTTTCGGTGTGGCTGCTGGAGATTCCCATGGAGCCGCCTTCCGAACCAAGCGATTGCTTGGTAACTTAGCAGTGCCGGAGCGAGCGGGGTAGGTGCTGGTGGAACTGGACCTCGACGGAGCAGTCGTCCTCGTCACGGGCGGCGTGCGGGGTGTCGGTCTCGGCATCACCCGTGCGTTTCTCTCGGCCGGGGCCGTCGTCGTGACGTGTGCTCGGCGTCCCGCGGAGGTCGACGGGGCGTCGTTCGTGCCTTGTGACGTGCGGGATGCCGATCAGGTCGGCGCTTTGGTGTCCGGGATCGTCGCCGAGCACGGCCGGCTCGACGTCGTGGTCAACAACGCCGGTGGGGCGCCGTTCGCGTTGGCGGACAAGGCCTCGCCGCGGTTCCACGCCAAGATCGTCGAGCTGAACCTGCTGGCGCCCCTGCTGGTTTCCCAGGCGGCGAACGAGGTCATGCGGAAGCAGGATTCCGGCGGGTCGATCGTGAACGTGAGCAGCGTCAGCGGACGGCGTCCGTCGCCCGGAACCGCCGCTTACGGTGCCGCGAAGGCCGGGCTCGACAACCTGACCTCGTCGCTGGCCGTCGAATGGGCGCCGAAGGTGCGGGTCAACGCGTTGGCCGTGGGCCTGGTGCGCACGGAGCAGTCGCATCTGCACTACGGCTCCGAGGCCGGGATCGAGGCCGTGGCGAAGACCGTGCCGTTGGGGCGTCTCGCGTCGCCGGACGAGGTCGGCGCGTGTGCGGTGTTCCTGGCTTCACCGCTGGCGTCCTACGTCAGCGGCGCGACCTTGGTCGTGCACGGCGGGGGAGAGGCACCCGCGTTCCTGACCGCTGCCGATGGGGGCTCTTCATGAACCGGGTTGTGATCGTGACAGGGGCCGGGCGGGGCATCGGCCGCGCCCACGCGCTGGCGTTCGGCGCGGCTGGCGCGCGGGTCGTGGTGAACGACCTGTCCGCGGCGGTCGCGGGCGAGGTGGCGGAGCTGATCGGGCCGAGGGCCGTCGTCAACACCGACGACGTCGGCACCTGGGCAGGTGCGAAACGGCTGATCGATGCCGCGGTGTCGGAGTTCGGCGGACTGGACGTGCTCGTCAACAACGCCGGCATCGTGCGCGACCGCATGATCGTGAGCTGCGCCGAGGACGAGTGGGACGAGGTCGTCCGTGTTCATCTGAAGGGCCACTTCGCCACGCTGCACCACGCCGCCGCGCATTGGCGTGCTGTGCACAAGGCCGGGGGCGCCGTCAGCGGCCGGGTGATCAACACGTCGTCCGGCGCCGGGATCTTCGGCAGCGTCGGGCAGGCGAACTACTCGGCGGCCAAGGCGGGCATCGCCTC
This sequence comes from Lentzea sp. NPDC092896, assembly GCF_044754905.1. Classification (NCBI taxonomy): domain Bacteria; kingdom Bacillati; phylum Actinomycetota; class Actinomycetes; order Pseudonocardiales; family Pseudonocardiaceae; genus Lentzea; species Lentzea sp. NPDC092896. The sequence goes on from NZ_JBIVPX010000002.1 coordinate 539,831, forward strand.
GATGACCCTGGTGGCGGCCGCCGAACTGGCCCGCTACGGGATCACCGTCAACGCGATCGCCCCCGCCGCCCGCACCCGGATGACCGAGGCGACGTTCGCGACCATGATGGCGGCGCCGGAGGACGGGTTCGACGCGATGGCCCCGGAGAACATCTCGCCGCTGGTCGTGTGGCTCGGCAGCGAGGAGGCCGGGGACGTGACCGGGCGGATGTTCGAGGTCGACGGCGGCCGCGTCTGCGTCGTGCACGGCTGGCAGCGCGGGCCGGAGGTCGACAAGGGCGAGCGCTGGTCGCCCGACGAGCTGGGCAGCGTCGTCCGCAAGCTGGTCGCCGACGATCACCCGACGCCGGTCTACGGAGCCGAGTAACTTCGATCATGTGACCCGTCTGGACTCCTACAGGACCGTCTCGGCAGCCTTGTCGCAGCTCAGCGACCGCGAACTCGGTGAACTGGTGGACCGCGCCGAACCGAGAGGGGCGGGAATCGGCGGGCCGACGGCGGTGGCGGACGTCGGCGGGATCCCGGTCTTCGTGAAGCGGCTGCCGCTGACGGACCTGGAGCTGCGGCACGCCGGATCGACGGCGAACCTCTACGACCTGCCCGTGCACGCCCATTACGGCGTCGGGCTGGTCGGGTCGGCGGGCTTCGGCGCCTGGCGTGAGCTGGCCGTGCACACCATGACGACGGACTGGGTGCTGGCGGGTGAGCACGAGGGCTTTCCGCTGACGTACCACTGGCGGGTCCTGCCGTCGGCCCAGGAACTTCCCGAGGAACTGGACAGGGCGGTCGACTACTGGGGACCGGAGGTGAGGCCCCGCATCGAGGCGTTGCGGGAGTCCACCGCGAGCATCACGCTGTTCCTGGAGTGCTTCCCGCACAACCTGCACGACTGGCTGAACAGCCAGGAAGACCTCGAAAGCGCTTGCGAGATGGTCGAACGCGAGATGGCGGCCGGGGTGGAGTTCATGAACTCCCGCGGCCTGCTGCACTTCGACGGCCACTTCCAGAACATCCTGACCGACGGCGAACGCCTGTACTTCGCCGACTACGGCCTCGCGATCTCCTCCCGGTTCGACCTGTCCGGGGAGGAGATCGCGTTCTTCGCCGAGAACCAGGACTACGACCGCCACTACACCGTCACGCACCTGGTGATGTGGTTCGCGTACCAGCTGCGCTCGCAGGGAGTTCCGCCACGGGTCGCGGCGGTCCTGCACCGCCACAACGACGTCGCCGCGGTGATGAAGGACTTCTACCGCCGGTTCCAGCACGAGAGCCGGCGGACTCCGTATCCGGTCGAGGACCTCAGATCCGTTCGATGATCGTGCCGGTCGCCATGGCGCCGCCCGCGCACATCGTGATCAACGCGGTGGAAGCGTCCCTGCGCTCCAGCTCGTGCAGCGCGGTCGTGATCAACCGCGTTCCGGAGCTGCCCACGGGGTGACCGATCGCGATGGCGCCGCCGTTGACGTTGACCCGGTCCAGGTTCGGCCGGTGCACCGCCGCCCACGACAGCACGACGGACGCGAACGCCTCGTTGACCTCGAACAGGTCGATGTCCGCCATCTTCATCCCGCTGCGCTTCAGCAACCGCGCGGTGGCGTCGACCGGCCCGTCCAGGTGGTAGTACGGGTCTGATCCGACCAGGCACTGCGTGACGATCCGTGCGCGCGGCTTGAGCCCGTGCGCCCGTGCGAACTCCTCGTCCACGACCATCACCGCGGACGCGCCGTCCGAGATCTGCGACGAGGTCCCGGCCGTGTGCACGCCGTCCGGCACGACGGGCTTCAACGCCGCCAACGCTTCGAGCGAGGTCTCCCGCAGGCCCTGATCGGTGTCCACGAGTTCCTCGCCGACCTTCACCGGAACCACCTCGGCGGTGAACCGGCCCGCCGCCCACGCCGCCCGAGCGCGGTTCTGCGACTGGACGCCGAACCGGTCGACCTCCTCGCGTCCGATGCCACGCCGTTCCGCGACGCGTTCGGCGGCCACGAACTGGTTGGGCAGGTCGATGGTCCACGAGTCGGGACGTGGCATGCCGGTCTCGCCGATGTTGCTGCGCAACGGCACCCGGCTCATCGCCTCGACCCCGCACGCGATGCCGGCGTCGATGGCGCCCGCCGCGATGAGACCCGCGATGAGGTGCGTGGACTGCTGGGCCGAGCCGCACTGGGCGTCGACGGTGGTGCAGCCGGTGGTCTGCGGCAGGCCCGCGTGCAGCCAGGCCGTCCTGGTGATGTTGTTCGACTGCTCGCCCGCCTGGGTGACGGTGCCGCCGATGACCTGTTCGACAGTGGACGGATCGAGACCCGTCCTGTCAAGAAGACCTCGTTGTGCCGCACCGAGGAGCTCGGCGGCGTGCAGGCCGGACAACCAGCCGTTGCGCCTGCCGATGGGCGTGCGCACCGCTCCCACGATCACCGGACTGCCCACGCGAGCCTCCTGGAAACTAGAACACGTTCCTCTATGGCTCCAGATTGGCCGCATGGGGGCTTCAACACAAGGCGCAACCGTGTTTGAATCGGATAGAACGCGTTCCACCTAGGAGGTGCCTGTGAGCAAGCCGCGCATCCCGGAAGGCTTCGACTTCACCGACCCCGACATGTACGCGAGCCGGCTGCCGTTCGAGGAGTTCGCCGAACTGCGCCAGACCGCGCCGATCTGGTGGAACTCCAAGCCGCTGGGCAAGGGCGGGTTCCCCGACGAGGGCTTCTGGGTGGTGACGAAGCACCACGACGTCAAGGAGGTCTCGCGCAACAGCGAGCTGTTCTCCAGCCGCGAGAACACGGCGATCATCCGGTTCAAGGACGACATGCCGCGCGACAACATCGAGATGCAGCGGCTGCTCCTGCTCAACATGGACCCGCCGACGCACACGAAACAGCGCGCGATCGTCTCGCGCGGGTTCACGCCCCGAGCCGTGAACAGCCTGCGTGACGCGCTGGCCGAACGAGCAGAGCGGATCGTGGCGGAGGCGCTGGACAAGGGCACCGGCGACTTCGTCTCGGACGTCGCGTGCGAACTGCCGTTGCAGGCCATCGCGGAGCTGATCGGCATCCCGCAGGACGACCGCCGCAAGATCTTCGACTGGTCCAACCAGATGATCGCCTACGACGACCCAGAGTTCGAGATCGAACCGCTCACCGCCGCCACGGAACTGCTCGGCTACTCGTGGACGATGGCAGAGGACCGCCGCAAGTGCCCGCGCCAGGACATCGTCACCAAGCTCGTCCAGGCGGACGTGGACGGCGCAGGGCTCGCGTCGGAGGAGTTCGGCTTCTTCGTGCTGTTGCTCGCCGTGGCCGGCAACGAGACCACGCGCAACGCCATCACGCACGGCATGAAGGCGTTGCTCGACCACCCCGAGCAGTGGGAGCTGTACAAGGACTCCAGGCCCACCACCACCGGCGACGAGATCGTCCGCTGGGCCACCCCGGTCGTGTCGTTCCAGCGCACCGCGATGGCCGACACCGAACTGAGCGGCGTGGAGATCAAGCAGGGCCAGCGGGTCGGCATGTTCTACTCCTCGGCGAACTTCGACGAGGACGTCTTCGACAGCCCGCAGAAGTTCGACATCCTGCGCGACCCCAACCCGCACCTCGGGTTCGGCGGCAGCGGCGCGCACTTCTGCATCGGCGCGAACCTGGCCCGCCTGGAGATCGACCTGATCTTCAACGCGATCGCCGACGCCATGCCGAACATCAAGCAGGTCGCGGAGCCGCGCAGGCTGCGTTCGGGCTGGCTGAACGGGATCAAGGAGTTCCGAGTCCAGTACTCGTGAGAAAGACCGAGGGCCCCTCCGGTGTCGCGGAGGGGCCCTCACTCATGTCCGCTACGACTCGACGCGCAGGGTGGCCATCGCCCGTTCCGTCTCCCAGAACGCCCGCATCGACTTGATCAGCCCGTCCTCGCCCACGTTGTAGACGAACACGCCCTCGGTGTCCACACGCGCCCCGCCGGGCAGGAACGCGCTGATCGTGCCCACGTTGGCGCACTCGGAACCGGCCGCGAACGAGTCGTGCATCGCGAACTCGAAGCGTTCGACGTTGGCGATCGCGAGGTCCCAGAAGGCGGCGATCGCCTCCTTGCCGTGATGGCCCTTGCCCTCGGCGTCGAACATCGACGGGCCCACCGGGTCCTCGACGACGGCGTCCTCGGCGAACAGGGCCAGCCAGTCTTCCTTGAGACCGCTCGACACGGCCTCCATCGAACGCCAGGACGCCACGCGGGCGGGGGTTTCGGTCTTGGACGCCGTCCAGGTAACTGCGGTCACGCGAACTCTCCGATCACCTCGTCGGCGAAGCGCCGAAGTCCGTCCTTCTTGGCCTGCAGGCTGCCGTCGAAGCCGACGCCGTAGAACAGCCACGGCACGACGATCGTGTCGGTCACGCCGATCTCGTCGAGCTGCTTGTAGCCGTCGAGCCCGAACCGGTCGATGCACACGGCCTGGATCTCGAACGGCCTTTCGAAGCAGCCGAGGTCGTCGAGCTGCGCGATGACCGACTTGAGCTCCTCGAACTTGATCATTGCCGACGTCCAGCCGTCACCGACGCGGGCCGCGCGCTTCAACGCGGCGGCGGAGTGGCCACCGACGTAGAACGGCACCGGCGACGTGGGGGCCGGCGACATCTGCAGCCGGTCGAAGTCGAAGTAGTCGCCGTGGTACTCGACCATCCCGCCGCCGAGCACGAGCTTCAGCACGTCGATCATCTCGTCCACGCGCGGGCCGCGGTTCTTGTACGGCACGCCGCACCACTCGAACTCCTCCGGCGACCAGCCGAGTCCGACGCCGAACCCGAACCGGTTGCCGGTCATGTGCGCGACCGACCCGACCTGGCGGGCCAGCAGGAGTGGGTTGCGGGAGCCCAGTTTCAGGACCTGCGTGTAGAAGTTGATCCGGGACGTCACGGCGCCCATCGCTGCGGCGGCGACGAACGGGTCGACCCACGGGGTGTCGGCGTTCCACATGCGGGAACCGTCCGGGGTGTACGGGTAGTCCGCGGACACCTTCTCCGAGAAGAAGAGCGAGTCCGGCAGCGCGATCGAGGCGTAGCCGCACTCCTCGGCGCACTGGGCCAGCTCGGTCAGCTGGTCGAGCGGGCTCATGGCGATACCGACGGTGAACTTCACGGCTTCTCCGATCCTACGACCCACATGGCGAAGAACTGCGAACCGCCGCCGTACGCGTGGCCCAGCGCGACCCGCGCGCCGTCGACCTGGTGGTCTCCCGCGGTGCCCATGACCTGCATGGCGGCTTCGGCGAAGCGCAGCAGACCGGAGGCGCCGATCGGGTTGGACGAGAGCACGCCGCCGCTCGGGTTCACCGGCAGGCGCCCGCCGATCTCGGTCTCGCCGGCCTCGGTGAGCTTCCAGCCCTGGCCGATGTCGGTGAAGCCGAGGTTCTCGAGCCACATCGGCTCGAACCAGGAGAACGGCACGTAGATCTCGGCGGCGTCCACTTCGGACAGCGGGTCGGTGATGCCCGCCTGCTTCCACAGCGCGCGAGCCGCGTCCTGACCGGCCTGCGGGTTGACCTGGTCGCGTCCGGCGAACGTCGTGGGCTCGGTGCGCATCGCGGCCGCGCGGATCCAGGCGGCCTGGCCCGACGTGGGTTCCGCACTGATCACCACCGCGCAGGCACCGTCCGACGACGGACACGTCTCGTCGTAGCGGATCGGGTCCCACAGCATGGTGGAGGCCTGCACCGACTCGACGGTGATGTCCGGTTGTTTGAGGTGCGCGTAGGGGTTCTTGGCGCCGTTGCGCCGGTCCTTGGCCGCGACCATCGCGCCGATGTGCTCGGGAGCGCTGGCTCGGCGGATGTACGAGCGCACGTGCGGTGCGAAGTAGCCGCCCGCACCCGCGTGCACCGGCATGGTGAACGGCGTCGGGACGGACAGCGCCCACATCGCGTTCGACTCGGACTGCTTCTCGAACGCCACGGCCAGTACGCGGTTGTGCACGCCGGACTGGACGAGCGACGCCGCCACGTTGCCCGTGCTGCCGCCGACCGAACCGGCGGTGTGCACGCGCAGCAATGGTTTTCCGACCGCGCCCAGGGCGTCGGCGAGGAACAGTTCGGGCATCATCACGCCCTCGAACAGGTCCGGCGCCTTGCCGAGGACCACGGCGTCGATGTCGGACCAGTCCACGCCGGCGTCGGCCATCGCGCGGTCGATCGCCTCACGGCACAAGCCCGCCATCGACACGTCGAGGCGCTTCGCGGCGTGGTGCGTCTGGCCGACGCCGACCACTGCTGCCGGTCGCATCACTGCCGCCCTTCCATCACGCAGACGAGGTTCTGTTGGAGCAGTGGGCCACTGGTGGCGTGCCCGAGGACCTTGGTCGCCGAGCCGTCGTGGATCCGGCGGGCCGCCTCGCCGATCCGTGCCAGCCCGGCCGCGAACATCGGATTGCCCGCCAGCACTCCGCCGGACGGGTTCACGGTCACGTCGTCGCCGAGCCCGAGTGCCTGGCGCAGCAGGATCTCCTGGTGGGTGAACGGCGCGTGCAGCTCCGCCACCTGGACGCCGTCGGTGCCCGCCGCCTTGCCCGCGGCCACCGCCGACGGCGACGTGGTGAGGTCGCGCGTGCCGAACGACGGCGAGTCCGTCCGATGCTCGAACCCGGTGATCCACGCCGGTCGTTCGCACAGCTCGCGGGCTTTGTCGCCGGCCGCCAGCACGATCGTCGCGGCACCGTCGGTGATCGGCGCGCAGTCGTGACGGCGCAACGGATCCGCGACGTACGGCAAGGTCAGCAACTCGTCGGCGTCGACCTCGCCGGACAGCTGGGCGAGGGGGTTCGAGAGGGCGGCGGAACGGCTCTGCGCGGCCACTGCGGCCATCGCGCGTTCGTCCCACAGTCCGTTCTCGATGCCCATCCGCGCCTGGATTCCGGCCAGGCCAAGGGAATCCGGCCACAGCGGCGTCACGAGGTAGGGGTCGAGCTGCATGGCCATGACCCGCCGCAGCTGACCTGCCGACGACTTGCCGAAGCCGTAGACCAGGGCGGTGTCGATCTCACCGCAGAGCAGCTTCACCCACGCCTCGTACAGCGCCCAGGCCGCGTCCATCTCGACGTGCGACTCGGCGATCGGCGGGAAGGCGCCGATCGCGTCGACCGCGGAGACGAACGAGAACGCGCGCCCGGCCAGGTAGTCAGAGGACCCGGAGCACCAGAACCCGATGTCGGTCTTGGTGAGCCCGAGCCCGCCGAGCACCTCGTGGAAGATCGGCACCAGCATCTCGACACCGTTGGTGGTGCCGTCGGTCTCGCGCACGCAGGGCGTCTGCGCGAAGCCGACTACCGCAATGTCACGCACGCGAGCCTCACAGGTGCTGGGAGTAGGAGTCGAAGGGCGCGTCCGGCTCACCGGACGGCCTGAAGTGGTCGATGTTCTGCATCGTCGGGCCCCACTCCTCGCGCGGCTTCCAGACCGCCTCCACGCGCATGCCCATCCGGACGTCCTCCGGTGCGACGCCGAGCAGCAGGTGCAGGAACGGGATGTCCGCGCCGTCGAGCAGCACGTACGCCGAGACGTACGGCGGCGGGATGCGCTGGCCGAGGAACGGCACGTTGACCACGCAGTACGTCGTGATGGTGCCGCGGTCGGACAGTTCGATCTGGTCCGTCGTCGGAACGCCGTCCACGGGGCAGGCCGGGCGCGGCGGGAAGTAGACCTTCTCGCACACCGGGCAGCGCTGCGCGATCAGCCTGCCTTCCATGAGGCCGCGCAGGAACGGGTCCTCCGTCGGCGACGCCGAGTGCGTGTAGTGCAGGTTCACCGGTGTCGTGACCATCGTGACGGCTTCCGCGTCGACAGGTTCGTCGGCGGGCTCGTCGGAGATCTCGAAGCACTCGATGTCGGTGATCGCGCCGACCCGTTCCGGACGCCACCTTGCGCGCACGCGTGTTCCGGTCGCCATCTGGTCCGGCGAACCGGCGTCGACGGCGTGCAGCAACGAGGTGTCCGCGCCGTCGAGCTGGATGAGCGCCCAAGCGAACGGCCGGTCGAGCGGCTGTCCTTCGAGGGGTTCGGGAATCCACGACCACCCGCGCACGACACCGGTCGCCGTCACGTCCACGAACTCGTGGAGACGTTCGGCGGTCACGGGGTCGTACTCGAGCGGTGGAACGTGCACGCGCCCGTCACTGCCCCGGATCCCGGTCACCTTGCGGCGGCGAAGATCCGAGAGGAACCGGCCCAGCGTCGGGCCGAGCGAGCGCGTGTAGTCGAAGCCAACGTCGAGCGGAGCACTCAGCGGCCGAGTCACAGATCAAAGTGAAACAGGTTCTCGAAATGGTGGCAAGATGAGGGCATGAAGCTCGGTCTGCAGCTCGGGTACTGGGGCGCCGGTCCGCCTCAGAACGCCGCCGAACTCGTGGCGGCGGCGGAGGAATTCGGCTTCGACGCGGTGTTCGCCGCCGAGGCGTGGGGGTCGGACGCGTTCACCCCGCTGGCGTGGTGGGGATCCGAGACTTCGCGCGTGCGGCTCGGCACGTCCGTCGTGCAGATGTCGGCCCGCACACCGGCTGCCTGCGCGATGCACGCGCTGACCCTGGACCACCTCTCCGGCGGCCGGTTCGTGCTCGGTCTGGGCGTGTCCGGGCCGCAGGTCGTGGAGGGCTGGTACGGACGGCCGTTCGCGAAACCCCTGGCCAGGACCAGGGAGTACGTGTCGATCCTGCGGCAGGTGATGGCCCGCGAGGCGCCGGTCCGCAACGACGGCCCGCACTACCCGTTGCCCTATCAGGGGCCCGGTGCGCTGGGGCTGGGCAAGCCGTTGAAGCCCATCACCCACCCGCTGCGCGCTGACCTGCCCATTTGGCTCGGTGCGGAGGGTCCGAAGAACGTCGCGCTGACGTCGGAGATCGCGGACGGGTGGCTCGCCATCTACTACGCGCCGCGGCTCGCCGGCATGTACGACGAGTGGCTGGACGAGGGGTTCGCGAAATCGGGTCGTAGCAGGGAGAACTTCGAGGTCGCTGCCACGTGTCAGGTCGTGGTGACGGACGATCCGGCGTCCGTGCGCGCCATGCTGAAGCCGTTCGTCGCTTTGTACATCGGCGGAATGGGCGCGCCGGGGATGAACTTCCACGCCGAGGTGTTCACCCGCATGGGATACGGCGAGGTCGTCCGGGACGTCGGCGAGCTGTTCCAGGCGGGCCGCAAGGACGAGGCGGCGCAAGTGGTTCCGGACGAGCTGGTGGCCGAGATCAGCATCGTCGGCACCGCCGAGCACGTCCGCGACGAGGTTCGCCGCTGGGAGAAGGCGGGCGTCACGACGCTGCTCGTCGGATGCCGCGACGTTGCCTCGATCAAGGCCTTGTCGGAGGCTTGTCAGTAGGTGAAACGCGTTCTACTTTGAGGGTGTGGTCACAGGACTCTGGAACATCGCCGCCGATCAGCCGGACCTGACCGCGCTGGTCGATCCGAGTGGTCGAGAGATCACCTACTCGGAGCTCGCGGACGCCGCGAACCGCTACGGACGCGGGTTCCGGGCCCTGGGCCTCGAACCCGGCGACAGCATCGTGCTGATGCTGCCCAACAGCGCCGACCTGGTGTCGGTGTACTTCGCCGCCTTCCAGACCGGCCTCTACGTCGTGATGGCCAACTGGCACCTGACCGGGGCCGAGGTCGGGTACCTCGTGCAGGACAGCGGAGCGAAGGCTTTCGTCGCGCACGAACGGTTCGCGGCCGCCGCGGTGGAGGCTTCGGCCAGCTTGCCCGCCACCGCGCGGTTCGCGGTCGGGGACATCCCGGACTTCGAGCCGCTGGCCAAACTCGGTGCGGGAGAGGAAGGCCGTCCCGAGGGGCGCACCACCGGGTCGCCGATGCTCTACACCTCCGGCACGACCGGCCGGCCCAAGGGTGTGCGCAGGCCGTTGACCGGCGCCGACCCCGACGTCGTGCCGCCGTCCGCCCCCTGGTTCTTCGGCATCTTCGGGATCAAGCCGCACGACGGGCACGTGCACCTGTGCGGGTCACCGCTCTACCACACGGCGGTGCTGAACTTCGTCGTCATCTCGATCCAGCTCGGCCACGCCGCCGTCCTGATGGACCACTGGGCGCCCGAGGACATGTTGCGGCTGATCGAACGGCACAAGGTCACCCACAGCCACATGGTGCCGACCCAGTTCCATCGGCTCCTGGCGCTGCCGGATGACGTCAAAGCCAAGTACGACATGGGTTCGCTGCGCGCGATGATCCACGGTGCGGCGCCCTGCCCCCTGGAGGTCAAGCGCCGGATGCTCGACTGGTGGGGGCCGGTCGTGATCGAGTACTACGCGGCGACCGAGGGCGGAGGCACCGCGATCACCGCGCAGGAATGGCTGCGCAAACCGGGTTCCGTCGGGCTGCCCTGGCCGACGTCGGAGATCAAGATCCTGGGCGAGGACGGCACCGAGCTGCCGGTCGGTGAGCAGGGCCTGGTCTACATGCGGATGGGCGACGCGACCTTCGAGTACCACAAGGACGCGGAGAAGACCCGTGCCGCGCGCGTGGGGAAGCTGTTCACGTTGCAGGACATCGGGTATCTCGACGAGGACGGCTACCTGTTCCTGTGCGACCGCAAGAACGACATGATCATCTCCGGTGGTGTGAACATCTACCCCGCGGAGATCGAGGGCGAGCTCATCTGCCATCCCAAGGTCGCGGACGTGGCCGTGTTCGGTGTGCCGCATCCGGACTGGGGCGAGGCGATCAAGGCCGTCGTGCAGCCCGCCGATGGCGTTGAGGCTTCGGAGGCGTTGACGGAGGAGATCCTGGAGTTCGCGCGTTCGAGGCTCGCGAAGTTCAAGCTGCCGCGCACGATCGAGTACATGGCTGAGTTGCCGCGCGACCCGAACGGCAAGCTGTACAAGCGAAAGCTGCGCGACCGTGCGTGACGCGATCAAGATGTCGGCCGAAGAGGTCGAGGCTTTTCTGGGTGAGCAGAAGACGTTGATCGTGGCCACCATCGGCCGCAACGGGTTGCCGCACCTCGCACCGATGTGGTTCGCGTGGGTGGACGGCGCACTCGTGTTCTGCACCGACCGCAAGTCGCAGAAGATCGTGAACCTGCAACGGGATCCGCGGTGCAGCGTGCTGGCCGAGGCGGGGAAGACCTACGACCAGTTGCGCGGCGTGCACATGGAGGGCGTCACCGAGTTCACCGAGCTCGGCCCTGTCGTGGACGCCGTGGTGGCGCGCAACTTCGGCGAGGTCGGCGACGATCCCGATGCTCGTGAGGCGTTGCGCAAGGCCATGTCGAGGCGCGCCGCCGTGATCTTCCGTCCGACCAAGACCGCCAGCTGGGACCACCGGAAGACGATGTCTGGAGTGAACCCGTGAACCTGAACCGCCGTCAGGTGCTCGCCGGAGCCGGTCTCGCACTGGCCTCCGGACTCGTCAAACCGTCGCCGGCCTCCGCCGACCTCGGCGAGTTCGACGTCGTGGTGGTCGGCGCCGGCGCGGCCGGCATGACCGCCGCGCTCACCGCGGCCAAGCGCGGACTGAGCTGCGTGGTCGTGGAGAAGGCGCCGACCTACGGCGGTTCCGCCGCCCGGTCCGGTGCCGGCATCTGGATCCCCAACAACGAGGTCATCCTCGCGGCCGGCATCCCGGACACGCCCGCGAAGGCCGCGCAGTACATGGCGGCGGTCGTCGGCGACATCCCGTTGGTGCGGCAACAGGCTTACCTGTCCCACGGGCCGCAGATGATCTCGTTCGTCATGCGCAACAGTCCACTGAGGTTCCGGCACATGGACGGCTACAGCGACTACTACCCGGAATACCCAGGTGGCATCGCGAAGGGCCGCTCGATCGAGCCCGAGATGATCGACGGCCGGATCCTCGGTGCCGAACTCGCGAACCTGAACGCGCCCTACCTCGCCACCCCGGCGGGCATGGTCATCTACGGCGCCGACTACAAGTGGCTGGCGCTGGCCCTGGTCAACGCGAAGGGCGCAGCCACGGCCGCGGCGGCCTTGGCGCGAGGCACGGCAGCCGCTCTCGCCGGCCAGAAACCTCTGACGATGGGTCAGGCGCTGGCCGGTGGTCTGCGGGCGGGGCTGCAGCAGGCGAACGTCCCGGTGTGGCTCAACACCGGCCTCGAAGACCTGGTCGTGGAGAACGGCGCCGTCAAGGGAGTGCTGACGTCACGGGGCGTGGTGCGTGCCCGCCGAGGCGTGATCATGGGCTCCGGCGGCTTCGAGCACAACGCGGCGATGCGTGCCCAGTACCAGCGCCAGCCGATCGGTACGCAGTGGACGGTCGGCGCGAAGGAGAACACCGGCGACGGCCACCGCGCCGGCCAACGCGCAGGCGCCGCGCTCGACCTGATGGACGACGCCTGGTGGGGCCCTGCCATCCCGACGCCGGGTTCCCCGTACTTCTGCCTCGCCGAACGCACGCTCCCCGGCGGTCTGATGATCAACGCGGCGGGCAAGCGGTTCGTCAACGAGGCCGCGCCCTACAGCGACGTCGTGCACGTCATGTACGACAAGAACGCCGCCGACCCGTGCATCCCGGCCTGGCTCGTCGTGGACCAGAACTACCGCAACAGGTACCTGTTCGCCGACGTGGCACCGACCCTGCCGCTGCCCGACGGCTGGTACCAGTCCGGCGCTGTCGTGAAGAACTGGTCCCTGGACGGCCTGGCCTCGGCCATCGGCGTCCCGGGGACGAACCTGAAGTCGACCGTCAGCCGGTTCAACGGCCAGGCCATGACGGGCCGCGACCCCGACTTCAAGCGCGGCGACAGCGCCTACGACCACTACTACACGGACCCCGCGGTCTTCCCGAACTCGTGCCTCGCGCCGTTGTGGGCGCCGCCGTTCTACGCCTTCAAGATCGTGCCCGGCGACCTCGGCACGAAGGGCGGCCTGGTCACCGACGCGCGGGCGCGCGTGCTGCGGCCGGACGGTTCGGTGATTCCCGGGCTGTACGCGGCGGGCAACGTCAGTTCGGCCGTGATGGGGCACAGCTACGCCGGGGCGGGGTCGACGATCGGGCCCGCCATGACGTTCGGGTACATCGCGGCCAACGACGTCTAGGAACAGCGGCAGAGGGCGGGCACGTCCGCGAACCGCACCTCGTCGGTGATCTGCACGAACGGCCAGCCACCGGTCTCCGCGAGCAGGAGATCGGTGGTCGTGCTGTCGCCCGCGACAAGACATACCGTCCGGCCGTCCGTCAGCGCGGTGCGGACGGCCGCGGTGAACTCGGCGGTGCCCTTCGGGTGCCCGACCTCACCGGAGACGAACACCCGCTCGAACCGGTCGCCCAGCCCGGACAGCTGTATCTTCGCGCGCTGGAGCGACCGGCAGCCGTCCGTGGCGAGCCACAGCTCGTGGCGTTCGCGCAGCGAGTCCAATGCGGACTCCACACCGGGGAACGGTCGCACCAAAGCCCTGCGCAGCCTGCGGAACGCCAACGCGGCTTCTGCGGCGTCGGCGGCACTTCCCAGGTCGTCCAGAGCGAGCCGCCACGCCCGCACGTCGTTGCCCACCAACGCCCGCACGGTCTCGGGCGGCATCGGCAGTTCGTGGAAGTCCGCCCAGAGCGCCTCCCAGGACGCGACCCGTTCGACCTCGCGATGGGTGATCTGCCGGTTCTCGCGCCACTCCCGGCGGGCGGCGGCCAGCACCGCGTCGACGGCCTGCTCGGTCGCGGTGATCGCGAACTCGTCCAGCACGGCGGCGATGGCGGCACGCGCGGCGGCGCCGTCCGGGATCAGGCAGTCGTCGAGGTCGACGATGACGACAGGTCTCACGAATCCGATGCTAGTGGCGTGACTCAGAACGTTGCCGGGGGAATTCGCGCTCAGCAGGGCGCCTCGCGGCACCGCCCCCACGCCCCCGTACAACCATTACGAGAACGTGGGGGCGGCACCACGATGCACCCGTCTGACCGCGAATTCCCCCGGCAATGTTCTGAGCCACACCACTAACCACGTCCGTCCCGTGCCGGGCGAGGTTCAGGCCGACTCCCACACGGTGACCTGGCCGGTGATCGCGCTGCCGTCCAACGCGGTGACGTCGATCCGGAAGATCCGGCCCTCGGGGGTCTTCCCGCAGACCCGGCTGCCCACGACCACGTTGTCCGCGTCCAGCGTGGCGTTCGTCCCGAGGTGGGCCACGCACTCCTGGTGCCCCGGCACGCCGTCGCTGTGCCACTCCGCCAGCCAGTAGCCGGGATCGCCGTGCAGGCGGGTCGGGGTGAGTGCCCAGACGTTCGACTCCGGCACGTCGCGCGGGGTGGCGGGGTCCAGGTGGAAGCTGCCGAACCGCAGCTCGCCGCTGAACCGCACGCCGGTGCTCAGTGGTGCGGCCACGGCGGCCTTGCTCGTCGTCGTGGGCGCGGCGGTGACCGCGGTGCCGCCGGCCGTGCGTGGAGTCGAAGCGGACGGCACCGGCCGGTTCGCACCGGCCATGGGGGTGGGAGCCTGCGCGACGGCTGCGGAAGGCGGTGGCGTTGTCGCGCCGTTCTCCACCGGGACGGAGCTCGCCTCGGCCACCGGTGTCTCGGTGATCGGTTCGTTCGGCGACACCAGCTGGACGACCGTCAGCGTGGCACCCGCGACGACCGCCACCGCGGGCGCGGCCAGGTACTGCACCGCCTTGAGCCAGCGGGGCCTGGCCGGCTCGCCGAGGTACACGTCACCCATCGACGTGGCCTGCAACGACGTGCCGTGGACATCCCCGCTGATGTCGTTCTCGGCCGACTGATCGGAGTGTTTCAAGACCTGCACCTGCCCCGGACCGCGGATGTTGATACGCAGATCGGAGCAGTCCCGCGAAGTGTTACGGGCACGAACGAATTGGTTCGGGAGCTGTCTACCGGCCCTTGAACTCCGGCTTGCGCTTCTCGGAGAAGGCGCGGGGTCCTTCCTTGGCGTCCTCGCTGGAGAACACCTCCATGCCCAGTCGAGCGTCCACTTTGAACCCGTCGTTCTCGTGCATGGCCTCGGTCTCCCGCATGGTCTGCAGGATCTTCTGGACCGCGATCGGCCCGTTGGCCGTGATCAACGCGGCGAGTTCCATGGCCTTGTCCAGCGCCTGACCGTCCGGCACCACGTGGCCGATCAGCCCGATCTCCTTGGCCTCGGCCGCGCGAATGTGCCGTCCTGTCAACAAAAGGTCGGCCGCCACCGTGTACGGGATCTGGCGCGGCAGCCGGACCGCCGAGCCGCCCAGCGGGAACAGGCCCCAGCGCGCCTCGGAGACGCCGAACCGCGCGCTCTCGCCGGCCACGCGGATGTCCGTCGCCTGCAGGATTTCCGTGCCGCCCGCTACGGCGGGTCCTTCCACCGCCGCGATGAGCGGTTTCGTCAATCGACGACCTTTCAGCAGTGGTTCGATGACGGAGAAGTCGAACTTGCCGGCGTTCTCGCTGGGGTGGTTGGACGTCATGGCTTTCAGGTCCGCGCCCGCGCAGAACGAGCCGCCCGCGCCGGTGAGGATGCAGACTCGCACGTCCGGATCGGAGTCCACCCGGTCCCACGCCTCGCGCATGATGGCCAGCATCGGGCCGGACAACGCGTTGCGAACCTCCGGGCGGTTCATCGTGACGACCAGGACGTTGCCGACCAAGTCCACCAACGCATGTGGTTCCGTCGTGGTCGTCATTCACGCGCCTCCTGGATCGAGTCTGACCGCACGGGGGATTGTCGAGAACAGTAACACGTTCTACTTTGCTCACCATGGCCCTCAACGTCGCAGACCTCGTTGAACACGCCGCCGACACCGTGCCCGACCGGACCGCGCTCGTGTGCGGGTCCAAGAGGGTCACCTACGCCGAACTTGAGGCGCGAGCCAACAAACTGGCTCACCACCTGGCAAAGAACGGCGTGACACAGGGTGCGCACGTGGGGCTCTACGCGCGCAACTCGATCGAGCTCGTCGAGGCCATGCTCGCGGTCTTCAAGCTGCGCGCCGTGGCCATCAACGTGAACTACCGCTACACCAAGAACGAGTTGCAGTACTTGTTCGGGGAAGCGGATCTGAAGGCACTCGTACACGATCGGCGGTACTCGCCGTTGGTCGCGGAGGTCGGCGTCCCCGGCCACTCGGTCGTGATCGACGACGAGACGGAGGAATCCTTCGCCGGCGCCGACTACGAGACCGCGCTGGCCGAGGAGTCACCCGAGCGGGACTTCGAGCCGCGCAGCCCGGACGACCTCTACATCCTGTTCACCGGCGGCACGACCGGCATGCCCAAGGGCGTGATGTGGCGGCACGAGGACGTGTGGCGCACGCTCGGCGGCGGCATCGACTTCGTGACCGGCGAGCGGTTGACGGACGAGTGGCAGCAGGCCAAGTCCGGCAAGGACTACGGGCTGGTGCGACTGTGCCTGCCGCCGTTGATCCACGGCGCGGCGCAGTGGGCCGTGCTCGGCGCGTTGTTCAGCGGCAGCACGGTGGTGCTGGTGCCCAAGTTCGATCCCGTCGAGATCTGGCAGGTGATCGAAAGGGAAAAGGTTCAGGTCGCCGCCATCACCGGCGACGCGATGGGCCGGCCGTTGATCGAGGAGTTCCAGCGCGGCTCCTACGACGGCTCGTCGTTGTTCATCCTCAACAGCAGCGCCGCCCTGTTCTCCTACACCGTCAAGAGGCAGTACCAGGAGCTCCTGCCGCATACGACACTGCTGGAGTCGATCGGGTCGAGCGAGACCGGGTCCACCGGCATCGGCGCGGTGCCCAAGGAGATCGTGAAGACCGACGGCACCAAGGTGAAGCTCAACGAGGACACCATCGTCATCGACGAGGACGGCAACAAGCTCGAACCGGTGCCCGGCGTCATCGGCAAGCTGGCGCGCGGCGGGCACATCCCGATCGGCTACTACAAGGACCCCGAGAAGACCGCGCGGATGTTCGTCGAGGTCGACGGCAAGCGGTTCACGGTGCCCGGCGACTTCGCCCGGTTCGAGGAGGACGGCGACATCACGTTGCTGGGGCGCGGCAACACCTGCGTCAACACCGGCGGCGAAAAGGTGTTCCCGGAAGAGGTCGAGGGAGTGCTGAAGTCGCATCCGGACGTGTTCGACGCGCTCGTGATCGGCATCCCGGACGACCTGCTCGGCCAACGGGTCGGCGCGATCATCCAGCCACGCGACGGCGCGACGCCGACACTGTCCGAACTGGACGCTCACGTGCGCGAGACCCTGGCGGGCTACAAGGTGCCGCGGTCGTTGTGGCTCGTCGGCGAGATCGGCCGCACCCCGAGCGGCAAACCCGACTACCAGTGGGCGAAGCGCCACGTGGAGGACCATGCGCACCAGCCTGTGTGACGAGCTGGGCATCGAGCACCCCGTCTTCGGCTTCACGCCGTCCGAGCACGTCGCGGCGGCGATCAGCAGGGCGGGTGGGCTCGGAGTCCTCGGATGCGTGCGGTTCAACGACGCGGAAGACCTCGACCGCGCGTTGACGTGGATGGACGAGAACACCGACGGCAAGCCGTACGGCGTCGACATCGTCATGCCCGCCACCGTGCCGAAGGAAGGCACGCAGATCGACCTGGCCGGACTCATTCCGCAGAGCCACAAGGAGTTCGTGCAACAGACGCTGCTCAAGCTCGGCGTGCCCCCGCTGCCCGAAGGCGAGGGCGGCGAGGGCGTGCTCGGCTGGCTGCACTCGGTCGCTCGATCGCACGTCGACGTGGCGCTGGAACACCCGATCCGGCTCATTGCGAACGCCCTGGGCTCACCACCCACCGACGTCATCGAACGGGTGCACGCGGCCGGAGTTCCGGTCGCCGCGCTGGCGGGCAAGGCGGAGCACGCGCGCCGGCACGTGGCCAACGGCGTCGACATCGTGGTGGCGCAGGGCTACGAGGCCGGCGGCCACACCGGTGAGGTCGCGTCGATGGTGCTCGTGCCGGAGATCGTGGACGCGGTGGACGTCCCGGTGCTCGCCGCCGGTGGGATCGGCTCAGGACGCCAGGCCGCCGCGGCGATGGCGTTGGGCGCCTCCGGCGTGTGGATGGGTTCGTACTGGCTCACCACGACCGAGTACACGCTGGGGAACACCAGCACGAAGGAGGCGTTGCTCGCCGCCGGTTCCAGTGACACCGTCCGCACCCGCGTCTACACCGGCAAACCCGCTCGGCTGCTGAAGACGCGGTGGACCGAGGCGTGGGCCGAGCCGGGCGCCCCGGACCCGTTGCCGATGCCGTTGCAGAACATCCTGGTGAGCGAGGCGCACCTGCGGATCGCCCGGTCCGACGACCCGTCCGTGGTGTCGATGCCGGTCGGGCAGATCGTCGGGCGGATGAACGACGTGCGCCCGGTCGCGGACGTGATGGCGGATCTGCTTCGCGAGTACGGGGAGACGGTCGAGAGGCTGACGAAGCTGTCCCGCTGAGCCGTATGGTTTCTCCCATGCCTGGGGGCTGGGCTAGGGGGAACATGATGCGGAGACGTGCTTTTGGCGTGCTCTTCAGCGGGTTGGTGCTCGGGGCCACGATCGTGGCCCCGCACGCGTCGGCCGAGCCGTGCCGGTGGGTCGCGCGCGACCTGCCGGTGCCGGAGGGCTCGGAGTTCGCGAGGACCAGTGGGAGCAGTGACAGCAACCGATTCATCGTCGGCGAGGCGAAGGTCGGTGAGGACTTCGGCGAGAGCGGGCTGCTCTGGGACGACGGCGCGTTGACCCGGCTGGCTTCCGCGGGATCGGACCTGATCGCGGTCCGTCCCAGGGACGTGAACGACAGCGGGCTCGTCGTGGGCCGCCAGAACCTCCTGCTCGAGCAGCGGTCGCTGGCCTTCCTCTACCGCGACGGTGCCTACGAGATCCTGGAGACCCCTGCCGGTCACAGTTCTCAGGCGAAGGCCGTCAACAACGTCGGTGACGTGGCCGGTGAGGTGTGGAAGAGCGACACGCCGAACGACCGCCAGGTCGTGGTGTGGCCTCACAACGGACCCGCGAAGGGCTTCCTGTCCGGGCCGGCCGTCGGCATCAGCGACGACGGCAAGCTCGTGCAGGTCGCGGGCACGTCGGTCTTCGTGACCGACGTCGTGAGCGGCCGGCAGGCGGAACTGCCCGACATGAGTCCACCGGTGGTCTTCGACAACGATCGGGTGCTGTACCCCACCTCGTCCGGCCTCGGGGAGTGGAACCTCGCCGGCGAGCAGGTCATGACCTGGGAGGGCGGCACGTGGCCGTCCGGCAGGTCCGCCAGCGGTCACCTGGTGTTCGGTTACGCGAGCGGCGTCGCGAGTCTGTGGCAGGAAGGCATCCGGTTCGCGTTCGACTCGGAGAAGCAGCCCGTGTTCGCGCAGGCCTACCACGGCGACGTCACCGACGAGGGCGTGCTGATCGGTACCTACGAGGGTTTCAGAGGGAGCTCGCACCCCGCGCGGTGGTTCCGGTGCGGCTGATCACCACGTCGCACTGAGTTTGAGGAGCTGGGCGGTCGCCCCGCCCAGCTCGAACTCGTTGCGCTTGGCCGCGGTGAAGTACCTGTGCACCTCGTGGCTCATGTCGATGCCCGTTCCGCCGTGCACGTGCACGGCGGTGTGTGCGACGCGGTGCCCGGCGTCGGCGGCCCAGAACTTCGCGGTGGCCACCTCTTCGGAAGCGTCCAGGCCTTCGGAGAGACGCCAGGCCGCTTGCCAGAGCGTCAAACGGATGGCCGCGACGTCGATGTACGCATCAGCGAGCCGTTGCGCCACGGCCTGGAAGCTGCCGATCGACCGGTCGAACTGCACGCGGGTCCGCGCGTACTCGGCCGTCAACTCCAGCGCGCGTTCGGTCACGCCGAGTTGCAGGGCGCACAACCCCAGCGTGTACCTCGTGATCAGCCAGCCAGGGGAGAGGCCGGGCACCAGCTCCCCGCCGGAATGCGCGAACGATCCCGCGTCCGAGCCGTCGACCAGTTCCTGCGGGGTGATCTCCAGCTGGTCCGCCTCGACGAGGAACACCTGTTCGCCTTGTGTCACCAGGAAAGCGGCCGCCGTGCTCGCGAACGGAACTGTGGTCTTCACACCGTCGGCCTCCGAAAGCGCCACGGACAGCACGGTTCCGGGTGTCAGCCAGCGTTCGCGTTGCGCGGTCGTGCCGAACTCTGCGAGCGCCGACGCCGCGATCGTCGCCGGCAGGTAGGGCACGGGGGAGACGGCGCGGCCCAGTTCGATCAGCACCGAGCACTGCTCCAGCACGCCGAACTCGTCGGGCTGCTCCGGCACGACCCCGGACTTCACCAGGTCGAGCCACGGCGAGTCCGACGAATCGAGGATCTTGCGGGTCAACGCGGCGAGTTCGCGTTGCGCCTCGGTCAAGGTGAAGTCCACGTCGTCTCCCTACCGAAGCGATTTATCGGGGCACCGCGGGCAAGCCGAGGCCCACGCGCGCGATGATGTCCCGCTGGATCTCGTTGGTGCCGCCGCCGAACGTCAGGATCAGCGACGACCGGTGCATGCGCTCGACCCTGCCGTGCAGCAGCGCTCCAGGTGAGCCGGTGCGCACGATTCCGTTGGCGCCCAGCACCTCCATCAGCAGCCGGTAGCCCTCGGTGGCGAACTCGGTGCCGAACACCTTGGTGGCGGACGCCTCCGCGGGCGACGGGGCCTCGTCGCCGCCGGACGCGATCCGCCAGTTGATGAGCTTGAGGAACTCGGTCTTGGCGTGCACGCGGGCGAGGTGCAGGCGCACCCACTCCTGCTGCGCGGCACCGGTTTCGTCCGCCCATTGACGAACTTCGCGCAGCGCGGTCTGCAGGGGCGCGGCCGAACACAGGGCGACGCGTTCGTGGTTGAGCTGGTTGGTGATGAGCTTCCAGCCCTTGTGCTCCTCGCCGATGAGGTTCGCCGCCGGCACGCGCACGTTGTCGTAGAACGTGGCGCTCGTGGTCGGGCCGGACATCGTCGGCACCGGCGTCCAGGAGAAACCGGGCGCGGTGGTCGGCACCATGATGATGCTCAGACCCCTGTGCCGCTGCGACTCCTGGTCCGTGCGGCAGGCCAGCCACACGTAGTCCGCGTACTGGATGAGGCTCGTCCACATCTTCTGGCCGTTGATCACGTACTCGTCGCCGTCGCGGACGGCCCGCGTGCGCAGGCCGGCGAGGTCGGTGCCCGCCTCCGGTTCGGAGTAGCCGATCGCGAAGTGCAGCTCGCCGGACGCGATCTTCGGCAGGTAGAACGCCTTCTGCTCGGGCGTCCCCATGGACATGATCGTCGGCCCGATGGAGTTCAGCGTCAGGAACGGCACGGGCGCGCCGGCCGCCGACGCCTCGTCGAGGAAGATCAGCTGCTCGATCATCGGACGGTCGCGGCCGCCGTACTCCCGCGGCCAGCCGATGGTCAGCCAGCCGTCGAGCCCCATCTGGCGGACGGTGTCCTTGTAGGCCTCGCCGTCCCCGTAGTCACCGCCACCGGCGAGGCCGGCCTTGCGTTCGGGCGTCATGAGCGCGGCGAAGTACGCCCGCAGCTCCTGGCGCAACTGCTCCTGTTCGGGCGTGAAACCGATGCGCATGACCGCTACTCTAGAACAAGTTCTACTTGATGTCAGGAGGCCGCGATGAAGGTCGGCGTCGACCCTTCGCTGTGCGAGGCGCACGGGGAGTGCATGTCAATCCTGCCCGAGGTGTTTGACCTTGACGACGATGAGGTTCTGCAGATCCGGGACGGTGAGCTGGCCTCGGGTGAGGAGGCTCCGGCGGAACGCGCCGTGGCGTCGTGCCCCAAGGGCGCACTGAGGCTCTCACGCTGATGGGCCTTGTCACGAAAGAGAACAGATTCTAGTGTGCGACGGGTAGTTCGACCGTGTGAGCTCAGCGAGGAGTGATACCGGTGAAGGCTGCCGTGCTCAACCAGGTAGGCGACGACAAGCTGGAGCTCCGCGACGACGTGACCACCACCCCGGTGGGGCCGCAGGAGATCCGCATCAAGATCAAGGCCTGCGGGGTGTGCCACAGCGATCTGTCCGCAATGGACGGAACGTTGCCGGCCCTCGCGCCGGGCGTCGTGGGCCACGAGGGCGCCGGTGAGATCGCCGAGATCGGGAGCGCCGTGACGTCGCTCGCGGTCGGCGACCACGTGGCGATCACGTTCGTGCCGCCGTGCGGGAAGTGCGCCCAGTGCGTCACGGGCCAATCGCATCTGTGCCTCGTGCACACCATTTCGGCGTTCACGTCACCGAGGTTCGTCGTCGGTGGCAACCCTGCCTTCGGCTACGCGGGCCTCGGCGCGTTCGCCGAGGAGATGGTCGTGCCCGCCGACGCCGCGGTGAAGATCGACGACGACGTTCCGTGGGACGTCGCCGCGCTGTTGTCGTGCGGCATCCTGACCGGTGTCGGAGCCGTGCTCAACACCGCGAAGGTCGAAGCGGGCGCCAGTGTCGCCGTGATCGGCTGCGGTGGTGTCGGTGTCGCGGTGATCCAGGGTGCGCGGCTCGCTGCCGCCGCACGGATCGTCGCGGTCGACCCGGTGCTGGAGAAGCACGAGGTGGCGCGGAAGTTCGGTGCCACGCACGCGACGACGCCCGACGGCGTCGCGGACCTGAACAACCAGCTCAACTTCGGCATGGGCTTCGACTACGTGTTCGACGTCGTCGGCCTGCCCGCGACCATCCGGCAGGCGTGGGACCTGACCCGCCGCGGTGGCCACACGGTCGTCGTCGGCGCCGGCCGGGCGGACGCGATGGTGTCGTTCAGCGCCCAGGAGCTCTTCCTGCACGACAAGACCCTGCACGGCTCGTTCTACGGGACGGCGAACTTCCGCCGGGACATCCCGCGCATGATCGCGCTGTGGCGGCAGGGCCGGCTGGACCTCGAAGGCATGATCAGCAAGAGGATCCGGCTGGAGGACGTGAACGAAGGCCTGCAAGCGCTCAAGGGCGGCGGATCCCTGATCCGCCAAGTGATCCTCTTCGACTGACACACCTCTTTCTGGGAGTCTTCTGTGGACCTTGCGGGGAAGGTCGCCGTGGTCACCGGCGCCGGTGCCGGGCTCGGCCGCGCGGAAGCGCTGGAGCTCGCGAGAGCCGGTGCGTCGATCGTGCTCAACGACCTGCCGGGATCGGCCGACGCCGCTGCGGCCGAGATCGAGGAGCTGGGCGCGAAGTGCGTCGTCGTCGAAGGCGACGTGGGCGAGCGGAGTACCGCCGATGCCCTCGTCACCGCCGCGATAGAGCAGTTTGGCGGGCTGCACGTCGTCGTGAACAACGCGGGTGTGCTGCGCGACCGGATGCTGTTCAACATGTCCGACGAGGAGTGGGACCTGGTCGTGCGAGTGCATCTGCGCGGCCACTTCCTGTTGTCGCGCAACGCCGTCTCGCTGTGGAAGCAGCAGTCGAAGGCGGCGGGCGCACCCGTTTACGCGCGGATCGTGAACACCTCCTCAGAGGCGTTCCTGCTCGGCTCGGAAGGCCAGGCCAACTACGCGGCGGCCAAGGCCGGCATCGCGGCGCTGACGGTGGCGACCGCCCGTGGCACGAGTCGCTACGGCGTGCGCGCCAATGCGATCTGCCCGCGCGCCCGCACGCAGATGACAGCGCACGTGTTCGGCGACGCGCCGGAGGGCGACGACTCGCTGGCGCCCGAGCACGTCGCGAAGTTCGTGGCGCACCTGGCCGGACCGTCCGGCGACAAGATCAACGGACAGGTCTTCGTCGTGCACGGCGGCATGGTCGCGCTGATGGCACCACCGACGGTCGAGCAGAAGTTCGGCGCGTTCACCGATCTCGACGGCCACTTCGCCGATCGCGATCCACAAAGGACTTTCGCCTGCACGGAAACGATGGATCTGTAGGAGGAGCTGTGCCGCTCACCGTCCAACCGCATCGCGAGACGCTGGGCCTCAAGGACGGCCGGCTCCTCATCGGAGGCGAGTTCCGCGAGGCGGACGAGACCTGGACCCACCACCACCCCGCCACCGGTGAGGAGATCGGCAGCTTCGCGGTCGCGTCGGCCAAGGACGTGGACGCGGCCGTGCTCGCCGCCCGCAAAGCGTTCGACGAGGGCCCGTGGCCGCGAAGCCGGGCCGGCGAGCGCATCAAGATCCTGCGCAGGTACGGCGACCTGATCCGCGAGCACGCGGACGAGCTGCGCGGCCTGCAGGCGCTGGACAACGGCGTACCGCTGTCGTTCGGCCAGATCTACGCCACCTCGGTCGGCATCGCGGCGGACATCTTCGACCACCACGCGGGCTGGATCGACAAGGTCGGCGGCCAGACCCTGCCGCCGTACCAGGGCGGCGACCACCTCGCGATGACGTTCCGCGAACCGGTCGGCGTCGTCGCGGCGATCCTGCCGTGGAACGCGCCGTTCGTCCTCTTCGCGCAAAAGCTCGCACCCGCGCTGGCCGCGGGCTGCACGGTCGTGGTGAAACCGTCGGAGTTCGCGTCGTTCTGCGTGATCCGCATGGTCGAGCTGCTGATCGAGGCGGGGCTCCCGGAGGGCGTGGTCAACCTCGTCACCGGCCCCGGCAACCCGACCGGTGAAGCGCTGATCACCCACCCCGGGGTCGACAAGATCAGCTTCACCGGCAGCCGCACCGTCGGCCGCCGGATCGTCGAGGCCTCCGCCGGCACGATGAAGCGCGTGTCCCTGGAACTGGGCGGGAAGTCGCCGGCGATCGTGTTCGCGGACGCCCCGAACGTCGGCCTGGCCGCGATGACCTGCATGGGCATGGTCACCATGGGCCTGTCCGGCCAGGCGTGCGTCGCGCACACCCGTGCGTTGGTGCAACGGGACGCACAGGACGAGTTCATCTCGATGGCGCAGATGCTCGCCGGCGCGGTGACGTTCGGCGACCCGTTCGACCCCGCCGTGCTGGCCAGCCCGCTGATCAACGCCAAGCAGCTCGAACGCGTGCTCGGGTACATCGAACGCGGCCAGGAGGACGGCGCCCGCCTCGTCACCGGCGGCACGCGGCTCGACGGCGACTACGCGTCCGGGAACTTCGTGGCACCAACGATCTTCGCCGACGCCACCAACGACATGGCGATCGCGCGGGACGAGATCTTCGGCCCGGTGCTGACCGTCGTTCCGTTCGACGACGAAGCAGAAGCCGTCCGCATCGCGAACGACACCGAGTACGGCCTGGGCGCCGGCGTCTACACCAACGACGTGCGCCGCGCGTTCCGCGTCTCGAAGGCCTTGCGCGTCGGAATGGTCGGGATCAACGGGTTCCAGCTCGAACCGCACATCCCGTTCGGCGGCTACAAGCAGTCGGGCCTCGGCCGGGAGGGCGGGCAGAGCGCCTACGAGGCCTACACCGAGCTCAAGACCGTGATGATGCCGCTGACCGACGAGATGATGTAGATGCGGCTGGAAGGAAAGGTGGCCCTGATCACCGGCGCGGCCCGGGGTCAGGGCGCGGCCGCGGCCCGCAGGTTCGTCGCCGAGGGCGCACGGGTGATGATCACCGACGTCCTCGACGACCAGGGCAAGGAACTCGCGGCCGAACTCGGCGCCGAGTACTGCCACCTGGACGTGTCGTCGGAGGACGAGTGGGCCGAGGCCGTCGCGTTCACCGTGCAGACGTTCGGCGACATCACGGTTCTCGTGAACAACGCCGGAATCCTGCACTTCTCCGCGTTGGCCGAGACGAAGCTCGCCGACTACCAGCGGGTGATCGGCATCAACCAGGTCGGCACGTTCCTCGGCATGCGCACGGTCGTCTCGTCGATGCGGGCCGCCGGCGGTGGTTCGATCGTGAACGTGTCGTCGGTCGAAGGTCTGGGCGGTATGCCGTATCTGGTGGCGTACACGGCGTCCAAGTTCGCGATCCGCGGCATGACCAAGGTCGCCGCGATGGAGTTGGGGCAGCACGGGATCCGGGTGAACTCCGTGCATCCCGGCGCCATCGACACCCCGATGGTCAGCGAGGCGCTGGGCCGGTCGATCGACGTCTCGCCGATCGGCAAGAAACTGGCGTTGCGGCGGATCGGGCAGCCCGAGGACGTCGCGAACGTGGTGTTGTTCCTGGCCAGCGATGAAAGCGCTTACTGCACGGGCGGTGAGTTCGTGGTGGACGGAGGGGCGACGGCGACGCACGCGCTGAGCGGCTGACTTCCGTACGCAGGCAACCCGGTTGATCTCCCTGGCGTCTTCATGACCGAGAGATCGAACCTGGGGAGCACATTTGAGATCAATGCTGTTGACGGCCGCGCTGCTCATCGGGCTGGCGCCGGTCGCGCTCGCCGCGGAAGAGGCGCAGACGCCCGTGTTGTCCTGGCAGGACTGCCAGGACGGGTTCCAGTGCTCGACCGCGAAGGTCCCGCTGGACTACGACCAGCCGTACGGTTCGAAGATCGACCTGGCGCTGATCAGACTGCCCGCGACGGATCCGTCGAAGCGGATCGGCTCGCTGTTCGTGAACTTCGGCGGGCCCGGGGCGTCCGGTGTGGACAGGCTGCGGGGTCGCGGCAAGTGGGAGTGGCTGTTCTCGCCCGAGCTGCGGGCGCGGTTCGACGTGGTGTCGTGGGATCCGCGCGGCATCGGCCGTTCGGCGACCGTGCGCTGCTTCGACAGCGTCGAGGAACAGCAGTCGTTCCTCAACTCCATCCCGGTGTATCCGGACACCGCGGCGGAGGAACCCGCCTTCTACGACAGCTACCGCGAGTTCGTCCGGCGCTGCGAGGAGAAGTCCGGCGACCTGCTGGACCACGTCTCGTCGGCGAACACGGCTCGCGATCTCGACCTGCTGCGCAAGGCGGTGGGCGACCAGAAGCTGACGTACCACGGCATCTCGTACGGCACGCACCTCGGCGCGATCTACGCGAACATGTTCCCGGACAAGGTTCGCGCGCTCGCGTTCGACGGCTCGCTCGACTTCATCGGCAACGCCACCGGGCACGGTGACCAGGGCACGACCGTGCCGCTGGACACCCGCCAGGACGTGCCGCGCGGTGTGGCCGAGACGTTCGACCAGTTCCTGAAGCTGTGTGCCGCTCCAGGAGCCCAGTGCGCGTTCGCGGGCGGAGACCTGAAGCAGAAGTGGGCGGACCTCGTCGGGAAGGTGACGGCGTCTCCGGTGACCACGCCGGACGGGCGGTTCGACCGCGTGTCGCTGATCAGTCTCGTGTGGGACGCGCTGGCGCAGCCGGACACCTGGCAGGACACGGCTCGCGTGCTGCAGGGGGTCTGGGAGGCGCCTGCTTCGTTGACGGCGTCGGCGGACTACGTCACGAACCGGTTCGAGGGCTTCAACGCCGTCCAGTGCTCGGACAGCGACTTCCCGCGCGACCCGGCCGCGTACTCGAAGTACGGCAAGAGCGAGGACGCACGGGTGCCGTACTGGGGTCGTGCGGTGGTGTTCGACATGATGGCCTGCGCGTTCTGGCAGGGCCGTGACGACGACCGCTACACCGGTCCGTGGAACCGCAGGACCTCGGCGCCGATCCTGTTCATCAACAGCAGGTACGACCCGTCGACGCCGCTGCACGGTGCTCGTGACGGTGCGGCGGAGATGGCCCGCACCGGGTTCCTGACCGTCGAGGGGTACGGGCACACCTCCATGTACGTGCGCAGCGCGTGCGCGGAGAAGGTGAAGCGGGAGTACCTGTTCACCGGTGTGCTGCCTGCTCAGAAGACGTGCGGCATCGACAAGTCGCCGTTCGCCTGAGAGATCCTTGCGCCTCCCGTTCTGATCTGACTACGGTAAGGAAACTGAACCGGTAAGAAATCTGAACTGGGAGGCGTCGTGGCCGACGTGCGGACCGTCACCGACCTGGCGCGAGAGGTCGCGCCGAAGACGGAGGCGGGCCGCACGCTGGCTCCCGAACTGGTGGAGGCGATCCGCGAGCAGGGCCTGTTCCGGCTGGGCGTCCCGCGTTCGCTGGGCGGGGCAGAACTCGCACCGGCCGAGACGTTGGCCGTCGCCGAGACCATCGCCCGGGGTGACGCCTCTGCCGGGTGGTGCGTGTCGATCGCGGCGACCTCCGGCCTGCTGGCCGCCTACCTGCCGGAATCGGGCGCCGAGGAGGTGTTCGGCGATCCTCGGTCGGTCCCGGCGGGGGTGTGGGCTCCGAAGGGGCGTGGTGTCGCGGCCGACGGCGGTGTCGTGGTGTCCGGGCAGTGGTCGTTCTGCTCCGGGATCGGGCACGCCGACTGGTTGTTCGCCGGGTTCGTGCTCGACGGCGCGCTGAGGGTCGCCGCGCTGCCGAAGGCGTCGCTGGAGGTGCTCGACACCTGGCACACCACCGGGTTGCGCGGCACCGGCAGCCACGACTGCGTGGCACGAGACGTGTTCGTACCGCACTCGCGGATCCTGTCCGTTTTGGACGGACCGCTGCGGGATGGCGCGCTGTACCGCTTCCCGGTGTTCGGTTTCTTCGCCGCGTCGGTCGCGGTCGCGGCTCTGGGCAACGCTCTCGGCGCCTTGGACGACTTCGTCGCGCTGGCAGGCCGCAAGCCGCTCGGGTCGAGCCGCACCCTGGCCGAACGTGGCTCGACCCAGTCCGCCGTGGCGTCGGCTTCGGCGTCGTTGAAGGCTGCTCGTGCGTACTTCTACGAGGCGATCTCGGAGGCCTGGGAAGCCGCGCAGAGCGGTGAGCCGGTGCCGGTCGAGGCACGGGCCGGGGTGCGGCTGGCCGCCACGCACGCGACTCGGACGGCTCGCGAGGTCGTCTCCACGCTGTACGACCTCGCCGGTGGCGGCGCGATCTACGACGGGGCGGCGATTCAGCGGCGGTTCCGGGACGCGCACACGGCTTCCGCGCACTTCCAGGTCAACACCGCGTCCTTCGAGTTGCCGGGCAAGGTGCTGCTCGGGGTGCCCGCGCGGACGGAGCAGCTGTGACGTCGGTCGGGGTGGTCACGCCGTTCTGGCTCGACCGGCCGCCCGCGGAGGCCTTGGACATCGCTGTCGTCGCCGATGAGACCGGGTTCGGGACGTTGTGGATCGGAGAGATGGCGACGTTCGACGCGTTCGCTCTGGCCACGGCTGTCGGGCTGCGCACGTCGACCATCTCGGTGAAGATCGGGCCGCTCGCGGTCGGCGTGCGGAGCCCGGTCGCGCTGGCGCTGGGACTGTCCACCGTGGTCGCGATGACCGGGCGGCGGGCCGGGCTGGCGCTGGGGGCTTCGAGTCCGCGGATCGTGACCGAGTGGCACGGCCGGGACTGGGAACCGGTGCGGCGGACGCGGGAGACGGTCCGGGACGTGCGGGCGATCCTGGACGGGAACCGGGTCGCCGGTTTCCGCTTGCAGCAGCCGGTTCCCGGGACGCCGATCTCGGTGGCGGCGTTCGGGCCCGCCATGACTCGGGTGGCGGCCGAGGCAGGGGACGAGGTGGTGCTCAACCTGGTGAGCGCCGACCACGTCGCCCACGTCCACCAGCGCCTCGCCCGGCCTGCCCGCGCAGGCATCGAAGAAGGGTCAGGGATCCCGCTTGCCCCTCCGCCTCTGGCCGTCTGGATCCCCGCCGCCCTCGACCCCGGCCCCGCCACCCTGCACCAACTCCGCGCCCAGCTCTCCGTCTACATCTCCCCGCCCGGCTACGGCGAGATGTTCACCGCCCTCGGCCACGGCACCCTGGTCGAGCAGGCCAGAGCCGGCAGGCCGCGTGCCGAACTGGCCCAGGCCATCCCCACGGAGCTCATCGAGGCGGTGGGCGCGATCGGCTCGGCCAGCGACATCGCCCGCCGCGTGGACGAGTACTTCGACGCGGGCGCCGAGCACGTGGGCCTGGTCCCGGCGACGGCAGAGGATCCGGCGGGCCGCGGGCTGCTGACCACGCTCTCCCCACTGCTGACGAAGGGACGCCGATGATCGACTCCGACGCACTCGACCGCCGGTTCCGCGGCGAATCGGTCGGGCGGGCGCTCGATCTCGTGGGGGAGAAGTGGACGCTGCTGATCCTGCGCGAGGCGTTCTTCGGCGTTCGCAGGTACGGGCAGTTCGTCCGCAACCTCAACGTGCCGCGGCCCACGTTGTCCGCTCGGCTGAAGACGCTGGTCGAGGCCGGGTTGCTGCACCGCGTGCCGTACGCGGAGGACCGCGAGGAGTACCGGCTCACCGACGCGGGGCTGGAGTTGTTCCCCGCCATCGTGATCCTCATGAAGTGGGGCGACAGGCACGTGCCGGACCCGGACGGCCCGCCGGTCGTGCTGGAGCACAGCAGTTGCGGGAAGCCCGCCGACGCGTTCCTCGCGTGCCGGTGCTGCGGCGAGGAGATCACCGCGCACAACGTGACGGCACATCCCGGGTGACCTACGTTGGGGCACATGCTGAACCCGCTGAGCCAGGTGTCCTTGGAACGGTTGCGGCGGCGCAAGAGCGTCAAGTGGCGGGAGTACCCGGACGACGTGCTGCCGCTGTGGGTGGCCGAGATGGACGTCGACCCGGCTGAGCCGATCAAGCAGGCCATCGTCGACGCTCTCGAGCTCGGCGACACCGGCTACCCTGCCGGCACGGACTACC
This sequence comes from Lentzea sp. NPDC092896, assembly GCF_044754905.1. NCBI lineage: Bacteria > Bacillati > Actinomycetota > Actinomycetes > Pseudonocardiales > Pseudonocardiaceae > Lentzea > Lentzea sp. NPDC092896. The sequence continues at coordinate 570,174 of NZ_JBIVPX010000002.1, forward strand.
CCGAGGCGCTCGCGGCGTTCGCGCACGAACGCTGGGGCTGGGACGGGATCGCCGTGGAACGCACGGCGCTCGTGTCCGACGTGATGCTCGGCATCGTCGAGCTGATCAAGCTGGTGTCCGGGCCCGGCGACCCCGTGATCGTCAGCCCGCCGGTGTACCCGCCGTTCTACCTGTTCGTCAGGAGCACGGGCCGGGCCGTCATCGAGGCGCCGCTCACGAACGGACGCCTCGACCCGGCCGTGCTGGAGCGGACGTTCCAGCACGTCAAGGCCGACCACCCGGTGTACCTGCTGTGCAACCCGCAGAACCCGACCGGCACCGTCCACACCCGTGACGAGTTGACGGCGCTCGCAGGACTGGCGAAGAGGTACGGCGTCCGCGTGATCGCCGACGAGATCCACGCGCCGCTCGTGTCCCAGAGCACGAAGTTCGTGCCGTACCTGAGCGTCGACGACCAGGGGATGTCGCTCATGTCCGCGTCGAAGGGCTGGAACCTGGCGGCGATGCGCGCGGCGGTCGCGGTCGCGAACACCGACGAGCTGACAAAGCTGCCGGAAGAGGTCAGCCACGGGCCGAGCCACTTCGGCACGATCGCGCACACGGCCGCGTTGCGCCACGGCGGCGAGTGGCTCGACGCGCTGCTGGCAGGCCTCGACGAGAACCGGACACTGCTGAAGAACCTGCTCACCGAGCACCTGCCCGAGATCGGCTACGAGCCCTCCGAGGCGACCTTCCTGGCGTGGCTGGACTGCCGGGCCATCAGCGACGACCCGGCCGCCTTCTTCGTCGAACGGGGACGGGTCGCCCTCATGTCCGGCGCCGGGTTCGGCAGCGGCGGGGAGGGCCACGTCCGGCTCAACATCGGCACCTCGCCCGAGATCATCACCGAGGCGGTCACGCGGATGGCGGCCGCCGTCAGACGCTGACAGCGGTCTGACAGCGGTCTGCCAGCGCGGTGGCGCACAGTTCCTCCCGACACAGGGAGGGACCAACGATGGCGCTGGCGATCAGGGCAGAAGGCCTGGTCAAGCACTACGGGGAGACGAAAGCGCTGGACGGCGTCGACCTCGAGGTGCCTGAGGGGAAGGTCGTGGGGGTGCTCGGGCCGAACGGCGCGGGCAAGACCACGGCGGTGCGGGTGCTGGCGACGTTGCTGCGCCCGGACGCGGGGCACGCCACGGTCCACGGGCACGACGTGCTCAAGGACCCGAGGGCGGTCCGGTCGCTGATCGGACTGACCGGGCAGTACGCGTCGGTGGACGAGGACCTGTCCGGCACGGAGAACCTCGTGCTGCTGGCCCGGCTGCTGGACTTCTCCCGTGCGGGGGCACGGGCGAAGGCGGCGGAGCTGCTGGAGCAGTTCGAGCTCACCGACGCCGCGGGGCGCGCGGCCAAGACGTACTCGGGAGGTATGCGCCGGCGGCTCGACCTCGCGGCCAGCCTGGTCGGCAACCCGTCCGTGCTGTACCTGGACGAGCCGACCACCGGGCTGGACCCGCACGCCCGCAACGAGGTGTGGGCGGTGGTGCGCAAGCTCGTCGCGAACGGCGTGACGGTCCTGCTCACCACGCAGTACCTGGAAGAGGCCGACCAGCTCGCGGACTCGATCACCGTGTTCGACCACGGCAAGGTCGTGGCCGAGGGCAGGCCGGACGAGCTGAAGCGGCGCGTGGGCGGGCAGACGCTGCAGGTGCGGCCGACGTCGTTGCGCGATCTCGACGTGGTGTACCGGATTCTCGGTGACCTGACGGGGGTCCGGCCGACCCGCGACGACGACACGGGGCTGCTGACGGCGCCGGTGAAGGACCCGGTGCTGCTGTCCACTTTGGTCCGCAAGCTCGACGACGCCGGCATCACCGCCGACGAACTGGCGTTGCGGCTGCCGTCGCTCGACGAGGTCTTCCTCGCACTCACCGGCAAGCAGAACGAGGGGAGCCTGGTATGAGCACGATCGCGTTGGACAGGGGAGTGCGCCACGGCTTCTCGCTGGCCTGGCGGGGAATCCTCAAGATCCGCAAGAACCCCGAGCAGCTGGCGGACGTCACGCTCGCACCGATCATCTTCCTGGTGATGTTCACGTACCTGTTCGGTGGCGCGCTCGCCGGCAACACGGACGCCTACCTGCAGATGCTCGTGCCGGGCATCATGGTGATGAACATCCTGCAGGCCAGCATGACCGCGGGCGTGCAGATGAACACGGACGTCTCCAAGGGCGTGTTCGACCGGTTCCGCTCGATGCCGATCGCGCGTTCGGCGCCGTTGGTCGGGGCGGTGCTCGCGGACATCGTCCGGTACGTCGTGTGCATCGTCGTGCTGCTGGTGGTCGCGACGGTCATGGGCTTCCGGGTGCAGACCGGCCCGGCGGAACTGCTGATCGCGGCGGCGCTGACGATCCTCTTCGGACTGTGCTTCTGCTGGGCGTCGGTGTTCGTGGGCATGCTGCTCAAGACCCCGCAGGCCGTGCAGGGCATCATGTTCGTGCTGATCATGCCGTTGACGTTCGGCAGCAACGTGTTCGTCGGCACCTCGACGATGCCGGGCTGGCTCAAGGCGTGGGCGGACATCAGCCCCGTCAGTCTACTCTCGGACGCGCTGCGCGGACTGCTCAACGGCGGCGCGATCGCCGGGCCGCTCACCGGTTCGCTGATCTGGATGGCCGCCGCGGTCGCGGTGTTCTTCCCGCTGGCGATGTGGGCCTACCGCAAGCGCGTGTGATCTCTTCGAAGGAACGGGCGGGTGTCAGCTTTCGCTGATGCCCGCCTCTTCGCGCACCTGGTGCAGCGCCTCGGTCTTGGTGATCGTCAGCGGCTCGGGCTCACCCAGTTCGGCGACCATCCGCCGCACGTCCGGGTCGCCCATGTCGAGCCGGCCGCGGATGACCTGGGCGAGGGCGAGCAACCGCGCCGCCGCGTCCGCACGGCCCTGCGCCTGCCGGATGCGCGCCAGCAGTTCGGTCACCCCGGCGAGATCCGGCATGTCGCCGCGGTCCGACGTGGTGCCGACCGCGATCGCCGCGGACGCCTCGGCCACGTCCGGCCTGCCCTCGGCGAGCGAGATGCGCGCGTCCAGGATCGCCGACCACTCCGTCACGAACGGGCCGAGCGAGGCCGAGATCGTGGCGGCGTCCTTGAACCGCTCACTGAGCTCGCGTGCCTCCCGCGGCCGGTCCGAACGCAACATGACCTCGGCCTTCGCATAGCCGATCATCAGGTTCAGCTGGTCGTTGCCGGCGTCGTGGACGTACTGCTCGGCCTTGGCGACCTCGCGCGCGGCCGCCTCGTTGTCGCCGAAGCGCGCGTACTCCACCGCGAGCCGCCATCGTTGCTGCACGGTGTCTTCCACCGATCCCAGCTCCCGCGCCACCTCCAGCCCCTGCTGGTACAGCGCGATCGCGGCCAGGTTGTCGCCGGTGTGCGAGATGAACGCGGCCTTCATGCCGAGCGTCATCGCCGAGCCCCAGCGGTCGCCGACGGCCACGAACTGGTCGTACGCCCGGTCACGAGCCCGTTCGGCACCGGCGAGATCGCCGTCCTCGGTGAGGATGAAGCTCATCGCCCAGTCCGCGCCCGCCCGCGCCCACGCGTCCTCGTTGGCCGCGGCGCGCCGCACCTCGCGGCGGGCCAGTTCCTTGTTCTGGCTCAGGAACGCGAGCATCGGCAGCGCGATCGCGAGCGACGGGTACTTCTGGGTGGCGCCGGTGTTCACGCAGTCCTCGATGACCTGCGAGGCCTCCATCGGTTCCGGCAGGCCGGGGATCGCGGACATGATCATCCGCATCGCCCGGAAGGTGGCGACGACGTCGGCCGGTAGATCGTCGGCCAGTGCCAGCACCTCGCGCACCGACCGTTCCGAACGCTCGTTGTCGCCCTTGATCAGCCAGTACCAGAACACCCCGCCGAGCAGGTCCGCCGCCAGACCGGCGTCGCGATCGTCGATCGCCCCGCGCAGCGCGGCCACGACGTTGTCCTGCTCGGCCTGGTAGACCTTGATCGCCTCGATCTGCCGCGCGGTGCGGACGAACGGTTCCCAGCGCACCGTCAGGTCCCGGTAGTAGCGCCGGAACCTGCCGACGAACTCCAGCTTCTCCCCGGACGCGTCGAGCTGCTCGTCGGCGTACACCCGGATCGTTTCCAGCATCCGGTACCGCGCCTCGCCGTCGAGCTCGATCACGTCCACAATGGACTTCTCGACCAGCGACGTCAGCACGTACAGCGCGTCCTCGCCGCAGACCGCCTCGATCGCCGCGAGGTCGGCGCCCGCCGGGAACACCGCGAGCCTGCGGGCGAGCACGAGTTCGTCCTCGGTCAGCAGGTCCCAGCTCCACTCCACGACCGCGCGCAACGTGCGCTGGCGGGGCAGCGCGGTGCGGCTGCCCGAGGTGAGCAGCCGGAACCGGTCGTCCAGGCGCTGGGTGATCTGCCGGATCGTCATGGACCGCAACCGGGCCGCCGCCAGTTCCAGCGCCAGCGGCATGCCGTCGAGCCTCCGGCAGACCATCCGGACGTCGTCCACAGTGGACTCGTCGAGCCGGAATCCCGGCTTCACCGCCTCCGCCCGGTCGAGGAACAGCCGCACCGAGCCGAATCCGGCCACGTCCGCCTGCCCGTTCGGCACCGCCAGCGGGCCGATCGGGCACAGCGACTCGCCGTCGATCGCGAGCGGTTCCCGGCTGGTCGCGACGACCTTGAGGTTCGGCACCCGGCGCAGCAGCTGGGTGGTGAACTCCGCGGCCGCCCCGATCAGGTGCTCGCAGTTGTCCAGCACCAGCAACGACTCGCCGGCGCCGAGCACCTCGGCGATGCGGTCCATGCCCTCGTTGGGCCGGCGCATCGGGTCGCCGCCCATCCGCAGCTCGAACGCCTTGAGCACCACACCCGGCAGGTCCTCCGCCTCCCGGATGCCGGCGAGCGCCGCGAACCACACGCGTCCCTTGCCGTGCAACGGATGCCGCGCCGCGATCTCCGTGGCGAGCCGCGTCTTGCCCGCGCCGCCCGGCCCTACCAGCGTGACCAGCCGGACCTGACCGAGCAGCCCGGAGATCTCCGCGAGTTCGTCGTCGCGCCCGACGAAGCTGGTGAGCCGCACCGGCAACCGGTCGACGACCGCCCGCGGCCCGAGTTCGCCGCGCAGTGCGGCGAGATGGACGTCCTGCAACTCCTGCGACGGGTCCACACCCAGTTCGTCGGCGAGCCGCCCGCGAACCTCCGCGTAGACGTGCAGAGCGTCGGACTGCCTGCCCTGCGCGCACAACGCCCGCATCAACAGCCCGGCCAGCCGTTCCCGCAACGGGTGCTTCTCGTGCATCGCCGTCAGCGCGGCGACGTCCAGCTCGCCGGTCTTGAACCGGTCTTCCTCCGCGGAGAGGCGCGCTTCCTCGAGCCGGGCGGCGGTGGGTGCGGCGAACGGAGCGTCCCGCACGTCGGCCAGCGCGTCACCACGCCACAGCCCGAGCGCCTCGTCCAGCCGTCCGGCGGCGCGCAGCCGTTCGAACCGGAAGACGTCGACGTCCTCGGTCGCGACGCCCAGCCGGTACCCACCCGGCTCCAGCGCGACGGGACAGACCTTGCGCAGCCTCGACACGAGCGACTGCAGGGCGTTCACGGCGTCGGCGGGCGGCTGCTCGCCCCACAGGTCGTCGATCAGCGTCGTCGTCGGCACGGCACGGCCGGGGTCGAGCGCGAGGCGGGCCACGAGCATGCGAACGCGGGCACCACCGATGTCGACCGGTGTGCCGTCCTCGGCCTCGACACTCGTCGGCCCCAGCAATGCCACACGCACAGGTCAAGCTTCCCAGATCACGTGCGGCGATCAGGCGAGAACACCGAGTGCGCGCCTCAGCGCGCCGGTGATCATGCTCTCCATCGCCTCGTCGGTGCTGCCGCGCGGCACCCGTTCGACGAGCATGATCGAGTAGAGATAGGCCTGGTAGGCGGCCAGCCGCAGGCGTGCGGAGCCGGTGAACTCGAAGCCGTAGCCCCGCAGGAGGTCCTCGTCGTCCTCGATGGACCCGAACAGCGCGAGCGACACGAACTCCGCGACCGGGTCGCCCCAGAAAGCGCGCTCGCCGTCGACGAGTCCGGTGAGTCCGGTGTCGGCGAGGACGTTGCCGTCCCAGAGGTCGAAGTGCACCAGCGCGGGCCGTTCCACCTCGTCGAAAGCCTTGGCGTGCCGGTGCAGATCAGCGGCCGGGAGCGGCACGCCGTAGCGCTGGGCGTCGGCTCGCACCGCGTCGAACATTCCGAAGAACGCCTCGGTCCACGTCGCGTGCAGGCCCAGTTGCGGATAGCCGAAGCCGGGGCCCGTCACCTCGTGCAGCGCTCTCACGGTTCGTCCCAGCTGACGGCGGAGCAGCGGGCGGTCGACGTCGGACCGGCCGAACACCGGCTCGCCCGGCAGGCAGGTGGCCAGCAGCGCCGTGTCGTCCGCGTAGACGACCTCCGGTACCGGCGCGACCTTGGAACCGAGCGTGCAGAACATCGCCTCGGTCCGCGTCAGGTGCCGCTCGTAGGTCAGTCCCGGCTGGTCGCCCGGCGACACCTTCAGCACGAAGTCGCCCTCGCGCGCCGAGACGCGGAACACCGAGTTGTAGGTGCCACCGCCCAACGGTCTGGTCGTCGCGCCGGTGAGCCCGGCGGCCTCGAGGATTCGCTGCACGATCACCTCCGCCAATGTAATGATCGAGCATGGGGACGTACCGGGGGACCGCCGAGGCCGCTTGGCGATGGGTGCTGGATCAGGTGCGCTACGACGACGTCGTGTCGATTCCGGCGGCCGTGGGCGAGGAACTGGATCCGGAAGACCGCGACGGCATGTACGCCGGTGTCGGCGGGCTGGCGCACACGCTGGCGGAGATCCGTCAGGTCCGCGAGTGGACCGCCGAGGAACGGCGGCTCGCCGACGCCGTCGCGGAGCAGGTGCGTGCGGGCGTCGACGCGGCGACGGACTGGTCGTTCTTCGGCGGACTGGTCAGCGCGATCGGGGTGCTGACCGCGCTGGACGCTCCCGGCTCCGGAGCGGCCGTCACCAAGCTGCTCGAACTGTCCACACCGGACGGCTGGGCGCACGAGTACTACAGCCCGCCGCGATACCAGGAGGGCGCGCGCCCTCACGACCTGACGCTGGGAACGGCCGGGGTGCTGCTCGGCGCGGTGTGGGCACGGCGTCACCGGGTGGAGGGCGCGGAGAAGCTCGCCGGCGTCGCGGCCGAGATCCTGCTGGCCGAACGCGAGGAGGCGCCCGGCGGGCTGAACTGGCGTGCGGTGCCGGTGCGGTTCTGCGTCGTGCAAAGGGAGATGCCGAACTTCTCGCACGGCCTGTCGGGCATCGCGGCGGCGTTCGCCCTGGCCGGTGCGGAGTTCGAGCGCCCGGACCTGGTCGAGGCCGCCACCGCCGGCGCCGCGCACCTGGTGACTCTGGCGGACACCTCGGACGGCGGTTTCCGCGTCCCGATGCGCCTTCCGCAGCTCGAGGAACTCGAACGGTTCTCCTACGGCTGGTGCCAAGGCCCGACCGGCACCTCGCTGCTGTGGCCGGCGTTGCGGCACGCGGGTGTGCCCGAGGTGGCCGGCGTGGACGTCGGCGAGTGGCGTCGCCGGTGCCTGCACAGCGTTCGCGTCTCCGGCCTGCCCGAACGGAAGTACCCGGGCTTCTGGGACAACGACGGCCTGTGCTGCGGCACAGCGGGCGTCGGCGACGTGTTGCTCGACTCGGGACAGCACACGGACTTCGCGCTCCACCTGGCGGACGTGATCGTGGAGCGCGCGATCCCGGACGGCGCGGGCGTGTGCTGGCGGTTCACCGAGCACCGCAACGAGGACCCGCTGTTGCCACCTGGCATCGGCTGGATGCAGGGCGCGGCGGGCATCGCCGGGTTCCTGTTCCACGCGGCCCGCGTGGCAGAGGGCGACACCAGGTCCGTGCCCCGCATGGACACCTGGTGGGCGCGCTAGGGCCTGTGTCGAAATCTGATCCGTGATAGCCGGGCCCGAGGCGGCCCCTGGCGGCACGGCCAACACCGGTACGCGGGCCATTCGGCCGCACCACCAGGAACCACCTCAAGCGCAGTTCTCATCGAGACAGACTTCGACACAGGCCCTAGGCGGCTGACCAGCCCAGTTCCGGGCCCAGCTTCGTGGCGATGTCGGTGAGGATCTGCACGTAGTCCTCGTGCGCGAAGCTGAACGGCAGCGCGAACGCCACCTCGTCGACCTCCTGGAACCCGAGGTGCGCGTACAGCTGCTCGGCGATCTCGGCGGACGTGCCGATGATGTCGGGGGCGAACATGTACTTGCGCGGACCGAACGTCTTGCCGGCGCGCGCCGCGCGTCCCTCGACGTAGGCCTCGTACTTCGCGCGCTGCTCGGCGGTGGCCGAGTCGGTCGGGATCACCACCAGGCCCTGCGACACCCGGTTGCCGCCGTGCTCGCGGAACGTCCTGATGTGCGACAGCTGGGTCTCGGCGAAGTCCTCGGACAGTTCGGACTGGGCCACGTTGCTGGTCAGCAGGTTCAGGCCGTGCTCGCCCGCCCACTTCGCCGAGCGCAGGCTGCCGCCGCCGTACCAGATCCGGTCGCGCAGGCCCTGGGCGTGCGGCTGGACGCGGTCCGACCAGACCTCGATGCCCTCGACGCCGCTGAACGACGCGACCTTCTCGCCGCCCACGAAGTCCAGCAGCCGTTGCACGCGGTCGTAGCTGAAGTTCTCGACGTCCGCGGTCTCCGGGTAGAGCGCGTGCTTGACGTCGTCGTAGTGCATCGGAGGCCCGACGCTGATGCCGGGATTCAGCCTGCCGCCGGACAGCACGTCGACCGTGGCCAGGTCCTCGGCGAGCCGCAGCGGGTTCTCCCATCCCAGCGGGATGACCGCGGTGCCGAGCTGGATCCGGCTGGTCCGCTGGGTGGCGGCGGCCAGCACCGCGACCGGCGACGAGATGCCGAACTGCAGGTGCCGGTGCCGCACCCACGCGCTGTCGAACCCGAGCTCCTCGCCGAGCACGATGACGTCGAGCGTGGATCGGTGGCCCGCTCCAGGGTCCTTCTCGTCGAACAGGCCGATGGTGAGAAAACCCAGCTTTCGCAACGGCTCTGACTTCCGCGGCACGGAACCCTCCTCGATCCAGGTCTCCTTCCCAGTTTAGGTGACGTCTCAACTACGTCCAGATGCTGGAACGAACGTGACCGCGAACGACGCCTTCCGCGCGTGCAGCCGGTACTGCGGCAGCACGCCCGGCCCGCACGACGCCGTGCCCAGGCCGTGCTGGGCGAGGTCGAGGTTCAGGTGCACGCGGTCGCTGGGCTTCAGGTCGGACGTGTGCCGTGCGGCGTCGAGGTCCTCGCTGGTCCAGCGGCGGGCGGTGAAGTCGAACACCGGCTCGCCCTCGACCCTCAGCGCGCCGATGCGCAGCCAGCGGGCGTCGGCGCGGTTGCCGTTCTCCTGCGGGAACACGTACGGCGTCTGGAGCGCGTCCACGGTGGAGGAGAACCGGCCGACGCGGGCGGCCTGGCGGCTGTCCGCGTACGCCTCGCCGGGGCCCGTGCCGAACCACTCGACGGCGTCCGCGCCCGGTAGTGACAGGCGCAGGCCGAGACGGGGGAGCGTGCACGGCCACTCGCCGTCCGGGGTGACGTCGACCTGGAGCCGCAGACGGTCGCCGTCCGCGGTCCAGTGGTAGTCGGCGAGCATGCCGAAACCCCAGGCCGGAGGCGCGACACGGGTGCGCACGAGCAACCCGGGCCCGTGGACGATCTCCACGACCCGGTGCTGGAGCCGGTGCAGGCCCGCCGCGCGCCACGCCCGTTCCTCGGGGTGGCCGGAACCGCGGTCGTTGTCGGTGGGGGCACGCCAGAGGTCCAGGCGGGGGCCGTCGAGGGTGAGGTCGCCGAGTTCGGTCAGCCGGCCGGTGACCGGGTCGAACTCGCCGGGGCCGAGTGTGAGGGTGCCGCCGAGGTGGAGGGGTTCGGTGCCGGTGGCCGGGGAGGAGGGGGCGGCCGGGGAGGAGGGGGCGGCCAGGGAGACGGCGATCTGGCCCCAGGCGATGACGTGGCCCGCGTCGGCCCAGGTGGTGGGGGCGGCCAGGGAGGCGCGGACGGTCAGCCAGCCCTCGCCCGACACCAGGGGGAGTGGCGGGAGTGGCAGGTCGAGGTGGTGGCCGGGGGCCGTGTCCGCGGGGGCGCGGGTGAGCGAGGCGTCGGCCGGCGCGGGGCCCGTCGAGTTTCCCTCGGCCACCCCCAGCGCGCCTGAGGCGACCTCCACCCCGTCGTCCTCGTACACCCAGTCGAACCGCAGGTGGCCCAGCCCGACGTGGTCGTAGAGGCTCTCGACCCGGATCCCGGCGTCGCTGCCCGTGATCCGCACCGGCTCGAAGACCTTGGCGAACTCCAGCAGCCCCGGCGACGGCGTCCGGTCGGGGAACACCAGCCCGTCGATCACGAAGTTGCCGTCGTGCAGCGGTTCGCCGAAGTCGCCGCCGTACGCGAAGTGCCCGTCGCGTTCAATCCCGTGGTCGATCCACTCCCAGATGAACCCGCCCTGAACGTGCTGGTAGCGCTCGAAGAGCTCGCGATATTCGAGCATTCCGCCCGGCCCGTTGCCCATGGCGTGCGCGAACTCGCACAGCACGAACGGGAGGCCGTGCGGGTGCTCGCGCCCGATCTGGTCAACCTCCTCGTGCGAGGCGTACATGCGGCTGTAGACGTCGACGTACTCGCAGGCGAGGTCGCCCTCGTAGTGCACCGGCCGGGACGGGTCCCGGTCGCGAGTCCACGACGCCATCGCCGCCAGGTTGCGACCGGTGTGCGACTCGTTGCCCAGCGACCACAGCACGATCGACGGGTGGTTCTTGTCCCGCTCCACCATCCGGCGCATCCGGTCCACATAGGACTTGGCCCAGCGCGGATCGTCGCTGGGATTGCCGGCCCAGTCCAGCTCGCCGAACCCGTGCGTCTCCAGGTCGCACTCGTCGATCACCCACAGCCCGTACTCGTCGCACAACGACAGGAAGTACGGGTCCGGCGGGTAGTGGCTGGTGCGCACGGCGTTGACGTTGTGCCGCTTCATGAGCAGCACGTCCTGCAACGCGACCTCCCGTGGCACGGCGCGGCCGGACCGGGGGTGGTGCTCGTGCCGGTTGACGCCCCGGAACACGATCCTGGTGCCGTTGACCTTCAGCACACCGTCCTCGATCACGACCGTCCGGAACCCGATCCGCACCGGCACGCGTTCGACCTCGGTGTGCACGACCCCGTCGTACAGCCGGGGGCTCTCCGCGCTCCACGGTTCGACGGGCAGCGAGAACGACTGTCCCGGCAGGAGGTTGCTCACCTCCAGCTCCGGCACGGAGAGCAGGCCGCCCTCGACCGACAGCGTCCCCGACCCGGTGACGTGGTCGTAGGAGGCGTGGATCTCGTAGTCGGCGACACCACCGCGTGGCCGCGACAGCAGCGCGACCGAACGGAAGATCCCGGACATCCACCACATGTCCTGGTCTTCGAGGTAGCTGCCGGCCGACCACTGGTGCACGCGCACGGTCAGCACGTTCCCCGAAGGGCGGAGCAGGTGTCCTACCTCGAACTCCGAGGGCAACCTGCTGCCGCGGGTGACCCCCAGTTCGACGTCGTTGAGGCAGACCAGCCCGCACGAGTCGATACCGTCGAAGCGCAGCGCCGCCGGTTCGTCCGGCCAGTCCGTCGGCAGGTCGAACGTCAGCCGGTAGTCGCCCGCGGGGTTGTCGGAGGGCACGAACGGCGGCTCGACCGGGAACGGGTAGCGCACGTTCGTGTACGCGGGCGAACCGTGTCCCTGCAACTGCCAGTGCCCTGGCACGGTGATGGTGCCCCAGTCGCCTTCGTCGAGACGGAAGCTCCAGGTCCCGTCCAGCGACAACGAGGCCGCGTCCGAGGTGAAGAACGCACGCGGCGGCAGAGAACCGGTGCCGGGACCCATTTCCCCGAGGTAGGACAAGTGTTTCAGCCCTTCACTGCGCCGGCGGCGATGTTGCGGATGAAGTGGCGTGCGCCGATCAGGAACACGATCACCAGCGGCACGATCGCCACCAGCGTCCCGGCCATCACGACGGCGTAGTCCTGCAGGTACAGGCCGTTGAGCTGCGCCAGCGCCACCTGGAGCGTCACGTGGTTCGAGTCGATCAGCACGACCAGCGGCCACAGGTAGTCGTTCCACGCGTTGACGAACGTGAAGATCCCGAGGAACGCCAGCGCGGGCCGCAGCACCGGCAGGCCGACCGACAGGTAGGTGCGGAAGAAGCCCGCGCCGTCGACCCGCGCGGCCTCCAGCAACTCGTCCGCGATGGCACCGCGGGCGTACTGGCGCATCCAGAAGATGCCGAACGCGTTGGCCGCCGCCGGGATGATCAGCGCGTTCAGGCTGCCGACGAGCCCGAACTTCGCCATCAGGTCGAACTGCGGGATCGCCGAGAGCTGCGTCGGCACCACGAACGTCGCCAGCAGGATTCCGAAGAGGACGTTGCTGCCGGGGAAGTCGTACTTGGCGAACGTGAAGGCCGCCAGCGAGTCGAAGAACAGCACCAGCACCGTGATCGCGATCGCCACGACCAGGGTGTTCAGCACCGACCCGAAGAAGTCGACCTTCGCGAACACCTCGCCGATGTTCTCGGCGAGATGCCCTCCGAACCAGAACTTCGGCGGCGACGAGTAGATGTCCGCGGTGGTGTTCGAGGCCATCACCGCGAGCTGGTAGTAGGGGAACAGCGTGATCAGCGCACCGACCACCAACGCGCCGTAGGTGAGGAGGGTGCCGGGTTTCGTCCGGTTCACTTGTCGCCTCCGTTCACACGGGCCGGGCGCTGCACGAGCCGCCAGTTGAGGATCGAGAACAGCACCACGACCACGAAGATGCCCCACGCGATGGCGGCGCCGTAGCCGAAGTCGTTGTCCGCGAACGCGGTGTTGTAGAAGTAGAGGACCATCGTCATGCCCGCGCCCTCGGGCCCGCCGCGGTCGCCGAGCAGGATCTGCGACTCGGTGAAGATCTGCAGGCCGCCGATCGCCGACATCACGACCGAGAAGAGGATCACCGGGCGCAGCAACGGAAGCGTGACGCGGAAGAACGTCTGCACCGGGCCGGCGCCGTCGAGCTTCGCGGCCTCGTAGACGTCCTGGGGGAGTGCCTGCAGGCCCGCCAGCAGGATGATCGCGTTGTAGCCCGTCCAGCGCCAGATGATCATCACCGAGATGGCGGTCCTGATCGCCCAGGGATCGGTGAGCCACTGCACCGGATCCACGCCGATCAGACCCAGGAACCAGTTCAGGACACCGAACTCGCTGGAGAAGAACGAGCCGAACACCAGCGACATCGCCACGATCGACGTGACGTTGGGCAGGAAGTACGCCACCCGCAGAAAACCCTTGTGGCGCACCGAGGAGTTGAGCCCCAAGGCGACGAGCATCGACAGCACCAGCATCGGGATCGTCGACATCACCCAGATGATCAGGGTGTTGCCGATCGCGTCCCAGAACGCGGTGTCGGTGAGGAGGAACGCGAAGTTCTCCAGCCCGACGAACTTCATCTCGCTGACGCCGTTCCAGCGCTGCAACGACAGCCACAGCGAGTACACCACCGGGTAGACGCCGAAGATCGCGAACAGCACGAAGAACGGCGCGATGGCCAGGTACTGCGGAAGGTACTTCCACTTGCGGTTCACGCGAGCACCCCCTGCCGGCGCAGCAGCCGTTCGACCGCGGTCCGGGCGTCCTGCCAGGCCTGTTCCGGGTCTTTGCCGGCGCTCTCGACGTTGGTCAGCTCGTCGGTGTAGGTGTCGGAGATCGTGATGTCCCACGGCGAGAAGTAGACGGGCTGCACCTTCTCCGCGATCTCGCCGAACACCTGGATCGTGGCCTGCCCGCCGAAGAACTCCTCCGCCGCCAGGACTTTCGGGTCGGAGTAGACGGCCGGACTGGACGGGAACAGGCCGAGTTCCAGGTAGGTCGTCGCCTGGTTCTCCGGCGACATCAGCCACTTCACGACCTCGTAGGCGCCTTGCGGATCGGGGCAGTACCTCGTGATCGCGAGGAACGACCCGCCCTGGTTGCCGGGACCGCCGGGCGCCTGGCACACGTGCCACTGGCCGGACGTGCTCGGCGCGGACTGCTTGAGGTTGCCGGTGATCCAGGAGGCGTTGACGAACGCGACCTCCTTGCCGTTGGTCCAGGCCGCGCGCCGGTCGACGCCCTCACCGGTGGCCGAACCCGCGTAACCCGCCGTGAGTCCCAGCTGGAACGCCTTGACCGCGCGGTCCCAGGCCCGCCGCACCTGCGACTGGTCCTCGAGGTAGCGGTTCTGCCGGTCGAGGTACTTCTGCTTCTCCTGCGCGAGCGAGTACGTGAACACCATCTTCGTGTCGGTGATCAGGTACCGGCCGGGCAGCTTCTCCTTGACCCGCTTCGCGAAGTCGAAGTAGTCGTCCCAAGAGGACAGTGCGGCGGCCACCGCGTCCGGTTCGCTCGGCAGGCCGGCCTCGGCGAACAGGTCGTGCCGGTAGTAGAGCGCGGCCGGGCCGGTGTCGATCGGGAAACCGAGCTGGAACCCGTCGGGGCTGCGGCCCGCCTGCCACTTCCACGGCAGGTAGCGCGCCTCGTCCTGCTTCGCGCCGAGCGCGTTGAGGTCGGCGAACCGGTCCGTGGCGGAGAAGTAGGTGGAGATGCCGTCGCCGAGCATCGTGATGTCCGGCAGGTAGGCCTCGCCGGACAGCGCGGCGAGCAGCCGCCGGTTCAGTTCGCCGCTCACCTTGGACGGCGTGAGGTTCTGGGCGGGGAATCGCCGCACGGCCTCGCCGAGCACCTTCTCCGACAGGCCGTTCGTGGAGTACCAGAGCGTGATCTTGCCCGGGTTGGCCGTGGTCGGGCTGGTGCAGGCGGTCGCGCCCAGTGCGGTGGCGCCGAGTGCGGCCGCGCCGGTCAGGAACCTGCGTCGAGTCAACGTCATCGGGGACCCTCCGGAGAGCCCGTGAACGCTCCCGTGAGCGTTCACGGATTGCCGCGAATGATGAGCTGAACGGGTGACCCTGTCAAGGGTCAGGCAGATTCGCGCACTAACAGAACGGCGCTGACCAGCAGTTCTTCATCGGGCAGCGAGGGTTCGCCCGCGACCAGCCGCCCGGCCTGCGCTATCGCGAGCGCGCCGATCCGGCGGGTGTCGAGAGCGACGCTCGTGAGGGCCGGATCGACGACGGTGCCGAGCTGCAGCCCGTCGAACCCGATCACCGCGAGGTCGCCGGGCACCGCCTTGCCGAGCCTGCGGGCCGCCTTGAGCGCGCCCATGGCGATGATGTCGTTGTAGGTGAACACCGCGGTGAGGTCGGGATGCTGCCCGAGCAGTTCGTTCAACGCCTCGGCGCCACCGTCGGCCGACTGCACGGCGTTGCCGACCACGGGAGCGTGCAGCCCATGCTCGTCCATCGCGTCGGTGAACCAGTCACGGCGCAGGCTCGGTTCGGCGCGGCCCGCGTGGTCGAGCATGCCGATCCTGCGGTGACCTGCGGCGACGAGGTGGTCGACGGCCTCGTGCACGCCCTTCTCGCCGTCGATGCGGATCGAGCTGAAGCGCGGCGAGCGGTGGTCACGGCCGATCAGCACCGCGGGCATGCCGCCGAGGTGCCGGTCGAGTTCGGCTTCGTCCAGGCTGAAGTAGCCGACCACGGCGTCCACCTGCGCCACGACGACTTCGAGCGTGCCGCGTTCCTCGGTGATGCTGTCGGCCGTGTCGTAGACGATCACGTGCCAGCCGCGGGCGCGTGCGGCCTCCAGCGCCCCGGCCGCGACCTCGGTGAAGAACGGGTTGAGCAGGTCGGGGATGACCAGGCCGATCGTCGTGCTGTCCTGCCGCACCAGGCCACGGGCGAACCGGCTCGGCCGATAGCCCAGCTCCCGCGCCGCGTCGAGAACGCGTTGCTTGGTGCCGGCGTCGATCTCGCCCTTGTCGTTGAGCGCCCGCGACACCGTCTGGCGCGAGACCCCGGCGACCCGCGCGACGTCGTTGATCGTGACGCGCTTGCTCATGATCACCTCTCGTCCGACTGCGACCGAGTATGCAGGGCGTCGAGCACCACGGTGATCGCGGCGCGCGAGTCGCGGCGGACCGCAGCGGTGATCCTCCGCGTCACCGGGAGCTCCCTGGTGACCACGTCGAACCGCCGGTCGACGGCCAGCGCGGGCAGCACCGCGACCGCCAGCCCCGCCTCGACGTGCTTGAGCGTGAGCATGTAGTTGCTGAACCGCCCGACCACCCTCGGCTCGAACCCCGCCTGCCGGCACAGCCGCGTCGCGAGCTTCGCCATGTACGAGCCGGGGATGTCGAACGCCCACGGCTCGTCCTTGCACGCCGAGATGTCCGCCGCGGGGTGGTTCGGTGGCGTGACCAGCACGATCGGGTCCTCGCCGAGCGGCACCACGTCGATGTCCCGCGGCACGGGCAGCTCGACGAAGTCGGTGGTCGTGATGATCACGTCCACCTCGCCGGCGAGCAGCGCGGGCATGCTCGCGTGCGGTTCCAGTTCCACGATCTCGACGTCGAGGTGCGGGTGGTCGAGTCGTTGGATCGCGGGCACGGCCAGGGTGTGGATCGAACTCTGGAACGCGCCCAGCCTGATGAGACCGGACGGCTCCTGGCTGAGGCCTCTGAGCTCGGCCTCGACGGCGTCCATCTGGTCGAGGATCGACCGTGCCCGCCTCGCCAGGATGTGCCCGGCCGAGGTGAGCCGGACGCGCCGCCCGGTCCGTTCGATCAGCTGGGTGCGCGTCTCGCTCTCGAGCACCGCGAGCTGCTGCGACACGCTCGAAGCGCTCAGGTTCGCGGCCTGCGCCACGGCCCGCACGGTGCCCAGCGCGTCGAGTTGGCTGAGCAGGCGCAGGCGCCACGGGTTCAGCGTCATGTTGTGCAGTATTTCCGAACAGCGAGCGTGGAATTGTGAGATGGACCTGATGCTCACCCGCTCGTAGCGTTTTCTCCCATGGACACCTTCTGGGACGACGTCGACCGCCACCTCGTCCGCTACGGCGGCACGTTCACGCGCGAGATCATCGACAGCGCGTCGGGGAGTTTCCTGTTCACCGAGGACGGCCGCCGGATCCTGGACTTCACGTCCGGGCAGATGAGCGCGATCCTCGGCCACTCACATCCGCGCATCGTCGAGACCGTGCAGCGGCAGATCGCGAACCTCGACCACCTGTTCAGCGGCATGCTCAGCCGCCCGGTGGTCGACCTGGCCCGCAGGCTCTCCGACACGCTGCCGGAGTCGTTGTCCAAGGTGCAGTTGCTGACCACCGGCGCCGAGTCGAACGAGGCCGCGCTGCGCATGGCCAAGCTCGTCACCGGCAAGCACGAGGTGGTGGCGTTCGCGCGCTCCTGGCACGGCATGACCGCCGCCGCGGCCGCCGCGACCTACAGCGCGGGCCGCAAGGGCTACGGCCCCGCCACGCCCGGCAACTTCGCGATCCCGGCGCCGTCCGGCGACTGGCAGGCGCAGCTCGACCTGGCGTTCGACCTGATCGATGCCCAGTCCGTGGGCTCGCTGGCGGCGTGCATCGTCGAGCCGATCCTGAGCTCGGGCGGGATCCTCGAACCGCCGCCGGGCTACTTCGCCGCGTTGTCCGCGAAGTGCCGTGAGCGCGGGATGCTGCTGATCATGGACGAGGCGCAGACCGGCCTGTGCCGCACCGGCAACTGGTACGCGTTCGAGCGCGACGGCGTGGTGCCGGACATCCTGACGTTGTCGAAGACCCTGGGCGCCGGGCTGCCGCTGGCCGCCGTGATCACCTCGGCGGAGATCGAGGCCGAGGCGCACGCCCGCGACTACCTGTTCTTCACCACGCACGTCTCGGACCCGCTGGTGGCCGCTGTCGGCAACACCGTGCTGGACGTGCTGATCGAGGAACGGCTGGACGAAAGGGCGGCCAAGCTCGGGGCGTTCCTGCGCAACGGGCTCGACGACATCGCCTCGCGCCACTCGCTCGTGTCGGACGTGCGCGGGCGTGGGCTGCTGGTCGGGCTGGAGATCGCGGACGAGTCGCTTTCAGCGCCGATCACGCAGAAGTGCCTGGATCTGGGGCTGCACATGAACATCGTGCAGATCCCGGGGATGGGCGGGGTGTTCCGGATCGCGCCCGCGCTGACGGCGTCGGAGGAGGAGCTGGCGATGGGCCTGGGCATCCTGGACGAGGCCATCGGCTCGGCCTGACCACTTGGCCACCTGCCTCGGCTGGAAGGTCGAGGCAGGTGACAGGCCCTGCTCGTACGATCGCGGGCGTGGGGGAACAACGCAGCCGGCCGATGATCATCGCCACCGTCGTCGTGTGCGCCGCCGTGGTCGCGGTCACCGGCCGGATCATCGGTTTCGACCGGGCACTGCTCCTGGTCAGCGGCCCCGGCGTCGGCGAGACGCGGTTCGACGACCCGTCGTACACGATCGTCGAGACGGCGGTCGTACTGGTCCTCGTGTTCGTGCACGCGTGGCGGACACGCCTGCTCGTGGCCATACCGTCGATCGTGGCGCTCGCGCTCGTCCTCGAACACGCCGCGTTCTACCGTCCCCACATCTCGTTCTCCCGCGCGGACGCCGTTCAGCTGATGCTGATGCTGATGATCGTCACCGTCGCCGCCGGGCTCCTGTTGCGGATGCGGGAACGATCGCGGGCGGCGCTCACGGCGGCGGCCGAGGACCAGGCGCGGCGCGACGAACGCCTGGACATGGCGCGTGAGTTGCACGACGTGGTGGCGCACCACGTCACGGGCATGCTGGTGCAGGCGCAGGCCGCGCTCGTGGTGGCGGCGCAGGACAAGGACAAGGCGTGCGCGATGCTGCCCGGCATCGTCGAGGGCGGCACGGACGCGTTGGGGGCGATGAGCGCGATGGTCAGGACGTTGCGGGACAACGGCGCCGCGACTGCGACCAGCGATCTCACCGCCGACCTGCACCGGCTCGCGGAGCGGTCGGGACTGCCGGTGCGCACGACCATCGAGCTGGCCGAGGACGTGCGGCCGGAGCTGGGGCGGTCGGTGCTGCGGCTGGTGCAGGAGGCGTTGACCAACGTCCGCAAGCACGCCTTCGACGCCACGAGCGTGCAGGTGGAGGTACGCCTCACCGGCGAGGCCGTGCTGCTGTCCGTTGTGGACAATGGAACGGTGAGACCGGCGCAGTCGGGCGGGTTCGGGCTGGTGGGCATGCGGGAACGGGTGCAGGAGCTCGGCGGGCGGTTCTTCGCGGGTTCCACCGGGGAGGGCTGGCTGGTCACCGCCGAACTGCCGCGCGAGGTGCGCGCGTGATCTCCGTGCTCATCGCCGAGGACCAGGACATGGTGCGGGCCGGGTTCCGGCTGATCCTGGAGGCGCAGCCCGACATCACCGTGGTCGCGGACGTGGCGGACGGGATCAGCGCCGTTCAGCGCGCCCGTGAGCTGGAGCCGCGGGTGTGCCTGGTGGACGTGCGGATGCCCGGTCTCGACGGGCTGGAGGTGACGCGCCAGCTCGCGCCGCACACCCGTGTCGTGGTCGTCACGACGTTCGACAGCGACGAGGTGCTGAACAAGGCGCTGGACCTCGGCGCGTGCGGGTTCCTCACCAAGGACGCGAGCCCCGGGCTGCTGGCCGAGGCGGTCAGGTCGGCGGCGCGCGGCGACGTGCTCGTGTCGCCCCAGGTCGTGCTGCGGGTGTTGCGACGGTCGGTGCCGCCGGTCGCGAGCGCCGACGCGGGCGTGCTGAACGAACGTGAGCTCGACGTCGTGCGGCGCGTCGCGCAGGGCCTGAGCAACAACGAGATCGCCGCCGCGATGAAGGTCTCCGTGTCGTCGGTCAAGGCGTATCTGGCGTCCGTGCAGACGAAGGTCGGTGCGCGCAACCGCGTCGAGATCGTCGCGTGGGCGTTCCGCGCGCACGTGGTGGCCAGCTGACCATGGCCGGATGGCCAGTCTCCGGTCAGTGGCTGTCCGGACGGCCATGATCTCGCGGCTTCGCGGCCGATCCTGAGGCACCCGCTCCGCCAGCAGGCTCGTCCACAACGGATTTCGTTGCGGACGAAGGGTTCTGAACTGTGCTGGATCAGGTGCGGTGGGCTCGTGGCCGGCGGATCTGGGCCGTCGTGGTCGCCGGGCTGCTCGCGTGGGTGTTCGTGCGGAGCTTTGGTTCCGGTCTGCTGGACCTGCGGGTCTACCTGGCGGGCGGCGAGGCGTGGCAGGCGGGTACGGATCTCTACAGCGCGGATTTCCAGGCCCCCAAAGGTCTTCCGTTCACCTACCCGCCGTTCGCGGCGCTGCTGTTCAGCGGCCTCAGCATCTTTCCGTTGCCGCTCAACGCCGTGCTGTTCACCGCGGCGGGCATCGCGCTCTTCACCGCCGCGTGTGTCGTGGCGGCGCCGAGTCTGCGGACGGGCTTGGGCCTGGCCGCGCTGGGGCTGCTGCTCGAACCGTTGCGCGGCGGCCTGGACCTCGGCCAGGTGAACATGATCCTGATCGGCCTGGTCGCCGCCGACTGCCTGCTGCCGCGCACGCCGTGGCCGCGCGGTCTGCTCGTCGGGCTCGCCGCCGCGATCAAGCTGACCCCGGCGATCTTCGTGCTGCTCTTCCTGTCCCGCAGGCGATGGCGGCCCGCGCTGACCGCCGTGGCGACGTTCGCGGCGTGCAGTCTGCTCGCCTGGGTGCTCGCGCCGGGCCAGTCGAAGCAGTTCTGGTTCCACGCGATGTTCGACCCGGAACGCGTCGGCGGCCTCTCCTACAGCGCGAACCAGTCGTTGCGCGGCCTGCTGTTCCGGCTCGGCGCGCCCGAGCCGGCGTGGTTCGCCGCGGTCCTGGCAGTGCTCGCCCTGACCGTCTGGTTGCTGCCGCGACTGCGCGACGACCTCACGGCCCTCGTCGCCGTCGCGGCAGCGGGTCTGCTCATCTCGCCGGTGTCCTGGTCACACCACTGGGTGTGGATCGCGCCCGCACTGCTGTTGCTGCACGGCTGGGTGAGGATCGCGGTCGTGGCGGTGTTCGCGGTCGGCCCGCACTGGCTGCTGCCGACCGCGGGCGACCGTGAACTGGAGTGGACGTGGTGGCAGCACCTCGTCGGCAACACCTACGTCTGGCTGGGTCTCGCGTTCCTCTACTGGTGCGCCGCCTCGGTGTCACGCGGCCAGACGAAGTCGTCGACCAGGGGACCGGCGACCACGCGGGCCAGCGCCTGAGCGGTGTCCATGCCGGACTCGGGCATCCGCGCGGCGATGAGGCCGCCGAGGTACGCGGCGGCGCAGGACGTACCTCGCCACGTCGCGTACCCCGTGGTGAGGTCTTTGGCGGGGTCCCCCTTGAGCATCGTCACCGTCGCGGAGTCGAGATAGGTGCTCGTGAACGTGTCGCCCTCTTCCGGCTGAACGATGTGCGTCACCCACGGCAGGTCAGGGCTGTAGTGCGTGGTCGGGTCCGGGTCGGACGAGACGGGCACGCCGGCGGCGATGACGCCGGGCAGCGCGGCGGGCCACGTCGCGGAGTTGCGGGTGATCAGCGTGGACGAGGTCATGCCGAGAAAGCCCCCGTGGTTGCCGGCCGCCGCGACGATGGCGATGTGCGGGCTGAGCCGTTCGACGGCCCGTTCGAGGATCAGCGGCGGCCGGCCGTCGTGCGTGCGGCAGCCGTTGGCCATCACGATCAGGTGGACGCGGTCCTCCGGTTTGTCCGCGAGGAACGTCGCGAGCTTCTTGACCACCTCCCACGCCTCGGCCTTGCCGTCGGGACGCAGCGCGGCGCGCGCGACGACCGTGGCGCCGGGTGCCTTCTTGAGGATCAGCCCGGCGACGAAGGCACCGTGACCCTCCTCGAAGTAACTGGTTCCCAGCCGATCTTTGGTGAACCAGTCGTCCTCAGCGGCGAGGACGGAGTCCGTGAGCTGCGCGTGCTTGTAGATCTTGGTGTCCACCATGCCGACGCGCACGCCCTGGCCCGCGTCGCCCTCGAGCCACGGACCGTCGTGGTCGGCGGCCATCGGGTTCCAGAACGCCTGGCTCTTGGTCTGCGGGTAGGCGCCGAAGACGCTGCCCATCTTCCGGTTCTTGCCGATCACCGGTGTCCAGCCGCCGCTGCTTCCCGCGATCCGTGCGCGCACCTCGGTGAGCACCGGGTCGAGATCGGTGACCGGGTCCTGCGTGTCCCCGTGTTTCAGGGTGAGCAGTGTCAGGTCGAACTCGGGTATGGCGTCTTTGACGGCGTCCTCGACGTGCAGTTCGCCGAGCACGTGCCGCACGGCGCCGAGGTGGTGGGTGTCGACGACGAGCTCGTCGAGGACGGCGGTCGTGTTGTCCTGTTCGGGGTTCATCTCAGCCTCCGATAGGGGTCTCCGGTGAACCGATGCCGGAACGCCTCGCCGTGATACCTGGCGGAGTACGTCCTCGCCGTGCACATTGGTCATCATGCTGGCGGGATCGGTGTTGCGCGCGGCGCGCGAAGCGATGCGGCTCGCCGACGTGGACCCGATCAGGGCGATCCCGCTGGCAGCACAGGTCGTGGGGAACGCCCGCGCCGACGTACCCGCCCTGGCGCTGGCCGAGCAGGCGTGGGGCCACGCGCTGGGGCAGACCGGCCAGGTCGGTGAGGCGGTCACGCACCTGCGCCGCGCGGTGCGGCTGGGGACGGGCAGGGCGGCGGCCGAGAGCCGGATGAAGCTCGCGTTCGCGCTCGTGCAGCAGGGAAGACCCACGGCCGCGCTGCGTGAGGTGGACTTGGCCGTTCCTCTGCTGGGTGCGCGCGCTCGGAGCCAGCGCGCCGTGATCCTCTACCACCTCGGCAGGCTCGACGACGCCTTCGCCGACTACCAGGCGGCCGACCGCGCACTGCGCCGGGGCGGCGAGAAGCTGGCCGTGCAACGGAATCTCGTCAACCGGGGCATCGTGCAGGCCGAGCGCCTGAACTTCGCCCACGCCGTGAAGGACCTGCTGGAGGCCGAACGGCTGGCGCGCGACCTCGGCCGTGACCTCGTGGTCGGGATCATCGCCGAGAACCTGGGCTTCGTGGAGAGCCGCCGTGGTGACGTCCCGGCCGCGCTCGCGCACTTCGACCGGGCCGAGGAGATCATCAGCCGGCACGGCGGCCGGCTCGCGCCCGTTCTGTTCGACCGTGCCGAGTTGCTGCTGTCGGTCGGGTTGGCCGGCGAAGCGCGGGAGCACGCTTCGCAAGCGGTCGCGGCGTTCCGTGCAGAGGGACGGCGGCTCATGGTCCCCGAGACGTTGTTGCTGCTGGCCGACGCGGCGTTGCTCGGCCGCGACTGGGCCGCCGCCGGCCGGCACGCTCGCGCGGCGCTCGCGCAGTTCGTCCGCCAGGGCCGCGACCAGCACGCCGCCTTCGCGCGGGCAACGGTGCTGCGCGCCACGCTGAGCGCCGGAAAGCCGTGCCGGATCAGCGATCCCGACGCGATGGTGACCGCTCTGCACGGCAGGCTCGCCGTGCAGGCGCACATAGACCTCGCCGTGGTCGCCGGGCGCCGAAGGCAACCGGCTCGCGTGGTCGCGCACCTGACCACCGCGAGCCAGGCGCGGGCTCGTGGCCCGGCAACGTTGCGGGCGCGTGGCTGGTACGCCGAAGCGCTGCTGCACGAACGCACCTCCCCGCACCGCGCCACGGCCGCCGCCAGGCGAGGCCTGCGCGTCCTCGACGAGAACCACGCGGCCCTCGGTGCCGGCGACCTCCGCGCCCACTCGGCCACCCACCGCGCGGACCTGGCCGAACTGGGACTGCGCGTGGCACTGAGGTCCGGCGACCTCGCCGACGTCTTCGAGTGGGCGGAACGCGGCCGCGCGAGCCGCTTCCTGCACCGCCCGGTCCGTCCACCGGACGATCCCGAACTCGCGGCCCTGCTGCAGTCGTTGCGCGCCACGAAGCTCGCCCACCGCCAGGTGGAACTGGAACGCCGGATCAAGAACCGCAGCCGCCTGCTCCGCGCGACCGGCCCCGGCCCGTCCGAACCGGTGCGCCCAGCCGACCTGGATCTCGGCGGCCGGGTGCTCGTCCAGTACGTCGAGGCCGACGGCGACCTGCTCGCGTTGACCCTCACCGACCGGCGCCTGGACCTGCGCGTCGTGGGCCCGGTGCGCGAGGTCGCCGATCTGCTCGAACGCGTGCCGTTCGCGTTGCGGCACCTGGCCCGCCGCCCGAGCCCGGGGGTCCTGCAGCTGCTGCGCACCACGACGTCCACATTGGACTCACTGCTGCTGCCGCGCTGCGACAGGCCGCTGGTGGTCGTGCCGACGGGCCTGCTGCACAACGTCCCGTGGTCGACTTTGCCGTCGTGCCGCGGAAAACCGGTCGTCGTCGCACCCTCGGCGACGTCGTGGCGCAGCGCCGCGTCCCGGCCTGCTCGCCCGCGCACGTTCGCTGTAGCCAGTGGCCCAGGACTCCCCGGCGCCGAGGAGGAAGCGCAGGCCGTCGCGGACCTCCACGCCGTCGCGAGTCCGTCGAACGCGACCGTCGACGACGTCCTGAAAGCGCTGGCCACGGCCAGCACCGTGCACCTGGCCGCGCACGGCCGCCTGAACCCGGACAACCCGCTGTTCTCCGCGCTGTCCCTGCACGACGGCCCACTCGTGGTCTACGACGTCCAGCGCCTGGAACAGGTACCGGACACCGTGATCATGGCCGCGTGCGACGTCGGCCGCTCGGTCGTCGTGTCCGGCAACGAACTCCTCGGCCTCGCCGCCACGTTCCTCGAACGCGGGACCGCGCAGCTGATCGCCCCGGTCGTGCCGGTGCCGGACGCCGAGACCAAGGACCTGATGCTCGGGGTGCACCGCCGGTTGCGCGAGGGCCGTTCGCCGGCCCAGGCGCTCGCCGAGGCGCAGGAGGAACTGGACCGGCCCAACGGGTTCGTGTGCGTGGGGGCGTGAGCTGAACGGGGCTCCCACCTGGGGATGATGGGCCGAACGGCTCCGTGTGCGCCGACTCCGGGAGCCGTAGCATCCCCACTCACTGCGCGGATCTGCCAACTGGGGGCGTGAGATGCTGCGAGTTCATCGTGCTGTGTTCGTGATGGTGTTGATGGCCGGGCTGGTCCCGGAGGTGGTGTCCGTCGCGACCGCGGCACCACCACCGACGACCGTGCCGAACGCGGCGCTGAACGCCAAGTGGAACACGTACGGCAACCAGGGCGGCCATTGGACCGGCGGCGACCGCACCGCGTCCGTGCCACTGCCCGACGGGCGCACCGCGTGGCTGTTCTCGGACACCTTCCTCGGCACGGTGAACGCCGACGGCAGCCGCCCGGCGAACTCGCCGATGGTCCACAACACGATCGTCGTCGAGCAGAACGGCCAGCTCGGCCCGACACTGCACGGCGGCACGCCCGCGGCACCGTCCTCACTGGTCGAGATCGCGGGCTCGTCGCTGTCGCACTGGGTCGCGGACGGCATCGTCGAGGGCAACACCCTCAAGGTGCTCTACATGCAGATCGAGTCGACCGGCGGCGGTGTGCTCGACCTGAAGCTGAAGGGCACCGCACTGGCCACCTTCAGCCTGCCGTCCCTGAGCCTCACGGGTGTACGCACCCTCCCACTGGGCGACAAGATCGCATGGGGCCAGGACGTCATCACCGAGGGCGGCCGCACCTACGTCTACGGTTCGGAGTCCAACGGCGACGAACCCAAGCGTCTGCACCTGGCCCGCACGACCGGCCTCGACGGCACCTGGGAGTTCTGGACCGGCTCGGCGTGGTCGGCCCGCGAGGCGGACTCCGCGCGGCTGTTGACGGGCACCGGCACGGCGTTCTCGGTCACGAAGGTGGGCGCTGAGTACGTGCTGATGACGATCGACGGCAACCTGACGTTCAACCCGACCCTGGTGGCGTACACGGCTTCCGCGCCGACCGGCCCGTTCGTCAACCCCCGCCCGCTGTACGAGGCACCGGAGGCGGGCGCCGACGGCAGGCCGGTCATCGTCTACGACGCGACCGTTCATCCACAGCTCGGTCAGAACGGCACACTGGTCGTCTCCTACAACGTCAACAGCCTGGACGCCGCCGACACCAAGGCGGACGCCCGGATCTACCGGCCCCGGTTCGTCGACGTGACGTGGCCACCGCCGGCGCCGGACCCGTCCGGACTGCCCGGTGCGCCGGGAGGGCTCGGGGTGCGTGACGACAACGACGGGGGAGCCACGCTGTCCTGGCAGCCGGTGTCCGGTGCGAGCTACCGGGTGTACCAGCGGGACGTCACGAACGGCCAGGAGTTCTTCTCCCGCCATCCCAAGGCGTACACGGGGACGACCGCCGCGGTGCCGTTCCTGCGTGACGGTCACACCTACGAGTTCCGCGTCACCGCTCAGAACGCGAACGGCGAAGGCCCGACGTCGGCCACCCTCAGCCTCACGGTGAGGGTCAAAGCGCCCGAACCTCCGGCGAACCTGCGTGCCGCGGCGAACGACTCGGGCGGTGTCGCGCTGTCGTGGGATCGCAGCACCAGCCCGGGTCTGCTGTGGTACCAGGTGTTCCGCACGGACGTGACGAACGGCCCCGGCACCGGCGCGCCGGTGTACTTCCCGGACTCCGGGTCGGCCGCGGTGACGGACGTCGACCTCGAACACGACCACGTCTACGAGTACGTGGTGGTGACGAACCGTTCCGGTCAGGCGAGCGCGCCGAGCGCCGCCGTGCGCGCGACCGCCCGCTACGCCAAACCCGGTGTGCCGGCCAACCTCCGCGCCACGCCCCGGTCCGACGGCAAGATCAGCCTGAGCTGGGACGCGCCCGCGCCCGGCGTCTGGTACTGGGTCTACCAGCGCGACATCTCCGACAACCCCGCGAACGCGTTCACGAAGTGGCCGTTGCCGATCGCCGGCGAGACCACGATCGACGCGGACTACCTGACGCACACGCACACCTACGAGTTCAAGGTCGCCGCCACCAACCGCGGCGGCGAGGGTGCGCAGTCGGCGCCGGTCCAGGCCACCTCGCGGATGGCCGCGCCACCCGCGCCCACCGGCCTGACCGCGGTCAGCAACGGCGACGGCACGGTGAAGCTCAGCTGGACCCGGCCGCCGAACACCTGGACGTGGATCCTCCAGCGCGACGTGACCGAGGGCGACACCGAGTTCTACCGCTGGGATCTGCCGGTCGCCGACAGCGACACCGCGACCGCCGGCTACCTCGTGCCCGGTCACACCTACGAGTTCAAGGTGGCCGCGACGAACCAGGCCGGTGACAGCGCGGCCTTCTCCAACGCCGTTCAGGTGGTCGCCGACGTGGCCGCCCCGCCGCCGCCGGTCGATCTGATCGCGACCGCGGCCGCCGACGGCACGATCAGTCTCAAGTGGACGGCGCCGCGCGACCAACTCTGGTACTTCGTGTACCAGCGCGACGTCACCAAGGGGCAGAACGAGTTCACGAAGTGGCCCTACCCGGTGACGTCCGGTACGACGGCGACCGCGGCCTGGCTCGACCACCTGAACGTCTACGAGTTCAAGGTGACCTCCGCCTTCGCGGGCAAGGAATCCGCGTTCTCCGCCCCGGCCCGCGCGACGTCGCGGGTCCAAGCACCCTCCGTCGCACCCACGGGCCTGAGCGCTCTCGCCCGACCGAACGGCAGTGCGTTCCTGCACTGGGACAGCGTCGGCCAGAACATCGGCTACTTCGTCTACCAGCGCGACGTCACCGCCGGCCAGGCCTTCTTCCGCTGGGGTCTGCCGTTGAGCGCGACCCAGGGGGTGGCCGATCCGCTGATCAGCGGCCACGTCTACGAGTTCAGGGTCGCCGCCGCGAACGCTGGAGGTGAGGGTCCGCAGTCCGCGCCGATCCAGATCACCGCGCACGGCGGCACGCCGGCCGCCCCGTCGCTCTCGGTCGCGCCCGGTGACGGCAAGGCGACGCTGACGTGGAACTCCGTGCAGGCGGGCGCCTACTACTTCGTGCACCGCAGGAACGTCAGCGCGGGGGAGGGCTTCACCAAGTTCCCCCTCCCGATCCAGGAGACCTCGTTCGCGGATGCGTTCCTGATCAACGGAGACACCTACGAGTACGTCGTGTCCGCGTCCAACGAACACGGCGAAGGCCCCTGGTCCAACTCGGTTCAGGTGCGCCCGCTGCCACCCGCTCCCGCCGCGCCCGCGTGGCTGACGGCGGCCGCGGGCGACGGGAAGGTGACGCTGAACTGGGCGGCGGTGCCTGGGGCCTGGTACGTCGTCGAGCACCGCGATGTCACCGCGGGCCAGCAGTTCCGTTCCGCGCAGACGCTCAGCCCCGCCACGTCGTGGGTGCACACGTACCTGACCAACGGCCACACCTACGAGTACCGGGTGCGCGCCACGAACATCGCCGGTGACGGTCCTCCCACGGCCGCCCAGCGGGCGAGGCCGATGCCGCCGTTCCCGTCCGCGCCCAGCGGCCTGGTCGTCCAGTCCGTCGGTGACGGCACGGTGAACATCGCCTGGCAGGCCAGCCCCACCCCGTGGGTCGGTTATGTGGTGGAGACCAAGGAGACGAGCGCGTCGTCGTGGCGGCAGTTGCCCGCGAACTGCTGTTCCCACCAGAGCATGTGGCTGACGAACGCGGTCGGCTACCAGTTCCGCGTGCGAGCCACGAACATGAGCGGTACCAGCGCCTCGACCAACACCGTCGAGGCGACCCCGATGCCGCCGTTCCCCGCCGCGCCGTGGGGTGTGAGCGCGAGCAAGGGATCCGCCGCGGGCCAGATCAACCTCTCGTGGAGCCCGAGTTCGACCCCGAACGCCTGGTACTGGGTCTCCTACCGGCAGGCGGGCCCGCCCACGACACCGCAGCAGCCCTGGTACGAGGAGTGGACGACACTGCCGTACCCGTTGCCGCAGACGTCGATCACCGTGACCGGGCTGGCGTGGCAGGAGGTCTACGAGTTCCAGGTGCGGGCCACGAACGCGGCCGGCACGAGCGGCCGCACCTCGGTGCCGTGGGCCATCGCGCAGACGGCCGGGACGGCGACCTGGCGCCCGGCGAACGAGGCCAACGGGTCCAACGCGAGAGCCAGGGAGCTCACCGCGGGCAAGGACTGCGGCTACACCAGGTACCAGCGGGTCTGCTACAACGCGCGCGGATTCTTCAGCCCCGACAACCCGATGACGGTCGGGGACTACCTGCTCTACAACCGCAGCCGCAGTGTCCTCGAGACCCAGCTCAGGTGCGAGTCGATCAAACGTGCGGACATCCGCAAGACCGCGTGGCCGATGCCGGCCCAGCACCTCGAGTCCGGGTTCCCGCGGTTCGAGGAGCACGAGAAGATTCACTCCGACCAGTGGGCCCAGTACCAAAGCGTGCACGCGTTCCTCGTGGCCTACGGCGCCGCCGAAATCGAGCCGCCGAACGATTTCGAGGTCGGCGCGAACCTGTGGTGGGGCGGGTATCGGGTGACCTGGAGCGAATCGCCGACCGCGGGGGTGCAGCCGGGGTGCGAATGGCTGTACAAGGAGCAGAGGTAGAGCTGAGCGGCCCGTCCGGTCTGGACGGGCCGCTCAGCCACATCGCCTAACGGGCGAACTGGAACCAGTTCACGTTCGCCAGGTCACCACCCGTGCCGCCGGTCGCCACCAGGTACAACCGGTGCACCCCGGTCGCGCCGGACGCCGTGGCCGTGCGGCTGGCCCACGTCTGCCACCCACCCGTGCCCGCCGCCGAGACGGTCGCGACCAGCGGGCCGGTCGGGCTGTCCAGGCGGTACTGCAGCGTGCCGTTCGCCGTGGAGCCGGAGGCGAGCCGCGTGGTCACCGAGGTCGGGGGAGTGGCGCCGAAGTCGACGTCCGCGTAGGCCACGTAGTCGCCCGGCGTCAGGTAGCCGACGTTCTGCCCGCAGCCCGAGTCGGTGCACCGCTCGACCTGCGTGCCGCTCTGCTCGTCGTAGTACGAGGCCCCGATCAACGCGTACGCGTTCTGCGTGGCCGGGAACTGGGCGCCGAAGCCGTACGGGAACAGCGGTGCCTTGCCGTCGCCGACGTTGATCGGCTGCTGCGAGGCGCTCTGCATCCACGTGAACGGCAGCGTGCCGGTCGGCTTGTAGTCGCCGAACAGGACGTCCGCGACGCCGTTGCCCTCGGTGCCGGGCAGCCAGGCCGCGACCAGCGAGTGCCACTGCGGCAGCTGGGCCGCGATGTCCAGCGGGCGGCCCGAGACGAGCACCACCACGACCGGGACACCGGTGGCGCGCAACGTGTTCAGTGTCGCGATGTCCTCGGCGTCGAGGCCGAGGCCGCCGGGCCGGTCGCCCGCTCCCTCGGTGTACGGGGTCTCGCCGACGACGGCGATCGCGGCCTGGTACGTGCCGTCGATGCCGGTGCCGTTGCGGTTGTACGTCACCGTGGTCGAGGTCGACACGGCCGAGCGGATGCCTTGCAGCACAGTGGTTCCCGGCGTCACCGCGCCACTGCCGCCCTGCCAGGAGATCGTCCAGCCACCGCTCTGGTAGCCGATGTTGTCCGCGCTCTTGCCCGCCACGAAGATCTTCGACGCGGTCTTGGGCAGCGGCAGCACGCCGTTCTGGTTCTTCAGCAGCACCTGCGACTTGCGCACGGCCTCACGGGCCAGTGCGCGGTGCGCGGCGTTGCCGACGGTCGGCGTGTAGGCGCGGTCGGTCAGCGGCTTCTCGAACAGGCCGAGCTCGAACTTCTTGGTGAGGATGCGGCGGTTGGCGTCGTCGATGCGCGACATCGGCACGCGGCCCGCCTGCACCTCCTGCTTGAGGTAGGTGATGAACTGACGCCACGCGGTCGGCACCATGATCATGTCGAGGCCGGCGTTGATCGAGTCGCGCACCTCGGCGGCGGTGAACCCCGCCTGGCCGTCGATCTGGTCGATCGCGTTCCAGTCCGACACGACGAGGCCGCTGAAACCGAGCTCGTTCTTCAGCACGTCGGTGATCAGGTACTTGTGGCCGTGCAGTTTCGTGCCGTTCCAGCTGCTGTAGGTGATCATCACCGAACCGACGCCCTTGGCGATGGCCTCGCGGAACGGCGGCAGGTGCGTCGCGCGCAGCTCGGCCTCGCTGACCTGCGTGTTGCCCTGGTCGGTGCCGTTGGTCGTGCCGCCGTCGCCGATGTAGTGCTTGGCCGTGGCGAGCACAGAGCCGGAGTCCGACAGCTTCGAGCCCTGCAGGCCGGTGATCATCGTCGTCATCGACGTGGCGTCCTGGGGCGTCTCACCGAACGACTCGTAGGTGCGGCCCCAGCGGTCGTTGCGCGCGACGCACAGGCACGGCGCGAAGTCCCAGTCGATGCCGGTGCCCGACACCTCCTCGGCCGTGGCGCGCCCGATCCGCTGCGCCAGCGCCGGGTCGCGCGTCGCGCCCAGGCCGATGTTGTGCGGGAAGATCGTGGCGCCGACGACGTTGTTGTGGCCGTGCACGGCGTCCACGCCGTAGATCATGGGAATGCCCAGCGGTGTCGCGATCGCCGCGCGCTGGAAGTTGTCGTACATGTTCGCCCACGACGTGGCGTTGTTCGGCGACGGCGCGGAACCGCCACCGGACAGCAGCGACCCGATCCGGAAGTTCGTCAGGTCGGCGTTGCTGACCGCGTTGCGCTCGGCCTGCGTCATCTGCCCGACCTTCTCGTCGAGCGACATGCGGCCGAGCAGGTCGGCTACCCGCGCCGGAATCGGCTGCGTCGGGTCCTTGTAGATCGGGTCGGCCGCGGCGGCCGTACCGGTGGGGATGACGGCGGCACTGATCAGTAGTGCGGCCGCGAGGAGCTTTCTCACAGGGCAGACCTCCGGGGGACGAGGTCCTGTTTACCTTGCGGCACAACAGGGTTCGCCGAGCGTAACCTGCGTTCACAAAGTGGTATAGACCATCGGGGAACCGGAACGAGGACCGGTTCCCCTGCCCGCCCCTAACGGCACCAGGACTGCACGGTCTCCGCGAAGTCGGGGAACTCGGCCCGCGCCGCGGCCAGCACCTCGGCGGGCGTGTGCGGCTCGACCCCGGAGTACTTCTCCGCGACGGCACGCAGTTCCGCGTGCGGCACACCGGTGTCCGACCCGAACTCGACGGCCTCCTGCGGCCCCACCCCACCCGCGAGCAACCACAGGAACTCGCCCAGGCTCGTCGCCACGGGCCCGACCTCGCCCTCCGACCCGAAGAACACGACGGGCTGCGCGGTCAGCGGCCCCTCCCGCACCAGCCACAGCACGGCCAGCCCGCCGGTGCCGTCCTGCCCGAACGGCCGGAACGCGTCGCCGTCCAGTTCCTTGTTGCCGGTCCACGACCTGATCCAGTCGGTCGTCTCCTCGGCGGAGTCGAACTCCTGGTAGGGCTCGTAGTCCATGTTGCCGGGCGAGGGCTCGTCGGCCTTCTCGTCGTACTCCCAGGGGAAGTCGATGCCGCTCAGCGCGGCCAGTGCGGCGGGGAAGTCCCGGTCGTCAGTGATCTCCACGCGCGCACGCTACTTCAACAGATCGTCCGCGAACGGCGTCTTGGGACGAGGAGAGGAGTCCGACATGCCGATGCCCAGATGGTGGGGCCACATCAACAAACGCGTGTTCAACCCGCGCGCGATCAAGAGCGGCAAGTGGGCGGTGCTCACGCACGTGGGCCGAAGCTCGGGAATGCCCTACCGCACCCCGATGGAGGCGCACCCGGTCGACGGCGGCTACCTGGTCGTCCTGGTCTACGGATCGAACTCGGACTGGGTCCGCAACGTCATGGCGGCCGGCCGTGCGCGGCTGACGGTCGACGGCGAGGAGCTCGAACTGACCACACCGCGCGTGGTCGGCGAGGCGGAGGCGTTCGCGGCACTCGCCGACGAGGTGAAGCGGCCTCCCAAGGCGCTGCGCATCAAGGAGTACCTGAGGATGGACCTCGCCGCGACGTGACGCGCCGCAACCCGAGTGATGGCTGATTTGGCAGCCCTCCTGGCCGTAGCTTGGACGGACGGGGAGGTCGGGACCAGTGCGAAATGTGATGTCGGGCAGTGCGGGCAGGGTGGTGCAGGCGTCGTCGATCGGCACGGTGCACCTGCACAACCAGGAGCCGATACCCGTGCCGTTCCAGCTGCCGCCCGCGCCGCGCTGCTTCGTCAGCAGGCAGGACGAGCTGGCGGCGCTGGAAGGCTGGCCGTTGCTGGTGATCAGCGGCCCGGGCGGGGTGGGCAAGACGTCGCTGGCGTTGCGGTGGCTGCACGATCGGCATGAGGAGTTCCCGGACGGCCAGCTCTACGTCGACCTGGGCGCGCACTCGCCGGACGGGCCGATTGCGCCGGAAGACGTGCTGGAGTGGTTCCTGCACGCGTTCGGGATGCGGGACGTGCCGGTGTCGCTCGCGGCCAGGCAGGCGCTGTTCCGCTCGGTCACCGCGGGCCTCGCGTTCTCGGTGCTGCTGGACAACGCCGTGTCGTCCGCGCAGGTCAGGCCCCTGCTGCCGGCTTCGGGCACGGTCGTTGTCACCAGTCGCTGGCGGCTGAGCCCGCTCGGCACCGACGGCGCGCGGTTCGTGGAGGTGGAGCCGCTCGGCCAGCGGGATTCCGTGCGACTGCTCGAACAGCTCGTCCAGGACCACCGGCTCGCGGCCGAACCCGACGCCGCAGGCGAACTGGCCAGGCTCTGCGGCGGCCTCCCGGTCGCGCTGTCGGTGGTGGGCGCGCGGCTGTCGGCCCGGCCGCGCCGGTCGGTGGGACGGGAGTTGACCGAGTTGCGCGACGACCGGCTGCCTGAACTGGACGAGGACGCGTCGGTCGCCGCCGTGCTCGACCTGTCCTATGTGGACCTGCCGGTCCGGCAGGCGCGGCTGTACCGGCTGTGCGCCTGGCTGCCGGGGACCGGGTTCGGTGCCGAGCCGGCCGCGGCGATGGCGGGCGAGCAGGTGGACGACGTCGCGGAGGCGCTGGAAGAGCTGGTGGAGAAGAACCTGCTGACCGAGACCGCCGACAACCGGTTCCGCTTCCACGACATGCTCCGGACCCACGCGCGCACCAAGGCCGACCCCGCCATCGAGGAGGGACTCCGGCGGCTGATCGAATGGTGTGTCGCCACCGCGGTTTCCGCTGATCTGGCCGTGATGCCGGGGCGTCAGCGGATCGGTCCCGCCTACCGCGAGGCCGTGCCGATGGCGGCCGGCGCCGCCGAGTGGCTGGAGCTGGAACGGGCGAACCTCGTCGCGGCGATCAGGTGCGCGTACGACCACGACTGGCCTGACCTGGTCTGGCAGCTGTGCGAGGCGATGTGGCACCTCTTCCTCAAGGGCCACCACTACGCCGACTGGGTCGAGACCCACCGGCTCGCCATCCCGGCGGCACGGGAGTCGGGCAACCCGGTGGCCGCGGCGAGGCTGGGCACCCGGCTCGCGATGGCCTACCTCAACCTCGGCCGCCACGACGAGGCCGTGACCGAACTCGACGCCGTGCTGGCTGCGGGCCTCACGGATCCGGTGAGCGGGCCGTCGGCGCTGTCGTTGCTCGGCAGGGTTCATCTCGAACGCGGGGACCCCGCGGCCGCGCTCGACTGCTATCGGCGGGTGCTCGAAGCGCGGTCCGGACCTGGTCGTGAGCGCGGCGTCGCCATGGCGCGCAGACGGATCGGCCAGGCGTTGATCGAACTGGGCCGCGCGGACGAGGCGGTCGTGGAGCTCGAACTGGCCGAGTCGCTGCTCACCGACCCGGTCGAACGGGCGCGCGTGCGGACGTTCCTCGCAAGGGCCTGTGCCGACGCCGGCCTGCACGACCGCGCTCGGTCGTTGCTCGACTCGGCGAGCAACGACCTGCGCACGTCACCGTTCGACCGCGCGGACGCCCTGGTGCTGCTGGGCACGCTCGCGGACGACCACGACCAGGCACGGGAGCACTACCTGGCCGCGCTCGCGTGCTTCCACGATCGGGCCGATCCCGCCGCCGTCCGCGTCCGGGACCTGCTGGAGCGGCACGAGCACCGCCTCGCAGCCGACGTGATCCCGGAGCAGCCGACGGGCGAGCAGCAGCGCGACCCCCGCTGACGGCATCGGCGGGCACACCAGGACGTCCGCGACGGCGACCCACCGCGCTCGGGCGCCGGTGTGGACCACGAGCAGGTCGCCGGACCGCGTGACGCCGTCAGGCACGGTGCACCGGAACCGGTTCGGCGAGGCACTCCCGTCCGGGCTCCGCCAGACCGAGCAACCGGTACATCGTGCGGCGGAGCACAGCCGCCGCCTCGCCGGGCCGTGAGCTGATGGTCAGCGGAACGCGCTGTGCCTGCTCCGCAACGGGTCTGCTCTCGTCGAGTCGCGGTGCCCGCCGGGCGAGCAGATCGGCGAGGCTGTCCGCGCGGACCTGCGGCGTGCCCGCGAGGACGATCGGCACGCCGGCGGCCGCGGCGTACTGCGTCACCGAACCGGCGTCCCCGACGACGGCATCGCTCGCGACGACCATCGCCCGCCAGCCTTCCTCCGGCGGCACGATGATCAGTCCCGGGCAGTCGGCCAGCCACGCGCGGACCTGCCACGCGCCGTGCACCTGCCAGATGTTGGGGTGCAGGATCGCCGCCGTCCGGCTCTGTCGCGCCAGCCCGCGGTACAGGGCGATCCGGCTGCCGAACGTCGACCGCGCCGACCAGGTCGAGGTGATCGTCACGAGCGTCTCGTCCGGCGCGATGCCCGCGGCGGCCCGGTACTCGTCGCGCAACGGCAGGCTCGCGCGCAGCCGGTCGAAGCAGATGTCGCCCGCCACCACGGCGTGCGGCAGTGCCTCAGGACAGGCGTCCGCCAGCAACGCGAGTTCGTCGTCCAGTGCCAGCACGATCGCCGCCGGCACCACCCGGCCGCCGCGGGTGAGCGAGGCCCGGTCGAGACCGTGCCCGTGCAGCCGCTTCGACTTCGCCGCGCTCGCGCCGTGCGGCAACGTCATCACCGGGCCGTGCACCAGGTCGGTGCCCTGGCGACTGGCGGCGACGACCAGGTCGAACCGGTGCCGCAGCGCGTTGTCCCACGGCGTCATCGAAACGCCTTGTCCCGCAACGAACTCTGCAGTGCCCGGCGGCGATCCGGTGGGCACCGTGCACACGACCTGCACCCGTGGATCGCCCGCGAGGAGCGGCAGCACGTCCATCAACCGGGTGCCCGCGACCAGATGCGGCACGAGCACGAGCACCTGGCGGCATTCCGGCACGGTCACCCGCCGTGCGGCGCCCAGCCCGAACGGCTCCCACATCACGCCACCTCCACAGGGGCGCCCGACGAGCAGTCGAAGACCGGCACGTCGTCGCGTCGCACCGGCTCGTGCGCCGCGTGCTTCGTCATGATCAGCACGATGTCGGCCGGTGCGTCGACGGGCTGGGAGAGGAGCGTGGCCCCGTTGTCGAGCACGAGGCTCGGCACGTACGGGTCGTGGTAGGTCACGTCCGCCTCGGCGGCCAGTTCGTTGATCACCCGCACCGCCGCGGACTGCCGGACGTTCGCGGTGTCCGGCTTGTAGGTCACGCCCGCGACGAGCACCCTGCTGCGCCGCAACGGAGGCAGCCCGCGCGCGGCGAGCGCCTCCCGCACCCGGTGCACGGTGTGCGCGGGCATCGCGTTGTTCACCGCGATCGCCGCGTCGACCACCGGCGAGTGCAGCCCGTGCCGGCGCGCGCTGGCCGTGAAGAACCCCGCCGACACGGGAATGCAGTCGCCGCCCGCGCCCGGCCCTGGCCGGTGCCGCAGAAACCCGTACGGCTTGCTGCCCGCGGCCTCCAGCACCTCCTCGACGTCGACCCGCTGCGCCCGGCACAGCGCCGCGAGTTCGTTCGCGAGGGAGATGTTGACCATCCGGAACGTGTTCTCGAAGATCTTCACCAGTTCGGCGGCGCGCGTCGAGCTGACGGCCACGACCCGGTGCGCCACCCGGCTCACGAAGCGCACCGCGAGTTCCGTGCAGCGCGGCGTGTAGCCCGCGACGACCCTCGGGACCGTGTCGACGGCGACGTTGCCGGGATCCGTGCGCACGGGGGAGTGGGCGAGGTGGAAGTCGAGCCCGGCGCACAACCCCGACACGGCCGCGATGCGCGGCAACACCACCTCCTCGACCGTGCCCGGCGCACAGGTGCTCTGCACGATCACCAGAGCCCCCGGCCGCATGGCCTTCGCGACGTCGTCGGCCGCCTGCGCCAGCAACGACACGTCGAGCCTGCCGTGCCGATCCGCCGGCGTCGGCACGCACAACACGTAGACGTTCGAGTGTGGAATTCCTTTTGTGTTGTTCCGCAACAAAAGCCGTCCGCTCGCCATAGCGGAATTCAGCTCGTGGTCCGCGACCGTGGTGAGCCCGCAACCGGGCCGTTGCTCGCTGATCTCCCGGACCCGTTCCGCACTAGCGTCCACTCCGAGAACGGTCAGTCCCGACCGAGCGGCGGCGACGGCGGTCGGCAATCCGGTGAAGCCGAGTCCGATGACGGTGATGTCGATGATGTCCACAACACACCTCCCAATGGGTTTGTGGACACCAAGGTGCGCCGCGACTCTGCCCGAATTGCTTTCCGTGCACCGCTCATGCGCTGAACGCGCAGGTGAAACGGCATGGCGCCGCAATCGGGGAAGCGTTTTCCATGCGCGCTGGACTGCCTGCGGTTTCAGAGTGCTTTCAGTACGCCGATCGGGCTTCGAATTCGCAACATCGCTGGAAAGCCCCCGGCGTTGGGAGCACACTGCTCACGGGAGAGATGCACCTGGCGAGGGGTGGCGCGGGTGGAGATCGCATTCAGGATTCTCGGGCGCACAGGCCTGAGGACGGCAGACGGCTTCGTCCTGGACTGGGGGAAGCCAAAGGAGCGTGCCGTTCTCGCGGTTCTGCTGTTCCACGCGGGCAAACCGGTAACGGTGCGCGCGCTGGAAAAATGGGTGTGGTCGGCCGACGACCTCCCGAGCAAGCCGTACCCGACCCTGCAGACCTACATCGCCCGCATCAAAGCGGCCCTGCGCGACGCCGGCCTGCCCGCGGTGATCTCCAACGTGGAACGCGCCTACCAACTGGACGTGGACCGCTCCCTGATCGACTTCTACGCCTCTGCGGAGCTGTCGCGAAAAGCGAAGACGGCCGCGCACGAGTCGCCGCCGGATCACGACAAGGCGTGCACACTCGCCGAGGAGGCCATCGAACTGTGGTCCGGCGAGCCGCTGGCCGATCTCGACAGCGATCTCGCGTCCGACCGGCGCCGGGTGCTCGTGCGTGACCACTACCTGACGACCTTGAACGGTCTGCTCTACAGCCTCGGCAGGCTGGGCAGGTTCGAGCGGATGCTCACCCATCTCAACGAAATCCAGCCCGAGCATGATCTCGACGTCATGCTGGCCCGGCACCGGTTACGTGCGTTGTACGGCCTTCGCAAACGAGTGGAGGCCGTGAGCTACTACCTCGATGCCCGGCGCCGCATCCAGGCCGAGATCGCCGACGGCTCCGAGGAGGAACTTCGCACGTTGCACGAGGAGCTTCGCGAGCAGCACGCCCGGCAGACCGCGCCGTCCTCCGCGCCGCCGGGGCCGCAGTACCTGCCGCACAACGTCGATGTGTTCACCGGTCAGTCGGATCTGCTGGCACAGCTGAACAACCTGATCCTCCCGCATCCGCAACCTCGCTTGATCTCATTGGACGGTCCGCCGGGAGTCGGCAAGACCACCCTGGCCGTCCACTGGGCGTGGTCGGTGCGCGAACGGTTCCCGGACGGCCATTGGTTCGCGTCGATGGATGGTGTGGCGCACGGCCCGAGGGTCGAGGCGGCCCAGGTGGTGAAGGAACTGCTCGCCGAGTTCGGTGTCGCGGCCGACTCGATGCCATCGCTGGAGGCCCGAACAGCACGCCTGCGGGAGCTTCTCGCCAACCGGCGCATGCTCGTGGTCTTGGACAACGTGGCGGACACGGACCACGTTCGCCCGCTGCTGCCCGCCCTGTCGAACTGCGTGGTGCTCGTGACCAGCCGTTCGCGCTTGAGCGAGCTCGCACTGCGCGACCGCGCCCGATGTCTGACCGTCGATCCGCTGGGACAGGATGAAACCGTTGACTGGCTTCGGAATCGGCTGGGTTCCAGGGCTTCGTCCGATCCCTCGGCGGTGGTGAGGCTGGCCGAGCTGGTCTACGGCATGCCGCTCGCCATGGGACTCGTCGCGGAGCAGGTTGCGGCACAACCTCGTCGCTCACTCGACGACTTCGTGCGAGTGTTCGCCGCGGACCGCGCGTTGCTGTCATTGGGAAGCGGGTCAACGGGAAGCATTCGTGCTGCCTTCCAGCTTTCCTACAGCAGCCTTTCGGACGAGCAGGCGAGGCTTTTCAGGCTGCTGGGTCTGCACCCGGTGCGCGAGGTGTCGCTCGACATCGTCGCGGCGCTCATCGGGGCCGAACGTGAGGAGGCGCGGCAGCTCGTCGAGTCGCTGGCGTGGACGCGGCTGGTCGAGCCGACGGACGGTGATCGCTTCAGCATGCACGACCTCCTGCGCCAGTATGCGACAGAACGCGCTGAGCAGGACGAAGATCCGGCTGCACGGGACGCGGCGATGGCCAGGATGACCGCGTGGTACACGCACACCGTGCATCACGCGGATCGTTGTGTGGTCGGCTTCCGGGAGGAAGTACCGATGTTGTCGTTGCCTCCTGGTGTGACACCACGTGACTTCGCTCATCAGGACGAGGTGCGGCGGTGGTGTCTTGAAGAGGAGGGCGCGCTCGTCGCGGTCGTGCGCGGGGTGGCTGACCCGGAACACGTCTGGCGCATGGCCAACGGTGTGGGGGAGCTGCTGCTTCGCTACTGCCGTCATGACTCCGTCGTCGCGGTGATGCGGGCTGGTGCGGCGGCTGCACGGAAGTTCGGTGGCACCGGAGTCGTGGTCGACACGCTGCAGAATCTGGGCTTCGTCCACATGGCCGGGCGCGACTTCGAGTCGGCGGACCGGTGTATCCGGGAGGCTCGCGAGATCTTCGGCGACCGGGACGACCCGGAAACGCTCGCTGTGCTCCTGCGCAACCAGGCGGAGTGCCTTCGTGGGGTGCACAACGCGACTCGCGCGATCGAGACGTACCAGGAGGCTCTCGCGCTCGCCGTCACCGACGACACGAGAGCGGGAATCCTGCACAGGCTTGGCAAGGTGTGCGCCAGAGTCAATCGGATCGACGAGGCGACGTCGCACCTCTACCAGGCCCTGCATCTGAGGGAGAAGATCGGCGACGTGAAGGGTCAGGCCGACAGTCGCAGGCAGCTCGCCCAGCTCTCATTCGACCTCGGCAAGCCGCTCGGCGCACTGGGCGACTGCCACCTTGCGATCGGCCTGTACCAGCAGGCGCACTTCGTTCCCGGCGAAGCTCGGACCCTCGTCCTGCTGGCGGCGATCGTCAAAGCCGACAACCTCGACCTGGGTCGGCACTACGTGACCCGTGCGATCGAGCTGTCCAGGGGACTGGATCGCCAGGCGGAAGCCATGGCCCTGGACGTTTTGGGACAGATCGAGTGGCGAGCAGGGGAGCTGGAGCCGGCCGTCGAGCGGTGGGAGGCCTCCTTCGCCGCGTTCGTGGACGTCGGAGATCGCCGCGCGGACGTGATAGCCGCCCACCTGGAGGAGCTCGCGCAATTCACGCAGCCCGCGGTTCCGCATTCGCGTGATCAATCCGAGGCCGCGGAACCTCTCGGCGGCGAATCGCGCACCAACCTCTTCGAGGTGGAATAGACGCGCTCGTCACCACAATGGGTGTCCGTCATTGGGCAACTCGTCCTACGGTGAGTTGCCCAAATTGCCTCGAAATGACGGCATGTCGTTGCCGGAAGGGCGATGTGGATCTTGGAGGGCGGCCCGCTCCGTGTGCTGGTGTCGCGCTGGGTAGGGGCGGTGTGAAGCAGCTCACGCGACTGAATAAGATCATCTGGTCGGGGGTCCGTCCCACGAACAGAGGATAAATTGAACAGACGTTCAAGGACCGCGTTGATGGTCGCGTTGGGCCTGCTCGGGGCCGTGCTTGTAGGCACGACCGCCGAGTGGCCGACCGTCGGCTACAGCGTGTTGGCTACCGTCTACAGCGTTTGGTCCATGAAGTTCGGCTGAGGTCCAGTCGTCGCGTAGCAGGCGGCAACTCTCGGCTCGGCTTCAAGCCCGGCTCGCGTCAAGCGGGCCGGGTTTTCCATGTTACGGGTCGTGCCGCGACACTTGGTCACTTCTCGTGGCAATTCAGCAATTTGTGTCTGATTAACTATTTTGATCACTGTCTAAGCCTTCGGTGCCCGGTAAACGGTTATCCACAGGCCTGCGGTGATAGTGCATTCACATGGCCGCGTCAGTCGGAATGCTCCGTCGCGAGCTTCCCCAGCGCCAGCCGGTTGGTCAGCCCCGTCTTCGTCAGCAGGCTCGACACGTGCTTCTCCACGGTCCGCCGCGACAGGTGCAACTGCGCCGCGATCTCGTTGTTGGCCAGCCGCACCCCGAGCAGCCGCAGCACCTCGTACTCGCGCACGGTCACGCCGGCCAGCCGCAGCTCGTCCGGCACCTCGTCGACCCCGGACCGGCGCTGCGTCACCCGCACGCCCATCAGGCGCAGCTGGGCGCGGCAGGCTCCGGCCACGGCCGCGATGCCGGCGTCGTGGAAGTGGTGTTCTGCGCTGCGCAGCCAGGTCTCCGGGTCGCCCCAGCCGTCGCGGACCGCGGCCTCGGCTACCAGGCGCAGGCCCAGGTGGCGGGCCATCGGGTAGGGGTGGCCGACGTCGCCGCTCTCCTGGACCTGGGCCAGGGCGGCGTCCTTGTCGCCTTCGGCGCCGGCCAGGACGGCGGCGGCCAGCAGTGCGAAGTGGTGGTCCCAGCGGAGACCGGCGGCGGGATCGGCTACGACGGAGTCGTACTCGGCGCGGGTCAGGTCGCCGTCCACGGCCCTGAGCAACAGGGAGAGGCCCAGGCGGCCGGTCAGGTGGTAGGTGGTCGGGGTGGCGCGTTCGGCGGCCAGCGCGAGTGCGAGATCGGCTCGCGCCCTCGGTCTGTCCTCTTCGAGGAGCGAGCAGAACGTCGCCGCCAGGCCGTGCAGGCGGGCGGTGTGTTGCTCGCCGCCCGGTTCGGACAGCACTGACCAGGCCTCGGTCAACGTCGTCCGGTCGCCGCGGTGGCCTGCCAGGACGGCTCGCAGTACCGCCATGAACTGGCTGATCTCCTGCAGTCCCAGGCGTTTCGCGGCGGAGGAGACGTCGTCGACGACCAGGGAGGCCGCCGCGAAGTCGGCGCGCAGGACCAGTTGCAGGCCGATGTTGACCTCGGACTGGTAGCGGGCGATCACCGCGCCGATCCGGGACGCCAGGTCGCGGGCCTGTTCGAGACGGCCGAGGTCGCCGGAGCGCAGGGCGTCGTCCAGGCCCAGCCTCACCAGAGCGTGGATCTCCCAGATCGGCAGGTCGTGCGCGATGGCGAAGGCCCGGCTGCGTTCCAGGTACGCCGTGGCGCGGGCCGGGTCGCGGCGGCGGGTCAGGGCTCCGAGCAGTTGCCACGCCTGGCAGGCGACGACGGGCAGCGGGACGCGTTCGGCGACGGTCGCGGCTCGCAGCGCGGTCTCCTCGGCGCGTTCGAGGCTGCCCGGTTCGGAGCGGTCCAGTTCCAGGTGCGCGGCCACGACGTCCACGGGCGCGCACTCCTCGGGTGGGGCGTCGCCCAGCAACGCCCGCGCGATCTCCACCTGGGCCAGGCCGTCGGACGTGCGGCCGGCCAGGTTCGCGGCCCACGCCAGCTGCGTGTGCAGGCGGGCGCGGTGCGGGCGGTCGAGGCCCGAGCTGTCGAAGCTCATGGCCAGCGCGCGGTCGACCTGGCCGGCCTCGGTCAGTGCCAGCAGCTGGGCTTCGAGCGCCTCGAAGCGTTGGACGGGGTCCTCGACCAGTTCCAGCGAGCGTTCCAGCAACGTGACGGCCGACTGCGCGGCGCCCTGGGCCAGTGCTCGCCGCCCGGCCTCCGCGTAGAGCGCACCGGCGGCGGCGGTCTGGCCGGCCGCCTCGCGCAGCGTCGCGCAGAGGTGGCACCAGTCGCCGGGCACGCCGGGGTAGCGCTTCTCGACTGCGTCGGCCGCGCGCCGGGCCAGGGACGACTGGACGTCCTCGGGGATCAGGGTCAGGACCGCGTCGGCGACCAGCGCGTGCGTGAAGAGGTACCAGTCGGGGGTGTGGTCGTCGGGGCCGATCAGGTGCGCCACGGGTTCGCTCTGCAGGTGGCGCAGCAACGTCCGGTAGTCGAGGCCCGTGACCTCGCGGACGACGGTGAGCGGGAACCTGAGGCCGATCACGGCCGCGACCGACACGAACTCGCGCGCCTGGTCGTTCAGCCGGCCGAACCGGCCCGCCACGCTGTGCACCAACGCGGACGGCGGCACGCCCGCCTCGCCCATGCTCCAGACGTCCCCGGTCCGCACGAGGTGTCCGTCCGAGACGATCTCGTCGAGCAGTTCCTCCACGAACAGCGGAAGCCCGCCGCTGCCCGCCCACAGCAGATCCAGTGCGGGCGCGGGCAAAGCGCCCTCCAGACACGCACCCGCAAGCACGGAAACCTGCTCGTGCTTGAAACGCCGGAGCTCGATGAGCGTGGCGGAGTCGCGTTTGCTGGTGGCGCGGGCGAACTCCAGCGCCGCGCTGTCGTCGTCGCGCATCGTCGCGAGCAGCAACGTCGGCTGGTGCGAGATGTTGTCGATGACGTATTCGAGCACTGCCAACGTATCGGGGTCGGCGTACTGCAGATCGTCGATGACGACGGCACATCCGCCTTCACGGCCCACGAGTTCGGTCAGCCGCAGCACACCCTCGGCGAGCACGATCAGCGAGCTGCTCGACGCGTCGTCGGAAGCAGAACCCCAGTCGGGGTTGAGCCGGGCGAGTGCCGGACGGTAGGGGCCCAGCTCGTCGATGTCGACGGTGGTGCCCAGGCGCTGCAACGACAGCAACGCCTCGCTCAGACAGCGGAACGGGATCGTGCGGCTCATGGCGCTGCCCCGGCCGCGCATGATGCTCATTCCGCTCTGGTAGGCGAGGTCGGTCGCGGCGGTGGCGAGCCGGGACTTGCCGATCCCGGCTTCACCGGTCAGGAAAACGACCTGACCCCTCCCCGCAGCGACTTTCGCCAACGTCGTCCTGATCAGTCCCAGCTCATGGTCTCGACCGACGACGACTGGTGCACGTAATGCCACTCGCACATGAGATCACGACCTGCCACGAAACGGTGACATACGGTCAGAAATCGGGCGTCAGTTTTCCGGACGGCAACACGTGGAACCGTTCCCACCGCCGTTGACGGACACGACCGAGTCGAGCACGACGTCGGCGCTGGTCGGCGCCGCGGCGCTCGGACCTGCGGCGATGACGCCTGCGGAGAGGACGACGCCCGTCAGCGCGGCGATCCGCAGGCCGATCTTCCTGGTGGTGGCCCGAGTCGAGGCGGACTGGTCGTGGGTCTCCGAGAGTCTCATTGCTTCTCCTGTTGGTGAGTAACGGTTTCTTGCACGACCCCGGTGAACGGGGAAGATCAGTTTCCCGGCTCGAAGCGCAGGACCGACGGCGTCCGCTCCGGGAATCCCAGGCGCAGCAGGCCGATCCCGAGTCCGGCGAGTCCGGTGAGGAGTCCGGGGGTGGGCACGCGGTCCGGGGTGACGCAGCGGGGACCGTCGCGGCGCAACGTCGCCAGCACTTCGCCCGTACGGCGGTGCCGGGTCGCGGCGGACCAGCCGCCGACCGACACGTCCGCATGGCCGAGTTCCCCGTGGCACAAGGACAAGTCGTCGTCCGTCCATTTGGAAGCATCGTGCTGGCACCACCGGTCGGGTCCGGCCGGTCCGTCCGGGTACCGCTCGGCCAGCTCACGTGCGTCGGAGCAGCCGATTTCCGCGTCCAGCGCCCGCATCGCCGCCGCCAGGCCGTGTTCCGGTTCGAACTCCGCCGCGGCACTTGCCAACCGAACGGTCGCGCGGGCCCAGCGAGCGACCTCGTCGTCGTCGAGCAGCGTGGCGATTCTGGCGAGCCCGTAACCGATTCCGGCGAACCCGGTCAGGC
Source organism: Lentzea sp. NPDC092896 (assembly GCF_044754905.1). Lineage (NCBI taxonomy): Bacteria > Bacillati > Actinomycetota > Actinomycetes > Pseudonocardiales > Pseudonocardiaceae > Lentzea > Lentzea sp. NPDC092896. The sequence goes on from NZ_JBIVPX010000002.1 coordinate 615,084, forward strand.
CGCCGGAACCGACCGCGGCGATGAGGTCGTCGTTGCCCCTGAGCGCGGCCAGCAGGTCCGGCACCGTCGCGAGTGCACGGCGGGCGACGTCGGTGTAGCGGCAGACCTCGCTGATCCGGCCGAGCTGGGCCAGGAACAGCGCCACTCCCGTGTAGCCGTGCGCGAGTCCGGCGCCCATCGGCAGCACGAGCCACCGCGTGTCGCCCACGGGTTCGAGACCGATCCAGTTGATCCGCTCGGTGCCGTAGCTGGTCGTGACGATCCGGTCGGCGATCGTGCAGGCCGCGGACAGCACCTCGTCCGTGCCGACGGCGTGCTGCCGCACCTTGCCCGGCCCGGCTCCGGTGACCGCGACGCGGCGGGTGGCCAGTGAAGCGGCGATCACCCATTCCTGGTCGTCGCGGTCGAACTCGTCGAACGCGGACAGACACGCGAGCGCGTCCTCCAGCCCGGACGTGGCGAGCACTCCGGGAAGCTTTCCCTTGGCGGACACCAGGTCGTGGCCGTCCGCGCGGGTCGTGAACAGCGGGACGTCGCCCGTATCGAGTTCGGCGGCCTCGAGCTCGGCCAGGCCGGGCAGGAAGTCCGTCGCGCAGGCCGTGGTGAACGCGGCGAGCCGGACGTCGGCGTCGCGCAGGAACTCCGGTCCGCGGGCGGCGGCGAGGAGACCCGCGTACTGGGCCGTCGGCCGGGGCACGATCCGCACCGGCACCGAGGCGCACCCGGCCAGCAGGGCGGCGAACTCCGCGCTGTGCAAGGAGATCGCGTCGTAGGTCTGCCGGAACCCGGACAGCACGGCGTCCGCGTGGTCGGCGGCCTCGACGGGCCGGCCCTGCCACGTCGGGCGGTTCGCGGCGCCGATCACGAACTCCGGCCTGAGGACGGCGCGCATCCGGTCGGTGCCGGCGTCGAGCCATTCCGTTGTGGCGCTGGAGGTCTCCTGGCCGGCGTCGCCGCCGACGCCGGAGATGTCGACGAGCCCGTGCCGTCCGGCGACGGCGGGCAGCAGACCGGTGCGCGCGACCGAACGGCCGAGCGCGACGACGGCGGGATCGGGCCGTTCTCCTGGCAGCTGGGCCTGGAAGAGGGTCTCCACGTCGATCAGCAACGGCTGGTCGGCGCGGGTGATCACGTTCTGGTGGTGCATGTCCGTGGCGCGCAGCAGGTGCAGCACCGCGAGCAGTCCGCCGAGCCGCAGGAAGTACGTCGTGGCGTCGTCGCGGGGCAGCGGGGCCGGCTCGACGTGTTCGGTCCAGCCGTACCCGTCACCCGGTACCGCCCTGACGGTCGCGAGACCGAGGTCGACCAGGTCGTTCACCAGCTCGACCACGTGCGCGAGCGCGAGGTGGGCGTCGACGCCGCGCGGCTTGTAGACCAGCCGCTGCCCGTCCGCGAGCTCCAGGACCGTCGTCGCCCGTCCTCCCCGGTGCCGATCTCCGCCGGGACGGGCGGCGACGAGCGCGGACTTCGTGTCGAGCAGCGTGCCGGTCAGACGGTCCTGGTCGGCCGCGTAGCGCGTGGCGAGCTCGGTGATGATCTCGACCGCGGTGTCGCGTTCGCCGTCCAGCTCCCGGACGAGCACCGGGTAGTGCTCGACGTGGGCACGGGTGAGGAAGTCCTGGAACCGCTCGTGCTCGTCCGCGCCCTTGAGGCCGTCGGCCTGCCCCAGCTCGTGCACGAGAACCGGCGCCGCGAGGCGGGTGAGCCGGCTGGTGAGGAGCTGGGCGCACGAGGCGACCAGTGCGGACGGGTCAACGGCGGTCTCGGGCAGTGCGGCCAGTGCGGCGTGCAGACGGGCGCTCGCCGCGGCCACCCAAGGCTCCACGACGTGCGCGAACACGTCCGTGGGAGCGGGTGTGACGCGGCAGGCGATCTCCATGAGACGAAGCGTGCCAGGGCTCTACCGACGGGTCATGGGTGTAGAACACCACCATTGGCCCGCCGCTGCGCATGGGCCATTACGCATGCTCACCCATGCCGCTCGCGAATCGCTTGAGCGCACGCCGGTCGCACCCCTGCCCGCAGTGGCCTCGAGCTGCGTTTTCCGAATGGTGGTGGCCGCCACGGATGAGGTTTTCGCTGGTGGAGGGCAGATTTTGGGCCAGGCCGCAACGGGGCCTGAAACACCGAGAACCACTACACGGAGGTGCTTTCCGATGGAGAAGATCGTCGACGCGACCGACCTGCTGACCATGGGCTTCGAGGACGACGCGCTGCTGATGGAGGACAACTCCCTCTGCACGCTCTGCTCCTGGACCTCGAGCCAGAACTGACCGGATCTCCGGTAATGCGGTGGGCCGCCTTCGGGCGGCCCACCGCAAGTCCCCTCTCAGGCAGGTGAGTGTCATGCGACGACGCGTTGCCCCGGACCCGATCCGGCGCGAGGCCGGCGAGATCGCCGCCGCCTGCGCCGACACCTACACCGTGCGCGGTGAGCCGTTCTGGTGGCACTTCGACCCGGTGGCCGACCGTCCGGCCCGCCGCCAGGGCTGGAAGATCCACGTGAGCGCCTCGCCCCTGCACGCCGCCGAGGTGTTGCGCCGGGTGGCCGCCGTCGTCGTTCCGCTGTCACTGCGCTGGAAGGCCGCGCGGTCCGTCGACAAGCTCATGGACCTCAGCTCGCCGCCCTCCCCGCTGACCCAGTCCGGCAAGTTCATCACCATCTACCCGGAGTCGGACGTCGAGTCGCTCGCGGCGGCGTTGGACGCGGTCACCCGCGAGTTCGACGCGCCCGTCGTCCCGTCCGACCGCCGGTTCCGGCCGCACAGCAACGTCTACCTCCGCTACGGCGCGTTCGTCGGGCAGAGCGTCTTCGATCCTGCCGAGCAGAGCCTGAAGTACGTGCTCGTCGACCCGTCCGGCCGCCGAGTGGAAGATCGGCGCGCGCCGGGCGTGGCCGCGCCGGACTGGATCGACGACCTGGTGCCCGCGCGGACGCGGGCGTTCCTGGCCAGGCCCGGCAGCGGGCTGTTCGGGCGCGAGATCGTCGTGCAGGGGGTGCTGCGGCAGTCGGTGAAGGGTGGCGTGTTCCGCGTCCTGCACCGAGGCGTGCCGGCGGTGCTGAAGGAAGCCCGGATCGGGACCACGCCCGACCGGCTCGGCCGGGATTCGCGCACCGCTCTGCGCAACGAGTGGCAGCTGCTGCGGGCGTTGAGCGGGTCGGGGCTGGCGCCTGAGCCGCTGGCGTTCTTCCACCAGGAGGACAACGCGTACCTCGTGCAGGAGTTCCTGCCGGGACGGACGTTGCGGGCCGAGGTGGAGCGCCGGAACTACCGTTCGGAGGTGTCGCCGGCCTCGCTGCTGGAGCTGCTGGACGGGGTGCGGCGGCTGGTCTCCGCGGTCGAGGCGCGCGGGATCCGGCTGCTCGACCTGACGCCGAACAACATCATGGTCGACGGGGACCGGCTGGCCGTGATCGATCTGGAGCACGCCGGGCTCGTCGACTCGCCGGAGCCGCCGTTCGTCGCGCACACGCCTGGATACGTGCCGGCTTCCGCGCCTTGGGCCGCGGACACGGAGTACGCGCTCGCGGCTGTCGGGCATTACGTGCTGACCGGCATCGATCCGTTTCTGGGGCGGGACGTCGACTACGCCTCGCACCTGCCGGCTGTGCTGGACGCCTTCGCCCCGGCTGGGGTGGACGCGGCGCTGGACGAGATTCGCACCAGGTTGGGTGACGGAGCGGAATCGATTCACCCTCGCCCCCTCCGGGGGGTGCGTGAGGCCCCCACTCCCATCATCTCAAGCGGGTCTGACAGTTCTGGCGACGCCGATTCGACGGTCGAGGAAGCCGTCGAGGCCGGTGAGGAGCTCGTCCGCCTCGCCGAGTGGGATCGGCATCCCTGGCCGTGGCCCCAGCGCTGGGCTCCCGGCTCGATGCACCCCGCCTCGTTCATGGCGGGCACGGCCGGCATCGCGCGCTTCTACCTCGACCTGGCGGAAGCCACCGGCGACAGGACGTGGCTCAAGCACGCCGACAAGCTCCTGACCTGGACCGTCGAGAACACCCCCGTGGTCCCCGGCCAGACTCCGCCCGGCCTGTACTTCGGCCTCGGCTCACTCCCGTGGCTCATGACCGACCTGGCGCGGGCCGGCCACGAACCCGAGCTGTGGCACCAGGAAGCGCTCAGGTTCGCCGACGAACTCGCGGCGATCGACGTCCACGGCTGGGACATCACCCACGGCTGGGCGGGCGTCGGGCTGGCGCGAACGGCGTTGCTGCGCGCCACCGGCGAAGGAGCGGACGAGGTCTCGAGGATCATCGTCAAGATCCTCGCCGGGGTGTCGACGAAGGACGGCATTCCCGCCTGGCCGAACAACGGCTCGGCGTTCCACGGGTTCGCGCACGGCAGCGCGGGCGTCGCGTACTTCCTGCTGCACGCCGGACGAGCCGTGGACGATCCGGTCGCGGTCGATCTGGCCGTCGCCACCGGGCGTGCGCTGCTCGCGAACGCGGTGCCCGCCGCGCGAGGCCTGTCCTGGCCGCACAAGCCGAACAGCGACACCGTCTGGTCGCACTGGTGCAACGGCGCTGCGGGCGTCGGCATCCTGTTGCACGCGCTGGCACGGCACACCGGGGACGACGACCTGACCCAGGGCGCGATCGAGGCGGGCCGGGCGATCACGACCGCGCGGCCGTTCGGGAGCACGTGCCGGTGTCACGGGCTGGCGGGGGACGGGGACTTCCTGCTCGACCTGGCGGCGGACCACGAGGAGTTCCACGAGGGCGCCGTCCACATCGGACGCAAGCTCGACGCGCTGCGGTTCCGGCACGGGTTCGCCGTCAAGTGGGCGCCGGAAGGTCTCGGCGTGCCCCGCCCCGACTACATGCGCGGCTACACCGGCGTGCACGCGTTCCGGCTTCGGCTCGCGGGCCACGTCGCCCGTTCGCCACTGACCCTGCGACTCGAGGAGCGACCGTGAACCTCACCGACCTCCTGGTCCACGAGATGGTCGTGGACTGGGGACCCAACCGGCGCGTCATCACCAAGCGCAACGGCGAGACCGTGTTCGAGTGCGTCGTGCGGCCGGCCCCCGGCCTCACGTACGTCACGGAATGCCTGCCGCAGCGCGACGACCCGGCGACCGTGGCGCACCTGGCCGAGGTGCTCGCCCACCTCCAGGGCCTCGGGATGAACGACATCGTCGCGGTCCACCCGGAGTTCTGGGACGTCGGCGGCACCGACTGCGGCCGCATCGTGCCGATGTGGCTCAAGCTCGACAGCGAGATGATCGCGTCATTCGAGCGGGCGCTGCCGGTCGGATACCGGGTCGCGCCGTTCACGGACGAGCTGCCGGGCGACGACCGCGACCGCGGCGTGTTCGAGGAGATCGTGTCCGGCCAGTACGGGCCGCTCATCGAGGACGCCAGCCTGCGGATCGTCGCGGACGGCACCCGGGGCGCGATCGCCGTGTCGGAGGACCGGGGCGTGCCGCTGATCGGGCACCTCGTGGTCGACTCCGGGCAACGGGGAGCGGGCCTCGGCAAGACGTTGCTGGTGCGCAGCATGCTCGCGCTCGCGTCCGCCGGTTACGCGGACTGCCGCCTCAACGTCATGGCGGAGAACTTCACCGCGCGCCGGCTGTACCGGTCGATCGGCTTCGTGCAGGACCGCGCGACGCTCAAGGCGAGCCGGGTGACGTCATGAGCGTGACGGTGCTGTCGGTCGAGTCCGCGTGGATTCCCGGCGTGCTGGCCGACCTGCGCGCGCGGCACGGGAAGGTCCGCTACTACCTGTCCGCTGGACGGCCGTTGTGGCTGAAGGAAGACGGACCCGCTGACCTGACCACGGCGTTGCTCAGGTGCCACGACGAACGGGAGGCCCGGCTGCGTGCCGAGGTCAGGGCCGTGCGTGAGTGGTTGGCCGAGGGCGGCAAGCGGGCCGTGGTCGTAGAGCTGTTCGGTGCGCCGACGCACGACGACGTGAGGTTCCTGCAGGAGTGCCGCATGCGACTGATGCGCGGGGAAGCGCAATCGGTCACCGTGCTCCGGCACATCCGCAGCGCGCTGCCGGTCGAAGGCGACGAGATCCTGGCGATGCTGCGCCTGGCCGGGGGAGCGGTGCCGGAGAACGAGTTCCGCGCCTGGCAGGCCGCCCACGGCTGGGACGACTCGCTCGTCCACGCCGTGACATCCACGAGGGACGGTCTGCGCACCTGCGCCACCCCGGTCGCGCGCCCGTTGCCGATCACTCCGGAACTGGCCGCGGAGGTCGTCACGACCTCGTCCGCGCCGCTCTCGACGGCCGCGCTCCTCACCGACCCGGTGCTGGCGTTGAAAGCCTTCACCGCCGGTGCCGCCGCCGAAGCCGCCGGTCAGGGGCGCGTCCTCTCGCGCTACGCGGGCAACCTCTACCGGCGCGCGCTCCGATCCGACGACATCCCGCACGGCACGGCCGCGAGCGCCTACCTGGCGGCACTGGTCGCGGACCGCCGCCGGGTCTCCGGCGCGCTGGCCGGCCTGATCCTCGGTCAGGCCGCGAAGTGGGACGTCGCGCCGGCGCAGCAGGCGATGCTCGCCTACAGCCTCGGCCAGTTGCTCGCCAAGGACCCCGACCCGGCCGAGCGCGCGTCGGCCGCGCGGTGCTTCGCCCGCGCCCGTGAACTGGATGTTCCGGCCACCCAGGTCGCCGCGTCGTTCAACGGCGCCGCCCTCGCCCTCTACCGCGACCGCGACTTCGACGGCGCCGTCACCAGCATGCGGTCCGCGCTGAAGCTGCTGGAAGGCCACGACACCGTTGCCGACCAACAGGTCCAGCTCCTGACGAACCTGGCCAAACTGCGCCGTGGCACCCCCGAGGCGATGGGCCTGTACCGGCAGGCGTGGGGCATCGCGGACGACGTCGCCAACGCCACCTACGTCGCGTCCGACCTCGTGCGGGTGCTGCTGGACGCGGGGGAGGAGGCCGAGGCGGAGACCGTCGCCACGCGCCTGCTCGACCTGTTCGACCGCGCGGCCGACACGAACCAGGCGAGCGAGAAGGCCGTCTCCGCGGTCTGCTTCCGGCTGGCCGACCTGCGACTGGCCGCGGGCGCGACCACCGAGGCGGCCCGCTGGTACCTCGCCGCGGTCAGCCGGATGCGCCGCGGCGCGCCGGACGTCGTCGACGCGGTCCTGCGCAACCTCGGCGAACAGCCCGAAGCACTGCTGCGGGAACGCGCCGCGCACGCCGTCGTCGCTGAGGACCTCCTGGCACTGCGAGGTTTGCTGGCCGGTGCGGCATGACGCTGCTCTCGCCGGGCGGCGACCTCCTCGCCCTGACGCGACCGGGCGAGGTGGGCCTGGTCGCGGTCGCCCCGGACGGCAACGCGGACCTGGCCGCGACGGACTGGATCGCGGCCGGCGACTGGCACCTCGCCGGCTGGGCCGCCCCGACCCTGGTCGCGTTGCGCCGCCGCGGCGAACTGGGCCTCCTGGACACCGACCGCCGGATGCTGACGTCATCGCATCCGGTGGTCGGGCGCACCCTGCGGTACGACGGCGAGGAAGCGCTGATCGCGGTCGTGCGCGACGGCCGCCCGATGCTGTGCGTGCACCGCCCCGACGACGGTGGCTACCGGCTTCTCGACGGCACCGAGGGAGTGCGCTCGGTCGCCGCGTGGGACCGGAACACCCTGGTCTTCACCAGCGACCGGGGCGTGACGCTGATCCAGGACGGCGAGCGGATCGACCTCGACGCGGTGTCGGCGGCAGGGGAGGGTCCGCTCGTCGCGTTGACGGGAGAGGGCGAAGTGCCGGGCGTACTGGATCTCGCCACCGGCCGGACTCGTTGGTGCGAAAAGGGAAGCGGGGGCATCGCGGTCTCGCCGTCCGGCCTGCTGCTCACGATGGCCTGGACCGACCACCGGTACGTCTACCGCGTGCTGGATCCGGATGGTCACATCATCGGAACGCCGGTGCCCGACCACGGCATCGCCACCGATCTGACCTTCACCGCCGACGAACGCCACCTGCTCGGCCGCCACCAGTCCCCGGCCGCCTCACCCGCGCTCGTCCGCTGGGACATCCACAGTGGACGAATGGAGCCGTTGCCCGGCCAACAGCGCGAAGAGATCACCGTCCGATGGCGTCACCGCGAATCGGCGCAGTCGCCGGAATGGCTCTACGAACCGGAGAACGGGCACGGCGGCGTGGTGCTGCACCTGCACGGCGGCCCGCGCAGCCAGCTCAGGCAGATCCACGAACCGATGATCGCCGCGCTGGTCGACGCGGGCTGGACCGTCATCGGCATGAACTACCCCGGCAGCTCCGGCTACGCGGACTCGTTCCGCGACGTCGTGGTCGGCGACTGGGGCGGCGCCGACGTCGCGGCCGTGGTCGCCCGGCTGCGCGAACTGCGCGGCGACCGGCCGTTGTGCCTGTACGGCCAGAGCTACGGCGCCTACCTCGCTCTGCTCGCCGCCGCACCCGGCCTGGTGGACGCCGTCGCGGTGTGGGCACCGGTCACGGACCTGAACGCCTTGCTGGAGTCCGCTACCGGACTGCACCGCCAGTGGCTCAGGACCGAGCTCGGCGCGCTGGCGGAGGAGCCGGACGAGCTGCGTGAACGCAGTCCGATCCACCGGCCGTTCAGCGCGCCACGGCTGCTGGTCGGGCACAGCGAAGGCGACGACCGGGTTCCGGTGGGTCAGTCCCGGGCTTTCGTGGAGCGACTGGGGGCTGAGCGCTACGTGGAGCAGCAGGGGAACGGCCACGAACCGGCGGACATGGCCGCGTGGACCGCTGCCGTCGTGGCGCACCTGGTGGCCCACACCGTGCGTGAGGAGGTGTCGGTGTGAAGACGTTGCTCTGGCAGGCAGGCCGCTGGCGGTTCGCCCTGTTCTGCGTGCTGGCGGTGCTGCAGGGCCTCGCCCCGGCCGCCGCCATCGCCGCGTCGGGCGTGCTCGTCGCCGGACTCCCGGACGACCCCGCGCAAGCCGCTCTCGGGCTCGCCCTGTTCGGCACCGCACTCCTCGTCGGCACCGTGCTCTCCGCGGTCCTGGACCACGAAGCAGCCGTTCTCGACGGCCGGTTCGCCCGCACGATCCACGACACGGTCGCCGGCGCCACCCTTCGCACGAGCGCCGCGAACCTGGCCGACCCCACGACGACGAAAGAACTGGGCGCGCTGGCCGAGTTCGAACGGGTCGACGGCTTCGTCGGCACCGTCACCGCCCTCAAGGAACTGCTCAGGCAACGCGCGACCGGCGTCGGCGCGGCCGTGGTGCTGGCGACGTTCGCCTGGTGGGCGCCGATCGTCATGTTCCTGGGCTGGCGTGGCCTGAGCTTCGGCGTGCGGAAGTGGCTCGACCACGGCATGACGCTCGGCGCACAGCAAGGCGAGAACGCGATGCGCCGCGCCCGCTACCTGCGTGGCCTCGCCGTGGACAGCCCCGCCGCCAAGGAGATCCGCGTGTTCGGCCTGGCCGGGTGGCTGGTGCCGCTGTACCGCGACTCCTATCTCGGCGCGTTGGAGGTCGTGTGGGCGGGACGGAAGCTGGGCATGCGCACGGTGTTCGCCGCGACCGGCGGTGTGCTGCTCGCCCATCTCGTCGTCCTCACCGCGATCGCCCGGACCACCACCACACCGGCGGAGATCGTCGTCTACGCCCAGGCCGTGCTGTCCACGAGCGCGCTCGGTTACGTGTTCGGTGCCGAGATCCCGCTGGCTCGCGCCCGCAAGGTCGCGGAACTGGCCAGGACACTCGCCCGGCGCCTCACCGCGGCTCCCGCGCGACCGCAGGTGACCGCGCACGCCATCCAGCTCACGAACGTCCACTTCGGATATCCCGGAAAGCCCGTCCTGAAGGGAATCGACCTCACTGTTCCGAAAGGACAGTCGCTGGCCATCGTCGGCGAGAACGGCGCGGGCAAGAGCACGCTCGTCAACCTGCTGTGCGGCATCTACCAGCCGGACAGCGGCGAGATCGTCATGCCCGGCAGGGTGAGCGCGATCGTGCAACGGTTCACCCGCTTCGAACTCTCGCTGAAGGACAACATCGGGTTCGGCGAGGGAGGCGCCGAAGAGGCACTGGAACGGGCCGGCGGCAGCGGCCTGCTCGACGACCTCCCGCACGGCTGGGACACGGTCCTGTCGTCCTCGCACCCGGACGGCCGCGACCTCTCCGGCGGCCAGTGGCAGAAGGTCGCGCTGGCCAGGGCGCTGCGGGCGGTGGAGTCCGGCACCCTGATCATGGACGAGCCCAGCGCCAACCTGGACGTGCTGGCGGAGGAGGAACTCTTCGCCCGCTTCAGCGAACTGGCCGGCGAGATCACCACCATCCTCGTGTCGCACCGGCTGGCGTCGGTGAAGCACGCCGACCGCATCGTCGTCATCGCGGACGGCCGCATCGCCGAGGACGGCACCCACGCCGAACTGATGGCGGCGAACGGGCAGTACGCCGCGATGTACTCCCTGCAGGCAGAACGGTTCGCGGAGGTGAGCCATGCGTGAGATCCGCGTCCTGGTCGCGATGGCGTGGCGGGTGGACCGCGGGCTGACCCTCGCGATGATCGCCGAGCCGTTCGGCAACACCCTCGTGCTGCTGTCCGGGCTGTGGCTGGCGATGCTCACCAACGGCGTGACCCAGAACGACACCCGCCAGGTCGTCACCGGCGTCGCCGCGCTCGTGCTCGGCGCCGGACTAGGCTGGCAGCTCGACCTGTCGGCCAGCCAGTGGCGGATGGTGCTGGGGGAGAAGGTCGCGCACGCCTTCGACACCGAGATCGCGCGGCTGTCCGCCGAACTGCCCACCCTCGAACACTTCGAACGCGCCGAGTACCAGGACCAGCTCGAGATCCTGCGGCAGCGCCAAGGTCAGCTCGGCAACTCGATGAGCGCCCTCGCCGTCACGATCAAGGCGATCTGCGCCGGGCTCACGGTCCTCGTCCTGCTGGTCGTCGCGCACCCGGCGATGCTCCTGCTGGTGCTGCTCGCGTTGCCCGCCCTGCTGATCACCAGAGTCCAGCAGCGGTGGCGGGCACGGGCGGAGGACGAGTCGGCGTTGCCCGGCCGCACCGCCCGGCACCTGCGAACCGTTGCCCAGGACCGGGATGCCGCCGTGGAGATCCGGCTCTTCGGGCTCGCGGACGACCTCGAACGCCGCATCGGCACGCTCTGGAGCGCCCAGCGCCGGCCGATCGAGCACGCCGAACGCAAGGTCGCGCTCCTCTCGCTCGCCCAGCAGGTCCTCTACGTGATCGGCGTGATCGCCGCTGTCGGATTCGTGCTGCACCAGGCGATCCAGGGCAGGTCCGCGCCCGGTGACGTCGTGCTGGCGATCTACCTCGGGCAGCAGGTGCAGACCGCGGTGATCTGGCCGATCCAGGCCGTCGCGGGTTTCGGCCGCACCCTGCACACCGTCAGCCGCTTCCTCTGGCTCGCCGACCACGCCCACACGGCGTCCGGGACCGAACGCGCGCCCGAACAGATCGTCCAGGGCATCCGGCTGGAGAACGTGTCCTTCCGCTATCCCGGCACCGAGAAGTGGGTGCTGCGCGACGTCTCGCTGACCATCCCGGCGGGCGCGGCGCTGGCCGTCGTCGGGGCGAACGGCGCCGGCAAGACCACCCTCGTCAAGCTCCTGACCAGGATGTACGAGCCGACCGAAGGCCGGATCACGGTCGACGGCGTGAACCTCGCCGACCTGGACGTCCACGAGTGGCGCGCCCGGCTCGCCGCGGCGTTCCAGGACTTCGCCCGCTTCGAGTTCACCGTCCAGCACGCGGTGGGCGTCGGCGACCTGGACCACCTCGACGACACCGGGCACGTCCGCAGCGCCATCACCAGGGCCGGCGCCGACGTGCTGGACCAGGACGCCCAGCTCGGCACGTCGTGGGGCGGCACCGACCTCTCCACCGGCCAGTGGCAACGGATCGCGCTCGCCCGCGGCCTGGCCAGAACCGGGCCGCTGGTGCGGTTCTTCGACGAACCGACCGCGTCGCTGGACGCGTTCACCGAGGACGCCCTGTTCAACAGCATGACCAGTGCCACCGACGGCGTGATCACCATCCTCGTCACGCACCGCTTCTCCACCGTCAGATCGGCGGATCTGATCGTGGTGCTGGCCGACGGAGGCGTCGCGGAACTCGGCTCCCACCGGGCACTGCTGGCCGAGAACGGCCGCTACGCGCGGCTCTACCGGTCGCAGGCCAACGCGTTTGCCGATTAACCTGCGGGAATGGACGTCCGGCAGCTGCGTTACTTCCTCGCCGTCGTGGACCACGGCAGCGTGAACAAGGCCGCCGCCGCCCTGTACGTGGCGCAACCGTCGCTGTCCCAGGCGATCCGGGCGCTCGAACGGGACCTCGGCATCGACCTGTTCCGCCGCGTCGGCCGCCGCCTGGTGCTCACCGACGCCGGCGAGGCGTTGATCGCGCCCGCACGGCAGGTCGTCCGCGTGCTCGCCACCGCACGGGCGAGCGTCGCCGAGGTCGTGGACCTGCGGGTCGGACGGGTCGAGATCGCGGCGATGCCGTCGCAGTCCGTCGAACCGCTCGCCCGGATCATCAAGGCCGTCACCGAGAAGCACCCCGGCCTGTCCCTGTCGGTGCGCGCCGCCTTCACCGCCGAGGACGTCATCGACGAGGTCCGAAGTGGACGGACCGAGCTCGGCCTGCTCGGCGCCGGCGAACCGCTCGCGGACGCGCGAGTCCACGTGCGACAGTTCGGGCGGCAGCGGTTCGTGCTGGTCTGCCCGGCTGACGGCCCGTTCGCGCCGGACACCGTCGTGCGCCACGAGGACCTGGCAGGGCAACGGCTGATCGTCGGCCAGCCCGGCACCGGCATGCGGCGGGTCGTGGACGAGATCCGCGCGGGCGGCGTGGAGCTCACCGAGGTCGTGGAGACCGAGCACCGGGAGGCCATCCTGCCGCTCGTGCTCGGCGGCGTCGGAATCGCCGTGCTCGCCGAGTCGTGGGCGCCGCTCGCGAGCCAGGCCGGAGCCCTCGTGCTGGCCCTCGAACCCGCCCGCTATCTGCACCTGGCGCTGGTCACGGGACTGGGCGAGCTGACTCCGGCGGCGAGCGCGTTCCTCGACGTCGCTCATAGCCTGAGCCTCTAACGCTGGGTGGACCTGCGTCTTGGACGCGGTCCGGGCGGCGGTGGTGTAGTCGGGTTCATGGTCACTCATCGCATCGCGCTCATCCCGGGGGACGGCATCGGCCAGGAGGTCACGCCGGCGGCCTGCCGGGTGCTCGACGCCGTCGGCAGGCGGCACGGCATCGCGTTCGCCTACGACGAGTTCGACTGGTCCTGCGCGCGGTACGTCGAGCAGGGCGCGATGATGCCCGCCGACGGGCTCGACCGGATTCGGCACCACGACGCGGTGCTGCTCGGAGCGGTCGGCGATCCCGCGGTGCCGGACCACGTCTCGTTGTGGGGCCTGCTGATCCCGATCCGGCGGAGCTTCCGGCAGTACGTGAACCTGCGGCCGGTCAAGGTGTTCGAGGGCGTGGAGAGCCCGGTGCGCGGGGCGGGCGCGATGGACCTGGTCGTGGTCAGGGAGAACGTCGAGGGCGAGTACAGCGAGGTCGGCGGCCGGTTCGGGCGGGGGTTCCCGGAGGAGATGGCCGTGCAGGAGTCGGTCTTCACGCGGGCCGGGGTCGAGCGGATCGCCGAGTACGCGTTCCGGCTGGCGGGGCAGCGGCGCGGGCACGTGACGTCGGCGACCAAGTCGAACGGCATCGTGCACACCATGCCGTTCTGGGACGAGGTGGTCGCCCGGACCGCACTGTCCTTTCCGGACGTCGTGGTGCGCTCCGAGCACATCGACGCCTTGTGTGCCAAGGTGGTTCTCGATCCGGCGCGGTTCGACGTCATCGTCGGCTCGAACCTCTTCGGCGACATCCTCAGCGACCTCACCGCCGCCGTCGCGGGCAGCATCGGCATCGCGCCGTCCGCGAACATCAACCCGGAGCGCGACTTCCCGTCGATGTTCGAACCGGTGCACGGCTCCGCGCCGGACATCGCGGGCAAGGGCGTGGCCAACCCGTTGGGCGCGATCTGGACCGCCGCGCTGATGCTCGACCACCTCGGCCATCCCGAGGCCGCCGCCGAGGTCGAGCGCGCGATCGCGGACGTGCTGGCGTCGACTCCCGTCCGCACGCCGGACCTGGGCGGCACCGCCTCGACCGACGAGTTCACGAAGGCGGTGCTCGACTGTGTCTGAGCGCCGCGTCGTCATCGCGCCGGACAAGTTCAAGGGCACGCTGACCGCGCTGGAGGTCGCGCAGGCGCTGGCTGCCGGCATCGGGAACGCCCGGCTCGCACCACTGGCGGACGGCGGTGACGGCAGCGTCGACGCCGCGGTGCGGGCCGGGTTCGAACGCCGGACCGTCACCGTGCGGGGTTCGTTCGGCGAGCCGGTGATCGCCCCGCTGGCGGTGAAGGACGACACGGTTCTGGTCGAGGCCGCGGCGATCTGCGGGCTCGGCGAACGTCGTGATCCGCTCGCCGCCAGCACGTTCGGCGTGGGCGAGGCGATCCTGCACGCGCTCGACTGGAACCCGAAGGCCATCGTTCTCGCGGCCGGGGGCACCGGGACGGTCGACGGCGGCGCCGGCATGCTCGCGGCACTCGGCGGCCGGGTGCCGGAGGTGGAACTCGTGCTCGCGAGCGACGTCGACAACCCGTTGATCGACGCCGCCACCGTCTACGGCCCGCAGAAGGGTGCCGGCCCGGCCGAGGTCGCGGTGCTCGTGGAGCGGCTCACCCGGCTCGCGCAGGAGCATCCGGAGCTGGCGTCGCGACCGGGCGCCGGTGCGGCGGGTGGACTCGGCTTCGCGGCGTTCCAGTTGGGCGCCCGCTACCGTCCCGGCGCGGAGTTCTTCCTCGAGCTGGCAGATCTCGACCTCTCGGCCGACTTGGTGATCACTGGTGAGGGCAGCCTCGACGCGCAGACGTTGTCCGGCAAGCTCCCTCTCGCCGTGGCCAGGCGCTCGAATGCCCCGGTCATCGCCGTCACGGGCCGGTGCCTCCTCACCCCGGCCGAGACGAGGGCCGCCGGTTTCGCCGCGGTGTACGCCCTTGCCGACCGCGATCCTCGCTGTGCCACCGATCCCGACCTCAGCCGCCGCCTCCTCACCGAGATCGGCCGTGAACTGGAGCTGTCGTCATGAGCGTCCCGCTGCCCTTCGACCACCGCACGATCGACGCGGATGGCGTGAACATCCGGTGCGCCGTCGCGGGTGACGGTCCGCCCCTCCTGCTCCTGCACGGCTATCCGCAGACGCACGTGATCTGGCACCACGTCGCGCCGAAGCTCACCGCGGACTTCACCGTCGTGCTCACCGACCTGCGCGGCTACGGCGACAGCGACAAGCCGGCCCCCGGCCCCCGCGATCTGGAGTACTCCAAGCGAGCCATGGCCCGTGACCAGTTGCTGGTGATGAACGCGCTCGGCTTCGACCGGTTCGGCGTGGCCGGTCACGACCGCGGCGGCCGGGTAGGGCACCGGCTCGCCCTGGACGCGCCCGAGGCCGTGTCCGCGCTGGCGGTGCTGGACATCGTGCCCACCCGCCACACGTTCGAACACGCGGACAAGGACTTCGGCCTCGGCTACTTCCACTGGTTCTTCCTGGCGGCGGGCAACGGCATCCCCGAACACCTCATCGGCGCCGACCCGCGGTTCTGGATCACCACCCGCATGAACGCGCGCCACCACGGTGGCGCGCCCTTCGACCCGGCCGCCGTCGAGGAGTACGTCCGCTGCTTCTCCGACCCGGCCGCGATCGCCGCGTCCTGCTCCGACTACCGCGCCGCCGCGGGCATCGACCTGGAGCACGACAACGAGGGCGGTGTGATCGAGGCACCACTTCTCGCGTTGTGGGGCTCACACGGCTTCGTGGGGCGCCACTACGACGTTCTGGACGTCTGGCGGGAGTACGCGCGGGCCGTGCGCGGCTTCGCGTTGCCGTGCGACCACTACCTACCCGAGGAACGGCCCGACGAGGTGGCGGCCGCGTTGAGGGACTTCTTCCGGTCCTGACTTGCATCCGGTGCCCAGGTACGGGTTTACCTTCGAGGTATGAGCGAGAGTTGGGCGCCCGAGGCGTGCACGTTGCCGACGGCGGAGAGACCGTTCCGCGTGGCCGAGTTCGACGAGCTGCTCGCTACCGCCGTGCGGCACCGTCCAGAGAGGACGCGGCTGGTGCTGACCCTGCAACCACGGCCGGAAGTCGCGGCCCGCGCGGCGGATCTGGCGGTGCGGGAGACGGGGTGCTGCTCGTTCTTCACGTTCGAGCTCACGGCGACTGGAGGCGGCCTGAGCCTGGCCATCTCGGTGCCGGACGCGCAGGCCGAGGTGCTCGACGCGCTGGCGGCGAGGTGAACGCGCTGCGCACCGGCGAGGTGGCCGCGGCGGCCGGGGTGAACCGGGAGACGCTGCGCTACTACGAGCGGGTGGGCCTGCTGGCGCGGCCGGACCGTTCACCGGGCGGGCATCGGCTGTACCCGCGCGAGACCGTGACGGTCATCCGGGTGATCAAGGCGGCGCAGCGGCTCGGGTTCACCCTGGACGAGGTGGCCGAACTCCTCGCCGTCGGCTCCCGCCGCCCTGGCCTGCGGGACCGTGCAGAGGTGAAGCTCGGCGAGGTGGAAGCGAAGATCGCGGACCTGGCGGTCGTCCGCGACACGTTGCGCGCGGCGATCTCCGCCGGTTGCGACGACCTGGTCGCCTGCTCGCACACGCCGTCGTGCCCGCTGCCGTTCGCCGGTCTGGCGCTATCGTCCTGATCAACTGATCGGGAGGGCGATGTGCCGGGGCTCGTCGCGGGCATGGAACGCCATCAGATCGCCGTCTACCTGGGCGCACTGGCCGCGGGTGGGGCGGCCGGGTGGGCCGCTCCTGGCGCCGGGCCGGTGCTCGAACACGCCATCAACCCCGTGCTGGCGGCCCTGCTGTACGTGACGTTCCTGCAGGTGCCCGTGGCCGAGCTCGGGCGTTCGCTGCGCGCGGGACGGTTCCTCGGCGCCGCACTCCTCGTGAACTTCGCGGTGGTGCCGTTGGTGGTCGCGGCCTTCTTCACGTTCCTGCCCGCTGATCAGGCGATCAGGCTGGGCGTGCTGTTGGTGCTGCTCACGCCGTGCGTCGACTACGTGATCGTGTTCAGCGGTCTGGCGGGCGGCGACAGTCAGCGCCTGCTTGCCGCCACACCGCTCCTGCTGATCGCGCAGATGGTGTTGTTGCCCGGTTATCTGCTGCTGTTCCTCGGTACCGGCCTGGTGGTCGAGCCCGGGCCGTTCGTCGAGGCCTTCGTGGTGTTGATCGCGATTCCGCTGGCGCTGGCGTGGCTCACTCAGGCAGTGGCGGGGGAGCGGGTCGGCGCGATCAGCACCACGATGGTGCCGTTGATGGCCGCGACTCTGTTCGCCGTGGTGGCGTCGCAGGTGCCGAAGCTCGGCGACGACCTCGGGCAGGTCGTCGGCGTGGTGCCGTTCTACGTGGCGTTCCTGGTGGTCATGGCGTTCGCCGGGGTGGCCGTCGCGCGGGTGTTCCGGCTGGACGTGGCCGCCGGGCGGGCGATCGTGTTCACCGGGGCCACGCGCAACTCGCTGGTCGTGCTGCCATTGGCACTGGCGTTGCCGGACGACCTCGCCGCCGTCGTGGTGGTCACGCAGACGTTGGTGGAGGTGGTCGGCATGGTCGTCTACGTGCGGGTGGTGCCGCGCCTGCTGCCGTGACGCGCTCGGCCAGGACCTGCCAACCGGCGCCGAGGGTGTGCACCAGCCGGGTCGGGTCGGGCGTGTCGTCCGGGGCCTGCAGGTAGAGCAGGATCGGGCCTTCCAGCGCGGCCACGAGCTGTAGCGCGAGGATGCCGCTGCGCGCGTCCACCGGGCAGGCCTCCGCCAGGAGCATCTGGACGTGGAACAACGACGGGCTCTCGCTGGGGATCGGCTGGGCGGTGTCCAGCGAGGCGCGGGCCAGCGCGGCGTGCTGGACGAGGAACTCGAGCCGCGCCCGGCCGTACGCGACCAGCCGCTCGACCGCCGGTGCGCCGGGCCCCAGCGGTGGCGGCCCGGTCATCACGCGGTGCTGGAAGCGCTTCTCCTCCTCGTCGAACAGGGCGAGGAAGATGCCCGCACGAGTGCGGAAGCGGCGGAACACCGTGCCCTTGCCGAGGCCGGCGCGTTCGGCGAGGCCGTCCATGGTGACGTTGCAGGCACCGAGTTCGGCGACCATCTCGCGGGCGACCTCGAGCAGATGGGCGCGGTTGCGCGCGGCGTCGGCCCGAACCTCGCGGGGCCGGGCCAACGACAGCGCGACGGGTTCCACGGAACGTCAGGCCTGCTGCGCGGCGAGCTGACGGTCGCGCAGCGGGGCGAGAGCGCTGCTCCAGGCCACGAGCTCGTCGAACATCGTGGACAGCGTCGCCACTTGGAAGTCGGACGGGTGGAACTCGGTGAAGTTCGTGAACTCGGTGAACATCGACAGCGACACGCTCGTGCGCACGTCGGCCAGCTTGAGCTCGCCCGCGACGAGACGGAGGTGCTCCACGGCCCTGGCGCCACCCACGCCGCCGTAGGAGACGAAGCCGACCGCCTTGTTGTTCCACTCGGCGAACAGGTAGTCGATCGCGTTCTTCAGCACGCCGGACGTGGAGTGGTTGTACTCGGGCGTGACCATGACGAACCCGTCGAACTCGGCGATCTTCGCCGACCACGCCTTGGTGTGGTCGTGCTGGTACTGGCCCATCATCGGGGGCATCGGCTCGTCGAGGTGGGGCAGCGGGAAGTCCTTGAGGTCGACCAGTTCGAACGTCGCGTCGTCGCGCTGCTCCGCGTGCTCGAGGACCCACCTGGCGACCTGCTCGCCGTTCCGGCCGGGGCGGGTGCTGCCGATGATGATTCCGATGTGCGTCATGTCCTGAAGTCCTTTGCCGAGACCATCTTGGGGTTAAGCGGACTACACCCCGTTTCTGTAAATGGACTCTACCCCGCTTCCTGTCGTCCAGCTCGGTGCCGTAGGTCACAACGGCCGTCTTCTACGATGAACAGATGAGGGGCGGCTGGGGGCTGCGGTGGCGGGAAGCCGCGTTGTGGGTGGTCCTGGCGGTGCCGCTGGTGGCGGAAGCGTGGGACGGGCTGATCGCCGGTCTGGTCCTGCTGACCGCCGCGGTGCTGCTCTTCCGCCGGTTTCCGGTGTGGACGCTGTGCGCGCTCGTCACCGCCGCGGCGATACCCGCGCTGGTCCTGGCGCCGACCGTGACGAACCCGCCGTGGGTCTGGCCGTTCCTCGCGGCCGGGGTGTTCGGGTTCCGGGCCGGGCGGTGGGTGCCGGAACCGGTACTGGTGCCGCTGGCGGCCGTGGTGCTCGCCGGACTGCCGGTCAGCGTGCTGGCGGACGGCTCGGTGCGCGGCGGGTTCGGCGTGCTGTTCGGGGTCTACGACTGGTTCCTGCTGGTGCTGATCGTGCTGGTCGTGGTGCTGGGACCGTGGCTCGCTGGCCGGTACCTGCGGTCGCGCGCCGCACTCGTGGCGGCGGGGCAGGAGCGGGCCGCGTTGCTGGAACGGGCTCGGATCGCCAGGGAGATGCACGACTCGCTCGGCCACGAGTGGGGGCTCATCGCGTTGCGCGCCGCGGCTCTCGAGGTGGCCCCGGACCTGGCCGAACGGCATCAGGTCGCGGCCGGCGAGATCCGGGCGGGGGTCGCGGCGGCGACCGAGCGGCTCCAGGAGATCATCGGTGTGCTGGGTCCGCGGGACGAACGGACCGGCGTCGGCGAACTGGTCGAACGCGCGGCAGCGGCGGGCATGGACGTCACCTGGAGCCCGGCCGAGCCGTCACCGGAAGCCGTCGAACGCGCCGTGTGCCGGATCGTCCAGGAAGGACTGACCAACGCCGCCAAACACGCGCCCGGAGCACCGGTCAGCGTGCGGGTCGAACGCTCGTACAACAGCACGACCGTCACCGTCGCAAATGGACCGGCGACGAGGAGTTCCGTTGCGACGAGCGGAGGTGCCGGACTGGCAGGCCTGACCGAACAGGCCACGCTGCTGGGCGGCACGCTCACCGCCGAACCGCACGAAGGCGGGTTCGCACTGGTGGCGGAACTACCGCACGACGCACGGCCGGCGACCGTCAGCGCACCGGCTCGCCGGAGCCTGATCCGCGTGGCCAGGAAACCACTCCTGATCGGCACCTCGGTCGCCGTGCTCGCGATGGCGCTCTACGCGGTGGTCGGCGCGAACAACAGCCTCGATCCCGAGGTGTTCGACCAGATCCAGCTCGGCGCGCCGCGCGCGGACGTCGAGGCCGTGCTGCCACCGTTCCAGATCCTGGGGGACTCCGAACGCATGCTGTCCGACCCGCCGAAGGGCGCCGACTGCCGCTACCACTGGTCCGCCGTGCAGACCGACGACCGGCTGTTCTTCCGCCTGTGCTTCGCAGAGAACCGGTTGGTGCTCAAGGAAACCGTGCCGCGCAGCGCCATCTCGGCGGAGGTGACGGGGTGATCAGGGTCCTGCTCGCCGACGACGAGCCGCTGACCAGAGCCGGTGTCCGGGCCGTGCTCGGCGCCGACCCGGAGTTCGAGGTGGTGGGCGAGGCGGCCGACGGGCGCGCGGCCGTGGAACTCGCTCAGGCGCACCGGCCGGACGTCGTGCTGCTCGACATCATGATGCCGGGCATGGACGGCCTCGCCGCCGCAGCGGAGATCCGCCGCACCGTCCCGTCCACCGGCGTGATCATGCTGACGACGTTCTCCGAGGACGAGCACATCGCCCGCGCGTTCGACGGCGGTGCCAGCGGATTCCTGCTCAAGACAGGCGATCCGAGGGAACTCTTCGCGGGCATCAGGGCCGTGGCGGAGGGGGCGGCGTACCTGTCGCCGAAGATCGCGCACTGGGCGATCCGGCGGCTGGGCGGTGAACGGGAGACCGGCGCGGCCCGTGCGCGAGACCTCGTCGCGAGGCTCACCGATCGCGAACGGGAGGTGCTCGCGCTGGTCGGCGCCGGGCTGCCGAACGCCGAGATCGCCCGGCGCCTGCACGTCGTGGAGGGCACGGTGAAGGTGTTCGTCGGCTCCATCCTGCGCCGCCTGGAGGTGCCGAACCGGGTGCGGGCGGCGATCATCGCCTTCGAGGCGGGGCTCGTCGCTCAGGGGTGATCTATGCCTTTCGGCCAGTCCCCACGACAGCCTTCGGCAGATGCCGGTCGGTGGTGGTGATCGACAGGCTGGCCGCATGAGAACCAGGTACAAGGCCGTCGTCGGGGCGGTGGGGCTGACGGCGGTGATGGCGGTTCCCGCCGCGGCCGAACCCGTCGCGCTGGCACTGCCGAGGCCGTCCGGGCCGTTCCCCGTGGGCACCACCGAACTTCACCTCGTCGACCACTCGCGCACCGATCCGTGGGCGCCGGGCCGGTCACGGGAACTGATGATCTCCCTGTGGTACCCGGCGATGCCCGCGCTCAAGGCCCCGTCCCGCCACCTCAGCGCGGGGATCGCGGCGTTCTACGACCAGACCGCCGGTCCCTCGGCCGGGCTCGACCCCGGTGTCGCCGACTTCGCGCGTACCCGCACTCACGCGCGGACCGCCATCGCCCTGCCCGGCCGTCGCCCCGTGATCCTGTACTCGCCGGGAGGCGGGCAGTCCCGCTCGTTCGGCACCACGCTGGTCGAGGACCTCGCCAGCCGCGGCTACGTCGTCGTGACCGTCGACCACACCTTCGCCGGACCCGTGGAGTTCCCGGACCGCGTGGAACTCCCGGTGAGCCGCGCGGACACGGCGTTGATGATGCGGGAACGGGTGCGCGACACCAGCTTCGTGCTGGACCGGCTCGGCTCCACGGCCCTCGCCGGCGCGATGGACTTGGAGAGGGTCGGCATGGTCGGCCACTCGATGGGCGGGTTCACCGCCGCCGAGGCCATGCTCACCGAACCGCGCATCGACGCGGGCGCCAACCTCGACGGCAGCATGGACCCGAACTCCGGCCAGGCCAGCGCGCGGGGCGCTGATCGGCCGTTCCTGCTCATGGGTGGTGGGACCAGCGGCTCGGACAAGCACCCGCACAACCACGCGCACGCACCGGACTGGGCGTCGTTCTGGGCGAACTCGACCGGCTGGAAGCGGGACGTCTACCTGCCAGAGGCGGAACACGCGAGCTTCACCGACGCCCAGGTGCTGCTGCCGCAGATCGATCAGAAACACCCGCTGCCCGCTGACAAACTCGCGGCGGCCATCGGCACCGTCGACCCGCGCCGGAGCCTGACCGCCCAACGCGACTACCTCGCCGCGTTCTTCGGCCTGCACCTGCGCGGGCAGCACACGACCCTGTTCGACGGCGACTCGCCCGCCCACCCGGACGTGAGGCTCGTCCCGTGACCGCGTTCCTCGACTGGCTCGCGCAGCTGCCGCCTGCCTGGGTGGTCGTCGCCGCCGGACTGCTCGTCTTCGGCGAGTGCACGCTCGGCCTGGGGTTCATCGCTCCCGGCGAGACCGGTCTCTTCGTGCTCGGCACGACCGCCACCAGCCCGTCCGCGTTCGTGGTGATGTGGCTGGTGACCACGGTGTGCGCGGTGGGAGGCGACTCGGTGGGGTTCCTGATCGGCCGGCGCTACGGCGCACGGCTGCGCGAGACGCGGATCGTGCGGCGGCACGGCGCGCGGCACTGGGACCGTGCAACGGACTTCCTGCGCAGACGGGGAGCGGTCGCGGTGCTGATCGCGATCTTCCTCCCGGTGCTGCGCACCCTGCTGCCCGCCGCGGCAGGAGCGGCCGGGCTGCCGTACCGGACGTTCCTGCCCGCCGTTCTCGCCGGCGCCACGGGCTGGTGCGCGCTGCACATCGGACTCGGCGCGGCGGCGGGGGAGACCGCCCGGCGGATCGAGAAGCTCATCGGCACCGGGAGCACGGTCGCGGCCGTCGCCGTGGTCGTCGTGGTGGCGGTGGTGCTGCTGCGCAGGCGGTCAGGAATCGAGAAGCAACGGTCGCGGGGTGGCGCCTAGCGTTGCCGGCATGACCTCATTCGACGCGATCACCCTCGAAGTGGCCGACCTCGCGGCCGCCGAACGCTTCTACGCCAACGCTTTCGGGCTCGGCTCCCGGCTGCGGCTGCGCGAGAGCCAGGAACCGGCCACCGGCTTCCGCGGCTTCACCCTGTCCCTCACGGTGGCGCAGCCCGCCGACGTCGACGTGCTGATCGGCGGCGCGATCGACGCCGGCGCGACCGTGCTGAAGCCCGCCGCGAAGTCGATGTGGGGCTACGGCGGGGTCGTGCAGGCGCCGGACGGCACCATCTGGAAGGTCGCGACCTCGCAGAAGAAGAACACCGGCCCGGCCACCGGGCAGATCGAGGACGTCGTGCTCCTGCTCGGCGCCAACGACATCGTCGCGAGCAAGCAGTGCTACCTCGACCAGGGCTTCACCGTCGAGAAGAGCTTCGGCCGCATGTACGTCCAGTTCGCCTCGGCCGGTGCCGTGAAGCTCGGGCTGTACCGGCGGCGTGCCCTCGCGAAGGACGCCGGGGTGTCGCCGGAGGGTTCCGGCTCGCACCGGATCGAGATGGTCGGCGCCGGTCGCTTCGTCGACCCGGACGGGTTCGCGTGGGCGTCAGGGCAGACGGCCGGCCAGCTCGGCGCGTGAGCGGATGCCGAGCTTCGTGTAGACCTTGCGCAGGTGGTACTCGATGGTCTTGGGGCTCAGGAACAACGCGGCGGCGACCTCGCGGGTGGTTCTGCCCTCCGCGAGCAGCAGTGACACCTGCAACTCCTGGGGCGTCAGGGTTTCGCCCGGTGTGCGGCGCTTGATCGTCTCGCCCGTCGCGCCGAGTTCGACCGCGGCGAGATCCGCCCACCGGGCCGCGCGGAGGTTCTCGAACGTCTCCAGCGCGGCGTGCAGGTGCGGCCGGGCGTCGACCCGGCGCCGGGCCCGCCGCAGGCGAGCACCGTAGGCGAGACGGGTGCGCGCGGTCTCGAAGTCGTCCAAAGTCCTTTCGTGGAACCGCAAAGACGCCTCGAAGTGCGTGTCGAAGGCGGGACTGAGCATGCCGATCGTGCGTTCGGCGCGTCCCATCGCCCACGGCTGGCCCTTCGCGGCGGCTTCGGCACGGTAGCGCCGCGCGACCTGCCAGGCGTCCTCGTGCCTGCCCAGCCGCACCAACGCGTCGGCGCGTTCGGGCGCGGGGGACAGGTCCGGGTCGGTGAGCTTGAGGTCGTCGAGGAGGGTCGCGAGTTCTTCCAGGTGTGCCAGTGCCTTCTGCGGATCGCCGAGCCCCAGTTCGAGCTCTCCCAAGGCGAACAGCGACCAGACCCGTCCGATGTGGATGTCGCGGGAGCGGCAGAGGGGCAGCGCCTCCGCGACGAGCGTGCGGCACCGCGCCTCGTCGCCCAGTCGTGCCCGCAGCCACGCCAGGCCCGCCAGGCACATCGCGAGGTCGGTCTCCTGCCCGGTCTCCCGCGCCAGCCGGGTCGCCTCGTCGTAGGTGGCCTCAGCCCGCACCCACTGGTTGGTGGTCGCCTCGTCCCTCGCGACGTGGAACAGCAGCGACGGCAGGGTTCCCACAGCCGCCTCCGCACGTGCCCGGCCGACGATGCGCCGGAGTTCGGCGCCGGAGTCGGCGTCGCGCAGGAACAACGGCCCGATCATCAGCCACCACAGCCTGCGCCGGTCGTCTCGCCACTCGTCGGAGGCGGCGAGAAGGCCGGTGGCGGACCGGATCTGGCCGGCGCCGCCCTGGTTGGCGAGGATCCGCGCCACGCCCGCCGCCATCTGACCCAGCCCGAGTGCCCGCGGTGTCGTCACCTGCCCGAGCAACTCCTCGATCTCGTGGGCCAGCGCGATCGCGGACGTGGTGTCGCCGAGGTAGAAGCAGGCGTTCACGGCGTCGGCCAAGAACACGACGCCTTCCTCCGGGTCACCGGACTGACGGGCGGCGGTCCAGCAGAGGTCGCGGGCCTCGGTCAGCGAACCGGTGCGCGCCGCGATCGCCCCGCGCAGCTCCAAGGCTCTCTGCTCGTTCGACCCGCTCTCGTCGAGCAACGCGACGGCGCGCGGCGTGGTGCCGGCGAGCCAGGCCGACTCCGCCGCCGTCACGCACAGCAGGGCGTGCCGTTCGACGTCCGGGCTCAGGCGCGCGGCCCGTTCGTACGCGGCCGCGGCGACGTCGTGCGCACCGCGTTCGTGGGCCCGCTCCGCCGCCCGTTCGAGGAGATCCGCGACGTCCGCGTCCGGTCCGACGGACGCCTCGGCCAGGTGCCAGGCCTGCCGATCGGCGTCGTGCGGCCCCACGGCTTCCGCCACCGCGCGGTGGATCGACCGGCGCCGCTGCGGATCGCAGTCCCCGTACACGGCGGAGCGGATCAATGGATGACGGAACTCGACGTGCCCGTCGGTGATCCGGACCAGTCCGGCGCTCTCGGCCTCGGCCAGCGAGCCGACGGTGACACCGAGCGACCGGCACGCGTTCGCGACCACCCGCAGGTCGTTGCCCGCCACCGCGGCGACGGTCACCGCCGCACGCCCGTCCTCACCGAGCGACCGGGCCTGCGCCGCGAACTCGTGGGCCAGCGCCGCCGACACCGGCAGCGGAGCCTCGGGAGAGACGTGCTCCAGCCGGTGCGCGGCCAGTTCGATCAACGCCAGCGGGTTCCCGGCCGTCGCGCGGTGCAGCCGCGCGATCAACTCGGGTGACAGGGCTGTGCCGGAACGGCTCGACACCAGCTCACCCGCGGCGGCGAGATCGATGCCGGACAACGGCAGCGCGGGCAGTCCGGGATCAGGGGAGCGCGTGGTGGCCAGCAGCACGATCGGGTCGGCCTCGAGCCTGCGTGCCGCGAACGCCAGCGCGTCCGCCGACGGCCGGTCGACCAGGTGCAGGTCGTCCAGCAGCACCGCGACCGGCCGTTGTTCGGCGAACCGGCACAGCAGGCTCAGCGTGGCGGCCCCGACCGCGAACCGATCGATCGCGGGCCCGGGACTCAGTGCGAGCGCGACGGACAACGCCTGCGCCTGAGGTGCCGGGATCTCGTTGAGACGGTCGAGCGCGGGCCGCAGCACCTGGTGCAGGGCGCCGAACGGGATCTCCCGCTCCGGCTCGCTCCCGGCGGCCTGCAGGACGGTCATGCCGGTGGCGCACTCGGCGGCGAACCGCAGCAACGCGGTCTTGCCGACACCGGGCTCGCCGGTGATCGCCAGGACGCCGCCGTGCCCGAGCCGGGCGCTCGCGACGAGCCGCTCGACCTGTCGACGCTCGGACTCGCGTCCCATCAGCACACGGGGGAGTGTAAGCAGACTCCACGCCACTAGGTGGGGCACCTGATGCGACCGTCCCGTTGGCGCTCATAGGTTCCGACCCTCACCGGAGGGAAGAGCAGATGACGACGACAAGACCCGAGGTAGACACCGACAAGCTCATGCAGTTCGTGTTCCGCGCCGTCGACGAGGTGGGCGCCACGCTGAACGCCGCGCTCGTCGTCATGGGCGACAAGCTCGGCTACTACCGCGCGATGGCGTCCGGCGACCCGATCAGCCCCGCCGAACTCGCCGACCGCACCGGCACCGCCGAGCCCTACGCGCGGGAGTGGCTCAACGCCCAGGCCGCCGGGAGTTATGTCACCTACGACCCCGCTACCAGCCGATACACGCTGCCGATCGAGCACGCGGTGGCGTTGACGGTCGAGGACAGCCCCGCGTTCCTGCCCGGCATGTTCCAGATCGCGCTGGGCACCGTGCACGACGCCGGACGGGTGCTGGACGCGGCCCGCAGCGGTTCCGGGGTCGGCTGGCACGAGCACAACACCGACGTGCACCTCGGCTGCGAGCGGTTCTTCCGGCCGAACTACGCGGCGAACCTGATCGAGGGCTGGCTGCCCGCGCTCGACGGCGTGACGGCGAAGCTGCAGGCCGGTGCGAGGGTCGCGGACGTCGGCTGCGGCCACGGCGCATCAACGATCCTGATGGCACAGGCGTTCCCGAAGTCGTTCTTCACCGGGTCGGACTACCACCCCGAGTCGATCGCGATCGCCCGCGAACGGGCGGCGGCCGCCGGAGTCGGCGATCGGGTGACGTTCGAGGTCGCCTCCGCGAAGGACTTCAGCGGCAGGGACTACGACCTCGTGACCATGTTCGACTGCCTGCATGACATGGGCGACCCGGTCGGGGCGGCACGGCACGTCCGGGACGCGGTGGCGTCCGACGGCACGTGGATGATCGTCGAACCCATGGCGGGCGACCACGTCGAGGACAACCTCAACCCCGTCGGCCGCACCTACTACGGCTTCTCCGCGCTGCTGTGCACGCCGGCCTCGCTGTCGCAGGACGTCGGACTCGCGCTCGGCACCCAGGCCGGGCCCGCGCGCATCCGCGACGTGGCGGTGGCCGGCGGGTTCACCCGGTTCGCCGGGGTGGCCCAGACCCCGTTCAACCAGGTCCTCGAAGTCCGGCCGTGAAAGCCGAGCCGCGCCCGGTGCGCGAGGCAGACCAGGCGGGGTTCGCCGAACGCGCCGGGGTGCGGCTCGCGTTCCGGGTCTACGACAACCCCGGCAGGCCGACGGTGCTGATGATGCCGACGTGGTCGATCGTGCCGTCGAGGTTCTGGAAGGCCCAGGTTCCCTACCTGGCCAGGCACTTCCGGGTGGTCACCTTCGACGGACGGGGGTCCGGCGACTCGGACCGCCCGGCCGGCGGTGAGTCCTATGTGGACGCCGAGTGCGCGGCGGACGCGATCGCCGTCCTGGACGCGACGAACACCGAACGGGCCGTGCTGGTGGCGTTGTCGCGCGGGGACGCCTGGTCGGTGCTCGCGGCCGCGCACCACCCGGACCGGGTCTCCGGCATCGTCGTGATCGGCCCGGCCAGCGGTTCGCTCATCGGCGCGCAGGCGCAGGAGAAGGCGGCCTGGGAGGCGGTGGAAGGCGGCACCAAGTACAACCGGCACCACTGGCTGAACGGCGGCTACGACGACTTCGCCGACTGGTTCTTCGCGCGGATGTTCCCCGAACCGCACTCCACCAAGCAGATCGAGGACGCCGTGCGGTGGGCGCACGAGGTCGAGCCCGCCACGCTGGTCGACACGACGATCGGCCGGAACAGCTCCGCGTCCATCGAGGACGACTGCCGCAGGGTCCGCTGCCCGGTGCTGGTGATCCACGGAACCGACGACCGCATCCGCCCGCACGCCATCGGGGAACGCCTTGCCGAGCTCACCGGCGGTTCGCTGGTGCTGCTCGACGACTCCGGGCACGGCGTGCACGCCCGCGACCCGGTGCGGATCAACCTGCTGATCAAGGAGTTCGTCGAGCGCGTGCACCCCGTGGCCCGGCGCACGAGGTCGTCCAGGGCGATCACCAGGCCACCGCGAGCGCTCTACCTGAGCTCGCCGATCGGCCTCGGCCACGCCCGCCGCGACCTCGCCATAGCGTCCGAACTGCGCAAACTGCATCCCCGCCTGCAGATCGACTGGCTCGCGCAGCACCCGGTCACGGAGGTGCTCGGCCCGGCGGGGGAGCGGATCCACCCGGCGTCCGCGTGGCTCGCGAACGAGTCGGCCCACGTCGAGGACGACGCGGGCGAGCACGACCTGCACGTGTTCGAGGCGTTCCGCCGCCTGGACGCGGTGCTGGTCAACAACTTCATGGTCTTCAACGACGTCCTCGACGCCGAGCCGTACGACCTGGTGATCGGCGACGAGGCCTGGGACGTCGACTACTTCCTGCACGAGAACCCCGCCCTGAAGCGGTTCTCCTTCGCCTGGCTGACGGACTTCGTCGGCTGGCTTCCGATGCCCGACGGCGGCGCCCGCGAGCAACGCCTGACCGCCGACTACAACCTCGACATGATCGAGCAACGAGCCCGCCTGCGTCGCGTACGTGACCGGTCGGTGTTCGTCGGCAACCCGGACGACGTGATCTCCCTGCCGTTCGGCGAGGGCCTGCCCGCGATTCGCGAGTGGACGGAGCAGAACTTCGACTTCTCCGGCTACGTCACGGGATTCGACCCGCCGGACGAACGCGAGCGCGCCGCGTTGCGCAGGCAGCTCCGCGTCCGCGACGACGAGAAGCTGTGCGTGGTCACGGTCGGCGGCTCAGGAGTGGGGGAGTCGTTGCTGCGGCGAGTGCTGGACGCCGTGCCCGCCGCAACTCGACGGGTACCGGGTTTGAGGTTCCTCGTCGTCACCGGACCGCGCATCGATCCGGCCTCGCTGCCGAGCCACCCCGGCGTCGAGATCCGCGGCTACCTGCCGGATCTGCCGCGGCACCTCGCCGCGTGCGACCTGTCGGTGGTGCAGGGCGGCCTGACCACGTGCATGGAACTGACCGCCGCCCGGCGCCCGTTCATCTTCGTCCCGCTGCGCCACCACTTCGAGCAGAACTTCCACGTCCGGCACCGGCTCGATCGCTACGGAGCGGGCCGGTGCATGACCTACGAGGAGGTCGTCGATCGCGAGGTGCTGGCCACGGCCATCGCCGAGGAGGTCGGACGCGAGACCGCCTACCGCGCGGTCGAGTCCAACGGGGCCTCGGTCGCCGCCTCCCTGCTCGCCGAACTGTTGTGAACAGCGGGCAGGTCGCGCGTCCGTGCGGCGTGCTCGTGCCAGCCGCGCTGGTCCCGCCGGAAGACCGGGAAGACGAACGCCCCGCCGACGTACAACGCCACGACGACCAGGTCCCACCAGCCGATGTCGATCAGCGGCGACACGACTGTCGCGTAGGCCATGAAACCGGTGAACCCGAGGAGTTCGCGCAGCGCGAGCTGGGCCGGGTTGGCCCGCGACCCGTCCTGGGAGCGGATCCGGTAGTGCAGCAGGATTCCGCCGATCGTCATCCCGTTCGCCGCGGCCGGCAGCACGACGCGGAACGCCACGAGCACGCAGACGGCCCACAGCGGGTCCGAGTGCAGCACCAGCTTCGCGATCACGATCACCAGGACGAGCTCGGAGACCAGCCCGATCAGCCTGCGCGGCAAGGTGACGGTGCCGATCGGCGCCGCCGCCTCGTCCGACGAGGGCACCCTCGGCACCACGATCGCGGCCGGTGCCAACATCCACCCCAGCAGACCGCCGAAGGTGTTGGAGATCAGGTCGTCGACGTCGGCGATCCGGTACGGGCACGGGTAGAAGCCGAGGTTGCCGGTGTACTGCACGACCTCGATGGCCAGCGACAGGCCCATGGCGATGGCGATCACGGCGAGCGGCCCCTTGCCGTACGCCTTGCGCAGCACCACACCCAGCGGGACGAACAACGCGACGTTGAACAGCTGTTGCAGGAACGCCTGCGACCGCACCATCGCCCCGATGCCGGAACGTCCGTACGCCGCCATGTTGTTGTTCATGTCGGTCACCCACTGGAACGGGACGGTGGACAGCATCTGGTCGCCCGTGCACAGCTTCGCCACGTCCGACGGGAACGGCAGGAAGATCAACGCCAGCGCGACGAGCCCGTAGGCCAGCAGGCCGTACAGCACGAAGGCCCTGCGCGGCTCCACCCGCCGGAATCGGAAGTAGTGCAGCAGCACTAGCGGAACCAGAACCAGCAACCCGACACCCACGAACGCCAGGAAACCGGTCCGGGCGGTCTCCCAGTACGACGCCATCATGAGCGATCCAATGCCCGCGAACGGCTGCGGCCAAACCAAGATTCTCGAAGATAGGGCGAATGGACGCGGTCAGCCGCGCTTCGCCAGGTAGACCGTGTTCGTCGAGTCACGGCCCTGGATCGGGTTGGGGAAGCTGACGACCTCGGCCCGCACGTCGGTGAAGACCGTCGCGAGAGTGGCGACGTACTCGTCCTCGGGCGGGTCGTTGGACCACAGCGCGAACACCCCGCCGGGGCTGAGCAGGTCGCTGATCCGCCGCACGCCTTCCGGTTCGTAGAAGTCGGCGTTGCTGGGGTGCAGCAGGTGGCGCGGGGAGTGGTCGATGTCGACGACGATGGCGTCGAACAGCCTGCCGGGCGCTTCCGGGTCGTAGCCCTGCCCGGATCGGGTCAGGTCGAAGAAGTCACCGTGGACGAGCCGGCAGCGCTCGTCGGCCGCCAGCGTCTTCCCGGCGGGGATGAGGCCCTGCTGGTGCCATTCGATGACCTCGCCGAGGGCGTCGACGACCAGCAGCGCGCCGACCCGCGGGTCTTCGAGCACGGTCTGCGCGGTGTAGCCGAGTCCGAGGCCGCCCACGACCACGTTCAGGCCGTCCCCGGACAGTTCCGCGAGTGCCAGCCGGGCCAGTTCGACCTCGGCGACGACGAAGAGGCTGGACATCAGGAACTCTTCGTTGAGCTTGATCTCGTGGATCTCCCTGCCGGTGCCGGGTTCGAGCCGGCGGCGGAGGGTGAGCTCACCGAGCGGGGTCTGGCGGTAGTCGAGTTCCTGGAACCGAGCACTCATGCGACGGCACGGTACCCCGTGGACCTGGACCCGATCGGGTGAGCACTGTCCTGCGGGTTCGACGAACCCGCAGGACAGCCGCGTAGCACCTACGGAGTGACCTTCGCGTTGGTCAGGCCCTTCTTGGCGCCTGCCACGGTGTTGGACGCGTGGACCACGTTGGGATTGCTCGCGCACTGCGACAGCGTGGTGATCTTGATGGCGTACTCGCCGGAGCCGCCGACGTCCGACCTGTTGTTCTTCCAGGTGTTGCCGCACCCGCTCGCGCCGCCGGTGATCTGGTGCGTCTCGTAGCCGTTGGCCAGGGTGCCGGGCTTGCTGAACGTGCCGGTGTTGTTCTCCAGCAGGTAGCCGGAGCCCTTCACGTCCACCCACGAGTCGGCGGAGTGCTGGCCCGAGATCCCCTTGCCGTTGAACGTGTTCCCGCGGATGACGCCCTTCTGGGTGCCCTCCTTGACGTCGACGTGCTCGGCGGTGACGTTCGGGCCGATGGTGTTGTTCAGCACCTGGACCCGGTCGCTCCTGTCGACGCCGCCGCTGTTGCCGTGACACTCCCAGTTGGACTCGGCGGATCCGATGTAGACACCTTCGCCGAACCCGATCTGGACCAGTCCGGTGTCGGTGACCGTCGAGTTGCGGATGATGCTGTCGGCGGAGGACTTCCGGAAGTGGACGCCCTCCTCGTCGGTCTTGCGGACGGTCACGCGGTCGATCACCGTGTGGTGCGAGTTGTCCGCGACGATGCCCTTCTTGGACTCCACGACCGTGAACCCGGTGAGGTTCCAATAAGGCGCGTCGACCAGCCAGAGCCCGTAACCGGAGTCGTAGCCCGGCGCGGGGGCCGGGCAGTCCGGCGGGTCGCCGGCTGGACCGTCGTTGATCAGCACCGCGCCGGCCGGACCGGTGAGCGTGATCGGTTGCGCCGACGTTCCGGCCTTCTGCGTGACGAACGAGCCGCGGTACGTGCCGGCCGCGAGCGAGATGGTCGTGCCGGGCGTCGCGCTCGCGAGCGCTGCCTTCAGCTGAGCCGCGGTCGTGACGTTGACCGTCGCGGCCTGAGCGGCGGGCGTCCACTGCGACGCGATCACCAGTGCGATGGCCGCGGCGCAGGTCTTTTTGGGGGACAAGGGGAACCTCCGGTGGGGGCGGCGGAGGGTGATCAGGGAGCGATGAAGTTGCCGGACAGGATGATCAGCACCTGAAGGTTGATACCGGTGCCGTAGTAGTCGTTCTTGTCCGGGCTGAACTTGGTGATCTGGGTGAACAGCTTGTCGAGCCACACCTGGCTGCCCGGGTCGTTCATCGCGGCCACGGCGAACGGCGCGGTGAAGCAGGGGTGCTCGCCCGACTCGGTCGCGGTGCCGTCGAGCTTGAAGCCCGAACCGATCTTGGCGGGGTCACCGCCGGTCTTGGTCTGGATCCAGGTGTTCATCTTGCGGACCTGGGCCTGCGCGGCGCTGCCGGACGCGGTGATCGCGTCGGCGCCGAGCCGCCACGGGTCGCGGCAGGCGTTCCAGCTGTAGGCGCCGTCGTACTCGCCCTCGAGGAAGTTCGCCGGCGCGGGCTTGATGCTGCTGTTCGTGTTCACCACGAAGTCGGGCAGCAGCCCGGTCTTGCTCGAGTACTGCGACTGGATCTTGGTGACCGCGCTCTCGTGCGTGGTGCGGATCGTGGTCCAGGTCGAGTCGCCGGTCGCCTTGGCGAACGCGCGGAAGTGGCCGGGCATCCAGTCCGACGAGCGCGAGCTGTTCTTGTACTCGGCGTCGTTGCCCCAGTCGCCCAGGAGCACGTACTTCGAGCTGGAGTTGACCTCGGACTTCTTGATGGCGTTGATGACCCGCTTGGCCTCGGCCAGGTAGTTCACCGACCCCGTGCTGCCCCACACCTTGTCCGCGACGAGCAGGCCGTACGCGATCTCCAGGTCGCCGTCGGTGGCGGAGTCGCTGCCGTTGACGCTCTTGCAGTTCGCGTCCTGCTCGGCCGCGTGCAGGTCCTTGTTGTTGACCGACGGGTGCGCCTTGACGAACTTGAGGATGCCGTCGAAGATCGCCCGCGCCTGGGTGTCCTTGCCGCCCATCATCGCGGCGATCGTCATGCCGTAGCCCTCGCCCTCGGCGACGTAGGCGTGGTCGGCGTCCTTGGACAGCACGGCATAGGTACCGGAACCGCACTTGGTGCTCAGGAAGTTGGTCTTCCAGAAGTTCCAGTACTTCATCAACGCGGCGTCCTGGGTCGCCTGGTCAGCCGACGGGCGCAGCGTTCCCGGGACGTACGGGGAGGCCGCGGCCTTCGCCGCCACCGGAGCGGCGATCGCCGAGTGCGCGGAGATCAGACTGGTGGCGGCGACAGCGGTCAAAGCCAGTGCTTGCAGGGTTTTGCGCATGTGTCCCTCGCTCGAAGTGGCCGTTTTCTCTTGGAGGGCGGCGATTTTCGTGAGCGTGACACACGTCTAGACCTCTGGTCAATATGATAGGAAACTTTACATACTATAATGCGAAATGTCTGCTCTGAGCGCTTTCGCGGCGATTGCGGTGAGTTCAGCCGGCGAAACGGCCGATCGCGACAAATGCGGCCAACAGCAGCAGGATCACGTTGACGGGCAACGACTTCGTGTCGCCGATCTTGACGTGCGCCCGTGCGGCGAAGACCTGCACGATGACCAGTCCGACCGCCGCGATGGGCGTCAGGATCGGGGCGATGCCGGTCAGCCACGGCAGGATCAGGCCGAGCGCGCCGAGCACCTCGACGGCACCGATTCCCTTCAGGCCCGTGTCGGTGACGTCCTTCGCCCAGTCGAAGTTGCCGGACGCGATCATCTGCTCGCGCGGCCGCACCAGCTTCATGACCCCGGCGCCCAGGTACAGCGCCGCCAACAGGCCCTGGACCACCCACAGTGCGATGTTCATTCGAACTCTCCAATCCTTACCTCTTGTGCGTAGCCTCATGATGTGTCTGCAATGAGGGCGTCGCAAAAGGCACACCGATGTATGTGTCCAGGACGGGAGGTCCGGCTGTGATGGGGTTCACTCCCGGCGGCAGCTGTCCGCCGCCGATGAACGACGGGGGCGCGGTCCGCGAGGTCCTCGACCGCATCAGCGACAAGTGGAGCCTGCTGGTCGTCGGCGCGTTGTTCTCCGGCCCGCTGCGCTTCGGCGAGCTGGAGAAGACGGTCACCGGCATCTCGCAGCGCATGCTCACGCTGACGTTGAAGCACCTCGCCGAGGACGGCCTGATCAGCCGCACGGCCTACGCGGAGGTACCGCCACGGGTCGAGTACGAGCTGACCGAGCTCGGGAAGACGTTGGTGCCGCTGGTGATCGCGCTCGCCGAGTGGGCGCTGGAGCACCGCGACGAGATCAACGCGAACCGCCGCCGGTAGTCCTCACTCGAAGGAGCAGCCGGGGTTCGGCGTGCTGACGGCCAGCGGGTTGCCGGCCGGGTTCTCGTAGAACACGGTCAGCACCAGCGGGGTGGCCGCGAGGTTTCGTCCGATGTGGACGTACCCGGTACCGCTGCGTTCGCTGATGAACTGACCCGGCCGGTACACGCCGTCCACCGCGCAGTCGGAGTCGTGGTGGGTCAGCACGCCCTTGGTGACCACGCCGCGCACCGGGCCGGGGTGGTAGTGCCAGCCCGTGGCCCCTCCCGGCTCGATGGTGATCTCCCTGATCACGTACTGGGTGTCGCCCACGGTCTGGTCGAAGATCGTGACGGCGCTGACCCCGTGACCCGGCGTCGCACCCGCGACGGCCGGTGCCGCGGTGGCCGCGAGACCGACGAGCGCCGTGACCAGAGCGAGCCGGCTGATCGTCCGCATGGGCGTCTCCTCAGACGTGCGGGGGTGGCGGCACTCCGGCCGCCGGCGTGATCGATCTTAGCCGGGTCCGGTTCGGCGCGAGGCGTGCCCGTGAGACGATTCCGGCTTCCTGGTGGGAGAACAGATGCACTTACCCGACATCCTTCTCGTTCACGGCGCGTGGCACGGTTCGTGGTGCTGGGAGCTCGTGGTCGAGGAGCTGCGCCACCTCGGCCGCACCGCGCACACCGTCGACCTGCCCAGTTCGGGCTCGCCCGCCGGGCTGCACGAGGACGCGGAGGCCATCCGGCACGCGATCGCGGCGATCGACCGGCCGGTCGCGGTGGTCGGGCACTCCTACGGTGGCTTCCCGGTCACCGAGGCGACGGCGGGGTCGGCCTTCGTGACGCGGCTGGTCTACCTGGCGGCGTGGATGCTCGAAGCGGGCACGTCGATCGGTGAGGCGGCGGGCATGCCGCCGTTCGAGACCGAGTTCGTCGCTCCGCCGCCTGATGCCGTCGCCCAGTTCTACGGCGACGTCGATCCCGTGCTGGCCGAGCGTGCCGTCGCGATGCTGCGGCCGCAGAGCGCCCGTTCCGCCTCTGACCGGCTCAGGGCCGCCGGCTGGCTCACGATCCCGTCCACGTACCTGGTGTGCGACAACGACAAGACGATGCCGCCGGCGTTGCAGGAGGAGCTGGCCACCCGCGCGTCGGTGGTGCACCACCTGCCGACGTCGCACTCGCCGTTCCTGTCCACGCCCGCCCCGCTCGCCGTGCTGCTGCACGAGGCCACGAAGGATCAGGCGCGCGTGCGTTCGTAGTGCCGCGCGACCCGGGCCCGGTTACCGCACACGTTGGCGGCGCACCAGACCCGGCGCTTGTTCTCCGCCAGGAAGACCATGGAGCAGGCCGGGTTGCCGCACGCGCGCAGCTTCTCCATCTGCACGGGGTCGGCCAGCAGCCGGATCGCCTCTCCCGCGATCGCGGCCAGTGCCGGATGGCCGTTGTAGTCGTCGTGCCACCGGATCCCTGCCTTCGCCGCGGCTCCCCAGCCGTCGAGCCGAGGGCTGGTCGGAACCGCGGCGGCGACGGCGTTGAGGTCCGCGATCAGCGCCGGATCCGGCGCGCGCCCGGTCAGGTGAGCGTCGAACAGTTCCTGGAGCACTGAGCGCAACCGGCGGGTGGCGCTCATCGCCGGTGGTGGTGCGGCGGGCAGCCGGTCCGCCTGCAGCGCCCACCACTTCGCGTGCTCGGCCTCATCCGCGAGGAAGTCCCTGACGGGGTCGAGGCACAACGCCTGCGTGTCCACCAGGTCGAGCGCCACGAGCGGCTCGGCACCCATCGGGAAGCCCGCCGCCTGGAACTCGGACAGGGTTGTGGCCACACCGTCTCCTAATGGTTGAACTGATGAGTGAGACGTTAGCAGATTCTCCTCAGGAACTCTTGCAGCGGCGAACCTAACGTGTATACGGTCGTTCTACCCATTAGAACGAACCGAGGAGAACGAGATGCCCGCGATCCGCCACCACCACGTCGAGGTCGACGGCCTGAAGGTGTTCGTCCGCGAGGCGGGTGACGCGAGCAGGCCCACCCTGGTGCTGCTGCCCGGTTACCCGTCGAGCACTCGTGCCTACGTGCGGCTGATCGACCGGCTCGCCGCCGACTGGCACCTGGTCGCGATCGACTACCCCGGCTTCGGCTCGTCCGACCCGCTGCCGGAGAGCCCGACCTTCGACCGGCTGGCCGAGGTCACCGGCAAGGTCATCGATCTGCTCGGCGTCGGCGACTACGCGGTCTACGTGTTCGACTTCGGCTCCCCGGTCGGCTTCCGGATCGCGCTGGAGCACGACCAGCGGGTCAGGGCCGTGATCACGCAGAACGGCAACGCCTACGAGGAGGGCTTCGGCCCTGATGTCGAGGGCTTGAACGGCTGGTGGAGCGACAGGGCCGAGCACCAGGACACCGTCGACTGGGTCGTCAGCCTCGCGGGCACTCAGCACCAGTGGCTCACCGGCGCGAAGAACCCCGAGCACATCGACCCGGAGCAGGCGCTGGCCGACCAGGCCGTCATCGACCTGCCGGGCCGCGCCGAGTACATGAAGGCGCTGCTGTGGGACTACCAGACCAACCCCGGCCGCTACCCGTCCTGGCAGGCCTGGCTGCGCGAACGGCAGCCGAATGTTCTCGCCATCTGGGGACGCAACGACACGTTCTTCATCGCTCCCGGTGCCGAGGCCTACCGCCGGGACGTGCCCTCCGCCGAGGTCGTGCTGCTCGACACCGGCCACTTCGCGCTGGAGGAGGCGGCCGACGAGATCGCCGCGCACGTGAACACGGTGCTGGCGAAGACTTTCGCCTGACCTGACGCTATAGCCGGGCGGGCATGACCGGCCGCGAGAACGGCATTGGCGGAGCATGGCGGCGCTGCCCACAGTGGTGGTCATGGAAATGATCCGCAACTTCGTCGGTGGCGCGTTCGCCGAGCGGGACGCGGCCTTCGGTGACGTCGACCCGGCCACCGGCAGGACGCACGCGACGGTGCAGGCCGCCGACGCGCCGCTGGTCGACCGGGCGGTGGCCGCCGCGCGCACGTCCGGCTGGGACCGGGTGCCGGTGCGGGAGCGGGCGGCCGTGCTGCGACGGTGCGCCGACGGCATCGAGGCGCGGTTCGAGGAGTTCGTCGCCGCCGAGGTCGCTGACACCGGCAAACCGGTGGCACTCGCGCGGGAACTCGACGTGGCGAGGGCGGTGCACAACTTCCGGACCTTCGCGGACGTGGTGTCCGCGGCCGGTCAGGAGTCGTTCCTCACCGATCTCGCGGACGGCAGGCAGGCGCTGAACTACGCCGTCCGCAAACCGCTCGGCGTGGTCGCGGTGATCGTGCCGTGGAACCTCCCGCTGCTGTTGCTGACGTGGAAGGTGTCGGCCGCGCTCGCGTGCGGCAACAGCGTCGTGGTGAAGCCGAGCGAGCTGACCC
Source organism: Lentzea sp. NPDC092896 (assembly GCF_044754905.1). Classification (NCBI taxonomy): domain Bacteria; kingdom Bacillati; phylum Actinomycetota; class Actinomycetes; order Pseudonocardiales; family Pseudonocardiaceae; genus Lentzea; species Lentzea sp. NPDC092896. The sequence continues at coordinate 653,154 of NZ_JBIVPX010000002.1, forward strand.
CGGCCACGGCGACGTTGCTCGCCGAGGTGCTGCGCGACGCGGGACTGCCCGCGGGCGCCTACAACGTGGTGCACGGTCACGGTGACATCGGTGAGCTTCTGGCCGGACACCCCGGCATCGACGGGGTGACGTTCACCGGTTCCACCGCGACCGGCACTCGTGTCATGCGGACGGTCGCGCCGCGCGTCCGCCCGGTGTCGTTCGAACTCGGCGGCAAGAACGCGGCGATCGTGTTCGACGACGTGCACCTGGACGAGGCGCTCACCGGGCTGGGCCGGGCGATCTTCACCAACACCGGCCAGGTCTGCCTGTGCACCGAACGCGTCTACGTGCAGCGGGCGATCTTCGCCGACGTCGCGGACGGGCTGGCCGAACGCGCGCGAGCGCTCAAGCTCGGTGATCCGTCCGATCCGGACACGACCACCGGCCCGTTGATCTCCCAGCAGCACCGGCGCAAGGTGCTCGACCACCTCGCGCTGGCGGAGGAGGCCGGCGCGAAGGCGATCACCGGTGGCGGGATTCCCGAGATGCCAGAGGGTTTGCGGGACGGTTCGTGGATCGAACCGACGCTGTGGACCGGGCTGACCAACGCCGACCGCGTGGTGCGCGACGAGATCTTCGGCCCGGTCGCGGCGCTGATCCCGTTCGACACGGAGGAAGAGGCGATCGCGCTCGCCAACGACACCGACTACGGCCTGGCAGCCTCGGTCTGGACGAACGACCTGCGCCGCGGCCATCGCGTCGCGCAGGCGATGAACGTCGGCATGTCGTGGGTCAACACCTGGTTCCTGCGCGACCTGCGGTCACCGTTCGGCGGCATGGGCATGTCCGGGATCGGCCGCGAGGGCGGCGAGTCGTCGTTGCACTTCTACACCGAGCCGACGAACGTGTGCGTGCAGTTGTGAACCACGCCGAGACCCTCCACAAAGCACAGACGACCGCGACGGCGATCTCCAGCTTCGGAGATCTCACGGTGGAGGACGCCTACGCGGTCCAGCACGCGCTCATCGCCCTGCGGGAACGCGACGGCGAGTTCATCACCGGCGTGAAGCTCGGCTTCACCAGCGAGGCGAAGATGAGGCAGATGGGCGTGTCCGAGGTGATCGTCGGCCGGCTGACGAGCGGGATGTCCGGCCGGACGAGCGAGAACCTCATCCACCCCAAGGCCGAACCGGAGATCGCCTACCGGTTGTCCCGCGACGTCGACGGCACCGTCCCGATCCTGGAGTGCGTGGACGCGGTCGCCGCCGCGATCGAGATCATCGACTCGCGGTACGAGCACTTCCGCTTCACCTACACCGACGTCATCGCCGACAACACCTCCGCCGCCGGGTACGTCATCGGACCGTGGCAGGCCATGACCGACGTCGGCGACCGCGCCGTGCGGCTGACCGCGGGATCGTCCATTGTGGAAGGCTCCACCAGCGCGATTCTGGGCGACCCGGCCAACGCGCTGGTAGCCCTCGAAGAGGTGGCACGGAAGCGGAACATCCCGTTGAAGGCCGGGTACGTGGTGCTGGCAGGCGCGGCGACCGTCGCCCTGCCGCTGACCGGGGGACAAGTCGAGTGTTTCATCGACGGGCTCGGTCCCGTCTCGTTCGAAGGACGGCCGCGATGACCGCACGCACGATCACCGGACTCGCCCGCCCGCGTGGCCGGTTCCCGCACGTCAAGGTCTCCGGCGACCTGGTGTTCGTCTCCGGCACCAGCTCCCGGCGCCCCGACGACACGTTCGCCGGCGTCGAGGTGGACGAACTGGGCACCACGAACTTGAACGTCCGCGCCCAGACCAGGGCCGTGATCGAGAACATCGCCACCATCCTCGGCGAGGTCGGCTGCACGCTCGCCGACGTCACCCAGGTCACCACGTTCCTGGTCTCCATGAACGACTTCGGCGGCTACAACGAGGTCTACGCCGAGTTCTTCGACGAGACCGGACCGGCCCGCACGACCGTCGCCGTGCACCAGCTTCCCCATCCGCACCTGCTGATCGAGATCCAGGCGATCGCCCGCCTGCCGCGTACCGAGGAGACTCGATGACTCTGCCGCCCGTGATCAACTTCCAGGCCTGGATCGCCGAGAACCGGCACCTGCTCAAGCCGCCGGTCGCGAACAGGACCATGGCGCTGGGCGACGACTTCATCGTGCAGATCGTCGGCGGCCCCAACAGCCGCACCGACTTCCACCACGATCCCTACGAGGAGTGGTTCTTCCAGATCAAGGGAGACATGCACGTCGACGTCATGACCAAGGAGGGTCCGCAGACCGTGCACATCCGCGAGGGCGAGACGTGGCTGCTGCCCGGCAACACCCCGCACTCGCCGCAGCGCCCCGACCCGGACTCGATCGGCCTCGTGATCGAACGCGTCCGCGAGGAGGGCACGCTCGAACGGTTCCAGTGGTACTGCCCGAGTTGCTCGCACCTCATCCACGAGATCGAACTGCAGGTGCGCGACATCGTGGCCGACCTGCCGCCGGTGTTCGAGAAGTTCTACGCCTCCACCGACAGCCGCACCTGCGAGAACTGCGGCGCCCTGCATCCCGGCAAGGGCTGACCATGGGCCTGATCGACGTCCACACGCACTACGTTCCGCAGGGCTGGCCGGAACTCCCCGGCGCCGGAGCACCCTGGCTGCGGCTGGAATCGGCGTCCGACGCCATGATCATGATGGGCACCCGCGAGTTCCGGCGGGTCCAGTCGAACTGCTGGGACGCCGAACTGCGACTGGCCGACATGGACGCGGACGGCGTGGACACCCAGGTCGTCTCGCCCACGCCGGCGTTCTTCTCCTACGGCGCACCGGCACCGCGGGCCGCCGGGATCGCCCGGATCTTCAACGACCTCGCGCTGGACATCTGCGCACCGGCGCCCGATCGGCTGATCCCGTTCTGCCAGGTGCCGTTGCAGGACCCGGACGAGGCCTGCCGGGAGCTGGAACGCTGTCTGGCGAACGGACATCGCGGCGTCGAGATCGGCAACCACGTCGGCGACGACGATCTCGACAGCGAGGGCGTGGTGACGTTCCTGCAGCACGCGGCGTCGCTCGGCGCGCCGGTGTTCGTGCACCCGTGGGACATGGCCAGCACGCCGCGCAACGACCGGTGGATGGCCCAGTGGCTGACCGGCATGCCCGCCGAGACGCACCTGTCCGTGCTCGCGCTGATCCTCGGCGGCGTGTTCGACCGCATCGACTCGCGGCTGCGCATCTGCTTCGCGCACGGCGGCGGCTCGTTCGCGTTCTGGCTCGGCCGCACCGAGAACGCCTGGCACCAGCGCCACGACGTGATCGGCACCTCGCAGTACCCGCCGTCGCACTACCTGGACCGGTTCTACGTCGACTCGGTGGTGTTCGACGAACGCGCGCTGCGGCTGCTCGTGGACACGGTCGGTGTGGAACGGGTGGTGGTCGGCAGCGACTACCCGTACCCGCTGGGAGAGCGCCCGGCCGGCGGGGTCGTGGCGAAGAGCGGGTTCCTGACCGACGAGCAGCGCGCGTTGATCGAACGTGGCAACGCCGAACGGTTCCTCGGCTAGCTTCTGTCCATTTCGGACGCGATCTCGGTCAGACAGTCGATGAACGCCTCGGCGGACGGGCTCAGCGTGCGGGACGGCAGGGTGAGCCCGACGCTGTGCCCGACCTGGTCGAGCTTGACCGGCAACCGGGAGAGCCGGGCGTCGTCGACCGTGATCAGGCTGGGCAAAGCGGCGATGAAGTCGTTCTCCAGCAACAGTTCCCGCACGATCAGGAACGACGTCGTCTCCACTCGGTTGACCGGCAGCGCGATCTCGTGGCGCGCGAAGAACTGCTCCAGCTCCCGCCGCAGCACCGTCTCCGCGCCCGGCATGATCCACGGGTACTCGCCCAGCTCGGCGGGCCCGACCTCGCGGCCCGCCAGCGGATGCGTCGCCCGGACGACCAGGTGCACGGCCTCGTCGTAGAGCTTGCGCCGTTCGAGCTGCTCGTCCGACGGGGCCGTCAGCCGTCCCACGATCATGTCCACGCGCCCGGCCGCCAGCTCGACGAGCAGCGGCTCGGGCGCGGCCTCGCGCACGACGACGGTCAGGTTCGGCCGCCGCCGCTTCATCGCGGTGATCGCGCGCGGCAGCAACACGTTCGTGCCGGCGAGGTGCGTGCCGACGACCACCGTGCCTCGTTCGGCCTGCGCCAGTTCGACCAGGTGCCGGCCCGCCTCGTTGAGCTGCGCGAGCACGGCCCTGGCGTGGTCGCCGAACGCCGACCCGTACACCGTCGGCGTGATGCCGCGCGGGCCGCGGTCGAACAGCGTGACGCCGAGGATCTCCTCCAGCTCGTGCAACCCGCGCGTGACGACCGGCTGGGTGACGTGCAGTGCCGCCGCCGCGCCCACGACCGTGCCCTGCCTGAGCAACGCGTCCAGCAGCACGAGGTGGCGCAGCTTCAGCCTGCCGTCGAGCAGCTTCGGCGTTTTCATGATCCGACCCTACGCCTCTGACCTCGCGATTCAAGAAAATCCGCAAGGAGTCCGCAGCACCGGCTCTCCATCGTGATGACACGGCATTTCGCCGTGCGACGAGGAGGGGACATGTTCAAGAAGATCACTGCGGCTCTCGCCGTGGCGGGGGCTGTTCTGGTGGGCCTGGCGGCACCGGCGTCGGCGGGAATCGAGGCGAACCCGGACTGCCAGAACGACAACGGCTTCCAGACCGTCGTCGGCACCGGGCCGATCAAGTCCATCTCGACCGGCGACCGCATCGGCACGATCTACCTCTGCCGGCAGGGAAGCCTGTACTTCGCGTTCGCCCTGTACGAGCAGACCTTCGTCACGAACCAGACGGCGCAGGTCTGGCTCCAGCGCTACGACAACGGGAACTGGGTCGGCGAGGTCAACTGCGACACCGAGCCCGGCGGCAACCAGCACATCAAGGCGGGTGAGCGTCGCTGCTGGACCCCGAACCTGAACGGTGACGCCGCCAGGTACACGTTCCGCGCGCTGTCCGAGAAGTACATCGGCAACAACCTGATCGCCAAGGGCGCGACGGCAACCCGGCGCTGATTCGAGCAATACTGCCCATTCGATTTTCATTGCTCAGGCACGGCTAAACGATTTTGGAGCGCTCTTGGTGCTTTCTTGGAGTGCGCGGGCAGACTCCTCGATGTCAGTTGCACATCGGAGGGAGGAGCACTCATGGAGAAGACCAAGGCCAAGATGAAGCGAATCACCATTCGCAAGGTGGGTCCGGTTCGCCTCACGGCGGCCGCCTGCTCGCAGTACAACGTCAAGCCGGTCTAAGGCGCGACGCGGATGCGCTGGGTCCCGAGCCCAGCGCATCCGGCCTGACGCCGGGGAGGAACGTCGTGAGCGAGATCGATCTGGACCGGTCGGTGCCATTGCACCCGCTGGTGTTCCTGGAGGACGGCGACGAGGTGACGATCGGTCGCCCCGACGTCGATTCGTACGGCATTTTCCCCGGTGAGGGCGCCGCGCTCGTGCGCAGGCTGGTCGACGGCGACACCCCGCGCGAGGCCGCTGAATGGTTCGAGCGCGAATACGGGGAAGAAGTCGACATCGAGGACGTCGTCGCGGGCCTGGACGAACTCGACCTCATTCGCAAATCCGGGGAAATCGCCACCGAGACGGCGCCGGTGCGTTTCAGCGGTCTGGGTGCCGCGTTGTTCTCGCCGCTGGCCTGGTTCGGGTACGCGGGTGTGGCCGTCTGGGGATTGTTCGCGATGGTGTTCAACGCGGACCTGCGGCCGACTTATCACAACATCTTCTTCTCCGACTACTACATGGTCATCCAGGTCGGGCTGTTCCTCGCCGCGATTCCGCTTCTTTTCCTGCACGAGTCCTTTCACGCGCTGGCCGGACGCCGGCTCGGCGTCCGTTCGAGGCTGCGAATCGGGCGACGGCTCTACTTCATCGTGCTGGAGACCTCGCTCGACGGGCTCGTGGCGGTACCGCGCCGCCAGCGCTACCTGCCGATCGTCGCGGGACTGCTGGCCGACGTGCTCGGGATCGCCGCGTGCACCATCGCCGCCGACCTGACGCGGCACGCCGACGGCACGCTGTCAGGGCCAGGGCGGTTCCTGCTGGCCGTCGCGTTCGCCGCGCTGCTCCGGGTCATCTGGCAGTTCTTCCTCTACCTGCGCACCGACATCTACGTGCTCGTGAGCACGGTGCTCGGCTGCGTCGACCTGCACGGGGCCGCGCTCCTGATGGTCCGCAACAGGGTCCGGCGGCCGTTCGGCAAACCGGAGACGGACGAGTCGGCGCTGCACCCGGTCGACCGCAAGGTGGCGCGCTGGTACTCGTGGCTCGTCGTCGTCGGCTACACGGCCAGCCTCACGACGTTCGTGCTCGCCGGCGCTCCCGTGCTCTACCGGTTCGTCACCGGCGTCATCGGGCGGCTCACGGGGGACGGGGTGCCCACAGCCCAGTTGCTCGACTCGATCGTCTTCGGCGGCGTGGCGATCGCGCAGTGCGCAGTGCTCGGCTGGCTCATGGTCCGGGAACGCGTGCGGGCACGCCGGGACCGTCGTCTGCACCACGTCATTCACTGAAAGGACGCACCATGGACAGCCGCTACTGGATCCGCGCCGACCGGCGGCGCGACCGGGCACACGCCCTCGCCGCACTGGAACTGCCGCCGATCTGGGCGGTCCTCGACGCCCACCGGCGGCTGCGCGGACCGTACACGGCGGCAGGGTCGTTGCTGCGCCAGATCGCCGACGACCTGCTGGAACGGTGCCCTGAGCTGGGGGTGCGGCACAACATCGAGCTCCTCACGACCACGCCGGAACTCGCCGGCAAGGTGCCGAGCGCCTGGCACACCCTCGAATGGGCCGTGCAGGACAGCGAACGCACCCGCTACTACTCGCGGCTGCACACCCGCAACATCGCGAACGGCCTGGCCGAACTGCTGCGCGACTACCTCACCGCCCTGGGCGGCGGTCCGCGCACCCTCGTGATCGAGAACGCGCACGAGGCGGACGCGTCCGACCAGGAGTTCATCGCGGTCCTGTTGCGCCGCAGCGACATCCCGGACCTCACCGTGGTCGTCGGCACCAGCCGCGCGCCGCTGACCGACCCGCTCGGCGAGATCGACGTGTCGCTGGCGCAGACGATCGCCGCACACGCTCAGGTCGTCGACGCCGAGCCGGTCGCGGAGAAGGCTCTCGAAGGTGACCTGGCACAGGCCTATGTGGACAGTGACGGCACCGCTGACGACCCGCGCGTGCTCGCCGCCTACCTGGAACTGCCTGCCGAAGCCCGTGCCGCGCTGCATGACGCCCGTGCCGAGAAGCTCGTGGCGTCCGAGGAGTTCTCGTTGCACCTCGGCGCGATCCCGTACCACCTGGAGCACGGCGGCGATCCGGCCGGAGCGGGCGCGAAGGCGTTGCGCGTCGCGTTGGACCACTGTCACAAGGTCGGGCTCTACCAGGCCGCGGCGGACCACGGCCTGCGCGGGCGGGCGGCAGCGGATCGGGAGGCCGACCCCGACCTCTGGTGGCACCTCACGTTCCAGACGGGCATCGTGCTGGCGGCCGTCGGGCGGGCCGCCGAGGCCGAGACGCTCTACGTCGAGGGACGCGCCGCCTCCACGGACGCGGCCATCCACCTCGAACTGGCCTACTCCACGGCCATGCTGCACGCGCGGCACTACTCGGAGGCCGAGCGCGACTACGTTCGCGCACGGGCGTGGATGAACCTGGCGATCGCGATCGCGTCCCAGCTCACCGACCCGAAGAAGGAAGCCTTCCAGTCGGTCTTCACCCGCAACGGACTGGCGCTGGTCGAGGTGCGCGAGCAGAAGCCCGAGGTGGCGCTCGCCCTGGTCAACGACGGAATGGCGAGGCTCGACCGCGACCTGGAGCCGGACGAGCACGTGCTGCACCGCCTGGTGCTGCGCTACAACCGGGCGCAGGTCTACGGCGCGATGGGCCGCCTGGACGACGCGCTCGCCGACTACAGCTACGTCCTCGAACGGGATCCGAACTTCCCCGAGCACCACTTCAACGTCGGCAACGTGCTGCGCAGGCTCGGCCGCGACGAGGAGGCGATCGAGGCCTACCGCGAGGCACTGCGCCTCTCGCCGCCGTTCCCCGAGGCGTACTACAACATCGGCGACGCACGGCTCGCGCTCGGCGATGTCGAGGGCGCCATGACCGACTTCGGTTACGTCATCGAGCTGGACCCGCGGCACGTCGACGCCAGGATCAACCGCGCCGGGTACCTGCTCGAGGCCGGCGACGTCGAAGGGGCGTGGCGGGATGTCGCCGCCGCTCTCGAACTGGCGCCGAACAACGCACTCCTGTTGTGCCTCAAGGGCCAGCTGCTGGTCGAGCGGGACGAGTACACGGCGGCGTCCGAGGCGTTGGCGGAAGCGGTGCGGCGCAACGACCGGCTCGCGGAGGCGTGGGCGATCCGCGGCACGATCGCCGTGGCGTCCGGTGAACTCACCGACGCGATCAGCTACCTGAGCCGCGCCATCACGCTCGACGACAACCCGGAGGCCCGCTACAACCGCGCTGTCGCCTACGAGGAGTCCGGCGAACTGGACGCGGCGATCCTGGACTACGACGCGGTGCTCGCGGTGACCGACGACGAGGACGCCCGGCAGCGCAGGGAACTGTGCGCCGCGGCGTCGGCCAGGTAGGAGAACGCCGTGACAGCAACGGAGAACGTGGCCACCGCAGTACCGGCGGCCACGTTCACCGACGCCATGAGCCGGCTGGTCTCCGGACTCGCCGTGGTCACCACGCGCCAGGTGACCGGCCGTCCGTGCGGGCTGCTCGTGTCCTCGATCTGTTCGTACAGCGTGGATCCACCGTCCGTGCTGGTGGTGGTCGACCACGCATCTCGTTGCTGTGAGCCGTTGACGCGCTGTGCGGAGTTCGGTGTGCACGTGCTCGGCAGCGCCCAGGAGCGCACCGCGCGGACGTTCGCGAGTCGTGGTGCGGACAAGTTCGCGGACATCGCCTGGGAGTGGGACGGAGCCGTGCCCCGGCTGTGTGCGGCGCCGATCTACCTGCGCTGCACCGTGACCGCCGTGTTCGATCACGGTGACCACACCGTCCTGATCGGCGAGGTCACCCGCACCGAGGTGAGGGAGGCCGAGCCGCTCGTCTTCTACCGCCGCCTGTTCGACTGGCGGCTAAGGGGAAACGGTGTGCGCCAGCTGTAGTCCGGTGAGCACCCGTTCGTGCCGGTGTCCCCGGTCGAACGGGTCCTCCCCGTTGAGGATGAGCTGGTGCATGGCGCGTAGCCGGGGCCCTGGCTCGATTCCTGCCTGGTTCGACAGCAGCCGGTACGCCCTGGCGTAGGCCGTCAACGCGTCGGCGCGGCGTTCGGCCTGGCACAGTGCGAGCATCAGCTGCTCGTGGAATCGCTCCCACAGCGGGTATGTCCGGCACAGCTCTTCGAGGTCGAACACCGCCAGATGCCCGTCGCCGTTGCAGAGCATGACGTCGAACCTGTTGCGCAGCACCTCCAGGTACTCCCGTTCCAGCCGCGAGATGTCGTGGTCGAACATCCCGGTTTCGCGCAGGTCCGCCAGCGGGGCACCCCGCCACAGGCCCACCGCCACCGCGAACGTTTCCCGTGCCCGCGCGCAGTCGCCGGCCGCCATCGCCGCCTGGCCCTGTTTCGCCAGCTCCCGGAACCTGGTCAGGTCGAGCTGATGCGGTTCCAGGCAAAGGACGTAACCGGACGGTCGGGTGTTCAGGATGGGATGCGACGTTCGCGAACTCACCCAGCTCGGCATGAGCACTCGGCGTACCGCCGTCACGTACCCGTGCAGCGCGGCGACGGCCGACCTGGGCGCACCCCGCGACCACAGTTGGTCCACGATGCGGCTGGTCGGCACGAACTCGTTGGCGTGCAAGGCGAGCAGCGCGAGCAATGCCCGTTGCTTCGGTGCCGACGGCGTGCAACGGCGGTTGCCTCGCGACACTTCGAACGTGCCCAGGACCCGGAACTGCGGCGGTTCGTCTCCCGGTGCCACGTGAACGCCACCTCCCGGTATGTCCGACTCCGAGAGTGTTCACCAGCCGACGGTCTTTGAGGTAGTGGTGGCACCGAAACTGCCGGTTCGACCTATGTCGTGGTGGACCAGGTGACGGGTAGCGAGTCGACAGCGCGGGGGATCCCCTTCCTGGCAAAGGAGATCCAGGACTGCCGCAACCGCCGTCCCAGCCGATCCACGTCCTCCCAAGGCATGTCACCGAGCAGGGGCGAGCCGGCCCACGCCCGTGCGCACCCCAGCAGGAGCGGCAACTCGACGCAGTGCGTCGCCCCGTAGGCGGAACCGGCTGGGCGCCAAGCGTTGTAATACGTGAACACCTTCGCTCCACGCGATTTGAGACGGCGCGTGAAGTCGTGGCCCGCGAACAGACCTTCCTCGCGTGCTCCGCCGAATGCCGTCATCTCGTCGGCGTTCCACCCGTGCACGATCTCGACATCGGTCAAGTCCGATTGTGTCCACGGTGTTTTGACCGGCCGGAACGGCATGGCCACACCGGTGTGGCGCCGTACTACGGCGGCCTGGGCCGCCAGGATCTCGGCGGGGGAGCAGGAGAACAGGTCACCTCCCAGCAGGTCGGAGAACGCCGTGCCGGTCGCGGAAGCCTCGGCGCGGGTGAGCGGCGCGACGCCGTGCGGTGCGCTCTGCAGGACGGCACGCCGGAAGAGTAGTTCGGGGTGGTCCAGCAGCAGCTGGACGGACATCGCGCCCGCGGACTGCCCGAACACCGTGATGGCGTCCGGATCACCGCCGAACCGGGCGATGTTGTCGCGGACCCACCTCAGGGCCTCCACCTGGTCGAGCAGGCCGAGGTTGCCGTCGCTCACGCCGTCCGCGACGAGAAAACCCAGTGCGCCCAAACGATAGTTGACGCTGACCACCACGACGTCGCCCTCTTCGGACAGGGCTGACCCGTCGTACCAGTCCAGCAGGCCCGCCCCGCTGCTGAAACCGCCACCGTGCAGCCACACCAGCACCGGCCGTCCGCCGTCGTCCGGCGCCGGGGTCGTGATCGAGAGGTTCAGGCAGTCCTCGCCCTGCGGCGGGGTGTCGAGCGGCGGGCCCATGACGGCGTCCAGGCGTGAGCGCGGCTGGGGGCAGATCTGGCCGCTCGACTCCGCGGACGGCGCCCTGGAGGGTGCGCCGAAACGAGAGGCGGTGGCGTAGCGGATCGGGCCGATGCGGACTGTCACCCGTCCACGGTCAGGCCAGTCGCCATGCATCGCAAATGCGGATTCAGGCTGCCGGTATAGCCGTGCGGGCATGGCTGGTGAGCCGATCGGCATTTGTGCGGCACTGCGGCCCAGGTCACGCTTCCGTCCAACACCGTCAACCGACCTGGGCAGGCCAACATGGGTGAACGAGCCGCCACGTCGCAACGGAAGGTCGCGCTCGCGACACTCACCGGCGCGACCCTGGAGTGGTACGACTTCTTCTTGTACGGCACGGCTTCCGCGTTGATCTTCAACAAGCAGTTCTTCCCGTCGCTCTCACCCGCCGCGGGCACGCTCGCCGCGTTCAGCACGTTCGCCGTCGGGTTCATCGCCCGGCCACTGGGCGGGCTGGTCTTCGGCCACTACGGCGACCGCATCGGCCGCAAGATGACACTCGTGGTGTCCCTGGTGCTGATGGGCATCGGCTCGACCCTGATCGGCGTGCTACCGGGCTTCGCCACCATCGGCGTGTGGGCACCGATCCTGCTGGTCGCGCTGCGCGTGGTGCAGGGCATCGGCCTGGGCGGCGAGAACGCCGGCGCGAACCTGATGGCCCTCGAACACGCGCCGTCCGACCAGCGCAACCGCTACGCGGGCTTCCCGCAGATGGGCACGCCGGCCGGCCTGGTGCTGGCCAACACCGTCTTCCTGGTCACCAGCACCGTGCTGCCCGCCGCCGCCTTCACGTCGTGGGGCTGGCGAATCCCGTTCCTGCTCAGTGCCGCGCTCGTGGTCGTCGGCCTGGTCATCCGCATGCGCGTGACCGAGACACCATCGTTCGCGAAGGCCGTGCAGCGCAACGAGATCGTGCGCTTCCCGCTGAAGGAGGCCCTGTCCGTCGGCGCCGTTCGGCTGGTGCTGACCCTGGTGCTCAGCATCGCGAACTCCGCGGTGGCGTACCTGTTCCTGGTGTTCAGTCTTTCCTACGGCACCGCGCAGCTGGGCCTGAACCGGCAGTTCCTGCTCATCACCGTGACGGTGTCGGCGGTGCTCTGGCTCGGCACCATTCCACTGTGGACGTCCATAGCGGACCGACGAGGCCGGCGCGGCATGTTCGTGTGGGGCTCGGTGGCGCTGCTGGTGTGGGCGGCCGCGTTCTTCCCGTTGCTCAACACGAAGAGCCCGGCCGTGATCGTCGTCGCCCTGCTCGGCATGGGCCTGATCATCCCCGTCACCCACTGCGTGCAGGGAGCGATCGTCGCCGACACGTTCCCCGCCAACGTGCGCTACTCCGGTTCGTCGCTCCTGCTGCAGTTCGCGGCCCTGCTCGGCGGTGGTCTCGCGCCGCTGATCTCGACCGCGATCCTGAACGGGACCGGCGCCACGACCGGCGTCAGCGCTTACATCACCGCGGTGTGCGCCCTGAGCCTGCTCGCCGCGGTGCTCGCGTTCCGCACGGCGCCGGTCCCCACGAGGATCGACGCTCCTGTGTCCGCCCGGCTGTGACGCGGTCTGCGATCATGCTCCGCCATGGACCGCTACGAACAGTTCCGGCACGCGGCGATCGACCGGGGTCTGCCGGAGGACGAGGCCGCCGAGTTCGCCGCTCACCTCCGCTTCGAGATCCGGCTGGGCGCCGGCCCCGACGAGAAGGTCGTCGCGCAGTCAGGAGGACTTCCGCGGTTACCGGTCGGCGTGGAGTGGCCGGCTTCCGGCAACGGCTCCCCGCTGCCGTTCATCGCCTCGATCGACTGCGGGCTCCTCCCGCGGGCGGAGGGGCTGCCCCTGCCGGTGGACGGATCGCTGCTCCTGTTCCTGCACCACGAGGAGGACGTGGAAGCGGAAGCCCACACGAGTGAACCTGACCACGCACGCGCCCTGTACGTCCCGGCCGGTGCGGACACGGCGGTCGCGTCCCCGCCGCCCGACCACGCGACCAGGGCGTTGTTCTACGAGGACGACACTCCGTTCCTCCTGCCGGAGGGCCAGATGTCCGCCTGGATCCAGCCGGTCCTGCCGGACTGGATCGAGGCCGAGGACCCGGAGTCCGAACCGGAAGCGGTGAAGCAGCTGCTCGACGAGCTGAAGCACGTCGACGAACTGTGTGAACTGGTCGACGAGCTGTGGCCGGAGCCGGACGGGAGCTGCTTCCTGCGCCTCGGCGGCTACTGCGAGGAGATAGGCGGCCAGAACCCGCCGTGGACGCAGATGGCGGACGCCCACCTCAGGAACAGCGCCGCCGCCGGCCTCCGGGGGCCGGAGCGGTTCCGCCTGCTCCACGAGGAGGAGCACCGGCTGATCCGGGAATGGGTGCCGCTCGCCCAGTTCTACACGACGAGCGACCTCTACTACGGGTGCTTCCTGATCAGCTTCGACGACCTCGCGGCCGGGCGCTTCGACCAGATGCGCTCGTTCACGATGTTCACCGAGTAGGCGGCTAGCGCAGAGCGGCCTCGATCGCCTCGGTGATCGAGGCGTCCTCGGGCTCGGTGCGCGGGCGGAACCGGTGGAGCACCTGCCCGTCGCGCGAGACGAGGAACTTCTCGAAGTTCCACTGCACGTCACCGGCGGTGCCGTCGGCGTCGGCGTGCTTCGTGAGCTCCTGGTAGACGGCGTGCTGACCGGGGCCGTTGACCTCGATCTTCTCGTACAGGGGGAACGACACCCCGTAGGTGGCCGAGCAGAACGTGGCGATCTCCTCGGACGTGCCCGGCTCCTGGCCCATGAACTGGTTGCACGGGAAGCCGACCACGGAGAAACCTTCGGTCCCGTACTTCTCCTGCAGCCGCTCCAGACCCGCGTACTGCGGGGTGAGGCCGCACTTCGACGCGACGTTGACGACGAGCGTCACCTTGCCCCGCAACGCGCTCAGGTCGCCGGGCTCACCCGCGAGCGTCTGGACCGGGATGTCGTAGATCTCCATGCCACCAACGTAGTTCATGTCTTCTTGGGCCCGGGAGTGGGCACGATCCGCGCGCTGATCGAGGGCGGGGGAGCGGCGAGCCCAGGTCCGCCCGCGTCGACCCAGTCGATCACGCCCCGCACCGCGTCGTCGTCGAGCACGGACCCGACCCACACCGGCTTGGCCCCGGCTGCGCGCGCGGTGCGGCTGGGCTGCACGACGACCACGTTCGACACCTCGCACGCGTCCAGGCAGTCGGCGACCCGGACGTCCGCGAGCTTCTCGCGCAGCGCCTGGAGCTGGCGGTCGTGGTCGACCTCGGGGTGCTTGCGCTCGGTGCCGCAGCAGCACCCTCGGCAGACCGTGATCCGTGACGTCATGATCACCGTTCTACCCAGTCGACGGTTCGTTGCACAACGATCACGTTCCGCTGGCAGTCCGGGGACATGGCTGCGTCAAAGTCGAAGTCGTGGCTGGTAAAGGAAGTTGGACGGCGCTCCTGCTCGTGATGGTGACGGCTTGCACACCCGCGGGACCGCAGTCGAAGAGCGCGCCGCCGCGGGTGACCGAGGACGGCGGCATCCCGAAGAACGAGAGCATCTCGCTGGACGACGACAGGCACGCCGCCATCGCGAACCTCGACCCCGCGCTGCTCACCGCGATGCGCAAGGCGGCGGTGGACGCGAAGGCGGCCGGGGTCGAGCTGCGGGTGACGTCCGGCTGGCGCAGCGCCGAGTACCAGCAGCGGCTGCTGGACGAGGCCGTCGAGCTCTACCGCAGCGAGGAGGAGGCCCGGCGGTGGGTGCTCCCGCCGGAGAAGTCGGCGCACGTCACGGGCAAGGCGATCGACATCGGGCCGACGAACGCCGACGACTGGCTCATCCAGCACGGCGCGGACTACGGGCTGTGCCAGGCCTACGCCAACGAGATGTGGCACTTCGAGCTGCTGACCACTCCGGGCGGTCAGTGCCCGCAGCCGCAGTCCACCTAACGGCCGTGGATCACGGCCAGGGCGTGCTCCCGCGCTGGTGCGCTCAAAGTGGTGTTGAGCTGCTCGAACAACGCTTCCGCGGTCACGCCGTTCCATCCCGGAGGCAGCAGTGACAGGGGAAGGCCGGGGTCGCTGTAGGGCAGCCGCCGCCACGCGGTCAGCATCGGCACGTACGTCTGGAAGGCCTGCTCCGGTGACAGCACTCCGGCGTCGAGGACGGGGCGGTGGCGGCGCAGGAAGTCCGCGTACAGGTCGGTCAGCTCATCGAGGTCCCACCAGGCGCGGACCTTCGAGCGCAGGTCGCCGAACGCGAAGTGCCGGCCGCTGAAGATGTCCACGTACTCGGACAGGCCTCGGCGCTCGAGGGTGCGGCGGGTCTCGGTGGCGAGGTTGCCGGGCGCGATCCACACGCCGGGTGCCGTGGTGCCGAAGCCGAGCTGGGTCAGGCTGGTGCGCAGGGCGTGGCGCTTCTCGCGTTCGGACTCGGGCACGGAGAACACGACCACGAGCCAGCCGTCCTCCGCGGTGGCGCGGCGGCGTTCGAAGATCCGGGTGTCGCCCTCGGCCAGTGTCTCCAGGGTGGTTTCGGCCAGGGCGTAGCCGGCGCCGGCGCGGCGTTCGGCGCGCACCACGCCGCGGCGCTTCAGGCGGGAGATCGACGAGCGCGCGGCCTGGCCCTCGACGCCCAGGTCTGCCATGAGCTGCACGACGGACGCCACGGACAGCCAGTTGTGCTCGCCGCGCGCGTAGAGGCCGAAGATCGTGATGATGAGCGGGCCGAGCCGGTCGCGGCCGGCGGGAGCCGCGGCTTCCACGGTCATGTCCGCGACGTTCAGTGCCCTCTCCCTCACCTTGATCAGCCGAGCTTAACTCGTGCCGAGATCGGTCAGCGTGACGGTGTTGCGCAGTTCGCCGAGGCCGCTGACCCGCGTCACGACGACGTCGCCGTCGCGCAGGAAGAGCTGCGGCTCGCGGGCGTTGCCGACACCGCTGGGCGTGCCGGTCAGGATCACGTCGCCGGCGCGCAGGGTCATGCCGTGGCTGAGCTCGGCGATGATCTGCGCGAACGAGAACGCCATCTGCGCGCTGGTCGCGTCCTGCAGCAGCACGCCGTTGACCTCGCACTGCACCCGCATCGCGGTGAGATCATCGACGGAGTCGATCGTGGTCAGCCACGGGCCGAGCGGCATGGTGGCGTCGAGGCTCTTGCCCTTGAGCCACTGTCCGCCGTGCGCGCGTTGCAGGTCGCGCTGCGAGACGTCGTTGGCGACGAGGAAGCCGAACACGTGGTCCAGCGCCTTCTCCTCCGGGATCGACCGGCCGTCGCGCCCGATGACCATGGCGATCTCGGCCTCGTAGTCCCACTTCTGGGACAACGACGGGTCGTAGGCGATGCCGTCGGACGGCCCGATGACGGTGTCCGGGCCCTTGGTGAAGAAGGTGGGGCGCAGCGGCCGTTCCACCGGATCCTGGCCCTCGCGCCTGCCCGCGGACTCCTCGAAGTGGTCCCAGTAGTTCCAGCCCGTGCACAGGATGTCGCGGTTGAAGCGGTGCAACGGCGACTCCAGCCGGACCGACGCCAACGGCAGCACCTCGGCGGTCTCGATCGGCGCGCCCCGCACGACGTCGTCGACCGTGCACGACAGCAGCGCGATCGACTCACCGTCCACGACACCGCCACGGCGCACGCCGTCGACGGTCACTGAAGCCAGCTTCACCCGTGAACCCTCCCCGAATATGGCGTTCATGTTTCGTAGATCATGAAAACGCTATCGATTCAGCTGGGCCTGACCAGCCGCTCCTCCGGGATCACGGCGACGCCGAGGATCTCGATGAGGGCCTCCGGCTGCCACAACGCCGTGCAGCCGATGCCGGCCATGGCCGGGTAGATGGCTCCGGCGAGCTCGCGCCACACCTTGCCGATCTCCCGGCCGTGGGCCTGGTAGTCGGGGATGTCGGTGAGGTAGATCGTGATGCTGACCAGGTCTTCCGGCTCGCCGCCTGCCTCGCGCAACGTCGTCAGCACGTTGCCGAACGCCTGGCGGAACTGCTCGACGATGCCGCCGGGAACGATCTTCATGTCGGCGTCCAGGGCGGTCTGCCCGCCCAGGTGGAGGGTGTTTCCGGCGAGCGTTCCGTGGGAGTACCCGCTTGGGGCGGGCAGGCTGGCCGGGTTCACTGCTACAGGCCTCATGCGTATTGACAATATCTGACGGCGGTGAAGAATGCGATATATGGAGCCCGACCTCAGCAAGTACCGGCTCGAAGGCGACAACTCGATGTACCGGCTGCCAAGCGGACTGGTCGCGCCGGTCGTGACGCGCGGCGGTGCCGAGAACCCGGACACCGCGAACTCCGGTGGCGCGATCCGGATCTCGGGCGTGAGCATCCAGCACACCCCGGCCACACGGCTGTGGTTCGGCAAGGTCACCAACGAGCCCGGCTACCGCTCGGTCTCCCACCACCACGGCGAGGCCGAGACCGGCGGGTACGTGCTGTCGGGCCGGGCGCGGATCTACTTCGGCGAGAAGTTCGAGGACTACCTCGACTTGGAGGAGGGCGACTGGGTGTTCGTCCCGCCGTTCATGCCGCACATCGAGTGCAACCTCGACCGCAACAACCCGCTCACGTGGATGACCACGCGGACGCCGGAGAACATCGTCGTGAACCTCGACGACGTCCCGGACGACGAGCTGCGCGACTGGCTGACCCGATGACCGCCGGGACGACTTCCGCGATCTTCACCGAGGCCATCACGCTGGAGAAGGCCGAGCCGGAGCACTTCGACCTCGCCTTCACCGCGGTCACCCAGCCCTGCCCGTGGCCCAAGGCCTACGGCGGGGACCTGGTCGCCGCCGCCGCGGCCGCCGCCATGCGTTCGGTCACCGACGGCAAGACGCTGCACTCGATGCACAGCTACTTCCTGCGCCCGGCCGACATCGGCGCGCAGGTCCGCTACGAGGTCGAACTGCTGCGCGACGGCCGCGGGTACAGCACCCGGCAGGTCCGCGGCTACCAGAACGGCAAGCCCCTCTACGTCTGCCTGGCCAACTTCGCCGCGGGCGAGCCGAGCGGCAGTTTCCAGGCCGGGTTCACCGACGACCTGCCCGGTCCCGAGGAGTTGCCGAGCTCGGCGGACTTCCTCGCCGAACGCTCCGGCGGCTCGATGACCGAGGAGTCGAAGGCGTACTGGGCGGGGGGCCGCAGCTTCGACATGCGGCACGTGCCCGGCCCCGTCTACCTCGCGGTCGAGGGCGAGAAGGTGCCGCACCAGGCCGTGTGGATCAAGCCGTTCGACCCGCTGCGCCCGGTCGACGGACTCACCGACGCCCAACGGGACCTGGCCGCGCTGGCCTACGTCTGCGACTACACGATCCTGGAACCCGTCCTGCGCGTGCTCGATCTGCCGTGGGCCCAGCCGGGCCTCGTCACCGCGAGCCTCGACCACGCCATGTGGTTCCACCGCGAGGGCCCGATCGGCGACTGGCTGCTCTACGTGCAGGAAGCCGTCGCCGCCGACGCGGGCAGGGGCCTGGGCTACGGCCGCTTCTTCACCCGCGATCAGCAGCACCTCGCCACCGTTGCCCAGGAGGGCATGATCCGCGCTTCCTGACCCGCCGCCCGCGGAAGGACTCACCATGGACACCTTCGCTCGCGACCACCTCCCACCTGCGGCGTTATGGCCGACGATCGAGTTCACGACGCCGGAGCTCCAGTACCCGGACCGTCTCAACGCCGCCACGGAACTGATCGACGTCCCGGCGGCGAGGTACGGCGACGACCGCCCTGCGTTGCGCACGCCCGCCGGTGAGGTCTGGTCCTACGGCGAGCTGCGGACGCGTGCCAACCAGATCGCGCAGGTGCTGATCGAGGACTTCCGTCTCGTCGCAGGGCAACGGGTTCTGCTGCGCTCACCCAACAACCCGTGGACCGTGGCCGCGTGGCTCGGCGTCCTCAAGGCGGGTGGCGTGGTCGTCACGACCATGGCCGCGCTGCGCACCCGCGAACTCGCGCCGATCGTCGAGCGGACCCGTCCGTCGATCGCCCTGGTGGACCAGCGGTTCGCGGAGGACGTGCAAGCCCTGCCCTCGCTGACCGTGGTGGCGTACGACGACCTCCAGGTGCTCGCCGCGGTCAAGCCGGGGGAGTTCACGGCCGTGGACACCGCCGCCGACGACGTGGCGCTGCTGGCGCCGACGTCCGGCAGCACCGGGTCACCCAAGATCACCGCGCACTTCCACCGCGACATCCTGTCCATCGACAACACCTTCGGCCGGCACGTGCTGCGGCTGGCCGAGAACGACCTCGTCGCCTGCACCGCGCCGTTCGCCTTCACGTTCGGCCTGGGCATGCTCGTCGTCTTCCCGTTGCGGGCCGGTGCCTGCGCGTTCCTGACCGAGGCGGCCACGCCGGTCCAGGTCGCGGATCTGGTGCAGGAGCACGGAGTCACGGTGCTCGCGACGGCCCCGACGGCGTACAAGGCGATCCTGCGTGATGGCACGGAGGGAAAACTCGCCGGACTGCGGATCGCGGTGTCGGCAGGCGAACACATCCCGCAGGAGACCTGGCGACGGCTGCGGGACCGGCTCGGGCTGCGGGTGATCGACGGCATCGGTGCCACGGAGTTGTTGCACATCTTCATCTCCGCGGCCGGCGACGACATCCGGCCCGGTTCCACCGGCAGGCCGGTGCCGGGCTACCGCGCCACCGTGCTCGGCCCCGACGGCGAGGAACTGGGCCCTGGCGTGCCTGGACGGCTGGGCGTCATCGGCCCGGTCGGCTGCCGCTACCTCGACGACGAACGGCAGAAGGACTACGTGGTGGGCGGCTGGAACGTCACCGGCGACGTCTTCCACCGCGACGAGGACGGCTACTTCCACTACCACGCCAGAAGCGACCACATGATCGTGTCATCCGGTTACAACATCGGCGGCCCAGAGGTCGAGGAGGCCATCGACACCCACCCGGACGTGCTGGAGTCCGCCGTCGTCGCCAAGCCCGACGACGAACGCGGCTCGGTCGTGTGCGCGTTCGTGGTGCTGCGCGACGGCACTCTGGGCGATGACGCGAAGGCGCGGGAGATCCAGGACCACGTGAAGCGGACCATCGCGCCCTACAAGTACCCGCGCGAGGTGCGGTTCCGCACGTCGTTGCCCCGCAACGCGAGTGGAAAGCTGCAGCGCTTCACGCTCCGCAAGATCGTCGAGGACGAGGTGCCGTCATGAAGATCGCCATCGTCGGCGGTGGGCCCGGTGGCCTCTACTTCGCCGCGCTGATGAAGCAGCTCGACCCCGCGCATGACGTCACCATCTGGGAACGCGACGCAGCCGACGTGACGTTCGGCTTCGGCGTGGTGTTCTCCGACGAGACGCTGGGCGGGATCGAGAACGCCGACCCGGAGTTCGCCGACGCCATGGCACGCCGGTTCGCCCGGTGGACGGACATCGACATCCACTACCGCGGCGAGAGCCACACGGTCGGCGGGCAGGGGTTCGCCGCGATGAGCCGCAAGGAGCTGCTCGGCCTGCTCCAGCGACGGTGCCGCGATCTCGGCGTGGTCGTGCACTTCTCGACCCCCGCGCCCGCAGTCGGCGTCCTGCGGTCGGAGTACGACCTCGTGGTCGGCGCGGACGGCGTCAACTCGTTGGTGCGGCGGTCCTCCGACGTCTTCAACTCCACTGTGGACCAGCGGCACAACAAGTACATGTGGCTCGGCACGGACCTGGTCTTCGAGGCGTTCCAGTTCTTCATCAAGGACACCCCGTGGGGGACCATGCAGGTCCACGGGTATCCCTACTCCGACACCGGTTCCACGTTCATCGTCGAGATGCACGAGGACGTGTGGCGCCGCGCCGGTTTCGACACCGGCCAGGAGTTCCCGCCGGGCGCCTCGGACGAGCCCGCCGTCGACCGGATCCGCGACCTGTTCGCCGAGGAACTCGACGGACACCAGGTGTTCGCCAACAACTCGAAGTGGCTCAGCTTCACCACCGTGCGCAACGAGCGCTGGCACGACGGGAACCTCGTCCTGGTCGGCGACGCCGCGCACACCGCGCACTTCTCGATCGGCTCGGGCACCAAGCTCGCGATGGAGGACTCGCTCGCCCTCGCCGCGTGCCTGCACGAACACCGCGACGTCGAGACCGCGCTGACGGCCTACGAGACCGAACGCCGACCCGTCGTGGAGTCCACCCAGCGCGCCGCCCAGGCGTCCCTGGAGTGGTTCGAGAACATCGGCATGTACGCGGACCAGGAACCGACCCGGTTCTGCTTCAACCTGCTCACCCGGTCCCGCCGCATCACCTACGACAACCTCCGCACCCGCGACTCGGAGTTCGCCGACCGCGTCGACGCCGCTTTCGCCGCCTCCCAGGGACTCCAGACCACGGCGCCCGCGATGTTCCAGCCATTTCGGCTGGGGCGGCTGGAGCTCAAGAACCGCGTGATCGTCTCGGCGATGGACATGTACTCGGCCGTCGACGGCGTGCCGGGCGACTTCCACCTCGTCCACCTGGGCTCGAAGGCCATGGGCGGGGCGGGCCTGGTGATGACCGAGATGGTCTGCGTCTCCCCGGATGGTCGCATCACGCCGGGCTGCACCGGTCTGTGGACCGACGAGCAACGCGACTCGTGGGCGCGGATCGTCTCGTTCGCGCACGAGCGGAGCACCGCCCGGATCGGCCTCCAGCTCGGCCATTCCGGCCGCAAGGGCTCGACCCGCCTGATGTGGGAGGGCATGGACGAACCGCTGCCTGAGGGCAACTGGGACGTCGTCGGCCCGTCACCGCTGCCGTACGGCCCTGGGAACGCCGTTCCGGGCGAAGTCGACCGCGAGCGGATCACCGCCGAGTTCGTGGCGGCGGCACAACGAGGTGCCGAAGCGGGCTTCGACCTGCTTGAACTGCACTGCGCGCACGGCTACCTGCTGTCCTCGTTCCTCTCGCCGATCGCGAACCAGCGCACCGACGAGTATGGCGGCACCCTCGCCAACCGCCTGCGGTTCCCCCTGGAGGTGTTCGACGCCGTCCGCGCGGTCTGGCCCGCCGAACGACCGATGATCGTGCGCATCTCCGCGACCGACTGGATCGACGGCGGCAACACCGAGCACGACGCCGTGGAGATCGCCCGTGCGTTCATCGCCCACGGTGCCGACGCGATCGACGTCTCCACCGGCCAGGTCACGGCGGACGAGCGCCCGGCGTACGGCCGCAGCTACCAAACGCCGTTCGCCGACCGGATCCGGCACGAGGTCACCGGTGCGGCGGTCATCGCGGTCGGCGCCATCGCCTCCTACGACGACGTCAACTCCATCCTCCTGGCGGGCCGCGCCGACCTGTGCGCGCTCGGCCGCACGCACCTCTACGACCCGCACTGGACCCTGCACGCGGCCGCGGAGCAGGAGTACCGGGCCGAGTGGCCGGTGCAGTACCGGGCGGGCAGCCGCAAGCCGCCGTCCGCGCGCACCGACGCCGTCCGGCCGAGGTTGTCGCTGCTGCGGGCCGACCCTCCAGATCGGAACGTGCACCTGCGCTGGACCCCGCACCGCGAGCATTCGGTTCTCGGATAGGCACTTCAGGCGCGTTCAGGTGAAACTTCATTCGGCTATGAATTGGAATCTGTTGTCCGGTCACATGGTGCGCGCGTCCGCATTGGTCTGATGGGGCAGACCTCCCACGCACGCGGGTGAGGGGGTGTTTGGAGCAGTGGCGCGGTCCCTAGCGTCGGCGGAGTTTCCCGAACTCCGCCACCGCTGAAGGGACCTGCTCGTGCGAAGACGTTTGCCGGCAATGCTGCTAGCGGGCGTGCTCGCTGGCAGCACGCTCACGGCCGCCGTGCCCGTGGCCGCCCAGCCACCCGTGTCCACACTCACCAAGTCCGTGCAGGGCGTGTCCGATCCCGCCTCCCACGGCGACAACGCCACCTGGGTCGTGTCCTATGCGAACGGCGCCAACGGTGCCGCCACGATCACCGACCCCATCGGCCCCGGCCAGACCCTCGTGTCCGGCTCGCTGCAGGTGCCACCGGGCTGGACCGGCACCGAGGGCAACCCCGTCACCGCCACGAACCCCAACGTGCGCAACGGTGGCAAGGCGCTGTCCAACCTGCTCACCCCTCCCGTGCAGGCCAGCGCGAGCAGCACCGGTGGTGACGGCTTCATCCCGATCCTGCAGCGCACGCCGGACGGCCGCCTGCAGGCGTGGAACGTCTACCACCACGTGGGCCCCGCCGCCCCGAAGCTCGTGTGCACCGATCTCACGACCAGTTCGCTCTGTGCGGGCGGTCCGTGGCCGAAGCCGCTCAACACGGCGCCCGGTCCGTTCGGCACGGGCAACACCGGTGACATCGGCAGTCCACTCGAACCGCAGTACGTCCGCGACGAGGCGAATCCCGCTCGCGTGTACTACTCGGCCGTCACGGCGTCCTCGATCGGCGTCGCCTGCCTCGATCTCGCCGCGCCCGGAAACTGCGGGTTCTGGCCCCTGATGCCACGGGCGGGGCAGAACGTCGAGATGGCGGGACTCGTCCAGGTCGGCGGAAACCTCTACGGCGTCGCGACTTCCGGCAGCGTGGTGTGCTGGACGATCGCCACGCAGAGCGCGTGCGGAGGCCAGCCCTACGCGTCGATCGTGCCGTTCACCAGCAGCAACAACTACTATCTCGGCGCGCTCACCGTCGCCGGGGGCAAGATCTTCGCCTCGTCGTCGCCGTTCGGCGGCGGCATCCCCAGGATGGGCTGCTTCGACCCCGGCACCAACGCCGCGTGCGCGGGCTGGGCCTCCCCGAAGCAGATCGGCCCGTCCGGCAACTACACCTACAACGCCTACACCGCTTACAGCACAACAGGTGCGGAGATCGGCGCGTGCTCCAGCACGACGGGCCAGAACGGCACCACCTGCTACGCGATCGACGGCTCGTCCCTGCCCACGCCGTCGGCGTTCGCGGGGCTGGAGAGCGGCGTCATCTCGTTCAACCCCGAGGTGGTGCGCACCGGCAACCGCGTCCGCAGCTTCCTCGCCATCTGGGGTGGCCCGTACGTGGGCGCCTCGGTGTGCCACGACTGGAGCACCGGGACCTCGTGCGCCGGCGTGCCCGCGCGCATCACCCATCCGACCGCCAACAACGGCGTGACGAGGGACTACGGCTACGCCTATGACGCTCCCACCGGTTGCATGATCGGGCTGGGAGACGCGGGCGTGCTGTTCTCGATGGATCCTGACACGGGGGCGTCGCCGTGCGTACGCAGCGGCGCCTCCGTGTCGCTCACCCCCTCGCAGTTCTACTGCGACGGCAAACCGCACACCACCACCTACACCAAGGCGCGGCTCGTCGGCGTGACACCGGCGAACGTGAACCTCGGCGCGTCCACCGTGAAGGCCGTGGACGGCGGCGGAAACCCCGTCACCGTGCCGAGTTTCGCCCCTGACGGCACGGTCGACCTGACCGGTGTCACGGCCTCTTCGCTGACGCTGACGGCGTCGCTCGTGCTGAACAACGCCGCGGACTTCGGCGGCGGCAACCAGCCGTCACTGGCCGTGGAGTTCAGCGGCGACGCGCCGCAGGTGTGCTTCCGCACCACGATTTCCGCGGACTGCCCGGTGACGTCCGTCGCGAACACCGCGAACGGGACCGACCCGACCGGCGCGTTCTCGTCCAACACGGTGACCCGTCAGGTCGCTCCGGGTTCGGCGTGCATGCCGAACGTGGTGGTGAACAAGGAGATCTGCGGTTCGTACACACCCGCCCACTGCAAGGCGGGCGGCGCCGGTCCGTGGGCCAAGCAAGCACCCGTGGGCGTTCTCGGCCTGCTGAACGCCACCGCGTACTGGCGGATCACCGTGACGAACAACGGCCCGATCCCGGTCGTCGACGCGTACGTGGTCGACGACGTGGAACCGGCCTGCCAGACCGGGCCGTTCACGCTGCAGCCCGGTGAGTCGAAACAGGTCCACTGCTCGACCTACGCGCTGCTGTCGCTGTTCCCCTTGACCAACAAGGCGAAGGCGAAGTACACGCCGGTCAACTCGACCCGCGTGTACAGCGACTGGTCGTCCGCGAAGGCCTGTTCGCTGCTCTGCGTGCTGAACTGAGTCGCCAGTGGAGGAGCATCAGCCGTACTCGGCCAGATAGGTCAGGACGGCCAGCACCCGGCGGTGCTCCTCCACGTTGGCGGCCAGCCCCAGCTTGGCCATGATGCTGCCGACGTGGGTCTCGACGGTGCGTTCGGTGAGCCAGAGCCGCCGCGCGATCGCGACGTTCGTGCAACCCTCGGCCATCAGGCCGAGGACCTCGCGTTCGCGCGGGGTGAGTGACCCGGTGGCGGGCCGGCCGAGCAGCCTGCCCACCACCTCGGGGTCGAGCGCCGAGCCACCGGCGGCGACCCGCGTGATCGACTCCAGGAAGTCGTCGACCTCCAGCACGCGATCCTTGAGCAGGTAACCGAATCCGCCCTGGCTGACCAGGTCGACGGAGTGCCGCGTCTCGACGTGCTGGGAGAGCAGCAGAATCCCGACACCGGGCTGGGCGGAGCGGATCCGCCGGGCGGCCCGTGCGCCGTCGTCGGTCAGGTCGGGTGGCATCCGAACGTCCACAATGGCCAGATCGGGCTCCGCCCGCGCCACCACGGCGACGAGGGTGTCCGCGTCGGCGGCGCGGCCCACGATGTCGTGGCCCGCGTGGGAGAGCAGGCTCGCGAGCCCTTCCCGGAACAGCGTCGAGTCCTCGCCGATCACGATGCGCATGGCAGCACCGCCTGGATCGTCGTGCCGGTACCGGGTGTGCTGTTGAGCCGCAGCGATCCGCCCAGCGCGGCGACGCGGTCGGCCAGCCCGGCCAGTCCGGAACCGCCGCGCGGATCGGCGCCGCCGCACCCGTCGTCCTTCACCCACACGTTCACCTCGTCCGCCTGCTGCGTGACGCGGACGGTGATGGCGCTGGCGTGCGCGTGCTTGGCGGCGTTGGTGATCGCCTCGGCGGCGACGAAGTAGGCGGTGATCGCGATGTCGTCGGCCAGTGGTTCCTGCATGATCTCCAACTCCACCGGGACCGGCAGCTTGTTCGTGAGCGCGGCGAGCGCGGAGTGCAGCCCGTCGTCGAGGCTGGTGGGACGCAGGCCGTGGGCGATCTGCCGGAGTTCGGCGATGGCGGTGGCCAGTTCGGCGACGCCCTGGTCGAGCAGCGCGTGCACGTCGACCGAACCGGTGGGCAGCTGCCGTTGCGCGAGCCGCATCGCCATGCCCAGCGACACCAGCCTTTGCTGGGCGCCGTCGTGCAGGTCGCGTTCGAGCCGGTGCCGTTCGGCGTCCCCGGCCTGGATGATCCGGGTGCGGCTCGCCTCGACCTCGCGCAGGGCGGTGGCGAGCTCACCGCGCAGCCGGGCGACCTCGACCAGGCTCGCGGCGGCGGTCGCGACGACCTTCAGCACGGCCGGGGTGGTGCCGGACGCCGCGAGCACGCCGATCTGGGTGCCGCCCAGGGTGATCGGCACGAGTCCGGTGTCGGTCACCGGCGCGCCGCTCGTGTCGATGAAGCACGTCGACGCCGGCAGCAGCAGCCCGACCTTGAGCGTGGGATCTCGCAACGCCGTGCGCAGCGTCGCTTCGAGCTCTTCCGGTTGGGCGGCTTGCGTGTGCACGCGGTGTTGCAGGTCCTCGATGGCGAGCAGAGCGGCCCTGGTGCGGGGGAAGAGCCGCCGGTCGACCTCCCGTTGCAGACGCCTCCGGACGGGAGTGAGCAGCACCGCGCAGACCGCGGTGGCGCCCGCCGCCGCGGCGGGGGAGTCCTGGCCCACCACGAGGCCGAGGGTGAGGGCCGACAGCGCGTACGCACCGATGAGGACGAGCAGGACGATCGTGTAGCTGATGGTGTCGGCCAGCACGCGGTCCACGTCGTAGAGGTCGTGGCGCAGCATGGCCACTCCGACCGAGCAGAACAGCGCGAAGATCGTGACGATGCCGAACACCGTTGCCACGACACCACTTCGACTGGTCACGACGATCTCGGCGAGGCACACGACCGGGTAGGCGGTCACGGCCAGCCCGGCGAACGCGAGCCACTTCAGCTGTGCCCGGACGATTCCCCGGGACGCGCGGAACCGCACCACCAGCGAGACACCGGCCGCGAGCAACGTCAGGATCAGCCCGATGTTCACGACATAGCTGAGGACGTGGACCACATCGGACGGTGGACCCCAGGGCTTGGCCAGCCCTTCCATCGGTTCGGTGAACGGCTCTCGTGGCGTCGCGCCGAACGCCTGCTGGGCCAGCGCCAGCACGACGATCAGCGGCGGCAGGAACGACCATCGTTTCGCAGGCAGCGTGCCGTCCGGGAAGTGCAGGAGCAGCAACGCGACGGCGGCGAGCAGCCACCAGCCGCTCTCGTTGAGCACCGCTACCACGCGGGAGTCCAGCGGCACCGAGGCCGAATCGGCGAGCCAGGCGCCGTAGTAGACGTTTCGCGCGGCCAGGAAGACCACGATCGCCCCGACCCAGGCGAGGAGCGGGCCCACGGGGTTGGCGCGCACCCGGAACTCGATCGTCACGCCGAGCGCCGCCATCGCCAGGCCGAGTGTCGCGAAGCCGGCGAACGGGCCGGCCAGGTCGCTCGGCGTGCGGAACAGCAGCCAGCCCGCACCCGCCGTCATCAGGACGGCGATGCCCAGAAGCGCCAGTCCTGCCGGCCTCGGCCACGTCATCGCCCCAGGGTAAGGCCGGTGTGACGGCCTGGCTTCAGTGCTGGCACGGAGAACGTGTCCGGGGTCGGTACCGATGTGTCCGGTGCCCCTCCGCCGGTTGCATGGCACCACCGAATCCGGTGCGGGGCGAGGACTGACGTGGTCGGCGCCCTCCGCCGGTTGGCACCACCGAATCCGGTGCAGGGGCGAGGACCGACGTGTCCGGTGTCCTTAGCCGGTCGCGTCGAGCCACCCGATCTCCTTGGAAGGGCAGGGACCATGTCCGTCGACATCACCGCGGCGCCCGACACCGCCGCGAGCTCCACGCGGGGACGCGTCGCCGTCCTCGCGGTCGTCCTGGGTGTCACGTCCGTCGCCGCCGTCGCGGGCGGACTGCTCTGGCCGGAACCGGCGGGCGGCGGCGAGACCTACTCCTACGCCGACATCGCGGCCCATCGCGACCTGTGGTGGACGCTGCTCACCGGTCTCGCGGCCATGCAGGTCCTCAACATCCCGTTGCAGGCGCTGGCGACGCTGTTCCTGGTCCGGCGCCGCGGCGGCGCCTGGGCGACCTGGGGTGCCGCGCTCATGTGGATCGGCGGCGGGCTGCAGGGTGCCGGGGTCGCGGGCTGGGCGGCGGCCTACTTCTTCCCGACCGATCCCGGACTCGACGCTGCTGTCGGCGGCGCGGTGATCCAGGCGGCCAACAACGACACCGCGCACCTCTTCGCGTTCATGATCCCCGGTGCCGCACTGGTGTTGCTGGGCACCGTTCTTCAGTGCGTGGGTCTATTCCGCTCGCACGCCGTCCCGAAGTGGGTGCCCATCTCGTTGCTGTTCGTCGTCATCACCTTCGTGGTGCCCGGCAACGGCCTGGCGGGCCTCCTGACCAGCATCCCGATGGCGGCCGGCGCGATCGGTCTCGGCTACCACGCCTGGCGTGCGGCGGAGTGAGGCCAGCCAGGCGACCACCGCGACCGCGACCGCCGGAACGGCCGCGGTCGCGGTGAACGCCAGGATGGCGAGGACGATCACGAACGCGGCCGCCGCGGCGACGCGCACCCCGCCGGACAACAGCTTCCACGCGGCGGCCGTGCACCCGAGGTACACCACCAGGAACATCGCGCTCGGCACGGCCACCAGCGACTCCAGTTCCAGGACACCGGCGCCGAGCAGGCTGATCAGCACGCCACCGGACCCGAGGATCGCGACGTTCAGCCAGCGCGGCGGAGTGTCCAGGTCCTCGTCGTGCGACGTCAGCGTGCGTGCCAGGGTCGCGGCGCCGGAGACGTAGGCGTTGATCGTGCCGATGGTGAGGACGACCGCCGAGACCGAAGCCAGCACCACGCCAGCCGGTCCGACGGCGAGCACCAGGAGTTTCGCGACGGGAGTGGAGCTTCCGGCGTCCGGGCCCAGCGCGGCGACGGTCACGGCGGCCAGCGACAGGTACAGCAGGCTGGTCACGGCGAGCGTGATCGCGACGATGCGCGGTAACTGGCGACGCGGGTTCGTCAGTCGCGCGGTCAGCGGTGCGGCGGCCTCCCAGCCGACGAACGACAGCATGAGCGGCGCGGCGGCCGAACCGGCGGCGGCCCATCCGTGCGGTGCGAAGGGCGTCCAGTTCTCGGCGTGTGCCGCGAACGCGCCGCCCACGACGCTGATGGCCACGACCGCGAGAAGCAGCAGCACGAGTCCGAACTGGACGGTGGACGACGTGCGCAGCCCGCGGGACGTGATCACCAGAACCGCCACCAGGATCACGGCCGCGATCAGGCACGCCGTCACCCGGCCCGCACCGGCGAGTTCCGCGACGTAACCGCCGCCGATCACGCAGACGATCGGGGCACCGGCGATGATCCCGGCCAGGAACGACCACGACGTCGCCACCGAGGCCCTGCGGCCGAGCCCGAGCGCGACGTAGCCCTGCACTCCGGATGCTGAGGGCATCCGGATGCCGAGTGCGGCGAAGACCCAGCCCAGCAGGCCGGAGAGCACGAGCAGGGCGGCCCAGGTCAGGACGGACGCCGGGCCGGCGACGGCCGCGGTCAGGCCGGGCAGCATCAGCAGACCGGGGCCCAGCAGGGCGCCGACGTACATCGCCGACCCGCGCGACACGGTGAGTGGTGAGGACATGCCTGAATTCTGAAGCGCGGAACGAGACAGCCGCTGCGAACTTGAAGCGTCTGAGGCTTGGTACACGCAACTGAATTGCGCAGATTCGAACTATCCCCGAATACTGTGCGCATGGACCAGTTCGACGCTGTCGACCGGGCGATCCTGCGCCGGCTCCAGATCGACGGCCGGGTGCCCAACAACGAACTCGCCGAAGCGGTGCGCCTGTCACCCTCCGCGTGTCTGCGCCGGGTTCGCGCGCTGGAGAGCGCCGGGATCATCGCGGGCTACCGGGCCGAGCTGGACCGCGCGAAGGCGGGCCTGGGCCTCACGGTCTTCCTGGAGCTGAAGGTCAACGGCCACTCCGCGGAGACGGCCCGTGAGGTCGAGGAGGCCCTGCTGGCGATCCCGGCCGTGGTGGCGTGCCACCTGGTGACGGGATCGGCCGACTTCTTCGCCGAGGGCGTGCTGCCGGACCTGCCTTCGTACGAACCGCTGCTGCTGAACCACGTGCTGGCCATCTCGGCGGTGGTCGACGTGCGCAGCTCGTTCGCCATCCGGACGATGCGGTCCCGGGGTCCGCTGCCCGTCGACCACCTGAGGTGAGCTAAGCGGTGACCGCGCCGTGGGCCAGGAGGCTCTCGGCCGTCTCGGCGATGCTGTCCTCGATCGGACGCGGCTTCCAGCCCAGCACTCGTTCCGCCTTGGCGCTGGTCGCGTTGAAGTCCTGCCCCAGCTGAGGGCGCAACGCCCGCATCTGCGGGTTGACCACGGCCATCGCGCGGGCGACCGCCAGCGGGATCTCCTTGGTGGGAGCCTTGGCGGCACGCTCGCCGAGCCGTGCGCGCAGGATCCGGGACACCTCCACCATCCGGAGGCTGGGCCCCGCGGTGGCCAGGAAGCGCTCGCCGTCGGCGGCCGGGTCGGTCATGGCACGCAGGTGCAGGTCGGCGACGTCCCGCACGTCGACCCAGCCGATGCCGAACGGGGGACAGGCGGGCAGGGCGCCGTCGAGCATGCCGCGGATGGTGCGCAGCGAGGGCGGGTCGTCCGGACCCAGGACCGGGCCGATGACCGCGACCGGGTGCACGGCCACCAGTTCCAGGCCATCGCCCTCGGTCTCGACGAACTTCCAGGCCGCGCGCTCGGCCAGCGTCTTCGACTTCTGGTAGGGCGGGATGCCGCCGTCGACGTTCGTCCAGTCCTCCTCGGTGAACGGCGTCGAGCGCTTCGGATGTCCGTACGCGATGGCGCCGAGCGCGCTCGTGAGCACGACCCGCTTCACGCCCGCGTCGCGGGATGCCTGCAACACCCGCAGCACGCCGTCACGAGCGGCCGAGATCATCTCCTCCTCGGTCGGTCCCGTGGCGCAGCGTGGGCGACGCGACGTGCAGGACGTGGTCACAGCCCGCGACCGCCTCCGTCCAGCCCTCGTCACTGCTGAGGTCGGCGCGCACGACGGTCAGGCGCGAGTCCTCGAAGTCGGTCGCCCCGTGCAGCAGGGCTCGCAACCCGGGTTCCCGTTCCAGGTCGCGGACCGTGGTGCGGACGTCGTGACCGGCCTGCAGCAGCGCGAGCGCGCACCAGCTGCCGATGAACCCGGTTCCGCCGGTGACCAGCACGTTCGACATGGATTCCTCCTCGAAGCCAACTTGCGGAGAATCCTCCGCAAGTGCTTCCGAAACTAGCGGAGGATTGTCCGCGAGTCAATCGCAGGGCATCATCGACGGCATGGACGACCAGGCGCCGGGCACGTACGGCACGCAACGCAAGGCCGCCGCGCGCAACCGCGTCGCGATCATCGAGGCCGCCCACGAGCTGTTCGCGGAGAACCCGCTCGTGACGCTCAGCGAGGTCGCCAAGCGCGCGGGGGTCGGCGCGGGCACGCTGTACCGGCACTTCCCGACCCGCGAGGACCTGATCCTGGCGGCCTACCAGCACGACATCGAACGCATGACCACCGCTGCCGACGAGGTGCTGACCCGCAACCCGTCGGCGAAGGCGGCGTTCGTGGAGTGGTTCGAGATGCTGTCGGCCTACATCCGCCTCAAGCACGGCCTCGGCGACGCGCTGCACAGCGAGGCGGCCCAGGAGATGGTCCGCGCGTCCTGGGGGCCGGCCACCGCCGCGGTCACGAAGCTCGTCGGCGCCTGCGTGGCCGAGGGCACGATCGCCCCTGGTCACGACCCCGCGGACATCATCATGCTGATGAGCTTCCTGTGGCGGGTCCCGAACAACGACGCCGGTGTGGCCCAGGGACGGCGCCTGATCGCCGCCGTGTTCTCTGGCTTGGAGAACGCGCCCAAGCCGCTCTGACTCAGCCCTGCGCGAAGATCGCCAGGGGGTCGGTGTGCCGGGGCGTCCAGCCGAGTTCGGCCTGGGCGCGTGCCGGGGTGAACCGCTGGTCCAGTGCGAACGCGTCCGCGATCGGGCCCATCTGTGCGCGGGCGTCGTTCAGCGAGAGTGAGATGGTCTTGCCATCCAGGCCGGCGCCGTGACTGATCGCCGTGGCGATCTCGTGCGTCGTCGGGTCCACTCCGCCGACGCCGTTGTACACCGATCCGGCCTTGGCGTTCAGTGCCGCGACGTACAGCTCCGCCAGGTCGTCGACGTGCACGAGCGACCAGTGGTTCGTGCCGTCGCCGAGGTAGGGGATCGCGCCGGATTCCTTGCCCGGCTTGGTGAAGAAGACGTCGATCAGGCGGTTCTCCCCGCCGTACAGCAGGCCGGGCCTGATCACGACCGGCCGGCCGCCGTTGTGCGCGCGTGAGAGGACCTTCTCCTCGACCTCCTCGCGCCACGCGACGATCGACGGCGGGTTCCAGGCGGCGTCCTCGTCGGCGATGCCGTCGGTGTCGCCGTAGACCCAGGTTCCGCCGGTGTGGACGTAGGTGCCCGCGCCGACGCCGTCCTGCATCGCGGTGGCGGCGGCGAGGTCGGCCTCCGCGCTGTCGGCCTGCGCGAGGTGGATGACCGCGTCCGCGCGGCTCGCGGCGGTGGTGAGGACGTCCAGATCGGACAGTCCGCCGCTCACCGGCGTCGCGCCCGCCTCGCTCATGGCCGCCGCTGACCTGGCGGAGCGGGCGAGTGCCTCGACGACGTGCCCGTGGCGCAGGAGAGCCGCGACCGTGGCCTTGCCGATGTAGCCGGAGGCCCCGGTGATGAACACCTTCATGGCGATTTCCTTCCTTCGTGGTGCCTCCAGCCTCTGCGGACTTCGTCGGGCCGTCCAAGACTTGCTGAGTCGTCCTCAATGCCCACAGGGCATCGCGCTCAGAGGTTCGGGTAATCTGGATGATGAGAACATCCCAAATGTGATCGGCGGGAGTGGCGATGGTTCGGCTGACTCGGGTGGAGCAGCAGGCGCGCACGCGTGCCGCGGTGCTGGCGGCGGCGCGGGAGGAGTTCGCGGAGCACGGCTTCGTGCCGGCCAAGGTCGACCGGATCGCCGAGCGGGCGGAGCTCACCCGCGGTGCGGTGTACTCGAACTTCCCGAGCAAACGGGCCCTGTACCTGGCCGTGCTGATCGACCAGATCGAGAAGGGCGCATCCGGCGAACCGCAGGCGTCCGTGTCGCCGTCGTCGAGGGTCGACGCGCTGGGCGTGTTCGCGAGGGTCTGGCTCGAACGCCTGCCGCTGGTGGGCGACTCGGCGCCGGGCGGGCGGCTGCAGTCGCGTTCGCTGGACGGCGTGTTCGAGGACGAGCACGGTCCGGCGGTGCTGGCGCAGGTGGCGCGGCTGGAGGCGTTGCTGCTGGCCATCGCCCTGGAACGCGGCGCGCCGGAGCGGCGGGTACGGCTGGCCGAACTGGTGCTGACGGTGCTCGACGGCGCGGGGCACCGGGCCGAGACGTCGCCGGGGTTCGGCGACCCGTTCGACGTGGCGCACGCGTGCAGGCACCTGGGCACCATCGACCTGAAGGACACCTGGGCTCCTCCGCACCTGCCCTACGTCGCCCCGGCGCGGACGTGCGCGGACGCCTGGACCGCTCCCGAAGGCCTCGTCGACCGGATCAGCGGTGATCCGGTCGACCTCTCGGACGGTCTCGTGGTGGTGCTGGGCGCGGCGCGGCTCGGTGCGGCCGAGGAAGCGGTCCGGTCCGGGAAGCCCGGTGAGCAGGTCACGGTGGTCGTCGTCACCGGCGACGCGGAGGAGACCGGCCGTCTCGTCCGGCTCCGGGTGACCGATGCCGTCGGCTGCCTGCGCAGGGTGTTCGCGCCCGATGTCTGGCCGCACGTCCGGCTGGTGCTCGACGACGCCGCGCTGGTGGCGTCGTCGATCGGCCTCACGAATCCCGGCGACGACACCGAGTCCGCGGTCAGCGTGCGCGACGGCGTGATCGTCGCCCGCGCTGACGGCCGCGGTGCCGGCTATGCCGCCGGTGCGCGCAGGCGGGAGGCGACGGCGTGAGCGCGAACCTGTTGGTGCTGCACGCGTTGCGTTGTGTCGGCACCACCGGACTCACCAGGGTGGCTTCGTTCACGGGGCTGGAGGAGTCCGAAGTGGAGTCCGAGCTGATCGACCTCGCGGTCGCCGGTCTCGTGACGCACCACAGGGGCTTCGGAGGGTGGGCGTTGACCGAGTCCGGCCGGGCCGCCGACGCGTCCGGCGTCAAGGCCGAACTGGAGTCGGCCGGCACCCGCCCAGCGCTGACCGAGGCGTTCGACGCGTTCCTCGTGCTCAACCCGGAACTGCTCGACCTCTGCACGGCGTGGCAGGTTCGTTCCGCGGACGGTGTCGTCAACGACCACACCGACGAGGTCTACGACGCCCGAGTCCTGGCCTTGTTCACCGACTTCCACGCGCGCGCCGTCGTGGTCATCGCCGCACTGGCCGCCGCCGTGCCGCGGTTCGCCCGCTACGACCCGCGCCTGACCGAAGCCCTTGCTCGCGCGCAAGCGGGGGAGCTTGACCACCTGGCCGACACCATCGACTCGTTCCACACGGTGTGGGCGGAACTGCACGAGGACCTGCTCGCGACGCTGGGAATCGCCCGATGGGCTGGGTGAGGCACCTCGACGCCGAGCTGGCCGAACCGCCGGAAGTGCTGGGAGGCAAGGCTCACGGCCTGGTGCTGCTGCACCGTCTGGGCCTGCCGGTGCCCGCGGGTGTAGTCGTCACCACCGAGGCCTGCCGCGCCTTCCTCCGCGACGGCCGGCTTCCCCGCGGGTTGCGCGAAGAGCTGGCGACCGCCGTCGAACCGCTCGGAACGTCGGTCTCGGTGCGCTCCGGCGCAGCGGTGTCGATGCCGGGCATGATGGACACGATCCTCAACCTGCAGCCCACCTCCGAGGTCCTCGACGACGCGGTGAAGTCGGTGTTCGCGTCATGGGACACGCCCCGCGCCCGCACCTACCGCACCCTGCACGGCATTCCGCACGACCTCGGCACCGCCGTGATCGTGCAACGGATGGTGTTCGGCGACCGCGACGACCACAGCGGCTCCGGAGTCGCCTTCAGCCGCGATCCGGACACCGGCGCCAACGTCCCGTTCGGCGAGGTCCTCTTCGGCCACCAGGGCTCCGACGTCGTCTCCGGCCGCTCCCTGACCCGTCCCCTGCACGACCTGGCCGACCGCGAACCTCTGGTGTGGCAAGGCCTTCGGGCCGCACTGCACCGCCTCGAACAGCACTACCGCGACGCCTGCTACGTCGAGTTCACCTATGAGTCGGGCGAGCTGTGGCTGCTGCAGGTGCGGCCGGGCGGGTTCACCGGAGCCGCCGCCGTCCGCCTCGCCACTGACCTGGCCGACGAAGAGGTGATCAACCGCGACGAGGCACTGCTGCGCGTCTCGCCCCAGCACCTCCGCCACGTGCGCACGTCCCGCATCGCCCCAGATGCCGACGTCATCGCACGCGGGCTGGGCGTGTGCCCGGGAGTGGCGTCGGGCCGGGTCGCGGTCACGGCCGACGAGGCGGTCCGGATGGCGGCAGGCGGCCCGGTCGTCCTGGTGAGGCCGGAGACGTCGCCGGACGACATCCGCGGCCTGGCGGCGGCCACCGGCATCGTCACCGCGCGGGGAGGCCCGGCCAGCCACGCCGCGGTCGTCGCGCGCTCGATGGGCAAGCCCGCTGTCGTGGGGGTCGCCGACCTCGGGGTCGGCACCGGCTCGGTGACGGTGGGCGGGCGTGTTGCCGGCGTGGGGGAGCTGATCACCATCGACGGGACCGGGGGCGAGGTCGCTCTCGGCCGGCCTCACCTCATGACGGCGGCCGAAGACCCTCACCTGCACCGGCTGCTCGACTGGGCGGACGAGGTGTCGGGGGACCGGTCGGGCCGCGGTGAGGCAGAACGCCTCGCCGCTGCGCACGCCGCGCTCCGGAGCTGTCGGCCGGATTGATCGTGTGCTGTTGTGGCAGGCCGGTGACGTTTTCGGTGCGGCGGGCGGGCGGTGACGTGTGCCGGTCGACCTCGATGAGGAGGAACGCCTCGCCGCTGCGCACGCCGCGCTCCGGAGCTGTCGGCCGGATTGATCGTGTGCTGTTGTGGCAGGCCGGTGACGTTTTCGGTGCCGCGGCGGGCGGTGACGTGTGCCGGTCGACCTCGATGAGGCGGGACGTCTCACCGGTGCGGGCGGCAGCCGGGCTGGTCGCTGCCGCGGCGGGCAATGGGAGCCTCGGCGCCGGCCCAGGTGCGCCGGGTTCGAACGAGCCTCGCCGTCGCGCAGGCCGTGCTCCCGTGCCGGCAGCCGGGCGGGTCGGTGGCGGCTCCGCCCCGCACCTCGATGCCGCGGTGCGCTCGACTACCTCGGCGAAGCCGGCGCTGAGGTCGTCGCGCGAGGCGGGCATCCGGTCTCGCCGAGGTGAGCCGGGCGGCTTCAGCGCTGCGGCGGGGTGGTCACGGCCGTGGTCCCGGGCCGAAACCCGTCCAGCGCAGTTCCTCCGGCAGGTGACTCATGTCGTTGTACAGCACCAGGGTCGGCGGAGTGCCGGTGCGCTGCTGGATCACCGTGAGCGCGGTGTTGCCGCAACTCATCGCCAGCCAGCGGGCGGGCGGGGCGTCGAGGGCGTCCCGCACCAGCCAGGCCACCTGGTAGGCGTGCGTCACCAGGACCTCGTGCGACTCGGTCTCGGCAGGGCGGGCGAACCGCTCCACCAGTGCCTGTGAGAGGCGTGCGCCGGCGGCGGCTTCCGCCGCGTCGAAGCCGTCGAAGAAACCGGCCCACGTCGCGGGCATCACCTCCGGCACGTGCGGTACGTGGTCCACCAGTTCGGCCGCCTCGGCGACCGCGGCGTTCGGCAGGTGTTCGGCCAGGATGCGCGCGGTGCCTGCGGCCCTGGCCAGGGGTGAGTGCCACACGGCGTCGATCGGCAGGTGGGCCAGGCGCTCGCCGAGCAGGTGCGCCTGCCGGGAGCCGGTGCCGGTCAGTTCGCCGAACGGGTCCGCCGCGCCGTGCCGCACGACGTAGAGGTGCCGAGTCGCCATGTTCGCCCACTCCCAGGTTGTCAACATCCGGATGTTAGCAACATCTGAAACTCCGGTGAGGCGTCCCCAATGCGCTGCTGCGGACGGGTGAACTGCGAGCTGCTCGTCATGCAGCGTGTTTGAGGCCGTTCGACCATGTCTCACATGGAACGGCACTGAAGTCGTGCGCGGGGGCGCATTCCAGTCGGGGCCGACTGTGTGAGGAGGCAGTGAGTCGATGCAGCGGCTCGACGACGTCCAGGCCAGGGAAGTGACCCTGGCCGCGGTGGGCGCGGTCAACAGACGTGATCAGCTGTGGTCCATCGAGGCCGTGCGGTGCCTGGCATCGGAGGAGCGGACGAGGATGGTCGCGATCGACACGTGCGCGGCGATCCTGTTGCGCGGCGTCCCGCGCGGATCGCTCGATCCGTCCGTCCGCATTCCGATTTCCGTGCCCGCGACGCGAGGAGACGAGAACCAGGCGCAGGCCACTGAGGCCGCCGAAGCGGTGCTGAGCGGCCTGGCGTGCGGTGACGACGGACGTGTCGCGGTGGTGCTGGGGGTGTTGACGGAGGAACAGCGGTTCGACGCGGTGCTGGTGCTGGTGCGCGCCGCGGCGGCGTGGATCGACACCTACGTGGGCATCGACGGCGACACCGTGGACGCCTACTACGCGATTTCCAAGGCGGAGATGACCTGATCGCAGCCAGCCAACGAGCGCGGTCCGTCTGTTGTGCGGACTCGCCGTGGCGCCCATACGGTCGTTGCGTGAGATCGGTGATGCGAAGCCCGTACGAGCGCACGATTCCGTCCGATGTGGACGAACAGACGCGCGCCCGGCGCTGGAGGACGCTGTGATCGTCGTGGTGGGAGCCGGACTGGCGGGCCTGAACGCCGCGCTGGAGCTGGCCGCGGCCGGCGTCGAGGTCACCGTGCTGGAAGCGGGTGACGAGGTCGGCGGTCGCGTGCGGACCGACGTCGAGGACGGCGTGCGGTTCGACCGGGGCTTCCAGATCATGCTGCCCGCGTATCCGGAACTGGAGCGGCTCGGGCTCGATCCGTTGCCCCTCAGGCACTTCAGGCCCGGCGCGTTCGTGCACGACGACGGCAGGCACGACCTGCTCGCCGATCCGCGCAGCGGGCCGTCCGCGTGGGACGGCTTCCTGCGCCAGCACGTCCTGGGCGTGCGGGACGTGGCGGCCGTCGCCCGGTTCTCCGGCCCGGACGCCTTCGGACCGGCGCGGCCGTTGCTCACCGCCCAGGACCGCACGACGAGCGAGGAACTGCGGCGGCTGGGGGTGTCCACGCGAGCGGTGGAGGCGGTGTTCCGGCCGTTCCTGTCCGGTGTGTTCCTGGAACGGGAGCTCAGCACGTCGTCGAGGTTCTTCCACCTGGTGTGGCGCAGTTTCGCCCGAGGCGGCGCGGCTGTGCCCGCACTCGGCATGGGAGAACTGCCGAAGGCGATGGCGGAACGCCTGCCCAGCGACGCCGTCAGGCTGGAGACCGCTGTGAGGGCCGTGCACGACAACGGCGTGGACCTCGAGGAAGGCAGCCGGATCGCCGCCGACGCCGTGGTGGTGGCGACGGACGGCACGACCGCGGCCCGACTGCTGCCGGGACTGGCCGAACCTCGCTGGAACGGCGTGACCACGTGGTACTTCCGCCCGCCGAGGTCACCGCTGCGCGACGGCTGCCTGGTCGTCGACGCCGGCGGTGGCCCGGTCGTGAACACCGCGGTGATGTCGGAGGTGTCGCGCCCGTACTCGCCGCACGCTCCACTGGTGCAGGCCTCGGTGCTCGGCGAAGCCGGCGAGCAGGCCGTCCGGGCGCACCTGGATCGCCTGTACGGCACGGACACCAGCCGGTGGGAGGTGCTGAAGCGGTACGACATCCCGCAGGCGATCCCCGCGATGACGGCGCCGCATCGCCTGAAGCAGTCCGTCCGCGCGGGTGGCCGTCGATACGTGTGCGGCGATCATCGCGACACCAGCTCGATCCAGGGTGCCCTCCACTCGGGACGCAGAGCCGCGCACGCCGTGCTGGCCGACCTGCGCGGTGATCAGTGACGACGTTGTTGCTGTTCGGCGACCAGCTCGGACCGCAGTTCCACACCGGCCACGACGAGATCGTGCTGATCGAGTCGGCCGCGGCGTTGCGCCGCAGGCCGTACCACCGGCAGAAGCTGCACCTGGTGCTGTCCGGCATGCGTCACCTCGCCGCCGAGCACCCGGACCGCGTCACGCTTCTGCGCGCGAACACCTACGGCGAGGCCATCCGCGACCTGAACCGCCCGCTGGTCGCCTACCAGCCGGGTTCGGCCGCCGCGCAGAGGATGCTGACCGAACTCGGCGTGGAAGTGCTGCCCACCCCCGCGTTCGCGTTGTCCCGCGACGAGTTCACCGCGTGGGCAGGGCCACGCGAGCGGTTCCTGATGGAGGACTTCTACCACTACCAGCGCACCCGGTTCGACGTGCTGATGGAGGGCGACGTCCCGGTGGGCGGCCGCTGGAACTTCGACACCGAGAACCGCGAACCGCCGCCGAAACGCGGACGGCTCGGCGTTCCGGCACCGTGGTGGCCGCAAGAGGACGACATCGACGCGCAGGTGCGTGCCGACCTCGACGCGATGGACCTGCCCGCGGTGGGCAGGGACGGCCCGCGCCGCTTCGCCATCACACGAGAAGAAGCGCTCACGGCGTTGGAGGTCTTCCTGCGCGACCGCCTCCCGCACTTCGGCCCGCACGAGGACGCCGTCCTGACCAAGGACTGGACGATGGCGCACTCGCTGCTGTCGGTGCCGCTCAACCACGGACTCCTGCACCCGCTGGAGGTCGTCTACGCGGCGGAGGACGCCTACCGCGACGGTGCCGCGCCACTCGCGAGCGTCGAGGGGTTCGTCCGGCAGGTGCTCGGCTGGCGCGAGTACGTGTGGCACCTGTACTGGCACCTCGGTCCGGAGTACCAACAGCGCAACGGTTTCCGCGCCACCGCCGGGCTGCCGTCGTGGTGGGCGGAGCTGCGGCCGGCCATGGTGCGCGCGGCGTGTCTGCGCACCGCTCTGGAAGGCGTCCGCGACCACGGCTGGGTGCATCACATCCAACGGCTGATGGTGCTGGGAAACCATGCGCTGCAACGAGGTTACGACCCCGCCGCGCTCAACGACTGGTTCGTCACGTCCTTCGTGGACGGCTTCCCGTGGGTGATGCCGGTCAACGTCATCGGGATGAGCCAGCACGCGGACGGCGGCGTGATCGCGACCAAGCCGTACCTCAGCGGCGGCGCCTACCTCAACCGGATGACGGACCACTGCGGCACGTGCTGGTTCGACCCGAAGCGGCGCACGGGCGAGCGCGCGTGCCCGTTCACCGCCGGGTACTGGGCGTGGCTCGACCGGCACGAGGACCAGGTGAGCGGAAACCACCGCATGGCGCGGGCCGTGCAGGGGCTGCGTCGCATCGCGGAACTGGACGAGGTGCGCGTGCGGGAACGCGACCGCGAGATCTTCTAGGAACCGGTGCGGTCCACGACCAGCCGGATCGCCTCGGTGAGGGTCGCCGGCCGGTGGACGTACGACGGCAGCTCCAGGCCGTCCCACCCGGCCCCCGCGACCGCGAGCACCGTGCCCGGTCGCGCGCCGAACTCCTCCAGCGGTACCCGCAACGCCAGCTCACGCCGGTGCGCCCAGACCAACGCGACGGCGGGCCGCAGCCTGGTCACCGCGTCGTACAAAGCATC
The DNA here is from genome assembly GCF_044754905.1 of Lentzea sp. NPDC092896. Taxonomy (NCBI): domain Bacteria; kingdom Bacillati; phylum Actinomycetota; class Actinomycetes; order Pseudonocardiales; family Pseudonocardiaceae; genus Lentzea; species Lentzea sp. NPDC092896. Next base: position 694,125 of record NZ_JBIVPX010000002.1, read on the forward strand.
GGCCGGCACGCGGGCTCCGAGATTGCGCCACGTGCGGCCCTGTTCGGACAGCGCCGCGCCGAGTGCCTCCAGCGGCAGCCAGTGCTGCTCGTCCGGTGCGCACGACAGCAGCGCCGAGAGCACCCCGGGGCCGCTCGCGCGAGGGATCCCGCGCAGGGCGAACAGCACGCTGCCGCTGGCCAGGTGCTCGATCTCCACGCCCTGGCCGGTGTCGGCGACCAGTTCGCCGAGTTCCACGAGCGCGGGGACGAACACGGCCTCCCAGGCGGAGACGACGCCGTGGTCGGTGATGAGCTGGTCGGCGAGGTCGGACATCGTCGGTTCGTCGAGACGTTTCGCCGCGGCCAGCAAACTCCGCTGCGCCGAGATCGCGTTCTGCCAGGTCAGCGGGGAGCGTGCGACGCTCGGCCGGGTCTGGGGTTCGTGCCGTGCCAGCACGGCGGCGGACGACGCTGCGACACCCTGACCGGTCAGCACGACCATTCTGCGCAGCACTTCGACGTCCGCGTCCTCGTAACGGCGGTGGCCGCCGTCGGTGCGGAGGGAAGGGCCCAGCCCGTAGCGCTGGTCCCACGTCCTGAGCGTGGTCGGGGCGACGCCGAGCATCCCCGCCACCGCGCGCGGTGTGTAGGTCACGTCCTACGGGCGCGTTTCGCGAGCATCGCCCTCAACTCACTTTCCCCGAGTCCACCCCAGATGCCGAAGGTCTCTTGTACCTCCAGCGCGTGCGCACGGCATTTTTCCATGACCGGGCAGCGCTGGCAGATGGCCTTCGCCGCGGCCTCGCGACGGTCTCGCGCCAGGCCCCGTTCGTTGGGCGTGTGGAAGAAGGAGGCGCTGTCCATGCCGCGGCACAGGCCTTCGAGCTGCCAGTCCCACGACTCCGCGACCGGCAGGGGCAACCGTGACAGTTCGGGCATGGCGCACGTCCTCTGAGTTCGGCCCGGGGTGGGAGGTCAGCCTAAAATCGACTCAGAAACGACGCAAGTCGAGAGGTCACCATGTCGGGTGAATCTCGTAAGGTGGGCCGCTCCACTGCAACGCCGGAGGGGGCATCGTGCGGTCGGTGAGGCGGGCACTGGCGACATCGGTCGCAGCCGTGGTTCTGGTGCAATCAGCAGTAACGGCACATGCCGAACCTGAGCGGCCCATCGTGTGGGCGGCGTGCCAGGACAACCCCGAAGGCGAGTGCGGGACGTTGAACGTCCCGTTGGACTGGAACAAGCCGAACGGCCGGCGCATCGACATCGCGATCGCACGGCACGCCGCCACCGATCCGGCACGGCGGGTGGGCGTGCTGATGGTCGACCCCGGTGGGCCTGGAGGATCGGCGGCCGAGTTCGCACTCTCCGGCCTGTTCAGCCCGGAGGTCCGGGCCAGGTTCGACATCGTCGGCATCGACTCGCGCGGCACCGGGAACAGCCTCGCGTTGCGCTGCGCCGACCTCATGGACGGGCAGCCGTCGACCTACCCGCAGGACGAGGCCGGGTTCGCCGCGCTGCTCACGCACAACAAGAACGTGCTCGAGAAGTGCCGTGCGCGCAGCGGGCCGATCTTCGACCACGCCGACAGCGCCGCGATCGCGCGGGACATGGACGCGGCGCGGCGGGCGCTGGGTGAGCGGAAGATCAGCTACTTCGGGCTGTCGTACGGCACGGTGTTCGGGCAGATGTACGCCGAGAGGTTCGGCGGCAAGGTCCGCGCGATGGTCCTCGACAGCGTGGTCGACCACAGCGTCGACGCCCGGCGGTTCGTCGGGGACCGGGCGGCCGCCGCGGACGACTCGTTCCGCGAGTTCGCGAACTGGTGCCAGAGCTCGACCGACTGCGTGCTGCACGGACAGGACGTGAGAGCGGCCTGGGAGGCGGCACTCGTCCGCGCCGACGGCGAGCCGGGAGGGCGGCAGGGGCTGATCGACTCCACGTACTTCGCGCTGCGCGGCCCTGACTGGCTCTGGGCCGCCGACCTGATCGCCGGGCGGACGCTGCGGACCCAGGCCTTCGAACCCAACTACGAGTCCGTCCGGCTCGCCACCGTCTGCCAGGACTTCTCGCTGCGCGTCAGGAACTTCCGGGACTACGAACGGCTGCGGGCCGAGGAGCTGCGCCGTTCACCGATCATGCGCGGCAACCTCCTCGGCCACGACGAGACCGCCGCCTGCATCGGCGTCCCCGGACCGCCCGCCAGCCCGCCCCACCGCCTCGACATCGGTGACGCGCCGAAGATCATGGTCCTCAGCGCGAAACACGACCCGACGACGCCGTACGAATGGGCCGTCAACATCCAACGGCAGGCGCCGCGCAACACCGCGTTGCTGACCTACGAGGGCTGGGGCCACATCGCCTACCCCCGCAGCGCCTGCACGCGGGCCAACGTCGACGCCTACCTGCTCGATCTGACGACGCCGGCGGTCAGCTGTCCTGCCGTGCCGTAGAGATGAACGAGCGGTACCAGTGGTAGCTGGCACGCGGAGTGCGCTGCAACGTCTGGTAATCGACGTGGATCAGGCCGAACCGGTGCTTGTAGCCGTGCGCCCACTCGAAGTTGTCGAGCAGTGACCAGCAGAAGTAGCCGCGCAGATCCACCTCCGCGGCTTGTGCTGCCGCGATGTGGTCACGCAGGTAGGAGATGCGTTCGGTGTCCTCGAAGCCCTCCGAATCCGGGTAGACGCAGCCGTTCTCCGTGACGTAGACCGGCGGCAGGCCGGGGTGCCGTGCCTTGAGGTCGGTCAGCGCGAACGTGAGCCCGGCGGGTTCGACGGGCCAGCCCATGCCGGTGCGCGGGACGTCCGGGAGCTGGGTCGTGTCGACGCCGATGTCGTGGGCCGTGCGCTTGGCCGGGTCGGGCTCGCGGTGCGGCGCGTCGGCGACGTGCAGCCGGTAGTAGTAGTTGAGGCCGACGTAGTCCAGCGGCTGGCCGATGATCGCCAGGTCGCCGTCGTGCCGGAACGAGAAGTCGCTGATCTCGCCGAACATCGACGTCATCTCGTCCGGGTACGCCGAACCGAACAGCGGGTCGGTGAACTGTCGCCGCAGCAGGCAGTCCTGCCGGCTCGCCGCGGCGACGTCGGCGGGGGAGTCGCTGACCGGCACGGTGGGGGACTGGTTCAGCACGATGCCGAACTCGCCACCGGTGCCGTTGGCGCGCATGGCCTGCACCGCGAGCCCGTGCCCCAGCAACAGGTGATGCGCCGCCGCCAGTGAGCCGTGGCCTTCGCGGGCGCCAGGTGCGTGGCGTCCTTCGCCGTAGCCCACGACCGAGGAGCAGTAGGGCTCGTTCAGCGTGGTCCACTTGGTGACGACGTCACCGAGCGCCTCGTGCACCAGGGCGGCGTAGTCGGCGAACCGGTGCGCGACGTCGCGGTTGCGCCACCCGCCCTGGTCCTCCAGCGCCTGCGGCAGATCCCAGTGGTACAGGGTCAGGAACGGCTCGATCCCGTTGTCCTGCAACGTCTCCACGAGTCGTCGGTAGAAGTCGAGGCCGCGCTGCTCGATCCGTCCGGTGCCCTCCGGCAGGATCCGCGACCACGACACCGAGAACCGGTACGCGTCGACGCCGAGGTCGACGAGCAGCCGCACGTCCTCGGCCCAGCGGTGGTAGTGGTCCGCCGCCACGTCCCCGGTGTCGCCGGACGCGACGGCACCGGGCACCTGCGCGAAGGTGTCCCAGATGGACGGACCGCGGCCGTCGAGCCTGGCCGCCCCTTCGATCTGAAAGGCCGAGGTCGCCACGCCCCAGCGGAAGCCGGCCGGAAAACTCACAACAGTCTCCAAAGAAGGTCAGCCCTTGACGGCACCCGACATGATGCCGCCGACGATCTGGCGGCCGAACAACAGGAACACGAGCAACACCGGCACCGTGCCGATCGTCGCGGCGGTCAGCACGAGCGTGTAGTCGGTGGTGTAGCCGCTGGCCAAAGTGGACAGAGCGGTCTGCACGGTCGGGTTCTCCGGCACCAGCACCACGAGCGGCCAGAAGAAGTCGTTCCACGCCTGCATGAACGTGAACAGCCCGAGCACCGCCGCGGCAGGACGTGCCGCGGGCAGTGCGACGTGCCAGAACAGCCGCAGCGAGTGACACCCGTCCATCCGGCCTGCCTCCAGCAGCTCGTCCGGGATCGCCCGCTCGAAGTACTGCCGCATGAAGAACACGCCGAACGCGGTCACGAGTCCCGGCACGATCACGGCGTGGATCTCGCCGGCCCAGCCGAACTCGCTCATCATCATGTAGAGCGGGATGATGCCGAGCTCGGTCGGGATCGCCTGCGTGCCGATGATGAGCAGCAGCAACACGTTGCGGCCGCGGAACTTCAGCTTGGCGAACGCGAAGCCGGCCAGCGTGGAGAACAGCACCACCGAGATGGTCACCGTGCCCGCCACCACGATCGAGTTCATCAGCGCCAGCGCGAAGTCGGTGGTGTCGAAGACGCGCGCGATGTTCGCGAAGAGGTGGCCGCCCGGCACGAGGACGGGCGGCACGCTGTCGATCGCGTCCGGTGTCTGCGAGGACACCACGAACGACCAGTACACCGGGAAGGCCGACCCGGCCAGGATCGCGATCAGCCCGGCGTACGTCCACGGCCCGGCCACGCGACGGGCCAGTCTGCGCGCCCGCCCCGCGGGGCCGGTGGGCCGCACCGGCGCGGGACGTTCCAGCACAGCGGTCATGGGGTCACTCCGTCCGGATCCGTTTGGTCACCAGGTAGCCGAGACCGGCGACGATCACCGTGGCGATGGCCAGCACGACGGCGATCGCCGAGCTGTAGCCGAAGTCGTAGTTCGTGAAGCCCTGCTCGTACAGGTACAGCGCGGCGGTCTGGAACTGCCGGTCGGAGCCGCCGGTCGCGGCCGCGGCGCCGGGGTTGAACAGCAGCGGTTCGGCGAGCAGCCGCATGTTGCCGGTGGTCGCGATGATCGTGGAGAAGATGATCTGCGGCCGCAGCAACGGCACGGTGATCCGCCAGAACTGCTGCCGCCCGTTCGCACCGTCCAATGTGGCCGCTTCGTACAACGTCGACGGGATCGCCTGCATGGAGGCCAGGAAGATCAGCGCGTGGTAGCCGGTCCAGCGCCACACCACCATCACGGCGATCGCGATGTGCGAGGACGCCGTGCCCGCCTGCCAGTCGATGTGGCCCACGCCGAACAGTTCCAGTACCCAGTTGATCAGGCCGAAGTCCCGGCCGAACAGCTGCGCGAAGATGATCGTCACGGCTGCCACCGAGGTGATGTTCGGCAGGATGACGCCCATCCGGAACAGCGTGCGCGTGCGGACCTTGCGGTTGAGCAGCTGCGCGATGAAGAGCGCGAACAGGATCTGCGGCACCGTCGTCAGGAGCCACAGGCTGAGCGTGTTGCCCATGGCGTTCCAGAAGTACGGGTCCGCCATGAGCGCCGCGTAGTTGTCGAACCAGACGAGGCTCGCCGCGTCGGACTCGAGCAGGTTGCGGTCCTGCAACGAGACCCAGACGGTGTAGAGCAGGGGGAACAGCCCGAAGACACCGAAGATCAGGAAGTAGGGCGCCACGTACCCGTACGGTGCGAACTTCGTGTCCCAGCGGTGCCTTCTGGCCGTCTTGTCGATCAGGACCATGTCAGCTCGTCACTTCTGGACGTCGCCGACGAACTGGCGCCACGAGTCCTCGCCGTTCTGCTTGCCCTGTTCGACGCGCTGCATGGCGTTGCCGATCGCGGTCTGGATGTCGCCGGCCTTCGGCCCCTGGTACTGCGGGTTGAGCTTCTTGGCCGCGTCGGTGAAGAGCTTGCCGATCGGCGCGTCGTTGAAGTACGGGTTCTTGTAGTCGACGATCGACGGGTCGTCGTACAGCTTCGGGATCGACGGCAGCAGCCCGGCGCTCTTGAACACCTTGGCCTGCTGCTCGGGCGCGGTCAGCCACGCCGCCAGTTCCACGGCCTTGTCGACGTTCTTGCCCGCCTTGGGAACCGTGAGGTACGAGCCGCCCCAGTTGCCGCCACCGCCGGGCACGGAGGTGACGTCCCACTTGCCGGCCGCCTCCGGCCCGGCCTGGTCCTTGATCTTGGCCATCTGCCAGGCAGGGCAGGTCACGGTCGCGAACTGGCCCTGCTTGAAGCCCGTGTTCCAGACCGGCGTGGAGTACAGGAGCTTCGAGGACAGGCCGGACTGCACGCCGTCGACGACGAGGTCCCAGCCCGCCTTGATCTCCTTGTTGTCACCCACGACGATCTTGTCGGTCTTGTCGTAGTAGCCGGTGGAGGCCTGGCCGACGATCGCGTTGAGGACGGTCGGGCCGCCGTCGAACCACTTGACGCCCTCGGGGGCCTTGGCCTGGAACGTCTTGCCCGCGGCCATGAAGTCCTGCCAGGTCGGCCACAGCGCCGCGACCTGGTCGCGGTCGGCGGGCAGCCCGGCGTTCTGCAGCAGGTCGCGGCGGTAGCAGATGGCCAGGCCGCCGATGTCGGTGCCGTACCCGATCTGCTTGCCGTCCTTGCTCAGCGACGCCTCCCACTTCCAGGCCAGCCAACGGTCCTTGAGCTCGCCGCCGCCCTTCGTGTTGAGGTCGACGAACTTGTCCGGCGTGGCCTTGAACTGGTTGACGTATCCCGTGTCGACCGCCTCGATGTCCGCCGCACCGCTGTTGGTCGCGAGGTGCGCGGCGAGGTTCTTGTGGTGGTCGGAGTAGGAGGCGGTGCGGTCGGTGATCTCGACGTCCGGGTGCGTGCTCGCGTACTCCTTGAGCAGCTCGGCGTAGCCGAAGTTGCCGAACAGGCCGATGGTCAGCTTCGTCTTGCCACCGGACGCGGTGTCGCTGCCGCAACCGCTGAGCACCATGGCGGTCGCCAGCGCGACGCAGCCGATGGCGAGTGCTTTGGGGCGCATTTTCCAGGCCTCCGTTGGTTTTTGGGCGCGCTGAAGCAGAAGAAGTGCTTCGTGGAGAAGGTGTGTGGCGCCAATGACAGCGGTGTTACGCGGTGTCCGTCAAGTAACGAGATGATAAACAGATCAACTTCGGCACCCGTTTGACTAGGGGAAGTGCTGCTCGTAGGGTCTATGTAACCGCTTACGGTAAATCGGGAGGTCCGATGGCGACCGGGCGAGAGATCGCCCAGCTCTGCGGCGTGTCCGTGGCGACGGTGTCGCGCGTCTTCAACCAGCCGGAAACGGTGAACGAGGAAACGCGTGAACGCGTGCTGCGCGTCGCGAAGGAGCTGGACTACCGGCCCAACGAGTCCGCGCGGGCGTTGTCGACGAAGCAGTCGACGATGATCGGCCTGGTCTGGGACACCGACCACCGCAGGCCCGGCTGGCGGCACCCGTACCTGCAGGACCTGCTGATAGGGCTGAAGTCCGCGCTCAGCGCGCACGGCTACCACCTGCTGATGCTCGCGACCAGCGGCGACTCCCGCGAGGTCGGCGCGTCGCTCGCGGACCCGGTCGGTTACGTGAACATGACCCGCCGCCACCACCTCGGCGGGCTGGTCCTGATCGACAGCGGTTCGGACGCAGCCGCGTTCGAAGCCTTCGCGCAGTCCGGATTTCCGTGCGTCGCGCTGGACGTGGCCGTCGACGGACCCCGCGCCACGTACGTGACGTCGGACAACGAGGGCGGCGCGCGGTCGGCCGTCCAGCACCTCGTCGGTCTCGGCCACTCCCGAATCGCCACGATCACCGGCCCGCCGGGCAACCAGCCCTCCGAGGCCCGTGTTTCTGGCTACCGCAAGGCGTTGCGGGAGGCGGGCGTCGAGCCGCGCGACGACTACGTGGTCGCGGGCGACTTCTACCGGGCGAGCGGAACCGCGGCCCTGCAGCGGCTTCTGGCGCTCGACGAGCCGCCCACCGCGGTCTTCGCGGCCAGCGACGAGATGGCGGTCGGCGCGCTGCTCGGCGCCCGTGCCGCCGGCCTGCGCGTGCCCCAGGACCTCGCGCTCGTCGGGTTCGACGACATCGAGATCGCCTCGGTGGTCGACCCGGCGCTGACGACGGTGGCGCAGGACAAGCCGGGGTTCGGGGTGGCGGCAGCGAAGACGATCATGGCCATGATCACCGGTGCCGGGCGCGAGGAGCCCGTGGTGCTGCCGACCCAGCTGGTCGTCAGGGATTCCTGCGGAGCGCGTTAGGTCGCGACGTGCGGGACGTGGTTCCGGTCGTGTTCCGCAGGTTGGTTCGGTGATGGGCGCGGGCCAGGGGCCCGAAGGCGGTGGCGCCGCAGCGCCCTCGTACCGGGCGTGTTCGGGTGCTGCCTCCGGGGCCCTTGGCTGCCACTGTCGCCGGACGCGACCTGCGGGGTTCTAGTCCCTGGTGGACGTCGCGGCCGCGATGAGGGCGATCAGCTGCTGCCGGAAGTGCTCGTAGTCGTCCACGGCGCCGAGCAGCGTGTCGGACTCGCGTTCCTCGCGGCGGGCGGCGGCGAGGGCCCGGCGGCCTGCCGGGGTGATCTTCACCGACGTGCGCCTGCGGTCCTGCAGGTCCTGGCTGCGCACGACGTGGCCGCCGCGGTCGAGGTGTTCGATGGTGCGGCTCATGGTCTGGTCCGTGACCCGGCACAGCACGGCGAGCTCGCGCTGGGAACGTGGTCCGTCGGCGAGGTGGTGCAGGGTGATCATGCCCGCGTGGGTGAGGCCGCGGCCCGCCAGGAAGTCCTCGAAGCGCTTCTCGACCACGCGCGCCGCGACCGACAGGAGCCTGCCGGTCGGCCAGGAGTCGACGTCCACCTGGTCCGGGCGGTCTGGCACCGCCGGCTCGTCTCCTTCGGCCACGGCGCCATCATCCCAGACCCACCCGATCACCCCACGTCGGTCCCGAACGGCATGCCCGTCACCGGCGTGTCGCCCGCGAGTGCCGCCGCGATGGCCGCGGCCGCCGGCGGGTAGGCGAGTTCGCCGAGGCCGCCCAGCGGAGCGGTCGACGGCACGATCGTCACGTCGATGTCGGGTGTCTGGTTGATCCGCGCCCACCGGTAGTCACCGAACGACGACTCCGCGACGTGTCCTTCCCGGACGGTGATCTGGGCGCCGAGCACAGTGGACAGTGCGTCGGCCACACATCCCTCGACCTGGGCGCGGACCCCGGACGGGTGCAGTGCCACGCCGACGTCCACGGCCGCGTGCACGCGCAGCACCCGGCGCGACGCCGGTTCGGCGACGGCGATCACGGCGATCGCGGAACCGTACTCCTCCAGGCAGGCCACGCCCCGTGAGGTGCCGGGCGCGGGCGGTGTGCTCCAGCGGGCGCGGTCGGCGACGGTGTCGAGCACCTTGTGCAGCCGGGAGCCCGCGGGCAGCAGCGTCCGGCGCAGCGCGACCTGGTCGAGGCCGGACCTCGTGCCGATCTCGCTCAGGAAGTTCTCCTCCGCGTAGAGGAACTGGCCCGCGTAGACGGACCGCCAGAACCCGGTGCGCAGCGGCGCGGGCCGCACGGTCACCGTGACGTCGCCCGGCACGGTGTAGGGGAAGTGGTCGCCGCTCGCCTTGATCAGGGCGGGGTTGGAGAAGATGGGCAGGACGGTCAGCGGCCAGGTGGCGACCTCGTGCGCCCTGCGGACGGGAAGGCCGTCGGCGCCGATCTCCGCGGACATCCTGTGCACCGACATCGGCCGGTAGGAGTCGTTGCGCATGTCGTCGGCACGCGTCCACAGCACTTGGACAGGGGCGCCCGCGCGTCGTGAGCAGGCCACCGCCTCCAGCACCGGATCAGGCTCGATGCGCCGCCCGAACGCACCGCCGGACGCCGCCGTCTCCACCCGCACGGCCGTCGCGGGCAGGCCGAGCTGGCGCGCCAGCTGGGTGCGCAGGCTGCCGGGGTCCTGCGTCGGCGCCCAGATGGTCACGCCATCTGGACGAACGTGGGCGGTGGCGTTCATCGGTTCCATCGGCGCGTGCGCGAGCAACGGCATCTGATAGACCCGCTGCAGGCCGTTGATCGGACTCTGCGCGGGCAACGCGGAGTGCAGATCGGCGAGCCACGCGCGGCTGTCCGCACCGGGTGTGCCGCCGCGCCAGGTGATCCGCAGCGCGTCACGTCCCCGCAACGCCTGGTGGGTCGACCTGGCGATCACCGCGACGCCACCCTGCCCCTCCGCGGGCGAGGTGAGCGTCAGGACGTCGACCACGCCGGGCAGGGCTCGGGTCGCGGTGTCGTCGATCGTGTCGGGAACCGCGCCGATCCACGGCGGCCGCGCCACGACCGCGACCATGCCACCGGGAGGCCGGGAGTCGATGCCGTAGCGGACGCGGCCGGTGACGACGTCGCGCGCGTCCACCCGGCCGCCACGGGTCTTGCCCAGCAACCGCCACTTCTCCGGCGGAGTGAGCTCGACGGGCACGGTCGCGGGATCGAGGGCCGCGGCGCCGCGCACGAGCGCCCGGTACGGCAGCCGGCCCCGGCGCGGATGGCACACGGCGCCGTCCTTCGCCGTGCACTCGCTGACCGGCACGCGCCAGCGTTGCGCGGCGGCGGTGACGAGCAGGCAGCGCGCGGTCGCGGCGGCCGTGCGGATCGGGGTGGAGAGCTGGCGCACGGACGTCGAGTTGGCGACACCCTGCGAGCCGAAGCGCTCGGTGTCACCGTGCGCCTGTTCCAGCGTGATGTCGCCGGCCTCGACCGCCAGTTCCTCGGCGACCATCAGCGCGACCACGGTCCGCACGCCCTGACCGGTGTCCGGCCGGGGCACGGTCGCGGTGATCCGGCCCGCGTCGTCCAGCCGCACGAACACGTTCGGCACGAGGCTCCCGGCGGCGAGCGCGGGCACCGGCACCGCGACGACCAGCGCGCCGACTCCCGCGCCGCGCAGCAACGTCCGCCTGCTGATCATCGTCCCTCCCGCATGATCCGGCTCGCACGGCGCACGGCGTCACGGATGCGGGGATAGGTGCCGCACCGGCACACGTTGTCGCGCAGGGCCTCGTCGATGGCCGCGTCGTCCGGGTCCGGATCACGGGCGAGCAGCGCCGCGGCGGCCATGACCTGGCCGGGCTGGCAGTAGCCGCACTGCGCCACGTCGAGCTCCCGCCACGCCCGCTGCACCGGGTGGTCCCCGTCGCGCGACAGCCCCTCGATCGTCGTGATCCGGGACTTCGCGCTGTCCGCGGCGGTGCGCACGCAGGGCCGCGCGGCCTGACCGTCCACATGGGACGTGCAGGCACCGCACAGGCCGACCCCGCACCCGTACTTGACCCCCGTCAGCCCCAGCTCGTCCCGCAACACCCACAACAGGGGAGTGTCGCCCTCGACGTCCACCTCGTGCCGTTCACCGTTGACGCGCAACAGATATCGGGCCACCGCGCTGCCTCCTGATTTGCTCAGTGCGCTGAACGTATCACGACAGACCGTGCATAATGCTCAGCATGCTGAACGATCTGCGGCGGCCCGGTCGGGGTGTTCTGGTGTGGGGTGTGGTGGCGAGCGCGCTGCTCACCGGCCTGGTGTGGGTGCTGGGTCAACGGCTGCACGGCATCGCGTTGCTGCCCGACCAAGGAGCCTCCTGGTACTACTGGAAGCTGCCGGATCCGACCTTCTGGACCAGGGCGTCCGCCTGGTTGGGCTACGCGGCGCACCAGCTCGTGTCGTGGGGCCTGATCTACTACGCGCAGACCAGGGTCCGGCGCTACACCACCGGCCTGCACCGCCTCAACGTCGTCGCCCTCGCCGCGAACGGCGCGTTCGTCGGCCTGCACGCCCTGCAGACGCAGGTGTTCTACGACGGCCTCGCCCAGGACGTCTCCATCTTCAGCTCGCAGGGCTCCGTCGTCCTGCTGCTCGTGGTCGTCCTGCTGATGGAGAACCGCCGCCGCGGCCTCGTGCTGACCTGGTCCGCGCCGATCTCCGCGCAGGTGGTCGGGTTCGCCCGCCGCTACCACGGCTACCTGTTCAGCTGGGCCGCGATCTACACGTTCTGGTACCACCCGATGGAGTCCTCGAGTGGGCACCTCATCGGGTTCTTCTACATGTTCCTGCTGCTCGTGCAGAGCAGTCTGATGTTCACGACATCCCACACGAACCGCTGGTGGACGCTGACCCTGGAGCTGCTCGTGGCCGCGCACGGCACGCTCGTCGCGGTGATGAACTCCGGCCCGAACGGGATGTGGCCGATGTTCTTCTTCGGGTTCGTGGCGATCTTCGTGCTCACCCAGATGCACGGCGTCGGGCTCAGCAGGGGAGTGAGGTGGTGGATCGGCGGCACGTACGTGGTCGCCGCCCTCGCCGTCTACTCCTGGCGAGGGCTCGGCAGGATCGACGAGGTCGTGCGGATCCCGCTGATCGAGTACCTGCTGGTCGCGGTGCTCGCCCTGCTGATCTGGGCGGGCGTCAGGCTGGCTCGTCCGGCTGCGACACCGACTCCAGAAGCTTCGCCGCCACGTCGCGGAGCTTGACGTTCAGCCGCTGCGACTCCGCCACGAGCAGCGCGAACGCGTCGTCGGCGGTGCACGTGTGCACCGCCATCAGCACACCTTTCGCCTGGTCGATCACGGCACGCGACCCCAGGGCCCGCTCCAGTTGCCGGACCTGGCCCTGCGAGTGCCGCCACCGCTGGGAGCTGGTGATCGTGGCGGACGCGGCCGTGGTGAACAGCCGCATGAGGCCTTCGTCGAACGGGTCGAAGGCCGCCGCCGTGTAGCTGTAGATGTTGAGCGTGCCGATGTGCCGCGCCTCGGCGTCGTCCGAGGCCGGCAGCACGACCGGCACCGACAGGTACGCGCGCACACCGGCGGCCTCGGCGGCGGCCTCGAACTCGGGCCACGAATCGCGGTGCTCACCGATCACCGCGCGCACGGGCGTCAGGTTGAGCGCCGACTCCAGGCACGGCCCGCGCCCGGAGTCGTACTGCTTCTGGTCGAGCTCGACGAGCCGCTGGTCCGTGGCCGCCGCCGTGTGCGGCTTGTCGTCCGTGACCACGGAGACGGTCACCGCGTCGGCGTCGGGCACGGCCCTGGCCGCGGTCTCCGCGACCCGCTGCAACGCGTCCTCGATCGACTCCTCGCCGGTGAAGGCGTCGTGCAGCTGTGTCAGCGCCTCGGTGGTCTCGTCGAGGCGCACGACCGGATCGGGGCGTTCGCCGTCGACCGATCTCACCGATCCTGATTGCACGTAGTCCGCCATGCCGCGGCGCCCCTTCGTCGCTCTGTGGAGTGTCCACGGGCGCCAGCTGCTTGACGCGCGTTCAGCGCATCGTACGGCCACGGGCAACGCGCGGTCCGGAACGGACGCACTGGAACCGGCGCCGGCGGCGGGTCGCTGCAAGGTCTCAACTTCCCGTGCCGACGCCGGCCGGACCACCCGAGGGCGGTCCTCCGGTGCGAACACGCGCGTGTTCGACGATGTGTCAGTACCCCGCCGCGGCCCTGCTCACACGGGTGCCGGTCCGCCGGTTCGCGAGTCCGGCGCGGTCGCGTTCCCGGTCGCGGTATCGGCACGCAGAGGTCTGGACCACCTGGCTCCCGCTGTGCCTTAATCCGAGTGTCGGTCGCCCGGTGCCCTCCCTGCAGTACCGGAAAGGAACCCCCTATGCCCAGAGGCTTCTTCACGCGTGCCTGGAAAGCGCTTGCCGCCGCCGTCGCGGCGGCCGCGCTGGTCGCCGGTCCCACGGCCGTCACGCCGCAGGCCGAGGCCGCCGCGCCGTTCAAGGTCCTCGCCTTCTACAGCGAGGCGCAGGACCAGGCGCACCGCAGTTTCCAGCGCGAGGCCAACGTGTGGTTCCCGCAGCAGTCCGCGGCCAACGGGTTCACCTACACCGCGACCAAGGACTGGAACCTGCTCACCACGATCACGCCCGGCCAGTACCAGGTCGTGATGTTCCTCGACGACAAGCCGCACACGCAGCAGCAGTACGAGGGCTTCAAGCGCTACCTCGACGCCGGCGGCGCGTTCTTCGGCTTCCACGTCTCGGCCTACTCCGACTCCGGTGACCAGGCCTACACCCGTTGGTACCACTACGACTTCCTCGGTTCCGGCCACCTCGCCGACAACAGCTGGGCGCCGACCGCCGAGACGTTGCGGATCGAGAACAAGGGCAACCCGGCCACCGCGAACCTGCCGGACACCATCCTGTCGTCGGCCAGCGAGTGGTACGCGTGGGAGAAGAACATCCGGCAGAACCCGAACATCACGGTGCTGGCGTCGCTGGACCAGTCGACGTTCCCGGTCGGCGACAACCCCGGCGAGATCTGGTACTCCGGGGATTATCCGATCATCTGGACGAACAAGAACTACCGGATGCTGTACGCGAACTTCGGCCACAACAAGATGAACTACGCCACGGACACCGCGCTGTCGTCGACATTTGAGAGCGCACAGCAGAACAAGCTGATCCTCGACGGGCTGCGCGGCCTCGGAGGTGGCGGCACGGGTGATCCCGGTGGCATCGACCCCGCCGCCTGGTACCCCGTGGTCAGCAAGGCGAACGGCAAGTGCGTCGACGCGAAGGCGGCGGGGTCGAGCAACGGCACGGTGATCCAGCAGTACTCCTGCAACGGGACCACCGCGCAGCAGTTCCAGTTCCAGGCGACCAGCGGCGGCTACGCGCGTGTCAACAACCGCACGAACGCCGCGCTGGTGCTCGACGTGTCCGGGGTGTCGCTCGCCGACAACGCGGGCGTGCAGCTGTGGACGTACGGCGGCGGGAACAACCAGCAGTGGCAGGCCGTCTCCGAAGGCGGCGGCTACTACCACCTGGTCGCCCGGCACAGCGGGAAGTGCCTGACCGTTCCCGGTGGTTCGGCCGCGGACGAGGTGCAGCTGGTGCAGGCGGCGTGCAACGGCGGCGCCGCGCAGTCGTTCCGCGTCGCCTGACCCGCACGACCGTGCTCCGGGCCGGCGAGGCCCGGAGCACGTCAGGCGAACTCGACGACCGCCCGGTACCGCAGGCTGCCGTCGCGGACGCGGTCGAGTGCCCGCTCGAAGTCCGCGGCCGCGAACGTCTCCACCTCGGGCCGGATGTCGTGACGGGCGGCGAAGCCGAGCATCTGCCGGGTCTCGGTCACCGTTCCGACGATGCCGCCGACGACCGCCTTCGCCTCGGACACCAGGCCCAGGGCGGACAGGGTGATGGGGTGCGTGGGCATGCCCGCGACGCACAGCCGGCCCTGAGGGCTCAGGATCGCGAGGTAGTCGTCCCACGGCAGGTCGGCGGAGACGGTGGACAGGACGAAGTCGAACGAGCCGGCCGCCGCTCGCAGCGCTCCCGGCTCGCGGGAGGCGATGAAGTCCGTGGCGCCGAAGCGTTCGGCGTCGGCTCGCTTGTCCGATGTCGTCGAGATCGCGGTGACGGCGCAGCCCCACCTGGACAGGAACTGGAGGGCCAGGTGGCCCAGGCCGCCGATGCCGACCACCGCGACGCGCTGCGTGGGCAGGACCCCGTTGGCCAGCAGCGGTGAGAACACCGTGGTGCCCGCGCAGAGCAGTGGCGCGGCGTGCTCGGACCGCATCCCGTCGGGGATCGGGTGGACGTGCCGCCAGTCGCTCGCCCGGACGTGGTCGGCGAACCCGCCGCGGTCGCCGCGCAGGACGAGGGCGTCGCGGCGGGGACACAGGTTGGTCCGGCCGCTGAGGCACCAGTCGCAGTGGAAGCAGGACCCCGCGAGGGCGCCGACGCCGACCCGTTGCCCGATGGGCAGGGCATCGGGATTCACGGCGTCACCGACGGCCACCGCTTCACCGACCACCTCGTGTCCGGCCACGGCGGGGAACCGGCCGAGTCCCCACTCGTCGTCGATCGCGGCCAGGTCGGTGTGGCAGATGCCGCCGTGCGTCACGCGGACGTCGACCTCGTTGGGCCCCAGCGGTTCCGCGGTGTACTCGTAGGGCAGCAGAGGTGCGCCGGCTTCGTGTGCCGCGAACGCGTGGACCTTCATGCGACGTCAGGTTCCTTTCGATGGGCCGAGGGTCATGGAGGCGAGGACGATCTCCTGCGCCGCGCGGATCGTGGCCGGGAGGGCGGCCGGATCCCGGCTGATGCGGTCGATGCCCGCGCGCATCGCCCCGGACAGCAGTTCCACGGTGAGCCGCACGTCTTCGACGCCGTGGAACTCACCGCTGGAGAGACCGTCCTCGACGACGTTCTCCACCTGGACCACGAGCGCGGTGAACGGGTTGTCCGGCCCGTCCGGCAGTTCGGCCACCAGCGAGCCGGAGTTCGGGAGGAACATCAGCCGCATGGCGTGGTTCGTGGACGCCGACAGGATCGCCTCGACGATCTCCCGCAGCCGGTTCGCGGCCGGTTCCGGTGAGCGCGCGGCGATCGAGGCCACCTGCTCGGCCAGGGGACGGCTCGCCCGGCGGGCGAGTTCCAGGACCAGCGTGCGCTTGTCGGCGGCGTAGTTGTAGAGGGTGTTGCGCGCGAGTCCCGCCCGGGTCGCGATGTGGCCCATGGTGATCGACTCGTAGTCGCGTTCGAGCAGCAGGTGCCGCAGCGCCTCGGTGAGGTCCGCCCACACCATCTCGTGGTGTTCCTCGATGGTGGCGGCGCGAATCCGCGGCATCTGATCGTTCTCCTCGGTCGTGGGAACCGTCCGCTACCGCGCGGGCGCGACGTCCGGCATCGTCGGCTGGTTCTCCTGGTGGATCGCGGTCAGCTTGACACGGTTGAGCCGCCAGCCCTCCGGCGTGCGGACCGCCTCGTTGTCGTAGAAGCCGACGACCAGCCAGGGAGCGGCCGCGAGTCCGTCCGGCAGCCAGTGCTCGGCGCGGACGTGCGCGTGGATCTTCGCGGTGTCGCCGTCGAGGTCGACCACGTGACCGGTGATGGCGTGGTGCGTCGCCTTGAACGGCGCGAAGCTGGCGCGGAGGGCCTCGACGTAGTCGCTCAGCGGGACCGTCATCACCGGCATGCCCGTCACGGACTCGAAGTCGAGCGTGAGCACGTCGGTGAAGACCCGGCCGGGCAGGGTCGTGAACTCCTTCAGGTCCGCGATGTCGGCGTAGTGGCTGATCAGTTCGACGAGTTCGGCGCGATCTTCGAGCGTGCTCACGGTGACTCCTGACTTTTACGACAACCTGTCGCAAAAGATTACGACAGGTTGTCGTAAACGGCAACCGGGAACGCCCGATCCGGCTCCGGGCGGCACCCGCGCCGTGTAGAACGACGGTGGCGGATCGCTGCGGGGATGGGCCGGAGCGGGACGCCACGTGTGGGGGACTCCATCAACGGAGGACGAATGAGTCGACGAAGTGCGGCGGTTCTGGCGATCGCGGCGGCGTTCGGGCTGGGGATGCTGGTCCCCTCGGCGGCGCCCGCCGCGGCGGCGGAACGGTTCTGGGAGCTCCAGCTGAACCTGTGCAACAGCGGCGTTGCGGGGGTGAGCTGCTACGCGCAGGGCCGATCGATCATCGAGGGCGGCGACCTGATCGCGCGGCTGCGCCCGAACATGGTGACGCTGAACGAGATCTGCGCCAACGATCTGCCCGGCTACCTGGTGCCGTCGCTCGAGAGGGCGTGGCCGGGAGACCGGGTGTACTCGTTCTTCGCGCCGGCCCTGCGGCGGGACACCGGTGCACCGGTGAAGTGCGCCAACGGTCAGGACTACGGCAACGCCGTGATCGGTCGCGTGGCGGCGGCGAACTACCAGGGCGTGAAGACGTACAGCGGCAGGTACGCAAGCCAGGACGGCGGCAACGAGCAGCGGACGTACGCGTGTGTGTACGCGATCGGTGACCACCTGGGATGCGCGACGCATCTGTCGGCCAGCAGCGAACCGGTCGCCCTCGCGCAGTGCCGGTCCCTGCTGTTCGACGCCATCCCGCAGATCCGGGCGGCGGAGGGCGTGACGGGGAAGACGATCGTCGGCGGTGACTTCAACCTGGAGTACGACACCTCCGATCCGGAGAACGCGCAGAACTGCGTCCCTCCCGGCCACATCCGCAAGGGGGACAACGACGTGCAGCACGTGGTGTTCTCCAACGACATCGCGTTCGTCAGCACCTCCAAGTACGGCATGAGCCACACCGACCACGACGGATTCCTGGTGCGCCTGACCAAGCCGTGACGGCGTGAGCGTCGCCCGCCGTTCCTGGTGGGCGGCGCTCGTTCCCCAATCCGGTGCGCGGTCGGCTCCGAACCACTCGCGTGAAGGCAACACGAACGATCCTCATCGGCCTGGTGTCGGTGGCCGCGGCGCTGGCGGCCGGGCACCTCGTCGCGGGACTGGTGAGCCCATTGGCCTCGCCGTTCCTCGCGGTCGGGAACACCGCGATCGACCTGACGCCCCACCCGGTCAAGGACTTCGCCGTCCGCACGTTCGGCGAGAACGACAAGCTGGTGCTGCTCGGCGGCATGGCGGTCGTGCTGGCGGCACTGGGCGTGGTGGCGGGGCTGCTGTCCCGCCGCAGTCCCTGGCCCGGCACCGCCCTCGCCGGTGTGCTGGGACTGCTCGGGGTCGCCGCCGTGCTGGCCAGGCCGACCACGACCGCGTGGTCGGTGATCGCACCGCTGGCCAGTCTCGTCGTCGGGGTCGCGGCGTTCCGCTGGTTGTGGTCCCAGGCGCCGGTGGTGGTGCAGGGGAGAAGGAAGTTCCTGTTGTCGACGGCGGCGATCGCGGCGGGTGCCGGTCTCGCGGGGCTGGGCGGGCAGTTGCTCGCCGGACGCGTGGACGTCGAGGCCTCCCGGCGCGGCATCACGCTGCGACCTCGGGAGAAGGCACCGGAGATCCCGTTCGACGCCGACTTCTCCCGCGAGGGCACACCGACCTTCCTGACGCCGAACGACAAGTTCTACCGGGTCGACACCGCGCTCACCGTGCCTCGTCTGCGAGCGGAGGACTGGCGCATGCGGGTGCACGGCATGGTGGACAACGAGATGGTGCTCACCTACGACGACCTGCTGCGGCGTCCGATGGTGGAGAAGACCATCACGCTGGTGTGCGTGTCCAACGAGGTCGGCGGGCCGTACATCTCCACGTCGAACTTCATCGGCGTCTCCCTGCCCGACCTGCTGCGGGACGCCGGCGTGCGGTCCGGTGCCGACCAGCTCGCGACGCGCAGCGTGGACGGCTGGACGTGCGGCACCCCGGTCGAGTCGATCATGGCGCCCGGATCGAACGCGATGCTGGCACTCGGGATGAACGGTGAGCCGCTGCCGCTCGAGCGCGGCTTCCCGGTGCGCATGGTCGTGCCGGGTCTCTACGGGTACGTCTCCGCCACGAAGTGGCTGGTGGACATGGAACTCACCACCTTCGACGCGTTCGACCCGTACTGGGCGCAGCGCGGCTGGGGGAAGAAGGCGCCGGTCAAGGTCATGTCCAGAGTGGACCGGCCGAAGTCCTTCGAGCGGGTGCCGGCGGGCAGGTTCGTCGTGGCGGGCATCGCCTGGGCCCAGCACACCGGCATCGACGGCGTCGAGGTCCGCGTCGACGGCGGGCCGTGGCAGAAGACCACGCTGAGCACCGAGGTCAACGTCGACACCTGGCGGATGTGGCGCATCGAGCTGGATCTGAAGCCGGGCAACCACACCGTGGAATGCCGCGCCACCGACCGCAAGGGCTACACCCAGACCAACGAGCGCGCCGCCCCCATTCCGGACGGCGCGACCGGCTGGCACTCGATGGTCTTCACCTCGGTCGGCTGACGCGGGTGAGCTCGCACCGATGAGTTTCGCGCGGCGCGCCTGTCCACACGTCTCAGACCGACTGACGGAAGGATGGCGCCATGCGCAAACTGATCTACGGCATGAACCTGAGCGTGGACGGCTACGTCGCCGCCGCCGACGGCGACATCAACTGGGGCGTGTCGAGTGACGAGCTGTTCCAGTGGTGGCTCGAGCAGGAACAGGCGATCGACCTGTTCCTGTACGGGCGCGGGCTCTGGGAGATGATGAGTTCCCACTGGCCGACAGGTGACCAGAGGCCGGGCGCCACCGCGGCGGAGATCGAGTTCGCGCGGAACTGGCGGGACACGCCGAAGGTGGTGTTCTCCTCGACGATCGGCGAGGCCGACTGGAACACCCGCGTGGTGGCCGGCGACGCGATCGCCGAGATCACCCGGCTCAAGGCCGGGGACGGCGGTCCGATGAGGGTCGGTGGTGCGACGCTGGCCGGGGCGGCCATGCGGGCCGGCCTGGTCGACGAGTACGAGATCGTCACCCATCCGGTCCTGGTGGGCGGCGGCAAGTCGTTCTTCGGCACGCTGGACGGCGGGGTGAACCTGAACCTGGTGGAGACGCGGACGTTTCCCGGTGGGACGGTCCTCACCAGGTACGAGAGGCGCTGAGCGCGCTGGCCGCGGTCGTCCGCGGTCAGCGCCACACTCGTCTGCCGAGCGCGTTCAGACGCCTTTCGCCGCACGCTCTCGCAGCACTGCGAGAGCGGTGTCGGCGTGCACGGTGAACTTCAGCTCGCTCTTGATCACTTCGAGGATCCGGTGGTCGGTGTCGATGACGAACGTGTGCCGCTTCGCGTGCAGTGGGCTGAAGCGCCGCCAGACACCGAACCGCCTCGCCACGGCACCGTCCACGTCGGACAGCAGCGGGTAGCCGAAGCCGTTGGTGGCAGCGAACTCGCGCTGTCTGCGCACGGAGTCCGGGCTGATCCCGACCCGGTGGGCGCCGACTTCGCCGAACTCCTTCGCCAGGTCGCGGAAGTGGCAGCTCTCCGCGGTGCAGCCGCCCGTCATCGCGGCCGGGTAGAAGAACAGCACGACCGGGCCGGAGTCCAGGAAGCCGGACAGCGTGCGGGGATCGCCGTTGTCGTCGGGCAGGATGAAGTCCGGGGCGGTGTCTCCTCGTTTCACACCCGTTCTTCGAGGCCGGGAGCACTGCGGATTGGTCTCCCGGCACGACTCGACCCCGATGCCGCGAGGCCATCGGGGTCGAGTCGTCTCTGCTGGTGTTCAGAGCCAGGTGGAGAGCGCCTTGACGATGTCGGCGCGCTTGCGCGGTGCGGTGAGGGTCGCGACGGGCTGTCCGCCGGAGAACAGCATGAGCGTCGGGATGCTGAGAACGCTGTAGCGGACGGCGATGTCGGGATGGGCGTCGATGTCGACCTTCACGACGGAGATCTTGTCCTGGTGTTCCTCGGCGATGCCGGTGACGACCGGGCTCAGTTGCTTGCAGGGACCGCACCAGGGTGCCCAGAAGTCGACCAGTACGGGCTTGTCCGCGCCGAGGACGTCGGTGTCGAAGGAGTCGGTGGTGACGTCAGCGAGTGTCATGGTGGTGTTCCTGATCATCCGAAGGTGAAGGAGAAGGCCTGGACGCCGGGGCCGACGGTCGCGGTGAGCGAGCCGCCCTGGATCGTCGTCGTGGCGAGGAGCTGGTAGGAGTTGGGGGTGCCGTCGACCTGGACGGTCGTGGTCTGGCCGCCGTTCTGGACGGTGACGGTTCCCTTGCCGGACAACACCATCCGGACTTCCTTGGCGCGGTAGTTGAGCTTGATCTGCCCGGAGTCACCGGTGGGGGTGATGGACTGGGTGTCGAGTTTCCAGTCGCCGGCCAGCGCGAAGCTGTCGGTGCTCTGCTTGTCGGGGAACTGGAAGGCCTTCTCGCCGCTGGTGTACTCCTCGGTGCCGGCGAAGTTGACGCGTTTGGTCGAGCCGAGGTAGGTCTCAGGGGTGATGTCCCCGACGACGGGTGTGTCGTCCTGCAGTTCGGTGGCTGCCGGAAGTTTCGTCTCGGGGTTGGCGTCGGTGAGCAGTTGCCTGATCAGCTTTTCCGTCACCTGGTAGTCGCCTTCACCGAACTTGATGTGCCGCACGGTGCCCTGGGTGTCGATGAGGTAGTGCGCGGGCCAGTAGCGGTTGCGGTAGTTGGTCCAGGTGCCGAGGTTGTTGTCCAGGGCGACCGGGTAGGTGATGCCGAAGTTCTTCGCGGCGGCGGTGACGTTGCCGGGTTCTTTCTCGAAGGCGTATTCGGGGGAGTGGACGCCGATGACCTGCAGGCCGGCGTCGCGATAGGCCTTGTCCCAGGCGGCGACGTGCGGGATGGAGCGCTGGCAGTTGATGCAGGAGTAGGCCCAGAAGTCGAGCATGACGACCTTGCCCCGCAACGCGTTCAGTTCCAGCGGCTGGGAGTTGATCCACTGTTGGATGCCGGTGATGTCCGGCGCGGTGCCACAGCTCTCCAGCTCTGGTGCGCCGTCGGAGCACTTGTCGAGGTCCTTGTTCTGGTCGTTGACCAGTCCGCCGAGGTTGAGCGCCCGCTTGACCTGCTCGGAGTTGTTCACCTTGTCCTGCAAAGAGCTGGTGTAGTCCGGGATCACCCTCTGAAGCAGCTGAGGCAGGTTGAACACCAGCCCGAACGCCAGCGCGATCATGACAACGCCCGCGGTGATGCGGATACCGCGCTGACGCTTGCGGAACGACCGCACCCGCTCGGCGACCCGGCGCCCGGCGAGCGCGAAGATCAGCAGCGGGATCGCCGCACCGACGGCGAACGTGAGCGTCAGCACCACGGTCTCAGTGCCGATCCGGCCGGTGGAACCGGCGACGGTGATGGCGGCCAGTACAGGGCCCGCGCAGGGCACGTAGACGGCGCCGAGGGCGAGGCCGAGGGTGAAGCCGCCGCGGGTCGCGTCCGGGTTGCGTTGCGGGATCCAGCTGAACGGCTTTTCCAGCAGTTGTTCGAAGCGCGGCACGATGAGGCCGATGCCGATCAGGATGAGCACGACGATGCCGCCCCAGCGCAGGACGTCCTGCGGCAGGTTGAGCACGGTGAGCAGCAGCGACCCGAACAGGGTGACGAGGCTGAAGCTGACGACGAGTCCGGCGATGACGAGGTAGGGCCTGGTGCGGGAGGCCGGTTTGGTCGCCACGGCCACCGCGCCTGTGCCGGAGTCCGTCGCACGGGCGCTCTGGGTGCCGCCGGAGAAGAAGATGACGGGAAGGACGGGCAGGATGCACGGTGAGATACCGGTGACCAGGCCGCCGATCAGACCGATCAGTGCGAGGGTCGACATGTGGGGCCCTACTCGGGTTGACGGAACTGCGTGATGCCGCTGATTCGGCGCCGGCACGCGGCCGGATTGGCCACCGCTGCTGTCCACTGTGGATGATCGGGCTGTTTTGCCTGGTGGAGCGTGATTTCCGGATTGTTCGGTAACGGATCGATAACCACACCCATCCGTTCCCCCCGGGGTGGCGAATCACCGGCAACCGACCGAACACCCTTGGAGATGTCCTGTCATGAACAAGACCGTCCGCAACACCGTCCTGGCCGTCGGCGCCGCCTCGCTCGCCCTGTTCGGCGCGGCGTGCGGCTCGGGTGACATGGCCAGCAGTGGTACCTCGTCCAGTGCCGCGCCCACCTCGACCGCGACCTCGTCCGCCGCGATGGCCGACCCGGCCAAGGACCTCGTCGGCCCGGGCTGTGCCGACTACGCGAAGCAGGTTCCGTCCGGCGCGGGTTCCGTCTCGGGCATGGCCGCTGACCCGGTCGCCGTCGCCGCGTCGAACAACCCGCTGCTCAAGACGCTGGTCGACGCCGTGTCCGGCAAGCTCAACCCGAAGGTCAACCTGGTCTCGACGCTCAACGGCGCCGAGTTCACCGTGTTCGCGCCGGTCGACTCGGCGTTCGCGAAGATCGACGCCGCGACGATCGAGAAGCTCAAGACCGACGACGCGCTGCTGACCAAGATCCTGACCTACCACGTCGTCCCCGGCCAGATCTCGCCCGACAAGATCGTCGGCGACCAGAAGACCGTCGAGACCGGCACCGTGAAGGTCAGCGGTTCCAAGGACGCGCTGAAGGTCAACGACGCCAACGTGATCTGTGGTGGCGTGCACACCGCCAACGCCACCGTCTACCTCATCGACTCGGTCCTGCTGCCTGCGTAAGCAGTTCGGCAACACCACGAACTCCGGAAACAGCGATGCTGTTTCCGGAGTTCTTCACGTCCGCTCGTCGGGAGGTCTGATGTGGACGGACGTCGCGTCGGAGGACAGGAACAGCGAGTGGTTCTCCTGATCGCGGATGACGACGACGATCACGGCGTCGGGGTTGTACGGCCGCACGGCGCGCGTGATCAGGAAGGCGGCGAGGTCGTCCGGCACCGCGACGATGACCCGGTCGGCGGCGTCGATCGCGGCTTCGTCGAGCGCGCGTCTGTCCCGTCCGTCGCCGAGGATCGCGGTGGCGCCGTTGGCCATCGCCTCGACGACCGCGAACAGGTCGATGTCCAGCACGGTCAGCCGGGCGTCAGGCTGGGAGGCCAGCACCGAGTTCACGGCGCAGCGCCCGGTGTCGCCGTATCCGATGACGAGAATGTGATCGGTCACGACAGGACATTCGGTGCGCGGGTCGAACCGGATTGGCGTCCGGCTCAGTGAAGGTCGAGGGTGAGGACCGGTCCGCTCGTCGGACTCGGTGACCCGCCCAGCGGCTCGACCGTGAGGAGGGCCTCGCCGGCCCCCGCGATCCCGGTCACGAGCAACGACATCGCCGTGCCCGCCGGTCGCAGGGTTCCCGCTGATCGCGGGCCGTGGTCGTCCACCAGCCACAGTTGGTAGACACGGCCGCGCGGCACCGTGCGCAGGCCCTCCGCCAGGAACAGCAGCTCGTCGCGGGTGCGCGACATGGCCGCGGTGCCGGCGGACGTGGTGACGAGCCGCAGGTCCGGTGCCGCCAGGAGATCGCCGGTCCGGGTGTGCGGAGAGATGGCGACGGGGGCGATCCTCGACGCGGTCAACGCGCCGTGCACACCGGCCACCGCCGCGGCGGCCACACAGGCGGCCGAGATGAGCGCCGCCGCGTGCCGAAAGCCTTGCCGCCGCGAGAAAACAGTCCTGATCTCGGACTCCGGCGGAACTTGCCGCACCTGCCGGACCGCGCTCAGCAGCAGTGGCCGGAGGGCGCTCGGCACGACGTGCTCGACAGCGCTGCCCAGCCGGGCCGCGGTCTCGCTCAGCTCGGCCACCTCGTCCGCGCAGTTCGGGCACGCGCCCAGGTGTGCTTCGAACTCGACGCGCTCGGCGGCGGGGAGCGCGCCGAGCACGTGGGCACCGGTCAGCAGGTGCGGGTCGATCGCACGCGTTCTTCCCGGTTTCACGCCTCTGCTTCGAAGCCGTCCGATGAACGGATTGCTCGCGAAGATCAACCCAGGACCAGGTGGTCACTCCATCGGGTGGATCGGGCCGTCGCACCGATCCGATGTGGTGCCGCGGTGCGGATGTAGGACGCGCGGATCCGCCAGATGCGGTTCAGCCGGCTCGGGACGGCGCCACGCACGTCCCTGTGCGTCCGCAGACCGTGAAATCGGACGCACAGGGACGCGTCACCCCGCCTGCCTGCCGCCCTGACCCCGCAACCATTCCGCGACGTCCTCGAACTCGTTGCGCACGGCGGCGTCGAGCGGTGTGAAGCGCTCCCACGGCGGAAGCCAGTTCACGTCCGCGCCCAACGCCAGCAAGCGTTCCGCGCACTCCCGTCGACCACCGTGGCACGCGCCCCAGAACGCCGCGTTGACGTCTTCTTCCGCGGCACCGACCAGAAGGCGCTCAAGTCGATCGGACAACCCGAGCGTGGCGGCATCGGTCAACGTGACCGTCGCGCCGCGCTCCACGAGCCGGTGAGCCGCGTTCCACTGCGCGAACGCCCGTGCGTCGGCCAGGGGAGTGCCACCGCCGATCACCGCCCCGTCGGCGTCGATGTCCGCGCCGGCGTCGAGAAGCGCGTCGAGCACCACGACGTCATCGGCGCTCGCGGCCCAATGAAGTGGCGTCTCGTCGTGCGAACCCTGGAACCGCGCGTTGACGTCGGCGCCCGCGGCCACGAGCACCGCCACGGTCTCGGCACCGTGAGGGCATCGGGCGGGCCAGTCCGTCAGCACGTGCAACAGGGTCCGCGCGTTCCCGCCGTCATCGACGATCCGCGCGGTCGCCAGGTCGGCGTGGTCGGCCAGCAGTTGCCGCAACGTGGCCAGGTCGCCGCCGCGGACGGCGAGGACAACAGTCTGCGCGAGTGGATCGTCGTGTCGCATTCGTTCAGCCCTGCGTCCAGCGGACGACGTCCGCGAAGGTCGTGTTCCCGCCGCACACCACGACGCCCAGGCGCGCGTCCGGTCCGACCCGGTCGAGCACCGTGCGGGCCGCCGCCACGAGACACCCGGCAGCGGGCTCGGCCCACACCTTCTGCGTTTCCGCCAGCGTGATCGACCCCCGCACGGCGTCCGCGTCGGACACCACGAGGACGTCCTCGACCAGCGCGACGGCGTGGTCGTAGGTCAGCTGCGACACGTGCGGCGCCGAGAGGGTCGAGACGATCGACGTCGGCGCGATCTCGACGGGTCCGCCCGCGGCCAGCGCCCGGTGCATCGCGTCGGCACCCTCGACCTCGACACCCCACACCCGGACGCCGGGCACGAGCGCGTGGAACGCCGTCGCGACACCCGCGATGAACCCTCCGCCACCGATGCTCACCAGCACGTCGGTGACGTCCGGGGCGTCGGTCGCGAACTCCAGCCCCACGGTGCCCTGGCCGGCGACCACGATCGGGTCGTCGTAGGGGTGCACGAGCGTCGCGCCCGTCGTCACCAGGTCGTTGAGCAGCGCGAACGCCGCCGCCAGGCCGTCGGTGAGCCGAACGTCCGCGCCGGACGCCCGAGCGAGTTCGACGGAACGAGCGGGCGCGGAGGAAGGCATCACGACGGTCGCGGCCACGCCGAGTTCGTGCGCGGCGTCGGCCAGCGCGATCCCGTGGTTACCGCCGCTGACGCCGACCACGCCCGCCGCCCGTGCCTCGCTGGACAGCGAGAGGATCTTGGCGAACGCGCCGCGCGTCTTGAACGAACCGCCGCGCTGCAACAGTTCCAGCTTCACCGTCGTCGGAACGCCGAACAGCGCGGACAGGCCGGGGGAGCGCAGCGTCGGGGTGCGCAGCACGCGCCCGTCGAGCACCTCGGCCGCGGCCCGCACGTCTTCGATGGTCAGCAGATCCGCCATGCCGCCCACCCTAAGGGTCGTCAGGCGCTGAACCGGGAGATCTCCAGGCGGGCGACGTCGCGCACGTACCGGCTGGCCCGCCCGTCCCGCGGCGTGACGAGGGTCGGCCTGGTGAGCTGCCTGCCGTTGTACCGGGTGGCGAGCATCGCCGAGCACGCGCCGAACTCGGGGTCCACCTCCGCCCACGACAGCAGCACGCGGTAACCGTCGGCCGACGAGGCCACGACGACGAAGCTGAGCTTGTCCATCTTGCTGCCGCCGGACGTGCGCAGCGTGACCTTCGCGAGCACCTCGTGCAGCGGGACGCCCCGCACCTGGTGGACCTCGCGGACGCGGGTCGTCCGGTACTGGACGTTGACCGGCTCGCGGGCGTGCGCGTCGAGGTGGGACGTCTGGAAGATCCAGTCGTCGGTGATGTCTCCGGTGACCAGGACCTGGTCCTCGGACAGCGGCGTGCGCGGCGTTGGTATGCCTGCAAACGATGACGTCACACCCTCCACGGTACGACGAAGCAGCGATCCGCAGAAGCCTCTTCAGTCGAGGGATTGCATCCGTGAAAGCGGCATCTAAGATGTGTCAGTGCCGAATCTGCGGAAGAGCAAGTCCATCAGGGTCACCCTCGCGGTCGTCTCGGCCGCGCTGGTGCTCGCGGGGTGTGGGTCCGGCGGGCAGGCCGCCGCGCCCGCGTCGGGTTCGGAGGCGCCGAAGGTCACCGGTGACGTCACGGTGTTCGCGGCGGCGTCGCTGACGGAGACGTTCACCCAGCTGGGCAAGGACTTCGAGGCCGCCAACCCCGGCACGAAGGTCAAGTTCAACTTCGGCGGCAGCTCGGCGCTGGCCCAGCAGCTCAACCAGGGCGCTCCCGCCGACGTGTTCGCTTCGGCCGCCCCTGCGAACATGAAGCAGGTGACCGACACCAAGACGATCACGGACGCGCCGAAGACGTTCGTGAGGAACAAGCTCGCGATCGCGGTGCCGAAGGGCAACCCCGGCAAGATCGCCGGACTCGCGGACTTCGCGAACGCCGGGAAGAAGATCGCCCTCTGCGCGGAGCAGGTGCCGTGCGGCGCCGCGTCGAAGAAGGTCTTCGAGCTCGCCAAGATCACGCCCGCGCCGGACACCCTGGAACAGGACGTCAAGGCCGTGCTCACCAAGGTCTCGCTCGGCGAGGTCGACGGCGCGCTGGTCTACAAGACGGATGTGAAGGCCGCGGGCGACAAGGTCGAGGGCATCGACTTCACCGAGTCGGCGCAGGCGGTCAACGACTACCCGATCGCCTCGCTGGCGAAGGCGCCCCACGCCGCCGCGGCCAAGGCGTTCGTGGACTTCGTGCTGTCCGACAAGGGGCGCACGGTGCTGAGCGCGGCGGGCTTCGACAGCCCGTGACGCGCGACCGGGTGCGGGGACGGCTGCCCGTCGTCCTCGTCCTGCCCGCGGTGCTGGGGCTCGCGTTCCTGCTGGTGCCGCTCGCCGGGCTGCTGATCAAGACACCGTGGACCTCGCTGTCCACGCTGCTCAGCGCCGAGGTCGGGGAGGCGCTGCGGCTGTCGCTGATCTGCGCCTCGCTGGCGACGGTGCTGTGCCTGTTCCTCGGCATCCCGCTCGCCTGGCTGCTGGCGCGCTCCGGCCTGCCGGGACGCGGGTTCCTGCGCGCGCTCGTCACCGTGCCGCTCGTGCTGCCGCCGGTGGTCGGCGGTGTCGCGTTGCTGCTCGTGCTCGGCCGCCGCGGACTGATCGGGGAGCACCTCGACGCGTGGTTCGGCATCTCGTTGCCGTTCACTACGGCCGGAGTCGTCGTCGCCGAGGCGTTCGTGGCGATGCCGTTCCTGGTGATCTCGGTCGAGGGCGCGCTGCGGGCCGCCGATCCGCGCTACGAGGAGGCCGCGGCGACCCTGGGCGCCTCGAAGTGGCTGACGTTCCGGCGGGTGACGTTGCCGTCGGTGCTGCCGGGCGTGGTGGCGGGCGCGGTGTTGTGCTGGGCGCGGGCGCTGGGGGAGTTCGGAGCGACGATCACGTTCGCGGGCAACTTCCCCGGCGAGACGACGACCATGCCGCTGGCGGTCTACCTCGCCCTGGAAACGGATCCGGACGCGGCCATCGTGCTGAGCATCGTGCTGCTGCTGGTGTCCGTCGGAGTGCTGGCCGGTCTGCGCGACCGGTGGATCAGCGGGCCGACGTGACCCTGAACGCGGAGCTGCGCGTCACACGTGGCACCTTCTCCCTCGACCTCGACGTGACCATCGCGCCGGGCGAGGTCGTCGCGCTGCTCGGCCCGAACGGCGCGGGCAAGTCCACCGCGCTGCGTGCTCTCGCCGGGTTGCTTCCGTTGGACTCCGGGCACATCACGGTCGGCGAGTCCACTTGGGACGGCGAGGACTTCGTGCCTGCCGAGAAACGACCGATCGGCGTGGTGTTCCAGGACTACCTGCTCTTCGCGCACATGTCCGCGCTGGAGAACGTCGCTTTTGGACTCAGAGCCCGTGGCACTCGCCGGGCCGAAGCACGGGCCGAGGCGGCGCGCTGGCTCGATCGGGTCGGGCTGAACGGCCACGCGCAGGCGAAACCCCGTTCCCTGTCGGGAGGCCAAGCTCAACGGGTCGCGCTGGCCAGGGCGTTGGCGACCGGCCCCAGCCTGCTGCTGCTCGACGAACCACTCGCCGCGCTGGACGCGAGCACCCGCCTGCAGGTCCGTTCGGAACTGGGCCGGCACCTCGCCGACTTCGGCGGCCACACGCTGCTGGTGACGCACGATCCGCTGGACGCCATGGTGCTCGCGGACCGGTTGGTGATCCTGGAAGGCGGCCGTGCCGTGCAGTCCGGCCCGCCCGCCGAGGTGGCCCGCCAACCGCGCACCGACTACGTCGCCAACCTCGTCGGCCTGAACTTCTACCGCGGCAAGGCGTCGAGCACCGACGTCGACCTGGACGGAGGTGGCCGGCTCACGATTCCCATGCCTGTCAACGGTCCGGTGCACGTCGTGTTCCCGCCCAACGCCGTGAGCCTGCACGCTCAGAAGCCGGAGGGCAGTCCGCGCAACGTCTGGCCGGTCACGGTCGCCGCGATCGAACAGCACGCGCACACGACCCGGGTCCGCCTGGACGGCGCGCCGAACGTGCTCGCGGACATCACCACGGCCACGCTCGCCGACCTGCGGCTGCGTCCCGGCGACGAGTTGTGGGCGGCGGTGAAGGCGACCGAGACCCACGTCTATCCGGTGTGATAGCCGGCGGCTATCAGGCGATAGGAACGTTCGCTTGGACAGCGCGCCGATCCCGGGAGGAAGGTCGAGGCACCACAACGACTTCCGAACGGGAGACCTGCAATGGCGAAGGTCCTGTGCGTGCTCTACGACGACCCGGTCACCGGCTACCCCCAGACCTACGCGCGGAACGACCTGCCGCACCTCGACGGCTATCCGGGTGGTCAGACGCTGCCGACGCCGTCCGCCGTCGATTTCACGCCGGGCCACCTGCTCGGCAGCGTGTCCGGTGAGCTGGGGCTGCGCCAGTTCCTGGAGAGCCAGGGGCACACCCTCGTCGTCACGTCCGACAAGGAAGGCCCCGACTCGGCGTTCGATCGCGAGCTCGTGGACGCGGACGTCGTGATCTCGCAACCGTTCTGGCCCGCCTACCTCACGAAGGAGCGGCTCGCCCGTGCGCCGAAGCTGAAGCTGGCGCTGACGGCGGGCATCGGGTCGGACCACGTCGACCTGGACGCGGCGATCGAGCACGGTGTCACGGTGGCGGAGGTGACGTACTGCAACAGCATCAGCGTCGCCGAGCACGTGGTGATGTCGATCCTGAACCTGGTGCGCAACTTCGTTCCCTCGCACCAGATCGTGCTGGACGGCGGCTGGAACATCGCCGACGCCGTGGCCCGCTCCTACGACGTCGAAGGCATGCACGTCGGCACGGTCGCGGCCGGACGCATCGGTCTGGCGGTGCTGAAGAGGCTGGCGCCGTTCGACATGCACCTGCACTACACCGACCGGCACCGCCTGCCCGAGAACGTCGAGCGCGAGTACAACCTGACGTTCCACGAGTCGGCGGCGGCCATGGTGCCGCACTGCGACGTCGTGACGATCAACGCGCCGCTGCACCCGGAGACCGAGGGCCTGTTCGACGACGACCTGATCGCGACGATGAAGCGCGGCGCCTACCTGATCAACACCGCCCGAGCCCGCATCGCCGACCGCGACGCCGTCGTGCGCGCCCTGGAAAGCGGTCAGCTCGCCGGATACGCCGGCGACGTGTGGTTCCCGCAGCCCGCGCCCGCCGACCACCCGTGGCGCACCATGCCGCACCACGGCATGACGCCGCACATCTCCGGCAGTTCGCTGTCCGCGCAGGCCCGGTACGCGGCCGGCACCAGGGAGATCCTGGAGTCGTTCTTCGCGGGCACGCCGATCCGCGACGAGTACCTGATCGTCGAGGCCGGCAAGCTCGCGGGCACGGGCGCGCACTCGTACTCCACGAACAGCTGACCACCAGCCTCATGAACGCGAAAAGTGAGGCAGGGCAGGCGGTTCTGGCGGCGAAGGCCCGGCTCGGGCTGACCTGGTCCGCGATCGCGGAGGCGCTCGACCGGCCACTGGTGTGGACGACCTCGGCGTTGCTGGGGCAGCACCCGGTGCCGGCCGAGGTCGCGGGGATTGCGGGTGAGCTGCTGGAACTGACGGACGAGCAGGTCCAGGCATTGACGTCGCAGCCGAGCCGGGGTGCGCTGGAGACCGCGGTGCCGGTCGATCCCACGATCTACCGGTTCTACGAGGTCCTGCAGGTCTACGGGCCGACGATCAAGGAACTGATCCACGAGCAGTTCGGCGACGGGATCATGAGCGCCATCAACTTCCGGATGAACGTCGAACGCGTCGCCGACCCGGCCGGCGACCGGGTGGTGGTCACCCTCGACGGGAAGTTCCTGCCCTACCAGTGGTGACGCGCGAACACCCGGTTCGGTGATTGCCGCAGGACGGCGGCCGGACGTTCGATGAGGGCATGAGCGAACTGACGCTGGACCCCAGTACGACCGCCGTGGTCCTGATCGAGTACCAGAACGACTTCACCAGCGAGGGCGGCGTGCTGCACGGCGCGGTGTCCGAGGTGATGGACAAGACGGGGATGCTCGACAAGACCATCGCGGTCGTCTCGGCGGCCCGCGCCGCCGGTGCGACGATCATGCACGCGCCCATCACGTTCGCGCAGGGCTACCACGAGATCTCCGCGCACCCGTACGGGATTCTCAAGGGAGTCGTGGACGGCAACGCGTTCGTCAAGGACAGCTGGGGCGCCGCGATCACCGACGAGCTCGCGCCGCAGGCCGGGGACATCGTGGTGGAGGGCAAGCGCGGGCTGGACACGTTCGCCAGCACCAACCTCGACTTCATCCTGCGCAGCAAGGGCATCACGACGATCGTGCTCGGCGGGTTCCTCACCAACTGCTGCGTCGAGTCGACCATGCGCACCGGCTACGAGAACGGCTACCGCGTCATCACGCTGACCGACTGCGTGGCGGCCACGTCGGTCGCCGAGCACGACAACGCGATCACGTTCGACTACCCGATGTTCTCGCTCCCGGTCAGCTCCGACCAGGTCATCGCCGCGCTGGCCTGACCGGCGCCGGGTGAGGACCCGGTAACCGGACGGACATCCGCTTCAGGCACCGTGTGTGCATGCGTGTTCTGCAGGCGGATGTCCGTGAGGTGACATGGGAACGTGCGCGTGAGCTCGCGCACCAGGCGCCCGTCCCGCTGACGCCACGCCTGGTGAGCCTCGCCGAGGCCGCCGGACTGACCCTGGCCGCGGACCTGTGCGCCCGCACGCCGTTGCCCGCTTTCGACACCTCGGCGATGGACGGCTACGCGGTGGGCGGGCCCGGACCGTGGCAGCTGGTGGGACGTGTTCGCGCAGGTGAGCGCGGCGCCGACCTCCGTTCCGGAGAAGCGGTGGAGATCTCGACCGGCGCCCAGGTCCCGGTGGGTGCGACCGCCGTGCTGCCGGTCGAGGACGCCACCGTCGAGGGCTCGGCGGTCCACGGTCTCGCGGGCGGGCACATCCGCCGGACGGGCGAGGACTGCGTCGCCGGAGCCGTGCTCGCGGCGGCGGGAACCCGCGCCGGACCCGCGCTGCTCGGACTGGCCGCGACCGGCGGCCACGACGAACTGCTGGTCCGCCCGCGTCCGCACGTGCACGTGCTGGTCACCGGCAGCGAACTGGTGCACTACGGCACCAGTGGCGACGGCCGGGTGCGGGACGCGCTCGGCCCGATGCTGCCGTCGCTGATCACCTCGCTCGGCGCCGACCTCGCCGGCTTCGCGCACGTGCCGGACGAACCGGGCCTGCTCGCCGAAGTGCTCGCGGGCGTGACGGCGGACGTGGTCGTCGTGACCGGCTCCACCTCGGTCGGCACCACGGACCAGCTGCGCGGCCTCGTCGACGCGTCCGGCCGCTGGGTCGTGGACACCGTGGCGTGCAAGCCGGGACACCCGCAGCTCGTGGCGGAACTGGGCGGGCGGTGGCTCGTCGGGCTGCCCGGCAACCCGTTCGCCGCGCTCGTCGCCGCTCACACGGTGCTGGACTCGGTGCTGCGCGGCCTGACCGGTGCGCCGCTGCCGGTCCTCCCGCTCGTACCGGTCACGGGTGACGTGCGCGCGCCGGCCCAGGGCGTGCGGATCGTGCCGGTCACCTGGGACGGCCAGGTGCTCGCCGGTCACCGGGCCGCGTTCCTCGGGGGAGCGGCGGGCGGTGCCGCCCTGGCGATCCTCCCGGCCGGGTGGCGGTCCGGTGATCCCGCGCCGTTGCTAGGGCTGTAGCCGCTGCGGCGACCATCCGACGTCGGTGCGGGTGTAGCGCAGCCGTCGGTGCAGGCGGCTCGGTTTTCCTTGCCAGAACTCGATTTCCTCTGGGACGAGCCGGTAGCCGGTCCAGGTGTCCGGCCGCGTCAACGGATCGCCGCTCTCGACCAGGCGCCGCGCCCGTTCGTGCAGGGCGGCCTCGTCGTTCATGGGCGCGCTCTGCTCCGACGCGATCACTGCGGCCTGAGCGGCACGCGGCCGGTCGGCGAACAGCGCGTCGGACACCTCGGCGGGCAGGCGCTCGACCGAGCCGGTGACGCTGATCTGCTGCAAGGTCTCCCGCCAGTGGAACGTCGCCGCCGCACAGGGGTTTGCCGCGAGATCGCGTCCCTTGCGGCCGGCGCCTGACCCGGCGAAGACCAGCCCGCCGTCCGCGATCTCCTTGAACAGCACGACCCTGCTGGACGGACGGCCGCGGTCGTCGGCGGTGGCGAGCACCATGGCGAACGGTTCCCGCACCTCGCGCCGGACCGCCAGGTCGAACCACTCGCCCAGCAGGGCGATCGGGTCGGCGGGCGGCGCGTCGAACTCGGGCAGGACCAGCGTGTCGTCGCCGCTCAATGTCGCGCTCATGCTCCAACGCCAGCCAAAGCCGATCATGTGCCGGAAGCAACACGATCACGCCGTGCCGAGCCAGGCCATCTGTGGTCAAGTGATGCCGGGAACGGCCGTGAGAGGGGCTCTGGATGACGGACACAACACCGCGGGGGTGGGTGCCGGTCGAGCACCGGTTCCTCGGACTGGATCGGCGGACGTTCGCACCTGCCCTGAGCGTCCTGGTGATCGCGCTGCTGCTCCTCTACGGCCTGCCCGCCCTGAACGCGGCCATCCCGTGGCACAACGAGATCCGCGCCGGTGACGTGCTGGACCTCGGTGACGGCGCGACCGCCGTGCCGCCGGTGGGCTGGCAGCTGGAGAGCGGCACCCTGACCGGTGCCGGCTCGGCGTCGCCGTCCAGCCTTCAGGTGCAGCTGGCGGCGGGTGGCGCGACGATCTCCCTGCGGGGCACGTCGTTCACCGGGACCGCGGACGCGTTCCTCGACCAGGTCCAGCGGTCGGAGGGCAGCCCACCGGGGGTGGACGGGTCGCGCGGCACGGTGACGACTGCGAGTGGGCTGGTCGGCGTCGCGCAGGGCAGCAGCTCGCCGAACGGGGACGCGCTCGACGTCGCGTTCAAGATGGCCGCCGCATCCGGTGAGGCCGAGGCGGCGCCGGCGCTGCTGGTCAGGGTTCGCACGGCGCCGGGTCAGTTCGAGCGTCTGCAGGACACCGTGGCCACGTTCCTGCGCGGCATCACCCCTGGAGCGTCCCGATGACCACGACATCCGAAGCGAAGACCGCGCAGCTCGCCGCGATCGAGCAGTCGGGCTGGGGGGAGCCGTTCCGGTTCGTCCAGCCGCGCAACCTCGCGTTCTGGGTCTACCTGGTGGGAGTCGGCGGGGGTGCGCTGGCGGTGCTGCGCTACTTCGGTCCCGGCGCCCACTTCTACAGCCCGGCCCTGACCGGCGGTGTGGTGTTGTTCGGCCTGTACCTGGTGCCGTGGCTGCTGCTCCTTCGCCACCAGAACCGCTACACCGCGCAACCCGCCGCCCTCCTCGCGACGGCGTTCGTGTGGGGTGGGCTCGCGGCGCCGTTCTGGATCGCGCTGCCGGCGAACAACGCGCTGCTGGAGATCTGGACGAAGGTCGGGGGCACGGCCTTCGCCGCCGACTGGTCCGCCGGCCTCACCGCGCCGATCAACGAGGAGTTCGGCAAGGCGCTGGGGCTGGTCCTGCTGATCGGCCTCGCCCCGCGGCTGGTGCGCGGCGCCTACGACGGCTTCATCATCGGCGCGTTCATCGGCCTGGGCTTCCAGGTCTTCGAGGACGTGCTCTACGTCTACAACGGCGCGGCGCAGACGTTCGGCGCCGACCAGATCGCCTCCTCGTTCCAGATGTTCCTGATCCGCGGTGCGGCCGGCATCGTGTCGCACGCGTTGTTCAGCGCCATCTTCTGCGCCGGTCTGATGTGGGTCCTCGGCCGCACACCGGGCGAGCGCAACGTGCCGCGCGGCGTCCTGACCATGCTCACCGCCATGGTGTTCCACTTCGCGTGGGACGACATGGGCGGCCTGAGCGGCGGCAACGCGCTTCTCGCGGTCCTGCTCCCGTTCGTGATCGCGATCGTCGAGCTGCTCACCCTGTTCTACGTCGCGCGGCACGCGGCCAGGCAGGAGCGGATCTGGGTTCGCCAGTTGCTGCAGCCGGAGTCGGATGCGGGCGTCATCGATCCCGCGCTGCTCGCGGCGGTCAGTGGCGCCGGGAAGGATCGCAAGGCGTTCCGGAAGCTGGTGCACAGCCGGAGCAGGGCGCGGCACCTGCTGGACGCGGCGGCCGACCTCGCCCGCGACCTCGCCCACGCGCGGGGGAGCGAGACGAACGAGGTCGTCCACGCCCGCGCCGAACTGCTCCGCCTGCGCGCCGGACACTAGAACCCTTCGATGGGCCCTCTCACCATCCGATGGGAGGGCTTACCGTGGACGGCGTGACGACCACGGCGGAGGTTGTGAGCCAGGCGGACGACCGGATCCGACGCCTGGAGTCCCAGTTGGTCCGCGAGTTCCACGACGTGCCACCGAGCATCGTGCACGAGTGGATCGAACGGGCGCGGGCGCGGTTCGGCGGTGCCCGGCTGCAGGACTACGTGCCGTTGTTCGTGGCCCGTGAGGTGCGAGCCTCCGCACGGGCGTTCCCGACGCAGGAGACGCCGGGGACGTTCCTGTCGAGCTGGGCGCGGAACACGGCACGCCGCCTGCTCGCCGCGGAGCTGCCACGCCGTTGGGCGCACACGGCCGGTGTGGCGCGTCGTGCCGAACACGTGGCACGGGTGCTGCCCGAGGAGGAACGCGAGCTGCTCGTGGCGGCGGCGTGGGTGCACGACATCGGCTACGCGGCCGAGCTGACCGACACGGGTCTGCACTCGCTCGACGGGGCGCGCTACCTGCGCCGGGCCGGCGTCTCGGACCGGATCTGCGGCCTGGTGGCGCACCACTCCGGCGCGGCCGCGGTCGCCGGGCTGGTCGGGCTCGCCGACGGCCTGGGCGAGTTCCCGGACAACCGCGGCCGGCTCCGCGACGCGCTCTGGTACTGCGACATGAGCACCGGTCCGGACGGCCAGCCGACGACGGTGCACGGCAGGCTGGCCGAGATCCGGCAGCGCAGGGGCCCCGACGACCCGGTGGTCCGGGCGCTCGCGATCAACGGCGACGAACGTCTGGCGGCGGTCCGGCGCACGCATCGGCTGCTCCGCCGGGCGTGACGCACGCGTCATGGGCATTTACTTGAAGATTGAACTATCTTGTACGGCATGAAGAAGATCGGTTTTCTGTCGTTCGGGCACTGGACGGACAGCCCGCACTCGCAGACGAGGTCGGCGGCGGACACGTTGCTGCAGTCGATCGACCTCGCGGTGGCCGCGGAGGAGCTCGGCGCGGACGGCGCCTATTTCCGCGTGCACCACTTCGCACGGCAGCTCGCCTCGCCGTTCCCGCTGCTCGCCGCGATCGGCGCGAAGACCGACCGCATCGAGATCGGCACCGGCGTGATCGACATGCGCTACGAGAACCCGATGTACATGGTCGAGGACGCCGGCTCGGCCGACCTCATCGCCGGCGGAAGGCTCCAGCTCGGCATCTCCCGGGGATCGCCCGAGCAGGTCGTCGACGGGTGGCGGCACTTCGGCTACCAGCCCGCCGAGGGCCAGACCGACGCCGACATGGCCCGCATGCACACCGAGCTGTTCCTGAAGGTGCTGGAAGGCAGCGGTTTCGCGGAGCCCGCGCCCCGCCCGATGTTCCCGAACCCGCCCGGTCTGCTGCGCGTCGAACCGCACGCGCCGGGCCTGCGCGACCGGATCTGGTGGGGCGCAGGCTCCAACGGCACCGCCGTGTGGGCGGCGAAGCAGGGCATGAACCTGATGAGCTCGACGCTGAAGTTCGACGAGGGCGGCGCGCCGTTCCACGTCCAGCAGGCCGATCAGATCAGGGCGTTCCGCAAGGCGTGGACCGAGGCCGGCCACCAGCACGAGCCGCGGGTCTCGGTGTCGCGCAGCATCTTCGCGCTCACCACGGACCTCGACCGCGCGTACTTCGGCGCCGACGGCAGGAGCACCGACTCCATCGGCTTCATCGACGGGCCGAACAAGGCGATCTTCGGCCGGTCCTACGCCGCCGAGCCGGACGTGCTGGTCGAGGAGCTCGCGGGGGACGAGGCGATCGCGGAGGCCGACACGCTCCTGCTGACCGTGCCCAACCAGCTCGGCGTCGAGTTCAACGTGCACGTGCTGGAGAACATCCTCACGCACGTGGCGCCGGCGCTCGGCTGGCGTTGATCGAAGCAGGTCACCGTCGGCGGTCGCGCACGTAGACCGCCGACTGCTTGCCCTCGCGCGGCCCGCGGCGGTCGACCTCGAACAGCGTGGTCGCGGTGATCAGGTCGCTGAGCTTCGAGTAGCCGTAGGTGCGGGAGTCGAACTCGGGGCGCTGCTTGGTGATGATGCTGCCGACGGCGGAGAGCGTCGCCCACCCGTCGTCGTCCGACGCCGCCTCGACGGCGTTGCGCAGCAGCTTGACCAGGGTGGTGTCGCCCTTGAGCTGGGCGGCGGAGGTCGTCGACTTCGGCAGCAACGGGGTCTCGGCCGGGGTAGCGGCCTCGGGGTAGGCGAGGTTCTCGACGTAGATGAACTTGTCGCAGGCCGCGACGAACGGCTTCGGCGTCTTGCGTTCGCCGAAGCCGTAGACGGTGAGGCCGGACTCGCGCAGCCGGGCGGCGAGGCGGGTGAAGTCCGAGTCGCTGGAGACGATGCAGAAGCCGTCGAAGCGGTCGGAGTAGAGCAGGTCCATCGCGTCGATGACCATCGCCGCGTCGGTCGCGTTCTTGCCGGTGGTGTACGCGAACTGCTGGATGGGCTGGATCGACTGGGCCAGCAGGTGGTCCTTCCAGCCCTTCAGGCTCGTGCCGGTCCAGTCGCCGTACGCGCGCTTGACGTGCGCGGTCCCGTACTTGGCGATCTCGGCCAGCAGCGCCTCGGTGATCGAGGGCTGGGCGTTGTCCGCGTCGATGAGCACCGCGAGTTTCACGGCGCTCTCATTGGCAGTGGCCACGCTTTTGGTCCGCCTTCGTTCTCAGGTGTTCAGCAGCCGGCTCAGCCACGTCAGCGAGTCCGTGATCTGGTGCGGGGACAGGCCGCGCCGTCGTTGTTCCTGGTAGAGCTCGGGGGCCAGCGGCGCGAGCAGCACCTCGACCAGGCCGTTCGGGTCCGGCACGGCGGCCTCGGTCAGGAGCGCCAGCACGTGCAGCCGCCAGAAACCATAGGCGCCGGTGCGGAAGCGGGCGTCGCCGGTCTCCGCTCCGAGCGCGAGGTGCAGGTGTCGTTCGAGCAGACCCGTCATGGCCGTGTAGAACGCCGCGAGCCGTTCGGCCGGTGGTGCGCCGGGGCCCAGCGGCGGGGGACCACCCATCAGTTGTTCCTGCAGCACGCGTTCGTGCTCGTCCAGCAGGGCCGCGGCGACGGAGGCCGGGTCCGGGTAGCGCCGGTACAGGGTGGCGCGGCCGACGCCGGCGGCGCGCGCGATCTCGTCCATCGTGACCTGGCGGGCGTCCTTGGTCGCGAACAGCTCCTCGGCGGCGGCCAGCACGCGCGCCCGGTTGCGCGCGGCGTCGGCGCGTTCCCTGGCCGGTGGCTGCCCGATGACCATGAACGGATCGTACGCGATCACCGAACAAGTGGACAGAGCGTCCACTTCGTGCCTACCCTGGCTTAGCGGACACTGTGTCCACTTGTTTGGGGGTTGTTGTCGTGTACTTCGCGTTATTGGGGTCAGCGCTGCTCGCCGGGTGTCTGCTCGCCGTGCAGGCGTCGGCGAACCTGCAGCTGACCAAAGCGGTCGGCACGCCGTACGGGGCG
Organism: Lentzea sp. NPDC092896; assembly: GCF_044754905.1. Lineage (NCBI taxonomy): Bacteria > Bacillati > Actinomycetota > Actinomycetes > Pseudonocardiales > Pseudonocardiaceae > Lentzea > Lentzea sp. NPDC092896. Next base: position 733,753 of record NZ_JBIVPX010000002.1, read on the forward strand.
TCGACGCTGCAACTGGGCCTCGCCGCGGCCGTGCTCGCCGTGCTCGCGGTGGCGACCGGCACGATCGGCGCGGTGGCGCTGGTGCCCGACGTCGAGCCGTGGCACCTGCTGGGCGGACTGGCCAGTCCGCTCTACATCACCAGCGGCATCCTGCTGTTCCCGCGGCTGGGCGCGCTCGCCGCCGTCGGGCTCTTCGTGACGGGTCAGATGTTCGCGTCGGTGGTGCTGGACCTGTTCGGACTGTTCGGCCTGCACCAGAAACCGCTCTCCGCGGGCATCGTGATCGGCGCGGTGGCCGTGCTCGCGGGGATCACCGTGATCGCCCGGCCGAAGACCAGGCACGTGGGCTGGATCGGACTCGGCGTCGTGGCGGGTGCCGTGCTCCCGGTGCAGGGGGCGATCAACGCCCGGCTGCGCGCCGACCTGCACGCGCCGATCGCTGTCGCCCTGATCAGCTTCGCCGTGGCGACGCTCGCCATCGCGGTGGTGCTGCTGTTCAACCGCACACCGTCGCCGGCCCTGGCGCCCCTCAGGGACATGCCGTGGTGGGGCTGGCTCGGCGGCGGGTGCGCGGCGGCCTACGTCACCGCGACGTTCCTGCTCATCCCGGAGATCGGCGCCGCGACCACCGTGGTGCTCACCGTCACCGGGCAGCAGCTCGCCTCGGCGTTGATCGACCACCGCGGGCTGTTCCGGATGCCGCGCAGGCCGTTCACGTCCGGTCGCGTGACAGGGCTTTCACTGCTCGTCGCCGGCTCGTTGCTCGTCCAGTTCGGCTGAGGTCAGCAGCTGGTCATGTAGTAGTAGCAGTGGACCTTGGCGACGATCGTGTGATCGATGTCCCGCACGGTGATGCGGACGTTGGTGATCCCGCCCGCGACGTTCGTCGTCAGCGTGAACGGCTTGTAGCCGACCGTCCGGCCGCCGAGGCCTCGCTGGTCCAGCTCCTTCCAGGTACCGGAGTCGACCAGCGTTCCAGCGGTACCGGGGAACAGTGCGGTGAGGGCCTTGACGGACGGCTCGCGGGTTTTCTGCAATCCGCAGGTCAGGCCAGGTTCCTGTGGGGCAGGACGCCGTACGTTTCGGTTGTGACACCGTCTCGACACGATCGTCCAAAGCAACACGAACGCCCGGTGCCCGCATTACGGTGGTGATGGGAAAAGCCGTGAGAGAGGCGGAACCGGGCGTGACGTCCTGGGTCGAAGTGATCAACTATGTTCGGCTGCGGTACGAGGTGCTGGAGGAGTCCGACGCCTGGCTGCGCTTCCGGCTCGCCACGGACGGCGAGCGGACGCAGCAGGTCTCCGTGCACCACCTGCCGGACCTCGACGGCACGGCGTGGGTGGAGATCTCCTCGCCGGTCGGTCGTGCCGCCGACCTCGACCTGAACCGGTTCCTCGAACTGGCGGGCGAGCCGCAGGTCGGTGGAGCTGCCGTGGTGGACGGACTCGCGTTGCTCAAGCACGTGGTGCCGCTGGAGGACCTGAGCGTCCGCGAGGAGTTCGAACGCCCGCTCGCGCTGCTGGTCGGCCGTGCGGACGCGATGGAACACCAGCTGACGAGCGGCGACCAGTTCTGACGTGATGGCGGAGGCCGCGGCCTGGGCCGGGCAGCGGGTGGCGATGGTCCGCGACGACCCCGCCGGCCGGCTGGCGTTGATGGAACGCTGCTACTACGGCCCGTTCGGCCAGGCGCCCCAGCACCTGCCGTTCCGGCGGGCGGCGCGGTCGTTCATGCGCTGGCAACTGGGGCGTGGCGTGCTGCAACCGGCGTTCCACGCGCGGCCGGGCAGTCCGTGGTGGCGTGCGGTGAACGAACGCATCCTGCGCGACGGGTGTGAGGCGGTCGGTCTGAGCGGTGGGCTGGGTGGCCCGCCGTCGTCGCACTCGGCCGCCCAGTGGCTGGCGTTCGCGCTCAACCCCACCGCGGAGGCCTGGTACCGCGCGCACAACGGGAGCGTGGTCGCGGCCTACCTGGAGCACCGCGGGCTCGCGGAGGCCGAGAGCGAGCCCGAGCGGTTCTTCATGAACGTCATCCTGTGCCGGGTGCTCTACACGCACGCCCTGGTGGCAGCGCCGCGGATGTCATTGGGCTGGTTGCGCGCGCTCGCGCCGTTGCTCGGCGACCCCAGGCTGGGCATGACGGGGATCTTCCTGCAGCTCTCCCGCGTGCTCCCGGAGGAGTACCCGCTGCGCGACGACGTCCGGTACTACCTCGCCCAGGAACACGGGTTCGCGCGGCTCGTCGACTTCGGCATGATCGTGCCGAGGATGCAGCGGCTCTACGAGTGGTCGGCGCGCGAACTCGCGGAGCCCGGGCTGCTCGACTGCGTTCGCGACGGCGCCCTGACCTACGCGTGGCCGTTCGAGGACCGGCACGTCTGGGATCCGCCCAGATCGCTCGTGCTGCCCGTGATCCACCGAATGCTCCCGCCCCGTTAGTCAGCCGAATCGCAATTTTCCCGGCGGAGCTTGACTGCCGGGTCAGCGTTGCCCAATCGTGTGCGGCGTGACTGGACTGGAGCAGCGTTCTGCCGACGTCGTGATCGTCGGTGCCGGCTACGCGGGGCTGGCCGCCGCGTCCCGGCTCACGGCCGCCGGACTCACCGTCGTCGTGCTGGAGGCCGCTGATCGTGTGGGCGGCCGGGTGTTCAGCGAGGTGTTGTCGTCCGGGGTGCGCGTGGACCACGGTGGACAGTGGATCGGCCCGTCGCAGAAGCGTTTTCACGAGCTCGCGGCCAAGTTCGGCTGCGCGACGTTCCCGACGTGGGAGACCGGCGAGCACGTCGAGATCTGGCACGACGACACCCGCTCCGACTACTCCGGCGCCGTGCCGAGGTCCGGTCCCGGCATCGACGACTACCACCGCGTCGTCAAGTCGCTCGACGATCTCGCGCTGACCGTCGACCTGCAACGGCCGTGGCTCACACCGCGGTTCGCCGAGCTCGACGCGTTGTCCGCAGAGGAGTTCTTCGGTACGCAGACCAGCGACGAGGACGCGTTGCGCAGACTGGCTCTCACCGTGCAGGGCGTGTGGTGCTGCGAGCCGCGGGAGATCTCGTTCTTCCACGTGTTGTTCTACGTCGCTTCGGCCGGCGGGTTCGGGCAGCTGATGGACACCGCAGGAAGCGCGCAGGAGTCCCGTTTCTCCGATGGCGCGGACGCGCTCGCGCTGGCGTTGGCCAAGTCGATGCCCGGTGTCGTGCGGCTGGACGAGCCGGTGCGGGAGATCCGGCACGTTCCGGACGGCGTCGAAGCGGTGACCGGCAAGGGAGTGGTCCGCGCACGGCGTGCGATCGTCACCGTGCCGCCGGCGGCGTTGGGGCGGATCTCCTTCGAACCCGCACTCCCGCAGGCGCGTCGCGGCTGGACCGGGCACACGCCGATGGGACGGGTCGCGAAGATCCACGCGGTGTACGAGGAACCGTTCTGGCGCAAGAAGGACCGCTCCGGCATCGCGACCCTCTACAGCCGCAACCCGGTGGGCGTCGTGTTCGACAACTCGCCCGAGGACGCGTCACGGGGCGTACTCGTCGCGTTCGTCTACGGCGACCGAGTGGACCGCTGGGCCGCCGCGCCCGACACCGTCCGGCGTGCCGACGTCCTCTCGGCGCTGGCCGAGGTCGCCGGACCGCGAGCGCGCATGCCCATCGACTACGCCGAGATGGCCTGGTCCGAGGACGGCTGGACCATCGGCGGCTACGCGTGCTTCGTGTATCCCGGTGGCTGGACCGAATACGGTGAGCACGGCTGGCGTGCCCCTACCGGCAACGTGCACTGGGCCGGCACCGAGACCGCGTCGGTCTGGAACGGCTACGTCGACGGCGCGATCACCTCCGGCGAGCGGGCCGCCGATGAGGTGATGACGGCGTTGAAGAATCCCAGATGACCGGCTTGTCCTCGCGCGTGCGGACGGCGCTGCGGGCGGTCACGCTGTCGCAGCGCGAACTGGCCGTGCGCATCGGGATGGACCCGACGGCGTTGTCCAAGGCCCTGCGCGGCACGAGGCGGCTGCGCGACGAGGAGATCGCGGCCATCGCCCAGGCCTGTTCCGTGACGGTCGCCTACCTGACGCGGGGCGTCGGCCCGGAACCCGTTGTCGCCGATGGTGTCCGCGAGCGCGCGGAGGCCGTGACGGCGCAGCAGCGCCGCGACCAGATCCTCGCCGCCGCCACCGTGTTGATCGCCCGGCGCGGCTACCACAACGTGCGCGTGTCCGACATCGCGCGCCACTGCGGCACCAGCAGCGCGACCGTGCACTACCACTTCCCGACCAAGGAAGCGGTCCTGCACGCCGCGATGGAGCACTACGCCCGGAGCTTCCGCGCCCGCGTGGAACGGGAGTTCGGCCAGGCGACCTCGGCGCGCGACAAGCTCCGCCGCCTGGTCGAGGTGCAGCTCCCGCTCGCCACCGACGACGTGGACGAGTGGTCGGTGTGGGTCCAGTTCTGGAGCCAGGCGATGCTCGAACCGCGCCTGCGCCCGGTCCAGCGACTGGTCTACGCGGACTGGCGCCGCATCGTCGTGGACCTGCTGGGGGAGTGCCGCGAGGACGGCCTGTGCGGTGGCGCCGACGTCGAGGCCCTCGCCGATCGCTTCATCGCGATGGCCGACGGGCTGGCGGTCCAGATCCTCGCGTCGTCGACCGAGATGCGGTCGGACCGCATGCGCGACCTGCTGCTGCGGGCGTTCGAGCCGGATCTCGTCCTCTGCGGCTGAGATCTGACGTGAGGCTCACTCTCCCGCGAGCCGGTTGATGGCGCCGCTGGTCAACGTTCGCGGCCCGGCACCGTCCATTCGGGACACCGCGATCATCGCCTTGCCGATCGCGCCCGTCGAGGTCGTCGTCTCCGGGAACATCTTCTTGAGCAGGGGGTAGAGCCAGGCCGTCGCCGCGTAGACGGCGCGCACGGCCTTCACACGCGGATGGGCCCCGTACATCGGCTTGATGTAACCCGGCCGGAAAACGTAGGTGTGGAACGGATACGCCAGCAGCGCTTCCTCCGCGCGTGCCTTCACCCGCGCCCACATGAGGCGCGAGCCGGGCGAGGCGCTCGCGCCGGACACGTAGACGTAGGTCAGTCCGGGGTTGAGGAACGCGTCAGCCGCCGCGACGGCGTAGTCGACGGTCACCTTCGCGTACTCGGCCTCCTCGACCCCGGCGGACGGCACGCCGATGCAGTAGAAGCACGCGTCGACCTGACCGAGACGGGCCGCGACGGGCCGGAAATCGGTGAAGTCGTCGTGCAGGACCACCTCGAGCTTCGGGTGGGTGATCTCCAGCGGGCGGCGGGAGATCACGGTCACCCGCGTCACCGAGGAGTCGTTCAGGCAGCTGTGCAGCACGCCGTGGCCGACCAGTCCGGTGGCGCCGAGCAGTACGACGTTCGTCAACGGATCCCTCTCCCGAAGTTTGGTTAGCCATTCGGCTAATGAACAAGCTACCGTAGTGCGCATCGACCGGCCACTTGAGGGAGTTCGGGATGCAGGCGTGGTTGTCCGAAGTGCCGGTGGCGGTGGTGTACGTCGCCGTGTTCCTCCTGATCGGCGGCCAGTTCCTGTGCCTGCCCCTGCCCGGCGGCGTGGTCCTGACGACGGCGGCCCTGCTCGCGGTCCAGGGCTCGGCCGACCCGGTGGCGGTGAGCGTGGCCGCGACGGCCGGGGTGCTGGCCGGCAGCGCCGCGGGCTACCGGCTGGGACGCCGCGGCGGCCGCGCGGTGCTGGAGAAGCTCGTGCGGCGGTTCCCCCGCGTGCTGTCCCAGAACCGCGTCGCCGCAACGGAAGGGCTGTTCGAGCGCTGGGGTGCCTGGGTGGTCGTGGTCAGCTGCTTCTCGGCGGTGCTGCGGATGATCGCGGCTCCGTTGGCGGGCACCCTGGCCGTCCCGGCGCGGCGGTTCGCGCTCGCCATCTCGGTGAGCGCTCTGCTGTGGTCGTTCGGCACGACGCTGGGGATCTACTACGCCGGGCGCGTGGCGGAGGAGTGGATCAACGGGTTCTCCGCGGCCGGCCTCGTGATGCTGGGCGTGGTGGCGCTGGCCTCGGTGCCGTCGTGGTTCCGCCGCCGCGCACGTACTCCTTGAGTCGTCAGATCGCCGGGCAGCGCAGGCCGTCGCGCGGCACGGTGCGGTCGAGCAGGTAGGCGTCGGTGACCGCGCGGGTGCACGAGGTACGGGTGTAGACGCCGTGGCCGGTGCCCTCGTAGGTCACGAGCGTCGCCTTGCCGCGGGCTTGCCGGTGCACGCTCACCGCGCTCTCGTAGCCGGTCGCGGGGTCGTGCAGCGAGTTCAGCATCAGGACCTGCTGGGCGGTGGCTGGACGCCAGGGGCGGGCGGGGTTGAGGGTCGGTCCCTGCCAGCCGGCGCACCAGGTGAGTGCCTGGTTCCAGATCGGTGAGGCCTGGACGTTCGGGGCGGCGGCACGGACGCGGGAGTCCATGGCGGCCACGTCGGCGGCACTGGCCGGGTGGCCGGTGAAGTCCTGGCACAGCACGGCTTGGGTGCGGCGGGTCGCGGTGCCGAAGCTCGCTTCCGGCTGGGCGGCGAGGTCGGTGAAGTACTGGCCCATGCGCGGGAAGTCCGGTCCGTAGCCGAAGCGGACGGTGCGGTTGGCCAGTTCGGTGGGCGTCAGCGGCTGGTCCGGGGCGCCTGGGACGTGCAGTTCGCCGCGGGTGGCTCGGGATCGCAGGTCGGCGTAGAGGGTGGGGATGTCCTTGCCGTGCAACGCACACGTCGGTGTGGCGCCGCACCAGCGGACGAACTCGGTGAAGATGTCCTCGCCCGCGCGGGCGCCGGCGGCCAGGAGGCCGTCCAGTGGGAGACTGGCGTCCACGACGCTGTCGATCACCATGGCGCGCACGTGTTTGCCGTACCGCTCGGCGTACTTTTGGCCGTACAGCGTGCCGTAGGACATGCCGTAGTAGGTGATCTGCTTTTCTCCCAACGACTTGCGCAGGTCGTCCATGTCACGCACTGCGCTCTGTGCGTCTACGCGGTCGAACACGGGGCCGGTGCGTGTGCGGCAGTCCTCGGCGAGGCGGTGGTTGTATGCGGTGAGCTGGGCGAAGCGTTCCGGGGTGTCCGGGCGGCCGATGGGGTAGGGGAGACCCACGGCGGAGGTGTCGCAGTAGATCGGATTGCTGTCGCCGACGCCACGTGGGTCGTAGCCGACGACGTCGAACCGGGCGAGCACCTCCTCGCTGAAGACCTTCGGCGCGTCCTTGGCGTACTGGGCGGCGGATCCGCCGGGGCCGCCGGGATTGACCATCAGCACCCCGATGCGGCGTGCCGGGTCGGTCGCCTTGCGGCGCGCGACGGCCAGTGCGACCTGCGGGCCGCCTGGGTCGTCGCGGTCGACGGGCACGGTGAGCGTGGCGCAGTCGGCTTCGGGAACGTCCGGGCACGGCTGGAACCGCAACGCGGGAGTGGCTGACGCCGGGGTGATCGGTATCAGCGCCAGGGCGAGGGCCATCGCGAGAATCTTCATGTCCCGCAAGACGATCCGGGTCCCACTAGAGGTTCTGAGATGTGACTCTAGTCACTATTGCTTCAGTGGTGACCGAATCAAAGCGTAAGCGGTCGTACCTGCCATGCCGAACGCCACGGCTGACCACATCGCCGCGACGGAACCGGTCGGGGCGAGCAGCCAGCTGTCGGCGAAGAACGTGACGGTGAACCACGCGAACGGCAGCGTCCACGCCAGGTAGCCGCCGAACAACGCGGCACCCAGCGCCGCAAGTCCGGCCAGGCCAACAGATCCGCGCAGCACGAACGACAACGGCGAGATGGAGCTGACGAGCGCGGTCGTGACGGCGACGATCGCGACGACGTGGGCCGTGCGGTACACCGGCCACGGCCAGGCGGACGTGGCGTCGAGGTCGGCGTCCTGCCCGCTGAGTCCGACGGCGAAGGCGGAGACGGCGGTGGTGATCGCCAGCGCCGACCACCGGGCGTCCGCGACCGGAGCCACGGCGTGCACCAGCAGGCAGCAGAGTGCCGCGACCGCAAGGGATGCCGGGATCTGGCGAGATCGCGCGAACAGCACCAGCGCTCTCACCCCGTGCCGCCCGTGAGCACCGCGAGTTGGTCGCCCTGGCAGGACAGGCCGACTTGGCGGGCCGTGGTCACCCGCACCAGCTGCTCGTCGGCGGGCAGGGAGCGCAAGGCCGTCAACGCACGGCCGGCGGGTTCGGCCGCGCCTTCGCGGATGAAGCGGAAGTCGGGCAGCGGCTTGAGCTCGCCGGTGAACCAGGCGGCGACGGCCGTGCGCGCGGCGGCCTCGCGGATGACCTTCTCGTCGCCGTCGAGGTCGCTGAAGCAGGTGGGGGTACCGGCGCCGGCCACGAGCGCGGCGAGCCAGTCGCTTGGCGTGGCGAACCTGAACGGGTCGCCGTTGAAGTGCACCGGCACGACGTCGGCGGTGCGCGGGATGCCGCCCTGGTTCTGTGCGGGGTAAGGGACTTCACGAACGGACGTCGGTGCGTCCGGCAGTTTCGCCAGCAGTCGCAGCGCTTCCTCGGCCACCGGTGCGAACGAGTCCAGTGTGGACTCGTGCATGCGGCTCAGGCACACGTTCTCCCGGCACACCGAGGCTGAGGCGGCCTCGTTGAGCACGAACGTCCTGGCAGGGAGAAGCGGGAGCGCGATGGCGGCGGAGACGAGCACCGGAGCCAACGCGAGCACTCGCAGGCGCGTCGTGGCGGCGGCGTACAGGCCGAAGCCGGTGAGCGCGATGCCGGTGAGCCAGATCGCCTGGCCGGTGTTCGCGGCCGTGGCGACCGTGTCGTAGACGTTCCGCATCGCGCCGAGCGCGGGGGAGAGCAGCGTGATCTGGTTCGGCACCACGACTTCCGGCTCGCTGACCGGGTCCTGGGAGACGGTCAGGAACACGAGTGCGATCAGTGAGCTCAGGGCGAGCAGTGGCGGTGTGAGCACCGAGGGGAAGACGCGTGCGACACCCATGCCGAGCCAGCCGCCGGCGACGACGGCGAGTGCGCCGACCGCGGTGATCGGGAGCCAGGCGAGGTGGAAGTAGCCGCCGTGCGCCACGACGAGGGTGGCGCCGAGCGCGAACACCAGCAGGTACGCGGCGACGAGGCAGAACGCGAGCGCGCCCGCGGTGGCGGCGGCGCGCTGCCAGGCGGGGCGCGCGGTGGTGGCGAGGAGGTCCTCGGTGCCGGCGCGGTGGTCGCGCAGGCCCGCGATCGCGCCCGCTCCGACGACCATCGGCCACAGGAACACCAGCAGGAAGCGCACCCACTGGGCGGCCGAGTGCCACTGCTCGTCCCACGCCTCCAGGCCTTTCCACCACGGCGCACTCAGCGAGTAGAGCAACGTCACCGCGGCGCCGACCAGGACCAGGCCCGCCCACGGCGCGATTGAGCGGCGCAGTTCGACGCGCAGTGCCTTCACCACGATCCCTGTCGCTTCGGGGCGGCGAGGAGCGCTGTGTAGCCGCGTTCGATGGCGCTGGCACCCGCGTGGTCGTCGGTTCCTGCGGCGGCGAGCTTGGTGGGCGTGCCCTGGAAGACGAGTTTGCCGTCGGCGAGCAGCACGACGTCGGTGCACGCGGTGGCGACGTCCTCGACGAGGTGGGTGGACACGATCACGCAGGCGTCGGTGCCGAGTTCGACGAGCAGTTCGCGGAACCGCATGCGCTGCGCGGGGTCGAGCCCGGCGGTCGGTTCGTCCAGCAGCAGGATCTCGGGGTCGTTGACGATGGCCTGGGCGATGCCGGCGCGCCGCACCATGCCGCCGGACAACGTCTTCAGGCGGTCGTCGGCGCGGTCGGCGAGCCCCACGCGTTCGACGGCGCGCTGGACGGCGGCCGGGATGTCGCGGGCAGGCATCTCCTTGAGCCAGGCCATGTACTCGACGAACTCGCGCACGGTGAACCGCCGGTAGTAGCCGAACTCCTGGGGCAGGTAGCCGATGCGGCGGCGCAGTTCGCGCAGGTCGAGGCCGCCGAGCAGGGTGAGCGTGCCGGACGTGGGGCGCAGCACGGTGGCGAGGGTGCGGATCAGCGTCGTCTTGCCCGCGCCGTTGGGGCCGAGCAGGCCGTGCACGCCGCGGCCCATGGTGAGGGTGACGCCGTCGACGGCCATGCGCCTGCGCCCGACCCTGACCGCGAGGTCGTGGGCGGCGATCTCCCAGGCGTACGTGGTGGGGGTGGTCATGTCGTTCCTCATCGGTTGGCCCGCAGGCGGGTGAAGTCGGTCCTGCGCAGGGCGATCACGAGCAGGCCGAGCGCGAGCGCCGCGGCCCACACCGGGACGGCCGCGGGCGCGAACGCGACGGACGTGCGGCTCAGCACCACGGTCGGGGCGACGATCGCGACGGCCCACAGCGCGATCAGGGCGATCGCCGCGCGGGTCACGCCGACCAGCCCGCCGAGCGCGAGGGTGCCCGCGGTGAACGCCAGGCACGGCAGCAGCCATTGCGCGAGCGAGGCACCGCTGGACCATCCGGCCGCCAACAGACCCGGCACCATCACGGCGAGCACGGCGGCGGTGCGGCGCAAGACCAGCGGCAGTCCGGCGCGGGGCGTGGCGGTGGCGAGTTCGTACGCCGGATCCAGCGCCCTGCTCCAGGACGCGGCGACGCCCAGCACCGGCAGCACCGGGGCGACGAGCAGCACCAATGAGACGCGGTCGGGCGAGAGAGAGGTGAGCCGGTCGAGCAGCACGGCGATGAAGGTGACGACGAGGATCATCGCGAGCCACGGTCCGGCGGCGGGCGACACCCACCCGGCGAGGCGGCGGCGCCAAGGCCGTGTGGGGGCCATCTGCGGGGTGTGGTCGAGCAACGGCGCCAGGTCCAGCCACACCGCGTCGGCCACCGGTTCGGGTGCCAGCCGGCCTCGGCACGGCGCACAGGTCTCCAGGTGCGACTCGACGGCCCACAGCTCGTCGGCGGGGATGTCCTCGTCGCCCCGCGCGTAACGGAGCAGCAGCTGCTCTCCTGGGTGGTGCGCGGTCATGACAGGGCCTCCCGCATCGCGATCCTCGCCCGCCTGGCGCGGGTCTTGACGGTGCCTTCCGGCACCCCGAGCAGCACCGACGTCTCGCGGACGGTCAGTCCGTCGAGCACCATCGCCTGCAACACCTGCCGCAGTTCCGGGGCGAGCCTGCGCAACGCGTCGCCCACCTCGTCGCCGACCACGCCTTCGAGCACCTCGTCCTCGGCGGCACGGGTGGCGGGCTCGGCCGCGGCGGCGCTCGGCGGCTGGGCGTGGTGCGCGCGTCTGCGGAACGCGTCGATGAGCCTGCGGGCGGCGATGGTCCACAACCAGCCGACCGCGGTGCCGTCGGTCGCGCTGCCCGCGAAGGCACTGGCCGCCCGCCACACCGCGAGGTAGGTCTCCTGAAGCACCTCGGCGACGATCTGCTCGTCGGAGCACCGCCGCCGCAGCCGCACCGTCAACCAGGGTGCGCTGCGGCGGTAGAGCTCCTCGAACGCAGCGCGGTCACCTCGTGCGACACGGCGCACGAGCTGCTCCTCGTCGAGGTCGGCGGGCTTTCCCCGGATCGCTCTCACACTCCGCAAGACGTCGGTGTCGCGCGCGAGGTTCTCACCTCGCTGTGGCGTGCGTCACAAATCCGCTCCCGGAGAACCCAGCCGGGCGGCGTCGCCGTCTGGCCGCTCGAATCCCGGAGAGAGCGGAGCCTGTGCGATGACAGTGTCCCCAGTGGAGGTTCGCGGGGCGGTTTCGTCCCACGAACTGGTGAAGGTGTACGGCAACGGACCGGCCGCGGTGCGGGCGTTGAACGGGGTGAGCGCGGAGTTCCGCGCCGGGGAGCTCACCGCGATCATGGGCCCGTCCGGGTCGGGGAAGTCGACGCTGCTGCACTGCCTGGCAGGCCTGGACACCGCCGACTCCGGGACCGTCCACCTCGGCCGCACCGAGCTGACGTCGCTGGGCGACAAGGCGCTCACCCGGCTGCGGCGGGACCGGATCGGCTTCGTGTTCCAGTCGTTCAACCTGCTGCCGACGCTCACGGCCGAGGACAACATCCTGCTCGCGCTGAGGCTGGCCGGCCGCACCGCCGACTGCGAGTGGTTCGCACGGGTCGTCGACATGCTCGGCCTGCGGGACCGGCTGCGGCACAAGCCGAGTGAGCTGTCCGGCGGCCAGCAGCAACGCGTGGCGTGCGCACGGGCGTTGGTCGGCAGGCCGGACGTGGTGTTCGCCGACGAACCGACCGGCAACCTCGACTCCCGCACCGGCGCGGACGTGCTGGCGTTCCTGCGCGCCTCGGTGAGCGAACTGGGGCAGACCGTGGTGATGGTGACCCACGACCCGATCGCCGCGTCCTACGCCGACCGCGTGGTGCTGCTCGCCGACGGCGGGGTGGCGGGCGAGATCTACTGGCCCACGCAGGAGTCCGTGCTGGCCGCTCTCTCGACGTTGGGGGCGTGATGCTGCGAACGACACTGGCCGGAATCCGGGCGCGGTTCCTGCGCCTGGTGCTGTCGTCGATCGCCATCGTGGTCGGCGTGGCGTTCGTGTCCGGCACGATGGTGCTGGCCGACGCCCTGCAGGCCACCCTGCGCGATGAGTTCGCGCGGTCGGCGCGCGGCGTCGACGCGGTGGTCGAGCCGGAACGCGAGGCGGTCCTGGACGTCGCGGCGATCGCGCGCGTCGAGGGGGTCGCGGCCGCTGCTTTGCGGCAGACCGTCGCGGTGCCGATCGTGGGCGCGCAGGGCCGTGCCGACGAGGCCGACCTGGTGGAACTGGCGGCCGACCCGTCGTTGCGCGCGCAGGAGGTGGTGCGGGGCGCGTTCCCCGCCGCCGGGCAGATCGCGGTGAGCGAGCAGACCGCCCGCGATCGGAACCTGAGCGTGGGCGCGGAGGTCGTGCTGCTCGGCCGGGACTCGGCGCCGGAGCGGTTCACGGTGAGCGGCGTCTACGACACGGGCACGGCGGAACGACCCGGCACGGCAGAGCTGCTGCTGCCCGGCATCGCACGGTTCGTCGACCCGGCCGAACCCCCGTACGGCGCGCACGTGGTCGTGCGTTCGTCCGGAGTGGACCAGTCCGTGCTGGTCGAACGCCTGCAAACGGCGCTGGGACAAGACTTCTACGTGAGCACCGGTGCGACGTACACGGGGATGCTGCTCGCTGCACAGGGCGGAGACGACATCGCGATGGCGATGAGCCTGTTCGCCGTGGTCGCGCTGGTGGTGGCGGCGATGGTCGTGATGAACACCTTCACGATCCTGATCGCCCAGCGCACCCGTGAGCTGGGGCTGCTGCGCAGCATCGGCGCGGGACGCGGGCAGGTCTTCCGCTCGGTGCTGCTCGAGGCGGCGGTCATCGGGATGGTCGCGTCCGTGCTCGGCCTGGCCGTGGGCGTGGGGCTGGCGGCCGCGCTGCAGTCGGTGCTGGGGTCGTCGCCCGTGCGGCTGCCGGTGAGCGGCCTGGCGGTGGCCGCCGCGTTCGCCGTCGGTCTCGGCGTCACGCTGCTGGCGGCGTTGCTGCCGGCGCGCCGGGCGACGAGGGTCGCGCCGATGGAGGTGCTGCGGACGCAGGTCGACAGCCGCGAGGAGGTGTCGCGCACCGGACGCGCCCGCGTCGTCGTGACCGGGGTCCTCGGCTCGATCGCCACGCTGTTCACCGTGCTGGCGCTGACCCAGTCGTCGGGGCCGAAGCTCGCGATGGCGTTCGCGATCGGCGCGGGCCTGTTCCTGCTCGGTGCCGTGGTGACGGCGGGCCCGTTGCTGGTCGGACCCCTGATCCGCGGGCTGGGCGCGGTGCCCCGTGCGTTGTTCGGGGTCCCCGCCGCACTGGCCGCGGGCAACGCCGGGCGCAACCCCCGCCGCACCGCCGCCACCATGTCGGCGCTGCTGGTCGGCGTCGCGGTGGTGTCCATGCTGACGGTGCTGGCGACCTCCGTGAGGGACACCAGGGACAGCACGTTCGCCGAGCAGTTCCCCGCCGACTACGAGGTGAGCAGCGCGGTGCACGACCGGCCGCTGCCCGCGTCGCTGCTCGACCGCGTCACGGCGCGTCCAGGCGTCGAGGCGGCCGGTGCGGAACGGACGGAGCACTTGGTCGTCGCGGTGGGGGACAGGAAGCTCACGATCGGACTGGCCGCGGTGACGCCGTCCTCGCTGGGCACGCTGATCCGCCCGGAGGTGGTGCGCGGGGACCTGGCCGCGGTGCGCGGCGACGGCATCGCGCTGACCGAGGAGGTCGCGCGCTCGCTCCGCGCCGACGTGGGCACGGTGGTCACCTCGACCGTCGGCACGGTCTCGCACGACCTGCGCGTGGTGGCGCTCACGAAGTCCGGACCGGGCCTGGACGCCTACGCCGACCTGGCGACGTGGCCGGGACAGGGCGTGCAGACGATCTCGGTGAAGATGGCTCCCGGCGTGGACGGCAGGACGGTGCTGAACTCGGTCGTCGAGTCCGTGCCGACCGCGAAGATCACCAGTTTCGCCGACACCCGCGCCGAGTTCACCGCCCAGATCGACCGGCTGCTCGCGTTCGTGTGGGCGATGATCGGGCTCGCGATGCTGACCGCGTTGCTCGGCATCGCCAGCACCATGACGTTGTCCGTGTTCGAACGCACCAGGGAATCGTCCTTGTTGCGCGCCTTGGGTTTCACGCGCGCGCAGCTGCGGCGGATGCTCGTCGTCGAGTCGATCCTGATCGCGTTGTCGGGCGCCGTGCTGGGTGCGGTGGCCGGAGCGGCGTCGGCGGCGTTGCTCGTCGTGGCGGTGTCGCGTGACGACGACCTGCGGATGACGGTGTCCGTGCCGTATGGACAGTTGGCGGCGTTGTTCGTGGCCGTCGCGGTCGCCGGGGTGCTCGCGGCGGTGCTGCCGGCTCGGCGGGCGGCCTCGGTGTCGATCGTCGCGGGCATGTCCGATCGTTGACGCCGATCACGACTTGTCGGAATTGTCGGTGCCGCGTCGTATGCTCCCTGCCGTTCGCAAAGGACCGCCTGGGGGAGTTCACCGTGCGCAAGAAGCTGAGACCGTTCGTGCTGTCCGTGGCGTTGGCGGCGAGCGTCGCCACGGCGGTGACCTCCGGCGCGGGCACGGCGTCCGCCGGGCTCTGCGGTGCGGTGTCGAACGTCTTCACCATGCAGGCCGACGGTGACCTGTGGCTCTACCAGCACTCCGGACCGAGCACCGGGGCCGCCACCTGGGCCGGTGCCAGGCAGGTCGGCTGGGGCTGGGGCGGTAAGACGTTCGCCGGGCCGAACGGCTGGCTGTTCAACATCACCACAGGTGGTGAGCTGCGCCGGTTGAGGTACAACGGCAGCGGCTGGGACACGTTCCCCGGCGGCGGCCAGTACGACACCATCGGCTGGGGCTGGCAGAAGTTCGTCGAGACGGCGAACCGCGGCAAGATCACGATCGACTCGGACGGCTCCCTCTACACACTCGAGGGCGACCAGTTGCGCTGGTGGTTCTTCGACCAGCAGCAGCGGGCGTGGACGCCGGACAGCGGCCGCGTGATCGACAAGGGCTGGAGCCGGTTCACCGCCATCGCCGCCAGTGGTCAGGGCGGCCTCAAGGGGCGCGACGCTTCCGGCGTGCTGCACCACTTCCGCTACGACCGGGTGAGCGAGCGGTTCGCGCTCTACGAGACGTGGCAGCACAACCTGACGTGGCAGACGGGCACCAAGCTCTTCTCTCCCGGTGGCGACATCTACTACACCGTGCGCCCCGGCTCCGGTGAGCTGATGTGGAACGACTACTCGGAGTACTCCAGCGACGGCTGGCGGACCTCGACCGGTGCGGTGATCGGCTACGACTGGGGCACCGACGTCGACATCACGGCGACCACCTCGGACTGCCGGCAGAACGGCTACTGGTTCCCGCGGAACCCGGTGGTCGAGGACCAGAGCGCCATGCCGGTCGCGTACGTGAGCCCGAGGGGCGCCGCACACCTGGTGCGGGTGCTGCCCGACAACCAGCTCACCGACCTGCGCGACACCGGCTTCGGTTACTGGGCGTTCGAGCCGTTCAGCGGCGAGTACACCGGCACCTCGAACGTCGTGCCCGGCGCCGAGTCCGGCACCGAGGTGTTCGGCAGCACCCGGCGGCCGGGCGGTGACGTCGTGCTGACGACGCTGGGCAACGACGGCCGGTGGCGGGTCCAGTCGCTCAAGGGCGCGATGAGGGTCGCTCCCTCTCTGGTACGGCGCCCTGACGGCACCCTGGTCGTCTACGCGATGGGCGACAAGGCGAGCGACGGCGGCCCGTGGGAGGGCCAGCTCTACTACCGCGAGCAGCTCGCCAACGGTGACTTCCTGGCGTGGAAGCGGTTCAGCGACGGGCTCCACACGGAGACGGTGAGCGTGATCAACCGGGGCGACGAGGTGACGATCGTCGGACGGACCGTCGGCGGCTTCACCAGCTGGTACCGGACCGGGGCAGACGGCGTGCCCGTCGATCAGGGGCGGCTGCCCCACTACGTGAGCCCGAGGCCGAAGCTCGTGGCGACCCCGCAGAGCCGCATCCTGCTCGTCGACGTCAGCTGGGCACCGGGTGAAGGCGTCTTCGTGCTGCCGGAGTGGCCTGACCACGCCGGTTTCGAGCCGACCAGGACGAATTTGCCGGCACTGCCCGGCTCGCCTGCCTTGGAGGGCAGCCAGGTCGACGCGGTGGTGTTGCCGAACGGAGGGCTCGCCGTGTCGCTGACGGCCGCCGGCAAGGTCTACGTGACCACGTCGAAGGGCGCCGCGGACGGCACCGAGTTCCACCCGTGGCAGCAGGTGAGCGCCGAGGGGCTGAACATCGAGTTCACCGAGCCGACCAGCATGCGGATGGACACCGGGTACCTGTCGGTGGTGGCCGTGACCGGCACGGGCTCGTACTGGCGGTTCGCCGCCGGGGTCCCGCAGGATCCGGCCACACCACTGTCGTGGTTCACCGGCAGGCAGCTGGCCTGACCGGAGGAGGCCCCCAGGTCTGGGGGCCTCCTTCTCGGTTACTCGGTTCCCTCGAAGGTCACCGCCGCGTCGGTGCGGGCGGGCTGGCCCCAGACGAAGTCACGGGCCGCCGCGTCGCCCGCCAGGTAGTGGCGGAACCACGAGGTGAGCACCCGCTTGGCGGCGACGAGCTGAGCCGCCCTGGTGACGGAACCGTTGTCGCAGAACAGTCCCGAGGAGTCCATGAAGCCGCAGTGGAACCCGCCGGTGACGGTGCGGAGCTGCTTCGACGGTGCCTTCGCCGCGAACATCGGCTGCTGGTGTTCGCCGACCGGCGTGATGGTGTCCTGCGAACCGGCGAGGAACTGCGCGGGTGCCTTCAGGGTGGCCGCCGCCGCCTTCGCGGACGGGTTCGTCTCCGCCGCCGCGTAGGTCGAGATCGCCGTGATCTTCGGGTTGCGCGCGGCCGCGAGAACGGCGGCGCCTCCGCCCATGGAATGCCCCGAGACACCCAACGCCGTTGTGGTGATGTGGTTCTGGAAGCGGGAACCCGCGGTGCCGTCCTGCGCGACGAGCCAGGTGAGTCCGGTGTTGAGGTCGTCGGCGAAGGCGCTGTGGCTGGGGCTCAGGCCGCCCTGGGTGGTGGGCACCACGACGACGAAGCCCCACGACGCCAGGTGGTTGCTCGTGCTGGTGTACTTCGACGTGGCCTGGAAGAAGCCGTGCCCGAACGCGATCGCGGGGAACCTGCCGGTGGCGACCGGCTGGTTCACGCCCGCCGCCGTCGCCGGGTAGTGCACCCGCGCCGGGACGGACCTGCCGCCCGCGACGGCCGTGACATCGCTGTACGCCACCGGAAGCGAGCCGGGCAGGCCGTAGTCCGGTGGCGCGGCTAACGCTGCCGGCGTGGCCAGGGTGGAGGCCATCAGGGCGAGCGTGATCGCGAGAACTCGCATGAGCTGCTCCTCGTGATATCGGTCCGCGCGGCACTTGTGGTGCCGCGTCGTCAGGGTGAGCCGAATCGCATGTGCAGGTCGGTGACGTACAGGTGCAGCCGCGGCTTGGCCGCGTTCAGCCAGCCGAGTCCGCTGCCCGGCGTGATCCGCCACCGCAACCGGGTCAGGCCGGCCCTGGCGGAGGTGCGCAGTTCGGTGCGCTTGCCGCCGGACTGCCAGACCGAGGTGGTCAGCCGGACGGGAAACCTTCGTGACGACCGGCGGGTCTCGTCCGCGGCGGCGATGAGCTCGTCGTCGTGCGCTGTCGCGGCGAGCGGTTCGGTGGAGAAGGTGAAGTCCGCCAGCAGCTTCGGGATCGCCCACATCGCCCGCGCGCCCCGCTGGGACGTGGTGTCGTCCACCCAGATGTCCAGAATGGACAGACCGGGACGAGCCTTGCGGCGCACCAGGACCGCGGCCATCAGCTCGTGGTAGGCCAGCACACCGGGCGGCTGGTAGTCGACGAACGCCGACACCACGACGACGCGGCCGAACAGGGTCAACGGCACCACGTCCGGAGATGGCAGGGAGATCGCCGAACGTGGTGCCGTCCACACGGTGAGCCAGCCCCGCCCGTGCAGGTCCCACGGTTCAGCGGGCCACTCACTCGACATCGGACACCTCCTGGCGCAGCGCACCGGGCGCGGTGTGCGGAACGGCCGGGCTCCGCGGTGCCACGGCGGCCACGCGCCGGTACGCGGCACCGGGCTCCGGGCGTGGATCGGGCTCGCCCTTGTTGGGCCACAACGACATCGCCCGTTCCGCCAGCGCGGTGATGGTCAGCGCCGGGTTCACACCGAGGTTGGCGGGAATCGCCGACCCGTCCACGACGTGCAGGCCGGGGCAGCCGTACACCCGCTGGTACGGGTCGACCACGCCGGTCGCGGGGGAGTCGCCGATCACGCAGCCGCCGATGAGGTGGCCGGTCAGCGGGATGTTCACGAGGTCGGTCCACGCTCCTCTGGCGGCGCCGCCCGCCTTGGCCGCGAGCCGCCGCGCCACGTCGTGCCCTGGTGGGATCCAGGACGGGTTCGGCGCGCCCTCACCCTGTCTCGTGGTCATCCGCCCGCGTCGCCACACGGTCGTGAGCGAGTTGTCGAGGCTTTGCATCACCAGCAACGCGATCGTCTCCTCCGACCACGCGCGGGGAGTGTGCATCCGCAGCACCGAGCCGCGTTCCCGCACCAGCTGGGCGAGGCCGCGGCGCAACCTCGCCGGGCCACCGTCGACGAGCGTCGTCATGAGCAACCCCATCAGGTTGCTGCCCCTGCCGTACCGGACCACCTCGACGTGCGTGTCCGCGTCCGGGTGGATCGACGAGGTGATGGCGAGGCCGCGGGAGTTGTCCACCTGCCCGCCGGGCACCCTCACCGCCACCACGGCCTCGGAGTTGGTGCGGCACAGGAAACCGAGCCGGGACGACAGGTTCGGCAGCCCGCCGCGATCGCGGATGCGGTGCAGCAGGCGTTGCGTGCCCAGCGACGCCGCCGCGAACACGACCTGACTGCTGGTGAACGTGCGCGTCGCCCTTCCTCCGGTGCGCCGCGCCACGACCCGATATCCGTGCAGGTGAGGCCGCACGTCGACGACCGTGGTCAACGGCCACACCTGCGCACCGGCCCATTCGGCCAGGTGCAGGTAGTTCTTCGGCAGCGTGTTCTTCGCGTTGTGCCGGCACCCGGTCATGCACGCGCCACAACCGACGCAGGTGCCCCGCCGCGGACCGGCGCCGCCGAAGTAGGGGTCCGCGCCGCTCGGTCCGAAGTGGACTCCCACGCGGGAGGACCGGAACGTCGCCCCGACACCGAGATCCGTCGCCACGTCGCGCAGGAGCCGGTCGCCGGCGGTCCGGCACGGGTTGTCGACCACACCTAGCATTCTGGCCGCCTGGTCGTAGTGCGGTGCCAGTTCGTCCTCCCAGTCGGTGATGTGGCCCCACCGGGGGTCGCGGAAGAAGGGCGGCGGTGGCCGGTACAGGGTGTTGGCGTACACCAGTGATCCGCCACCGACGCCCGCGCCGCTGAGCACGGCGACGTCGCGCAGCGGGGTGATCCGCTGGATGCCGGTGCAGCCGAGGCGTGGGGCGAACAGGTAGTCGCGCACCTGCCAGGACGTCTCCGGGAACTCGTCGTCCGCGAAGCGCCGCCCGGCCTCCAGCACGCCGACGCGGTAGCCCTTCTCGGTCAGCCGCAACGCGGTCACCGCGCCGCCGAACCCCGACCCGATCACCAGCACGTCGTAGTCCACGGGTCACACCTCCGCGGCCGTGCGGGCCGGTTCGTGGTCCGACGGCCGCAGACGGGTGCGGCGCAGGTACTCCAGGGTGCCGCCGGGCCAGTTGGTCGTGATCGTGCCGTCGTCCGTCCGGTACCACGACGAGCACGTGCTCCACACGCTCTTGGTCAGCCTGGCGGTCATCTCCTCGTCGAACGCCGCCGCGACGTCGCGCCGCACCTCCAGCGTCGCCGCACCGGTCTCCGCGAGGTGGCGCACCGCGGACACCACGTACCGGCACTGCGCCTCGATCATGGTGATCACCGAGTTGCCCCCGAGGTTGGTGTTCGGGCCGTAGATCAGGAAGAGGTTCGGGAAACCAGGCACGGTGAGGCCCAGGTGGGCCCGCGGGCGTCCGCCCCACGCCTCGGTGAGGCTCCTGCCGTTCCTGCCGGTGATCCGCACCGCCGTCCCGAAGCCGGAGACCGCGAACCCGGTGCCCCAGATCAGCACGTCCGCGGGGTGGTCGCGGCCGTCGGCGGTGCGCAGGCCGTGCTCGGTGACCTCGGTGACCCGCTCGGCCACCACGCCGACGTTCTGCCTGGTGAGAGCCGGGTACCAGTCGTTGCTGAACAGCACCCGCTTGCAGCCGGGCTGAGTGTCCGGCCGCAGTGCCGCCCTCAGTGCGGTGTCGCGAACCTGGAACCGCCGGTGCGTCGCCGCGACGGCCGAGACCAGGTGGCGCGAGAGCCGTCCGGCGGTGAGCAGGCCGGTCAGGAGTTCGCCGGTCAGCCACACACCGGCTCGGGCGGCCCGCAGTCGCGTGGGGTGCGATCGGCCGGACAACCGGGCGTCGGGTTTCGGCAGCACGTGCGGGGCCGACCGCTGGAAGACCGTCAGGTGCCCGGCGAGAGGCGCGATCTCCGGCACGAACTGCGCCGCGCTCGCACCCGTGCCGACCACGGCCACCCGCCTGCCCCGCAGGTCGACGTCGTGCCGCCAGCGGGCGCTGTGGAACACCTCCCCGGCGAAGCGGCCGAGTCCGGGCAGCGCCGGGATCGACGGCGTGGTGAGCTGCCCGGACGCGCAGACCAGCACGTCGGCCTCGACGACATCGCCGTCCGCCAGAGCGACGCTCCACCGGTGTCGCGACTCGTCGAACGTCGCGGCCACCACCTCCGCGCCGAACCTGATCCGGTCGCGCACCACGGCCGCGGTGTCGCGCAGGTAGCGCAGGATGTCGGGCTGCGTCGCGTACCGGCGCGGCCACGAGGTGCTGGGAGCGAAGGAGTACGAGTAGAGCGACGACGGCACGTCGCACGCCGCGCCCGGATAGGTGTTGTCCCGCCACACCCCGCCGACCTCGGTCGCCCGCTCCAGCACGGTGAACCGCTCGAACCCGGCTCTGCGCAAGGACAACGCCACGCCCAGCCCGCCGAATCCGGCACCGATGACGACCACCTCGGGGTTCGCTGTCACCTCACCGAAGCTAGGAACAACCACCCGTTCGCACCAGGACAACACCGGCCGCGAAGTTGACAATCGCGGCCATGACGTCGTTGGCCGAGCCGGTCGTCCGGCACTGGGACTTCCCGCGCGGCATCGCGAGCGTCGCGCTCCTGGTGCGCTTCGGCGCCGAGCACGGGGTGCCGCTGGACGGCCTGCTCCAGGGCAGCGACATCGACCCGGCCCTGCTCGCCGACCCGGTCGCCGAGATCGAGGCGCACCAGGAGCTCACGGTCGTGCGCAACCTCGCCACCCGGCTGCCGCACGCGGGCGTGGCCGTCGGACGGCGTTATCACGCCACGACGTTCGGCGTGCTGGGCTACGCGTTCCTCAGCGCGGCGACCCTGCAGGACGCGATCACCACCGCCCTGCGTTACCTCGATCTCAGCTTCGCGTTCACCGCGCCGTCCGCCGTGATCGACGGCGACCGGCTGGTGCTGGCGCTCGACGCCGGCGCGGTGCCGGGCGACGTGGCCGCATTCCTCGTCGAACGGGACCTCGCCGCGATCCACACGGTCGTGGGGGAGCTGATGACCGGTGCCGTGCCGGTGCTGGGCGTCGACTTCACGCACGCACCACCCGAGGACGTGCGCGAGCACCAGGAGGTCTTCGGTGTCCGCCCGCGGTTCGGGGCGGACACCGACCAGTCCGTTGTGGACGTCGCCGTGCTGACCGAGGCGCTCCGGCTGGCGAGTCCGGAGACGACGGCGGCGTGCGAGGAGCAGTGCCGCACGCTCGCCACCCGCCGCCGGGAAAGCCCCGGGGTCTCCCAGGAAGTGCGGCGGCTGCTCGAGTCCTCGGTGAGGTTCCAGGAGACGATGCCCGTCGTGGCCCGTGCGCTGGGCATCAGTCCGCGCACCCTGCGCCGCCGGCTGGCGACGTCCGGCACGAGCTACCAGGCGCTGCTGGACGAGGTCCGGGCGAAGCGGGCGGTCCGGCTTCTCGCGCGCGGCGAGATGTCGGTCGAGGCGGTCGCCGACCAGCTCGGTTTCGCCGAGGCCGCGAGCTTCATCCACGCGTTCCGGCGCTGGTTCGGGGTGACGCCGAGCAGGTACGGCCGGCCACGTCGTTAGACCATCGCCGGTGCGACGACGGGCTCCACCTTCTGCCGTTCGGCCCGGACCGACGCGATGCCGCCGAGGATCAGCAGGCCACCGAGCAGCTGCAACGGCGCGAGCCCCTCACCCAGCAGGAGCCAGGCGAACAGCGAGGCCGAGACGACCTCCAGCAGGGCGATGAACGACGCGAGCCGCGACCCGAGGATTCCCGAGGCGGTGATGCCGCTCGCGTAGGCCAGCGCCGTGCCGACGACCGCGACGACGAGCAGCGGCACCCACCAGGCCGTGGGAGTGCCGAACAGGGGCACGTCGCCGAACGTGGCGGTGAACGGCAGCAGACCCGTCGCGCCCACGATGGCCAGTACGGGCGCGGCCAGCAGCAGTCCGGCCCCGGCCAGCGCCACCGGCGGCAGGCCGTTGTTGGGGCGTGCGGCGACCACGAAGTAGACAGAGCAGCCGATCGCGGCACCGAACGCGGCCGCGAGGCCGATCGGGTCCACGGCCTGGATCGCGCCGGGGCCGATCACGAGCACGAGACCGCCGACCGCGAGCACGGAGCCGACCAGGACGACGGGCGCGGGCGTCTTCCTGCTGACCGCCCAGGTGAAGCCGACCAGGATGAGCGGCGCGAGGAACTCGATGAGCAGCGCCGTCGCGACCGGGATCCGCTGGATGGCAGCGAAGTAGAGGACCTGGGTGATCGCGACGCCGACCAGGCCCATGCCCAGCACCGGCCACCGGGCCTGCCACAACAGGGCCCATCTGCCGCGCATCAGGACGATCACGAACGGCAGCAGCACCAGCCCGGCGGTGAGCGCACGGGCCGTGACGGCGGCGGCGGGGGACCAGCCGGCCTCCAGCAGGGGTTTGACGAACGCGCCAGAGGTGCCGAACGAGATGAACGAGACCGCGGCCGCGATCAGGCCGGTGGACTTCGACGGACTCCCCATGGTTGCCTCCCGGCGCCGAACGATGTCATGGCCTAATCTGGCTGATACCCCTGACGCTAGGCCGGTCTTGGTAAGGAGTCAATTTGCGTTTTGCCCCTGACACGGAGGAGTCGCTGGCGTTCGTCGTAGCGCTGTGCAACACCGACCCGTCAGCGTCGCGGACCAGCGAGGACGAGCTCGGCACCGTCGCGCAGTTGCAGGTGCTGCTCGGCCAGTTCCACTACACGGGCCGCATCGACGGCGACGAGGTGGAGTTGAAGGACGTCCATCGGACCCGTGCGCTGCTCAGGCGCGTGTGGTCACTCGAGCGCGACGACGCTGTCGAAGCCGTCAACAAGATGCTGCGCGACGCCAAGGCACTGCCCCACCTCGTGCGGCACGACGATCTCGACTGGCACATGCACGCCACCGAGCCCAGCTCGCCGCTCGCCGAACGGATGCGGGTGGAGGCCGCGCTCGCCCTCATCGACGTGATCCGAATGAACGAGACGGACCGCCTGCGGGTCTGCGCGGCAGACGACTGCGAAGGCCTCCTGCTCGACCTGTCCCGCAACGGCCTCAAGCGGTTCTGCAGCGTGCGGTGCGGCAACCGGATGAACATGATCGCGTTCCGCGAGCGCAAGGCGGATGGTCGCTGATGCAACCGGACATCGACGTCGGCGACAGGCTGATTTTGCGGCCGTGGCGGGAAAGCGACGCCGACGCCGTGCTGAAAGCCTTCAGCTGCCCCGAAATCCAACGGTGGCACGTGCGGCGCATGGACACGCGCGACGAAGCCCGTGACTGGATCGCGGGCTGGCCGGCGCGCTGGGACGACGGGACGGCCGCCAGCTGGGCGATCAGCCGCGACGACGAACCGGTCGGCCAGGCCGGTCTGCGGAACCTCTCGCTGCACGAAGCGTCGGCGGCCCTGTCCTACTGGGTGTTGCTGGAAGCCCGCGGCGCCGGGATCGCCGCTCGCGCCGCACGGGCCCTGACCGACTGGGCGTTCGAAACCCTTGGCCTGCACCGGGTTTCGCTGGAGCACTCGACGGCCAACGCGGCGTCGTGCCGCGTGGCCGCCAAGCTCGGGTTCCCGGCCGAGGGGACGTTGCGGGGCTCCGGACGGCACGCGGACGGCTGGCACGACATGCACCTGCACGCCCGCCTGCGGACCGACGTCAGCCCCGGCGCATCAGGCGTTGGGCGAGGCGCGCGCCCAGGCCGGTGAACGGTGGCTGGGCCAGGCGGAGCGTGTCGAGCGCGAGCGGCTTGCGCAGCACAGGCTTGAGGTGCGAGAAGGCACGCCACGAGTAGGGCCCGTGGTAGGCGCCGATCCCGCTGGCGCCGACCCCGCCGAACGGCAGGCCGGTCGCGGCCACGTGGATCAGGCCCGCGTCGTGGACCACCGCGCCCGACGACGTTCGCTGCTCGAACAGGCGGCGGGTGCGGGCCGACGAGCTGAACACGTACAGCGCGAGCGGCTTGTCCCAGTCGTTGACGACGTCGATCGCCCGCTCGGCCGACTCGACCGCGACGATCGGCAGGATCGGGCCGAAGATCTCCTCCCGCAGCACCGGATGAGTCGCGTCCGGACCGACGGCACGGCCTTCGGTGACGACGACCGTGGGTGCGATGTACCGCTCGGAACGGTCGTGCTCGCCGCCGACCACGACGTCCGTGCCGTCCAGGAGGGACACGAGACGATCGAACTGCCGCTCGTTGACGATGCGGCCGTAGTTCTCGCTCGTCCGCGGATCGGAGCCCCACAGGTCCTCGATCGCCCTGCGGAACGCCTCGACGAGCGCGGGGACGCGGTCCGGCGTGGTCATCACGTAGTCGGGGGCGACGCAGGTCTGGCCGGCGTTGGTGAACTTCGCCCACATCAGGCGGCGTGCGGCCTGGTCGAGGTGGGCGTCGTCGTCGAACCAGGCCGGCGACTTGCCGCCCAGTTCCAGCGTCACCGGAGTCAGGTGCTCGGCCGCGGCCCGCA
The DNA here is from genome assembly GCF_044754905.1 of Lentzea sp. NPDC092896. NCBI lineage: Bacteria > Bacillati > Actinomycetota > Actinomycetes > Pseudonocardiales > Pseudonocardiaceae > Lentzea > Lentzea sp. NPDC092896. Next base: position 759,329 of record NZ_JBIVPX010000002.1, read on the forward strand.
TCACGATCCGGCCCACCGCGCCACTGCCGGTGAAGACGATGTGGTCGAACCGCTGGGCCAGGAGTTCGGTTGTCTCCTCGACGCCGCCCTCGACCACGCGCACGGCGCCGTCGGGGAAGTACGCGGGTACGAGCCTCGCGATCAGCGCGGACGTAGCCGGTGCCAGCTCGCTCGGCTTGAGGACGGCCGTGTTGCCCGCGGCCAGGATGCCGACGAGCGGGTCGAGCAGGAGTTGCATCGGGTAGTTCCACGGAGCGATCACCAGCACCACGCCGAGCGGTTCGGACACCAGCCGCGCCCGCGCCGGCCACAGCGCGAGTGGCACCGGGCCGCGCCGGGAACGGGTCCACCTCCGCAGGTGGCGCAGTGTGTGGTTGATCTCCGCCAGCACCACGCCGATCTCGGTCAGCTGCGCCTCGCCGGCGCCCTTGTGCAGGTCGCTCCACAGGGCGGCCTCGAACTCCTGCTGGTTCTCGGTGACCAGCGCGCGCAACGCCTGGAGAGCGGCGGCCGGGGAGCGGGTGGCGCCGGACTCGAAGACCTTGCGTGCGTCGGACACGAGCGCGGGGATGGCACCTGTCGTCGTGGGCATGCCCCCACCCTAGCGCATTCCGAAACAGATCCTTTTCGTTTCTCGACCGGTACAGTGGACCGGGTGACGACGAAGGCCGCGCAGGGGCGCCCGAAGGACCCGAGGGTGGACGCGGCCCTGATCACCGCGGCGATCGAGGTCCTGAACGAGTCGGGCTGGGCCGCGTTCACGACCACCGAGGTCGCCCGGCGGGCCGGCGCCTCCACCGCGTCCCTCTACCGCCGCTGGCCGTCCAAGCAGGCACTCGCCGGAGCCGTGGCCCGGCACATCACCCAGGCCGAACTGAGCGGGATCGACACCGGTGCCCTCGAAGGCGACGTCCGGGAGCTCCTGGCGCGCAAGCGCAGGATTCTCGAAGCGGCCACCGGCCCCGCGCTGCTGTCGCTGATGGGCCAGGCCGCGCACGACCCGGAACTGCGGCAGATCCTGCACGACGACGTCTACCTCGCGGTTCGCGAGCAGCTGACCGCCCTCATCGCCGCAGCCGCCCGCCGAGGGGAGGTGGCCGGGAGCATCGACGCCGCGCAGATCGACGTCCTCACGCTCGTGCTGATCGGCACCGCCCTGGCCCGATCGGTCTTCATCCAGACCGACGCCCCGCACGCCGCCGAAGCCGAGCTCCGCATGCTGCTCGCCGTGATCACCGGGGCCTGACCTCAGCAGTTCGCCCGCAGCAGCACGCCGGTGGTGCCGGGCAGGCTGACCGAGGTGACGGACTTGCCGTCGTGGTCCTGGTAGGTGCGGTTGAGCGAGACCGCGGTCTCGGGGCTTCCGGTCGGGTTGGCGTTGACCAGTGCCATGCCGCAGGTGAAGTCCCTGCGGTAGACCTTGTCCGCGATCGCCCGGTAGGCGCCGGCCGGGTGCCCGAGGTTCCAGTCGTACTCGGGGTGCCACGGCGCCGGGCCCGCGTAGCCGTCGGTCTTGGCGATCTCGGCGATCGAGGCGTGCCCGTTGGTGGTCATGAACAGGCTGGCCAGCGCGTACCGGAAGGCCTTCGTGTCGCCCGCGTCGAAGTGCGGCTGCACCCAGGTCATCTTGCCGCTCGTCTCGTTGGCGGCGATCTCGGCGACCTGCCTGCGCCAGCCCTCCGGGTAGTCCTCCAGCAGCCTGTCGCTGGAGAACGTCAGCCACCACTCGTCGAACCCGCCGTCGAGGTAGGCGCCGTACGCCTCCCAGCCGCCCGCGTGCAGGCGCGCGTTGGTCAGGTTGGCGACCGAGAGCAGTCCCGCGGCCGTGAAGCCGGTCCGGATCTCGGCGAGCATGCCCTTGTAGGCCTCCTGGAACGACGCGTTGTCCGGATACTTCGCCGGGCACACGCCGGGATGGTGGGCGTCGCACGTGTACAGAGCGTTGTCGAGGAACACGCCGTCGAACCCCGTGGATTTGGCGCTCGTCACGACGCTGCTGACCCAGGCTTTGCGGTAGCCGGGACTTCCGACGTCCATCTGTTCGTGGCCCTCGTAGCCGGCGTAGGAGAGTTCCTCTCCGTCCGGTCCTTTGAGGAACCAGTCCGGATTGGACGCGCGGACGGCGCAATAACCCAGTCCGGTGGGCAGTTCGGCGTCGTCCCTGCCCTGCTTGCACGCGTAGGAGCGGGTGGACGAGAGGTCTTTGTAGACGTACACCCTGACCTTGGGGTTCGCGGCTTTGAGCTTGCGCAGGAGATCGCCCTCCCACGCGTTCAGCACGACGTGCGCGCGGCGTTTGGCCTCGGTGGCGATCGTGGCGTCGTCCACCGGCGTGCTGTTGAGGTGCAGCCAGAACGACTGGGTGCGTGCCACGGGTGCGGCCTCGCCCGTGGGGGCGGTGAGACCGAAGAGCAGTGCCACTATCGGCAGAATTCCCCGTACTTTGCCTGCTTTCTCCAGCATTGTTCCTCCCGCTCGGAAGATCTGCGGGTGGAGTACCCGTTCCGAGACGCGGGGGTGTCGCTGAAGCTGGAAATCACCTGTTGCGGTGCGAAGTGGTGAAGAAATGACACCGTGCGTACGACCGTCCGACCTGGACGGGTGACCGTCAGCCGAGGAGTTCGGCGAACGTCCTCGCGAACAGGTACGCGTCGCCCGGCCAGCGCGCCGACACGTAGTCGCCGTCCCGCACCACGAACGCGGGCCCGTCGTCGGTGGCGGTGCCGCGCCTGCTCAGCTCGACCGGCCCGCGCTCGAACACCGCGCCCGACGCCACGACCTCGTCCTGCACGTACGCGGGATAGGTCCGGTAGTACCGCCCGCGCAGCCACGCCGTCGAGAAGTACGCGGCCCGTTCCATGTACTTCGGCAGGCAGGTGGTGCGGCGCCCTGCCAGCACCCCGGCGCGGGCGAGCACGAGCACGCCGTGACAGATCGCGCCGACCGGCCGTCGCAACGCCCAGAACCGCGCGACGACCTTCTGGAGTTCCACGGACCCGAGGTACTGGCGCATGCCGGGCGCGTGCCCGCCGGGCAGCACCAGCCCGTCGAACTCCTCCGGCACCACCGACCCCCACGCGAGCGGCGCGCGGTAGGCAGGCGAGTCGAGCAGGTCGCGGTAGAACGCCTTCGGCTCGGGCTCGGCGCCGAGCTTGCCGAACACGACACCGCTCAGCAGCAACGGATCGGCCCGCGGCGCGGTGCCACCGCGTTCGGTCGCGAAGACGACCTCGTGCCCGGCGTCGGTGAGCACCCGCCACGGCACCGCCACCTCGGTGACGTCGAAGTCCTGGTCGGGCAAGGGAAGCAGCACGCGCATGGGCTGATCCTGCCACCCGCCGGTTCAGGCCTCGGGGTTCACCTTCGTCGCGAGGAAGCCGAGGCCGGCCGTGGCCGCCAGAAACCCTCCGGCCAGTTCGTTGCTGCCCCGGAAGTAGATGACGACGGTCGCGACGAAGCAGGCGACGGCGAGCACCGTCAGGACGACGCCGCCGATCCGCCGGATCCGTTGGGACGGCGGCAGCGGAACCGTTCCCTCGGGAAACCCCCGGTAGGGGAACGGTCCTGGCCGGAACCGCCAGCCGTCCTCCCGGTGCCGCACGACGTCCGGGTGCTGCCGGGCGTACCGCAGGCGGCGAGGTGCGAGCCTGCCGAACGGCAACCAGGCCTGCCGGATCGCGATCCACCCGGCGGCGGGCAGCAACGCCACCGCCGCTCAGATCGCCATCGCCGCGCTTCTCGCCGGACGTGATTCCCAGCAGGTCGTCCAGTTGACCGCTGGCGGCGTAGGCGATCACCGCGGCGATGGCGAGCACCAGGGCGAGCTGTTCGATCATGTGGCCGGTGTGGCAGCGGGCGCAGCGCGGCACGAGCACGACGTCGCTCTGCCACCTCGTGCGGATCACCACGACCCAGCGGGTGAGGCCGGTGTCGACGTTCTTGTGGAACCCGATGGCGCGGTCGTGCCCCCGGTGGTGGGCGGTCCGCCCGCAGAACCAGCACTCCGGCGTCACCCGCCTCACCCTGGGTCAGGGCAGGCTGGTGATCACGGCGCCGTGGTCGTCCAGCACGCGAATGCTCGGGACGTCCTGTGCGTCGACCGAGATCACGATGCGAGGCCGGCCCTTCGAGTCGTTGAGCGCGAGCACCGCTCCGTCCGCCGTGGACCAGACCAGCTCGACCCTGGTCGGCATCGGCGGGGTCTGCTCGACGGGCGACCGGGGGTCCGGCATCTGCTTGAAGAACAACGCGGTCGCGCCGTGCTCGCCCTGCCACGTGGTGCCGAGCGTGAGTGCCTGCGCGTTGACGTAGTCCAGCGAGAAGCTGGCCGCCGAGGCCCCGGCGACGACGCCGCCGCGTTCGTCGCCGTTCTCGTCGTTGAAGATCAGGTAGGTGCCGCGCTCGGGTCCCTGGCGCTGCTCGGCCGGGATCACCTTGCCGCCGATGAGCACGGGCGGGCGCCTCGTGTCCGCGAGCAGCCGTTGCCGGCCCCGGTTGTCGCGCACGGTGAAAGAGTCGCGGACTTCCTCGCCTCGAGAATCGGCGGCCTGCGAGGCGGCCGGAGTGACGACGGTGGCCGCGGCGGCGATGGCGGCGCCGCGCAGGGCGGTGCGCCTGGACAACGGTGAGGTCATGCGGGCAGTCAACCGGCGCCGGCGCTGATGATCACTGGGGCGGACCCGAGTCGTCGTGGTGGGGCTGCCCCCAGTCAGGGATGAAGTCCCGGGCCGTGCTCCGCGTGGGGGGCGATGGGGGTGGGGCTGAGCGCGGTGTCGTCCTCGCCCTCCTCCAGCAACGTCGCGGCGGCGCCGACGACGCGCACGTCCGGGGTGCCGATCACGCCGGAGTCCTTGTCGGCGTAGTCGAAGCGGGCGAGAACGCTGCGCATGGCCTCGACGCGGGCCCGTTTCTTGTCGTTGCTCTTGACCACCGTCCACGGCGCGATCTCGGTGTCCGTGGAGCGGAACATGGCGACCTTGGCCTCGGTGTAGTCGTCCCAGCGGTCCAGCGACTTGATGTCGTTGGGGCTGAGCTTCCACTGCCGCACCGGGTCGATCTGGCGGATGACGAACCGGGTCCGTTGTTCCTGGCGCGACACCGAGAACCACAGCTTCACCAGCAGCACGCCGTCCTCGACGAGCATGCGTTCGAACTCCGGCGCCTGCTGCATGAACAGGTCGTACTCGGCCTTGGTGCAGTACCCCATGACGTGCTCGACGACGGCGCGGTTGTACCAGGACCGGTCGAACAGAACGATCTCTCCGGCGGTGGGCAGCTCACGGACGTAGCGCTGGAAGTACCACTCGCCGCGTTCCCGTTCGCCCGGCTTGTCGAGGGCGACCGTGCGCGCGCCGCGAGGGTCGAGGTGTTCGGTGAACCGCTTGATGGTGCCGCCCTTGCCGGCGGCGTCGCGCCCCTCGAAGAGGATGACGAGGCGCTGCCCGGTCTCGGCGACCCAGTGCTGCAGCTTCAGCAACTCGATCTGCAGCAGCCGCTTGAGCCGCTCGTACTCGGGGCGGGGCATCCGTTCGGTGAACGGGTAGTTCTCCCGCCAGGTGAGCACCTCGCGTCCGTGCGCGTCGCGCAGGACGGGCTCGTCGGCGTCCGGGAACTCGGCGGTGTAGCCCTCGGCGAGCAGTTCTGCGGAATCGACAGTCACGAATTCGTACATACCCGACGTAACGCCGGTGAAACTACGCGGCGCGGCGGCGGTGCCTGGCGGCGTACGAGCGCAGCGCGCGCAGGAAGTCGAGGTGGCGGAAGCCGGGCCAGTGGACGTCGCAGAAGTACAGCTCCGCGTAGGCCGCCTGCCACAGCAGGAAACCGGACATGCGCACCTCGCCGCTGGTGCGGATCACCAGGTCGGGATCGGGCCGCCCGGTGCCGTGCAGGTGCCGCGAGATGTCGTCCGCGGTCAGTGTCGAGGCCAGTTCCTCGAGGCTCGTCCCGGTGGTGGCCTTGTCGTCGAGCAGGGAGCGCACCGCGTCGACCAGTTCGTGACGGCCGTCGTAGCCCACGGCCATGGTCAGGTGGAACTCCGCGTCACGGTCCCGGGTGTCCTCGACGGCGAGCTTGAGCGCGTTCCTGGTGGAGTCCGGGAGCAGGTCCAGGCGGCCGGCGACGTGGACCTGCCAGCGGTCCGACTCGACGGCCCTGCGGACCACGATCCGCTCGATGACGTCCAGGAGGAACCGGGTCTCGTCGTCGTCGCGTTTGTGCAGGTTGTCGGCCGACGCGAGGTACACGGTCATGTGGTGGACGCCGATGTCCTCGCACCAGCCCATGACGTCCTGCACGTGCTCGGCGCCGTGCTGATGGCCCAGGCTCGCGTGGGCCAGGCCTGCCTGCCTGGCCCAGCGCCGGTTGCCGTCCATGATCATTCCGACGTGTCGTGGCAGCGGCGCGTGTCGCAGCTGCCTGCGGAGCCGGCGGGTGTAGAGATCCTGCAGCACGTCGCGAATGATCTTCACCCAACTCAAGCTAGCACTGGGTGCGCCCGCGTCCAGTCGTCGACGTGGAAGGGCGACGTGCCGTCCGGCGTGGCGGTCGACGCGTGCGCCACGATCTCGGCGGGCAGCTGTCCGTCTGTCATGTCGAGCCGGTCGCGGTAGTCCGTCACGAACGCCGCGGCGACCTCGTCGGCGGTCAGCGCGGGGGCGTAGTCGGCCAGGCCCGCGATGGAGCTCTGCCGCAGGTCGTAGCCGAGCGCCTCCGACACGTCCGTGATCACCGCGCGCACCCGGTCCGAGACGGCGACCTGCACGACCGTGCTGAACAGGGAACCGGTGGCGGTGACGCGCTGCGCCGACCCCACGACCTTCGTGTCGCCCTCGACGTTGATGCTGAACTCGCCGGGGCAGTACTCGCCGTCCACCTCACCGATGCGCGCGTCGACGTCGCCGAGTTCGCGCAGCACCCGGACGTGGCTGTCGGCGTTCGCGGCGAAGGTCGAGCGGCCGGCCTGGCGGATGTCCGTGGTGGCGTCGAGGTGGTCGATCACGACGGCGCCGCTGTCGTAGGCGACCATCCGCCCGCCCGGCGACCGGACCACCGGCTCGAAACCGGCTTCAAGGGCCAGCTCGGTGGCTTTGGTGATGCCGGGCGAGCGGAGGTCACGGCCGCTGAACGCGACGGTCGGGCTTTGCGGCACGTAGATGTGGACGAGCTGCGACCACGCCGCGTTGGGTGTGCGCAGCAGCAGTGCCGGGATCACCAGTTCGGTGACGGCGCCTCCGGTGCTCCCGGAGACCAGCAGACGTGAGGTCACGCCGTGATTCTCGACCACGACCTGCTCAGCCCGCCTCGCGGTACGCCTTGCCTGCCTCGTTCGGGGTGCCGCCAGGGGCGTAGAGGCCGGTGCCGGGCTTCTCTGCGGGCAGCGCGAACCAGGCGTAGCGCTCGACGTACGGGAGGCCCTCCATCATTGCGCTGGAGCCGCGGGCGAACGCCGCGAGCTGGGCCTGGGTGGGAAAGCGCGCCGTGCCGCCCGAGAAGTCGATGAGCGCGTACTCGGTGAGCCACACGGGTTTGCCGTACCGCGCGTGCACCGCCTCGAGGTAGTTCTTCAGGTGACCGACGGCGGCGTCGCTGAAGTCCGAGCCGTACCAGTGCACCGCGATGAAGTCGACGCGCAGTCCGCGCTGGGCGGCGCCGGTCATGAACCGGTCGAGCCAGCCGCCCGCCTTGTCCCCGCTGTGCGCGACGGCGGGGCTGCCGAGCCGCAGACCGGTCGCCGCGAGCTTCGGCCACAGGTCCAGTGCCTGTTCCGGGGTCATGTTCGCCTGCTCGGGGAAGTCGGGCTCGTTGAACCCGAGCAGCACCTTGCCGTTCGCCTTGGCGCGGGCGAGGGTCGCGTCGTCGGTGAACTTCGTGCCCCAGATCATCGGCACGAACTCGACGTTCGGCGGCGTCGCGATGCCGTCGGTCTGCGCCGCCCAGTTGTAGTACCAGCCCGCGCGGACGTCCGTGAGCGCCTTGCCGACGCCGTCGAAGTTCCAGGTGCTGACGCCCTTCTTCACCGACGCCGTGACGGGAACGGCGGGCGGTGGGGGCTGCACGGCCGTCGACGTCGAGGGTGGCGCGGAGGAGGAGGTCGACGACGGGGGAGCGCTGGTGGGAGGCGGTGGTGTGGACGTGGTCTGGGTGACGGCCGGGATCGCCCGTGCGACCGGTTCCTCGCCGGACGGCAGCACGGCGACCACAACCCCTGCGATCAGAACCGTGGCCGCCGCGGCCGCGATCGACTTGGCCAGCGTGCCCTTGAGGAACAGGCCGATCTTGCCGCCGGTGGCCGGGGTCGCACTGACCGGGGAGACGACGAGCGTGGACGGCTCGAACCCGAAACCGAACGCGGCGGGCAGCGGTACCAGCGGCAGCCGGGCGAGCAGCCCTTCGACCGCAGCCAGGTCGTACCCGCACCGCTCACAGCGGACGCACTCCCGGCTGTGCCGGGCGATCCGCTTGCGCCACAACGGGCTGGCGGCGCCGTCCCACTCGGCGACGACCTCGGCCAGGTCGGGACAGCGCGGCGTGCGTTCCAGCGTCCGCACGACGATGCGCGCGGCGTCGAGCTGGGCCTTGACCCGCTGCACCCGCACGGCGGTGTGCTGCGGGGTCAGTTCCAGCGCGTCGGCTACCTCCGTGCGGGTCAGCCGCCCGGCCGCCTCCAGCCACCACAGCGACAGCAGCTCGCGCTCGTCCTCGCTGAGCCACCGCGTGGCCGCGACGACCTCGCGGCGCTGCCCGGACAGCTGCAGGCGCATGATCGTGAGGTCGACGAAGTCCGCGCCGGGGTCGGCGACGTCCTGCGGGACCGGACCGGTGACCGGCACGCGCTGACTTTCGCGGTGCCGCAGGCGGATCTGGTTCATCGCGATCACGACGAGCCACGACCGGAACCCGGCGGGATCGCGCAGCCCTGGCAGCCCGTGCACGGCGCGCAACATGGTCTCCTGGACCACGTCGTCGGTGTCCGCGTGACCGCCGAGCGCGTGCCCGACGATGTTGTAGACCAGGGGCAGGTACCCGCTCACCAGGTCGTCCAACGCGCGCTGGTCGCCGTCGCGCGCGGCCACCACCGTCGCGACGCCGGGTTCCTCCGGTGCTGCCATGCCCACCTCACTTGCCGGTCCGGGGTCCTCTGACCAGGAGATGTCCCCTGCGTCCGGCGATAACAGAAACTTCCTGGGCTTTCTAGCCGACGGCGGTGGTTCGGACCAGTGCCGGGTCGCGGACGCCACCTCGCGCGGCCGCGGCGAATTGCCGGTTCCGTCCCACGATCAGCGCTGCCACCAGGCAATTGAGCGGGCTAACGTAACGCGATGTGCGGCGAACAGGTGGCGAGGTAAGGATCCTTGGGCCGGTCGAGGTGTGCGGCCCGCACGGCCGCGCGGTGCTGACCGGTGCCCGGCAGCGCAGCATCGTCGCGGTGCTCGCCCTGCACGCGGGCACGCCGGTCGCCGTCGACCGTCTCGTGGACGTGCTGTGGGGAGACGATCCGCCGCGCACGGCCGTGAGGTCGTTGCACAGCCATGTGGCGCGTGTGCGGCAGGCGCTCGCCGACTGCGGGATGCCCGGCGCGCTGATGACCAAGCCGGGCGGGTACCAGCTCGACGCGTCGGTCGACGCGGCGGCGTTCGACCGGACCAGGGACCTGAGCCTGTGGCGCGGTGAGCCGCTCGCGGGCACCGAGCTGTTCGGGTGGGGGCGTGCGGAGATCGATCGGTTGCGGGAGCAGCGGATCGCCGCGCTGGAGGCGTACTGGGGTGATCGGCTCGACCGGCCGAACGCGATCGAGGAGCTGGAACGGCTGGTGGTCGGCCATCCGACCAGGGAACGGCTCGTCGGCCTGCTGATGCGGGCGTTGCACCGCGACGGCAGGCACGCCGACGCGCTGGAGGTGTTCCGAAGACTCAGAGACCGGCTCGCCGACGAACTGGGCGTCGATCCCGGGCCTGACCTCCTCGCGCTGCACACCGCGATCCTGCGCCGCGATCCCGTGCTGCACAGCGCGAAACCCGCCCAGCTGCCGGCCCGCGCCGGGCACTTCACCGGCCGCGCGGCCGAGTTCGCCGCCCTCGCCGGCCTGCCACCGATCGTCGTGGTCTCCGGTGTCGCCGGGGTCGGCAAGACCACGTTCGCCGTCGAGTGGGCACGACGGGTCGCCGACCGCTTCCCGGACGGGCAGGTGTTCCTGGACCTGCAACGCCTCACGCCCGCCCAGGCGTTGACCGAGATGCTGCACAGCCTCGGCGTTCCCGCGGACCGGGTCCCCGCCGACCCGGCCGCGCTGTACCGGACCCTGTTGCACGGCAAGCGAGTCCTCATCCTGCTCGACGACGTCCGCCGCGCGCGGGACGTGCTGCCGCTCGTGCCCGGCGACCAGGGGAACCTGCTGCTGATCACGAGCCGCGACGCGCTCTCCGCGCTCGGCACGCGCCACGCCGTGCACACGGTGAGCCTCGACCTGCTCAGCGAACCGGAGGCGCGTGACCTGCTGGCCGACATCCTCGGCGAGCCCAGGGTGAGCGCGGAGTCCGCAGCGACCGCGGACCTGGTTGTCCACTGTGGACGGCTGCCGCTGGCGTTGCGCATCGCGGCCGCGCGGCTCGCGATCCGGCCCGGCAGGCGGATCGCCGATCTCGTGCGCGAGCTGACCCGCAACGACCCGCTGGACGTGCTGACGGTCGACGGGGACGACCGCACGGTCCGCACCGTGTTCGCCAGCGCGCACCGCACGCTCAGTTCGCAGGCGGCCCGGCTGTTCCGCGTGCTCGGCGAACATCCCGGGGCGAACTTTCCCGCGGACCTCGCCGACGCGATGGGGCCGGGTCTCGACGAACTCGTCGCGTCGCACCTCGTCAGCGAGATGGGCAACGGCCGGTACGCGCTGCACGACCTGATCCGGCTGTTCGCCCGGCAGAGCGGCGACCTCGGTGACGGGGTGGAGCGCCTGCTCGACCGCTACCTCACGATCGCCCACGCCGCGGGCGAGGTCCTCAACCCGCGCCACGACCTCGTGACCCGGCCGCACTGCGACGACCTCCCGTTCGCCGCCGACCGCGTCGAGGTGCTCGCCTACCTCGACGCCGAACGCGACAACGTGCTGCACGTGATCCGGATGGCGGCACGGCTGGGTCTGCACCGCGAGACGTGGCAACTGGCGTACCTGCTGACGAGTTACTTCGAGGCACGCGGCAACTGGGCGGCGCGCGTGGAACAGTGCGAGCACGCCGTGACGGCAGCCCGCGCGATCGGTGACCAACGAGCCGAGGCCGAGATGCTGCGGGGACAGGGCATCGCGCTGCAGATGACCTCCCGCATCGCCGAAGCCATGGTGGTGCAACGGCAGGCGCTCGTCCTGGTGCGCGAAGCCGGTGACCTGCGCGGGGAAGCACGGCTGCACAACAACATCGCCAACGCGCACTCCGAACTGCGGCAGTTCGACCTGGCGCTGGAGTCCTACCGCGCGGCGATGGAGGTGCACGGCGCGGCGGGGGACGAGGTGGGCGTGGCGCTGGCGCGCCGCAACCTCGGCTACACCTACGTCCGGATGGGCAAGGCGGACCTGGCGGCCTCACCGTTGTTCGCGGCCCTGGAAACGTTCCGCGCCAAGGAGAACCCGCGGCTGGAGGCGGCGACGCTGATGTCGCTCGGCAACGCCTTCCACCAGCTCGCCGACCTCGAACCGGCGCTGCGCTTCTTCGGCGACGCGCTGCGGATCAGCCGCGAGATCACCGACCACCGCTTCGAAGCCGACGCGCTGACCGGCCTCGGCGTGACCCAGCTGGCGCTCGGAGATCCCGCCGTGGCAAGGGAATGCCTTGCTGGCGCGTTGGTGGTGTGCCGCGCTCTCGGTGACGGGCACCGCGAGGCGTCGACGTTGCGCGAACTGGCCGAGGCCGACCTCGCGCTCGGCGACCTCACCGCCGCCCGCGACCACCTCGCGGCCGCGCTGACGGCCAGGACCCAGGCGCCGGACGAGTTCGAGCTGGCCCAGGTCCACCGCACGTTCGCCGGCCTGGAGGGCCGGAGTGGGCGGTGGACCGAGGCCGCACGGCACTGGGCTCAGGCCGTCACCCTGTTCACTTCCTGCCGGCGATCGTGAACACGGCCACGCGCTTGCCGATCTGGCCAGGCTGCACCGACGTGATCTCCAGCGTGAACTTCTTCTGCTGCTCCGTCACGCGCAGCACCTTGTACGGCACACCGGCCTGGCTCTCGCCCGCCTTGATGGTGACCGTTCCGCGTGGCTCGGCCTGGTAGTCCTCACCCAGCTTCGCGGTGCCGTCGACGAACCTGTACGTCACCTGGATGTTCTGCTTCGCCTTGCCGTCGCGCAGTTTCAGGACCGCCGTGTACGAGTCCGCCGACTCGTGCACGGGCCCGTCTATCGCGTCCACGACGTCGGGGCAGTTCGGCGGCTCGCAGTCCGCTGCTCCGTGTGCGGGCACGATCCCCAGCAGAAGCAGCAACAGCACCATGATGGTCTTCATTGACAACCCTTTCGGTGGGTCCGTCTCCGAACAACGGAGACGGACCCACCGGGGTTGATACTCAGTCCTTCTCGTTGATCAGGTATTGCGCTCCGCCGAGATCCGTGCCCTGGACGTCGACCTGGCGCACGTGCAGCTCGGCCGGACCGGCCTCCTTGTCGGTCGCGAACGTCAGCGCCGTCTCGATCCGCTCGTCGCCCTTGAGCACCAGCCCGTCGATGCTCGCCTTGGTGTCGACGAGCTGGAACTGCGTCTCACCGACCTGCTTCACGCCGGTGAGCCGTCCGCCGGCGGCCTTCCACCGCGCCGTGAGCTCCTGGCCGAGGTCGATCGTCGCGGTGCCGGCGAACGGCCGGGGCTGCTCGAAGATCAGGTTCTGCCTGGCGTCGGTGCGCTCCGGGTTGCCGATCGTGTACGGCACGCGGATGGGTTCGAACGGGCGGACCCGCACGGAGTCGACGTTGCGCCACGCGATGTTGTTGTTCCGCTGCGCGTTGAGCTGGGTGTTGGCGCCCTCGGCGAACGTCATCGGGTCCGCGTTCGACACCCAGCGGGCGAGCAGGCAGAAGTGCGCGGGGCCGGGCACGTTCCAGCCGGGCCAGGTGATCATGACGGTGGTGCCGCCGACCGGCACGGACGAGCCCGCGGTGCCGATGTAGGTCCAGCCGCCCGGCCACGCCGTGCCGCCGCCGAGGTTGCTGCGGTACAGGTGGAGGTTGCCGTCCACGAAGCCGATGCCGCCCGGCTTGCGTCTCAACGTGACGAACACGTAGTTGTTGACGCCCACGACCGGGTTCTGCGACACCGCACACAGCACCGGCGTCGAGCACACCTTGATGTCGGGGCTGTAGTAGATGCTGCCGGCGCTGGGCTCGTTGCCGACGTCGCTGACGTTGTCGCGCACGAAGACGTCACGTTGGAACGGCGTGGCGCTCGCGGCCGGTGCGATCAACGCCGCGGCCGCCAGCAAGCCCGCCAGCACCGTTGCCAGTTTGGCTTTCACCATGTCCTCCATCGGTTGTGGTCTGCCGATGAAGGAGTACCGCCGTGCTGTTGTGGCGAGGTTGTCGTGCTGTTGTCCGCGGATTCAGCCGACCAGGCGGCGGCGCCAGTCCAGCGGCGTGACCGTGATCGACCGGCCTGGGTCGCGGTCCCACCGGGTGTGCAGGCCGGCCGCTTCGAGGGCGGCCACGACCTCGTCGCCGATGGCCGTGGTGGTCTCGGACGATCCGTCGAAGCCGCCGTAGAGGAGCGTCAGCCCGTGACCGGCCGCGGCGGACTCCGTGCACTGCGAGTGGAAGTAGACGAACCCGCGGGCGCCCGGCCTCGCCTCGGCGCCGATCTCCGCCTGGCCGCAGCCGCGGCAGCAGGTGAAGTTCTCGCGGGCGGTGATGCCGTTGTGCTGCAGGGCGGTGAACGCGCGGGTGAGCCGTTCGGGGTCGGTCTCGCCCTGCCACGACCGCTGTTCCGCGACCCGTTCCAGCCACAACCGGTCGGCCAGCGCCTGTGCCTGTTCGCGCGACACCGGCCGGCGGTCCTCGGTGACCAGGTACTCCTCCGCGAGCTCGGCCAGTTCGGCACGGGAGCAGTAGCCACCGGCCAGTGCCTCGCGGACGCGGGTCTCCAGCTCCTCGTGCTCCTTGTCGCCGAGGTCGAGTGGCGGCGCCTCCTGTGCGGGCGGCAGGCCCAGCGGCGACCAGGACAGACCGCTGTCCCACCCGGCTTCCCGGCGGGCCCAGCCGGTGAGCGCCGCGATCACGGTGGCGGGCTGTCCGACCGTCGTCTCGAAGTGCCGGTCGGCGCTGCCGTCGCGGTGCTCCACCGAGTAGTCGCCGCCGGCCGCGTGCCAGATCTGGGCGAAGACGTCGGGCAGGTCCGGCAGCCGCTGGATCACCAGGAACCGGTCCCCGTCGCCGCCGATGCGCCCGACCAGTCCCGCCAGTTCCTCGGCGGACACGCGGACGTGCCGTTCCCCGGTCTCCGTCCGCACCACGATCTCCAGCAGCATGCGGAGACTCTAACGTGATCGGCTTTTCTTATCGGTCCGATTGGAAGTATTTATTTTAAGGCTATAGCACATTGCGGTGGCCATGCGGCGTTCGGTGAGCGGCCATCTCATTTGGCCTTGAGTGGTGCAAAGCCCTGCGAAATGGAGTTGTCGTCGTGTAGTGGCCAAAAGTCGATGTATTTTTCTCCGGTGATCACTACGAGTGTTGGGTCGAGTGCGGGACGTGACGAAATGCGCCTGTGGTGACGCGTGCGTGTATGTGTGGGTCGATGAAATTTGTATGATCAAAATTGGACTGTTCGGCGGATTCGTGCTGGTTCTGGCCCTGGTTAATCTGCGTCAGTCCACTTCAGGTGGCACGGGGGTTCTTCGGGGTGGGTGCTTGCTGCGGTTGAACGAAAATGGTGCCTGGAATTCGCGGTAGGGCATCGCGTTGTTCAAGTCCGTGTTTCGGAGTGCTCCTCCGTTCGCTGTATCTACGACCTCAGTCCGTGCTCCGTGGTAGCGGGGCGGGTTCTTACTTCGGAGGAGCGGTTTCAGTGGTCGAGGGGGGTGCGCCTGGCGTTCGGCACTCGCTGACCGCGGCGCAGGTGGACATGTGGTTGTCGGCGGAGCTGTCGGGGGACGCTCCGGAGTTCAACCCTGCTCAGTACGTGGTGCTTCGCGGTCCTCTCGACGAGGAACTCCTGCGCGCGAGCGCCCGCGTCGTGGCCGGGGAGACCGATGCCTATCGGCTGTTCTTCGGCGAGCACGCGGACGGTGCGCCGTGGCAGGCGTTCGCGGACGAACTGCCCGTCGACGTGCTGCCGGTGGTGGATCTCCGCGGGCAGGACGATCCGGCGGCCGCGGCGCGGGCGTGGATGCACGCCGACGGCGCCCGGCAGGTCGACCACCGCACGGCACCGCTCTGGCGGTGGACGCTGCTGCGCGTCTCCGACGGCGAGAACTGGTGGTACCACCGGGCGCACCACCTGATCTCCGACATCTTCTCGTTCAACCTGCTCACGCAACGCGTGGCCGAGGTTTACTCCGGCGAGCACCGGCCGCGTTACTTCGGTGCCTGGGCCGACGTCGTGGCCGAGGACCAGGCGTACCGGCGGTCCGCGGACCGGGCCGCTGACGAGCGGTACTGGCTGGACTCGGTCGCGGACGTGATCGGTGACCGCCAGGACGAACGCCGCCCCGAACGGCAGCGGCCCTCACGGCGGCGCACGGTCGCGGTCGACGCGGCGCTGCGCGGTGCCGTTCTCGCACGCTGCGCCGAACTGGGTCTGCGCGTCCCGCACTTCCTCGTGTCGGCGTTCGCCGCCTACCAGCGGCAGCTGACCGATCGCGACGACGTGGTGTTCAGCCTCCCCACGGCCGCCCGCCGCACCCCGCTGGCCCGCGCGACTCCTGGGTTGCTGGCCGGCGTCGCACCCGTGGTGCTGCATCTGCCGGACGGCACGACGATCCGGCGGCTCGCCGACGCGACCACCGCGCGGCTGGCCGAGATCACCGCCCACTCCCGCTACCGGGGCGAGGACCTCGCCCGGCAGCTCGGGGTCACCGGCACCGGCGCCTGGTTCGGTCCCACGCTCAACGTGGTCGACTTCAACCGGCCGCGTTCTTTCGGTCCCTCGGTGCACGCCGACGCGCCTCGCAACCTGGCGGTCGGTCCCATCCGGGACCTGACCGTCACGACCTACGGCTGGTCTCGCGGAGACCAGGCGTGGCTGGACGTCGACGTCGAGGACGGCGTGGCCGCCGACGCCGAACTGGCCCTGCACGAGGAACGGTTCCTGGACGTGCTCGACCGGCTCGCCCGCGGGCCGGTGGACAGCGCGGTGTCTTCGTCCACTGTGGACCTGCGCCGCACCGGGCGTTGGGGAGCGGGGGCCGCTGCGGACAGCACCCCGAGCGTTCCCGACCTCGTCGCGGGCCACGTCGCGGCACAGCCTGAGCAGCCCGCGGTCGTGTGCGGCGAAGACCAGATCTCCTTCGGCGAGCTCGGAGAACGATCCGGCGCGCTCGCCGCGCGGCTCCAGCAGGCCGGAGTGACGGTCGCGTCGCCGGTTGCCGTGCTGGTGCCGCGGGGGCTTGAGCTGGCTGTGGCGTTCCACGGCGTGCTGCGTTCCGGGGGCGTGTACGTGCCGGTGAACCCTGGGCTTCCCGCTGAACGGCTGGCGTTCCTGCTGGCTGATGCCGGTGTGGTCGCTGTGGTCACGACGTCGGCCCTGGCGGGGGAGTTGACCGGGTTCGCCGGCGAGGTGCTGGTGCTGGACGACCTGGCTCCGGCAGATGCCTTGCCGGTACCCATCGACTCCTCTGCGTTGGCATACGTGGCTTACACCTCTGGATCGACGGGGCGGCCCAAGGGCGTGGCGGTCACGCACGCCGCGTTGTCGTCGTACGTCGCCGGCTGGCGCCACGCGCTCGAACCGTTGGGTGGACCCGGCACCGTTCTGTCGATGTCGGGCCCTGGGTTCGACGTGTCCATCGGCGACATGACGCGGGCGTTGGCGTTCGGTCAGACGGTGGTGTTCCTGCCGCACGACGAGGTCGTGTCGGTCGAGTCCCTGCACCGGACGTTGCTCGGCCACGAGGTCGAGGTCGCCGAGATCGTGCCCGGCATGCTCCTGCGCGACCTCGCCGCCCACTGTCGGGAGGCGGGGCCGGTCGAGTCGCTGCGCCTGGTCATCTCCGGCACCGACATGTGGACGTACGACGCACTCGTGTCCGCCGTCGCGGACGTGGCGCCCAATGCCCTGCCGGGCAACGTGTTCGGTGTGACCGAGGCCGCGATCGACTCGATCTTCCACCCCGTGACGGCCCGGCCGGAGCACGAGGGCGAGATCGTGCCGATCGGCGGGCCACTGGCCGGTGTCGACGCTTTCGTCGTGGACGGCTTGCTGCGGCCGGTGCCCGTCGGCGTCGAGGGCGAGTTGCTGGTCGGCGGCGCCGGTCTGGCGCAGGGGTATGTGGGCCGCCCGGATCTGACCGCGGAACGTTTCCTTCCCGACGTGTTCGGCGGGTCCGGCGGACGGTTGTACCGCACCGGTGACCGGGCGCGGTGGCGTGCCGACGGAGTGCTGGAGTTCCTCGGCCGGGTGGACGAGCAGGTGAAGATCCGTGGTTATCGGGTCGAGCCGGGCGAGGTCGAGGTCGTGATCGGCGATCACCCCGGTGTGCGTGATGTCGTTGTGGTGGCGCGTGATGGCGGGCCGCACGGCGGTAAGCGGCTGGTCGCCTACGTGGTGGCGGAGGACGCCAGTGGGCTGGAACTGCGGGCCTGGCTGCGGGAGCGGGTGCCGGATTACCTCGTGCCGTCTGTGTTCGTGTCGTTGGAGCGGTTGCCGCTGACGCCGAACGGGAAGGTCGACCGCCGGGGTCTGCCCGACCCCGAACCCGAGACGAGCGAGGCCTACGAGGCGCCGCGGACGTCCATTGAGGACATCCTGGCGGCCGTGTGGTCGCAGGTGCTGGGTGTCAGGCGCGTCGGCGTGCACGACAACTTCTTCGAACTGGGCGGCGACTCGATCCTGAGCCTGCAGATCGTGGCGCGCGCCCGTGCCGCCGGTCTGGGGCTCGGCGTCGCCGAAGTGCTGTCCCACCAGACGGTCGCCGAACTGGCGGCCGTCGTGCGCGAGACCCCTGTGGTGACGCTGGCGGAGCAGGGCGTGGTCACCGGACCGGTGCCACTGACGCCGATCCAGCACTGGTTCCTGGCGCAGGACGTCCAGGACCGGGACCACTGGAACTGGTCGGGCGTGTTCGAGCTGGCGCCCGGCACCGACCCGGATCGACTGAGCCGGGCACTCGATGCCGTTGTGGCGCACCACGACGCGCTGCGGATACGGTTCGCGCCGGAGAGCCAGTACAACGCGCCGGTGAGCAGCGGTTTCCTGCGTGTCGTCCAAGGTGACGTGGTCGCGGAGATGACCGTGGCGCAGAAGTCGTTGCGGCTGGCCGATGGTCAGCTGGTGGCGGCGGTGTTCTTCGATCGTGGTTCGGAGCCCGCGTGGCTGGGGCTCGTCGTTCACCACCTGGTGATGGACGGCGTGTCGTGGAACGTGCTGCTGGAGGATCTCGGCACCGCTTACAACGGTGGCAAGCTCGAGCCGAAGACGACTTCGTTCCAGCAGTGGGCCGAGCGGCTTCAGACGTTCGACCCCAGCGGTGAACGGGACCACTGGGTCGCTGCGACATCGGACGTGGTCGCGCTGCCGATCGACGGCGACGGGCCCAACGACGAGTCATCCGCGCGGATCCACACGACGGTGCTGGACGCCGGGACGACCGCCGCGTTGCTGGGCGACGCGCACAAGGCGTATCGCACGCAGGGCAACGATCTGCTGCTGGCGGCCCTGGTGCGCACGCTGGGCCCGTGGGCGGGCACTGACGAGCTCACCATCGACCTGGAGAGCCACGGTCGCGAGGCGATCGCCGACGGGATGGACCTGTCGCGCACGGTCGGCTGGTTCACGTCGATCTTCCCGGTGCGGCTGAGCCGGCACGAGGATCTTGGTGAGACGGTGAAGGTCGTCAAGGAACAGCTGCGCGCTGTACCGCGCCGTGGTGTGGGCTATGGCGCTTTGCGTTGGCTGCACGGTGAGCTGGTCGATGCGCCGGAACGGCCGGTGCTGTTCAACTACCTGGGATCGGCCGCGGGCACCGGGGATCTGCTGCGCCGTGAGCTGCCCGCGAACTTGCGAGGCGCCGCGACCGCCGGGCGTGGCACCCGGTCCCACGTGCTGAACCTCGAGGTGACGCGCACCGCCGACGGGCAGCTTCAGGTCGAGTGGCACTACAGCGCCGGCCTGCACGAGGCGGCGACGGTCGAGCGGCTGGCCTCGGCGTACCAGCGGGAACTGGAGGCGCTGGTCGCGCACTGCCGGTCCGGGGTCTCCGGTGTCACGCCGTCGGACTTCCCGCTGGCGTCGTTGGCGCAACACGAGATCGACCGGCTGGCGACGCGGTTCCCAGGACTGGCGGACGTGTACCGGTTGGCACCGGTGCAGTCGGGCATGCTGTTCGGGGTCGTGGGTGCGCCGGTCGAGGAGGACGGGCTCTATTGGGGCCAAGGGATCTACGAGCTCACCGGCACCGTCGACGCCGACCGGCTGGCCGGCGCGTGGCGTTCGGTCATCGCCCGGCAGGCGGCGTTGCGCAGCGGGTTCGTGTGGGAGGGCGTCAGCGAACCGGTGCAGGTCGTGCTGGCCGATGTCGGCGTTCCGGTGGAACTGCGCGACTTCTCCGGGCTGGACTCGGACACCCAGCACGTCCGGCTGCGCGAGTTGCTGGCCGAGGATCGGGCGCTGGGCTTCGACCTGGCCGCGCCGCCGTTGACGCGCCTGTACCTCGTCGATCGGGGTCTCGGGCAGTACTGGCTCGTCTGGGGGCTGTACCAGGGTTTGTGCGACGGGTGGAGTCTGCCCGTCGTCCTGGACGAGGTGCTCGCCGCGTACGACGGCTCACCGCTCGCTCCGGCGCGGTCGTACCGGGAGTTCATCTCGTGGCTGGACCGGCGTGATCCGGGCGAGTCCGAGGCGTTCTGGCGGTCCTGTTTGGACGGTTTCGAAGCGCCGACGCCGTTGCCGGTGGATCGCTTGGCGGCCAACCACTACGCACAGGACCGGCGGCGGACCGCGCTGACCGCGGACGTCACAGCCAAGATCGTCGACCTGGCCCGTCGTGAGCGCGTGACCCTGTCCGCGGTGGTGCAGGCGGCGTGGGCGAAGGTGCTGTCGGCGACCTCGGGTGAGGACGACGTGGTCTTCGGCCTCACGGTGTCGGGCCGACCGCCTGAGCTGGCCGGGGTCGAGTCGACCGTGGGCCTGTTCATCAACACGTTGCCGGTACGGGTCGTGGTGCCCTCGGACGTGCCGTTCACGTCGTGGCTGCGTGCGTTGCGGGACAACCAGGGTGCCCTGCAACGGTTCGAGTACACGCCGCTGGTCGACGCGCAGCGCTGGTCGTCCGTGCCGGGCGGCCGCGCGTTGTTCGACAGCATCGTCGTGCTGCGCAACTATCCCGGCGGCCAGACCCGCGTGGCCGACTTCGAGCTGTCGCCGTTGCTCGACTCGGTGGAGCAGGGCAACTACCCGCTCACCTTCGCGGTCGACGTGGACACCACGCTCAAGATCGAGGCCGAGTTCTCCACCGCCGCCTTCGACGCCGCGACCGTTGAACGCGTCCTCGACCAGCTGATGGTCGTGCTCACGGCCGTGGCGGAGCGGCCTGACCTGGCGGTGCGGGACGTCCCGTTGCAGCGTCCGGAGCAGGCCGCCGAGTTGGTGGCGTGGGGAGAGACTCCCGAGCCCGCCGTCGAACGGCCGGTGCCGGACCTGATCGACGACTGGGCCCGCATCTCGCCCGAGGTCGCCGTGGTGTGCGGTGCGGAGAGCCTGACGTTCTCCGACCTGGGTTTCCGGGCTGAAGCACTGGCCGGTCGGCTCCAGGACGCCGGAGTGACGGTCGGTTCGAAGGTCGCCGTGCTGGTGCCGCGGGGGATCGAGCTGGCGGTCGCCTTCCAGGGCGTGCTGCGCAGTGGTGGCGTGTACGTGCCGATCAACCCCGGGCTTCCCGCCGAACGTCTGGCGTTCCTGCTGGCTGACGTCGGCGCGACGGTAGCGGTCACCACTTCGGCCCTGGCCGGTGAGCTGGCCGGGTTCGCTCGGGTGCTGTTGCTGGACGACGAGTCTCCCGGTTTCGGTGCGTTGCCCGTGCGGATCGATCCCGATGCGTTGGCGTACGTGGCTTACACGTCGGGCTCCACGGGCCGGCCCAAGGGTGTGGCGGTGACGCACGCCGCGTTGTCGTCTTACGTGGCGGGCTGGCGGGAAGGGCTCGCCGACCTGGGCGGTCCGGGCACGGTGCTGTCGATGTCCGGTCCTGGGTTCGACGTGTCGATCGGGGACATGACGCGGGCGCTGGCGTTCGGCCGGACGTTGGTGTTCTTGCCGCACGACTCGCACGTGACGGTGGAGTCGCTGCACGAGACCTTGGTGGATCACGAGGTCGAGGTCGCGGAGATCGTGCCGGGCATGCTGTTGCGCGACCTGGCAGCGCATTGCCGGGAGGCCGGGCCGGTCAAGTCGCTGCGCCTGGTGATCTCGGGTACGGACATGTGGACGCATGACGCGTTGACGAGCGCCGTTGCGGAGGTGGCGCCGAATGCGGTGCCGGGCAACGTGTTCGGGGTGACCGAGGCGGCCATCGACTCGATCTTCCACGCCGTCACGGAGGACCATCCTGCCGCCGTCGTGCCGATCGGTACGCCGCTGGCCGGGGCTCGGGCCGTCGTGGTCGATTCCACGATGCGGCCGGTGCCGGTGGGCGTTCCCGGTGAGCTGCTGGTCGGTGGTTCCGGTGTGGCGCAGGGGTATGTGGGCCGGCCGGATCTGACCGCGGAGCGGTTCGTGCCCGATGTGTTCGGTGCGTCGGGTGGGCGGCTTTATCGGACGGGTGACCGGGCTCGGTGGCGTGCGGACGGGACGATCGAGTTCCTGGGTCGTGTGGACGAGCAGGTGAAGATCCGTGGTTATCGGGTCGAGCCGGGCGAGGTCGAAGTCGTCATCGGTGATCACCCTGACGTGCGTGATGTCGTTGTGGTGGCTCGTGATGGCGGGCCGCACGGCGGTAAGCGTCTTGTCGCTTATGTCGTTGCCGAGGGTGAGTTCAGCGGTTCGGTTCTGCGGTCGTGGTTGCGGGAGCGGGTGCCGGACTACCTGGTGCCGTCGGTGTTCGTGGCCCTGGAACGGTTGCCGCTGACGCCGAACGGGAAGGTCGACCGTCGAGGTCTGCCCGACCCCGAACCCGAGACTCCCGCTGAGACGTATGTCGCGCCTCGGAACGTTGTCGAGGAGACGCTCGCGGCGGTGTGGAGTGGCGTGCTGGGTGTCGACCGTGTTGGCGTGCAGGACAACTTCTTCGAGCTCGGTGGCGACTCGATCCTGAGCCTGCAGATCGTGGCTCGTGTTCGCGCGGCTGGTTTGGGTGTCGACGTGGCGGACGTGTTCGCCCACCAGACGGTCGCCGAACTCGCTCTCGCCGTGCGTGAGACGCCTGTGGACTCGTTGGCGGAGCAGGGGGTGGTCACCGGTCCGGTGCCGCTGACGCCGATCCAGCACTGGTTCCTGGCGCAGGACATCCCTGATCGCGACCACTGGAACTGGTCGGGCATGTTCGAACTGGCTCCTGGCACCGATCCTGGCCGGGTGGAGCAGGCGCTCGACGTTCTCGTCGCGCACCACGACGCGCTGCGGATCCGGTTCGGTGCCGACCAGCACAACGCTCCCGTCGGCGGCGGTGGGTTCCTGCGTGTCGTTGCCGGAGACGAAGACGTGGTCGCGGAGATGACCGCGGCGCAGAAGTCGTTGCGGTTGGCCGATGGTCCGCTTCTGGCCGCCGTGTTCTTCGATCGCGGCTCGGAGCCAGCGTGGCTTGGTTTGACCGTGCATCACCTGGTGATGGACGGCGTGTCGTGGAACGTGTTGCTGGAGGACCTCGACACCGCGTACCGCTCGGAAGCGTTGGGGCCCAAGACGACCTCGTTCCAGCAGTGGGCCGAACACCTGCTGGAGCTGGAGGCCGGCGGGGAACGGGACCACTGGGTCGCGGCGACGTCGGACGTGGTCGTGCTGCCGGTCGACGGCGACGGCCCGAACACCGAGGCGTCCGGTGCCGTGGTGAGCACCTGGCTGGACGCCGACACCACCGCCGCGCTGTTCGGCGAGGCGCACAAGGCTTATCGGACGCAGGCCAACGACCTGCTGCTCGCCGCCCTGGCGAACGTGCTGGGGGAGTGGGCGGGCACCGATCACGTCACGGTCGACCTGGAAAGCCACGGCCGTGAGGACTTGGACCTGTCCCGCACGGTCGGCTGGTTCACGTCGATCTTCCCGGTGCGGCTGAGCCGGTACGCGGACGTCGGTGCGACCGTGAAGGCCGTCAAGGAGCAGCTGCGTGCGGTGCCGCGTCGTGGTGTGGGTTACGGCGCTTTGCGGTGGTTGCAGGGGGAGTTGGCCGATGCTGTAGATCGGCCGGTGTTGTTCAACTACCTGGGCGCGTTCGACGCGGTCGACTCGGTCGGGCTGATCCGCCGCGAGCTTCCCGCCGAACTGGCCGGCCCGATGCAGGGGCCTGGTGGATCGCGGGCCTACCCGCTGCAGTTGGAGGTCGTCCGCGCGGACGACGGCCGGTTGCGGATCGACTGGCTGCACAGCACGAACCTGCACGACTCGGGCACCGTGGAGCGGGTCGCTGCCCGGTACGTCGAGGCGTTGCGCACGTTGGTGGCGCACTGCCAGTCCGGGGTTTCCGGATTCACTCCGTCGGACTTCCCGTTGGCTTCGTTGACGCAGAACGAGTTCGACGGACTGGCCGGGCGTTATCCGCTGACGGACGTCTACCGGTTGTCGCCCGTGCAGTCGGGCATGTTGTTCGGCGTCGTGGGCTCTCCTGTCGACGGCCTCTACTGGGGGCAGAGCGTCTACGACCTGGCCGGTCCTGTCGATGCCGAGCGATTGGCGCAGGCGTGGCGTTCGGTGGTCGGCCGGCATGCGGCTCTGCGCAGCGGGTTCGTCTGGGAGGGCGTCAGCGAACCGGTGCAGGTCGTGCTGGCCGACGTCGACGTTCCGGTGGAACTGCGCGACTTCTCCGGGGTGGATCCAGACACTCAGCACGTCCGGCTGCGTGAGTTGCTGGCCGAGGATCGGGCGTTGGGCTTCGATCTGGCCGCTCCGCCGTTGACGCGGTTGTACCTGGTGGATCGCGGCGAGGGCCGGTCGTGGCTGGTCTGGGGGCTGTACCAGGGTTTGTGCGACGGGTGGAGTCTGCCCGTCGTCATGGACGAGGTGCTCGCCGCGTACGACGGTGCGTCGCTCGCTCCGGTGCGGTCCTACCGCGAGTTCATCGCGTGGCTCGACGGACGCGATCCGGACGAGTCCGAGGGGTTCTGGCGGAAGAACCTGGACGGGTTCGAGGCGCCGACGCCGTTGCCGGTGGATCGGCTGGCGGCCAGCCACTACGCGCAGGACCGCCGCAAGACCGTGCTGGACGAGGGCGTCACCACCAAGCTGGTGGAGTTGGCACGGCGTGAGCGCGTGACGTTGTCGACGGTCGTGCAGGCGGCGTGGGCCAAGGTCCTGTCCGCGTCGTCCGGCGAGGACGACGTGCTGTTCGGCCTGACCGTCTCGGGTCGTCCCGGTGAGCTGGCCGGCGTGGAGTCGATCGTCGGGTTGTTCATCAACACGCTGCCGGTGCGGACCGTGGTGCCTTCGGACGTGCCGTTCACGTCGTGGCTGCGCGAGCTTCGGGACAACCAGGTCGCGCTGCAGCGCTTCGAGTACACGCCACTGGTGGACGTGCAGCGCTGGTCTGCGGTGCCGGGTGGCCGCGCGCTGTTCGACTCGATCGTCGTGTTCGGCAACTACCCCCACCGGGAACTGCCGGACGACCTGTCCGCCGTGCCCGACGGGTACGCCAGCGTCGACTCGGTGGAGCAGGGCAACTACCCGCTGACCTTCGCGGTCGACCTGGAGCGCACGTTGCGGGTCGAGGCGGAGTTCTCGACGGCCGCTTTCGACGCCGTGACGGTGGAACGGATCCTCGACCAGTTGGTGGTCGTGCTCACGGCGGTCGCGGAACGGCCCGATCTGGCGGTCGCGGACGTGCCGCTTCAGCGTCCGACGCAGGCCGCGGAGTTGGTGGCGTGGGGTGAGACCCCGGTCCCGGTCGCTGAGGCGCCCGTGCCCGAGCTGATCGCCGGATGGGCCTCGGACGAGGTCGCGGTGGTCTGCGGCTCGGAGAGCTTGACGTTCGCCGAGCTGAGCACGCGGGCCGATGCGTTGGCCGCTCGGCTTCAGCAGGCCGGTGTTGCGGTGGAGTCGCCGGTCGCCGTGCTGGTGCCGCGCGGGCTTGAGTTGGCTGTCGCGTTCCAGGGCGTGTTGCGTTCTGGTGGTGTGTACGTGCCGGTGAATCCTGGGCTTCCTGCTGAACGGCTGGAGTTCCTGCTGGATGATGCCGGGGTGGTGGCGGTGGTCACCACCCCGGCTCTGGTGGGGGAGCTGGCCGGGTTCGGCGGGGAAGTCCTGCTGGTGGACGGTGCGGCCGCGGACTCCGACTGGCCACCTACCCCGATTGATCCCTCCGCACTGGCGTACATCGCCTACACCTCCGGCTCGACCGGCCGTCCCAAGGGCGTGGCCGTCACCCATGCCGCTCTTTCCTCCTACGTGGCGGGGTGGCGCGATGGTCTGGCCGCGTTGGGCGGGCCTGGACCGGTGTTGTCGATGTCCGGTCCTGGGTTCGACGTGTCCATTGGGGACATGACGCGTGCCTTGGCGTTCGGTCAGCGGGTGGTGTTCCTGCCGCACGACGAGCACGTGTCGGTGGAGTCGCTGCACGCGACGCTGCTGGAGCACCGGATCGAGGTCGCCGAGATCGTGCCGGGCATGCTCCTGCGTGACCTGGCTGCGTACTGCCGGACCGCGGGTGCGGTGGAGAGCCTGCGTCTGGTGATCTCGGGTACGGACATGTGGACGCACGACGCGTTGACGAGCGCCGTTGCGGAGGTGGCGCCGAATGCGGTGCCGGGCAACGTGTTCGGTGTGACCGAGGCGGCCATCGACTCGATCTTCCACGCCGTCACGGAGGACCACCCTGCCGCCGTCGTGCCGATCGGTACGCCGCTGGCCGGCGCTCGCGCGGTCGTGGTCGACTCCGCGCTGCGGCCGGTTCCCGTCGGGGTTCCTGGCGAACTGCTGGTCGGTGGCGCCGGTGTCGCGCGTGGCTACCTGGGACGTCCTGACCTCACGGCCGCGCGTTTCGTGCCCGACGTGTTCGGCGCGGGCGGCCGGTTGTACCGGACCGGTGACCGGGCTCGGTGGCGCGCGGACGGGACGATCGAGTTCCTCGGCCGTGTCGACGAGCAGGTGAAGATCCGTGGTTATCGGGTCGAGCCGGGCGAGGTCGAAGTTGTCATCGGTGACCATCCCGGTGTGCGTGATGTCGTTGTGGTAGCGAGGGATGGTGGACCGCACGGCGGTAAACGCCTGGTGGCGTACGTGGTGGCTGAGGACGCTAGTGGTCTGGAGCTGCGCTCGTGGTTGCGTGAGCGGGTGCCGGACTACTTGGTGCCGTCGGTGTTCGTGTCGTTGGACCGGTTGCCGCTGACGCCGAACGGGAAGGTCGATCGGCGTGGCCTGCCCGACCCGGAACCTGACGTGACGGGGGAGGCTTATGTCGCGCCCCGGACCGCCGCTGAGGAAACTCTGGCGGCCGTGTGGAGCGGCGTGCTGGGCGTCGACCGTGTCGGCGTGCACGACAACTTCTTCGAGCTCGGTGGCGACTCGATCCTGAGCTTGCAGATCGTGGCCCGTGTTCGTGCGGCTGGTCTGGGTGTCGAGGTGGCGGACGTGTTCGCGCACCAGACGGTCGCCGCGCTGGCGGGCGTCGTGCGTGACACGCCCGTGGTGACCCTGGCCGAACAGGGTGTGGTCACCGGTCCGGTTCCGCTGACGCCGATCCAGCACTGGTTCCTGGCGCAGGACATCCCTGACCGCGACCACTGGAACTGGTCGGGCATCTTCGAACTGGCCCCCGGCACGGATCCTGTGCGGCTTGGCCGGGCGCTCGATGCCGTTGTCTCCCATCACGACGCGTTGCGGATCCGGTTCGGTGCCGGCCAGTACAACGCGCCGGTCGGCGGCGGCGGGCTCCTGCGAGTCGTCCAAGGGGACGTGGTCGCGGAGATGACCGCGGCCCAGAAGTCGTTGCGGCTGGCTGACGGACCGCTCCTCGCTGCCGTGTTCTTCGATCGCGGGCCGGAGCCCGCGTGGTTCGGGTTGACCGTGCATCACCTGGTGATGGACGGCGTGTCGTGGAACGTGGTGCTGGAGGACCTCGACACCGCTTACAACGGCGGCAAGCTCGGGCCGAAGACGACGTCGTTCCAGCAGTGGGCCGAGGTCCTGCAGGACCTGGACGCACGGGCCGAGCGGGAGATCTGGCAGGCCCAGACCGCTGACGTCGTGGAACTGCCCCAGGACCACCAGGGACTCAACACTGAGACGTCGGCCGGTGTCGTGCGGACGTGGCTGGACGCCGGCACCACCGCGGCTTTGCTGAGCGACGCCCACCGCGCCTACCGCACCCAGGGCAACGACCTGCTGCTGACCGCTCTCGCCCAGGCGTTGGGGGAGTGGACGGGCACCGGCCACGTGACGGTGGATCTGGAGAGCCACGGCCGTGAGGCGGTGGCGGACGGGGTGGACCTGTCGCGCACCGTCGGGTACTTCACGTCGATCTTCCCGGTCCGCCTCACGCACGAGAGCACTCCGTCGGCGGCGATCAAGGCCGTGAAGGAGGAGCTGCGTGCGGTGCCGCGTCGTGGTGTGGGTTACGGCGCTTTGCGGTGGTTGCAGGGGGAGTTGGCCGATGCCGTGGATCGGCCGGTGTTGTTCAACTACCTGGGCGCGTTCGACGCGGTCGACTCGGTCGGCCTGATCCGCCGGGAACTTCCCGCCGAACTGGCCGGTCCGAGCGGGGGACCGGGCGGGACGCGGTCGCACGTCCTGCAGATCGAAGCCCAGCAGGACGTCGAAGGACGCCTGCGGTTCGAGTGGCATTTCAGCCACAACCTCCACGACACCGCCACCGTCGAACGGGTCGCGGCCCGGTACGTCGAGGCGTTGCGCGCGTTGGTCGAGCATTGCCGTTCTGGGGCTGCGGGCTTCACGCCGTCGGACTTCCCGTTGGCGTCGCTGGCTCAGCCCGAGATCGATCGGCTGGCCGAGCGGTATCCGCTGGTGGACGTGCACCGGTTGGCACCTGTGCAGTCGGGCATGTTGTTCGGTGTCGCGGGTTCTCCCGTCGACGGCCTCTACTGGGGCCAAGGGGTCTACGACCTGACCGGTCCGCTGGACTTCGCGCGCCTCGCCGATGCCTGGCGGTCGGTGATCGCTCGGCATGCGGCGTTGCGCAGCGGGTTCGTGTGGGAGGGCGTCAGCGAACCGGTGCAGGTCGTGCTCGCGGATGTCGACGTTCCGTTGGACCTGCGCGACTGGTCTCGTCTCGACGACGTTGAACAGCAGGAACGATTGCGCGAGTTGCTGGCCGAGGATCGGGCGCTGGGCTTTGATCTGGCTGCTCCGCCGTTGACGCGGTTGTACCTGGTGGATCGCGGCGAGGGCCGGTTGTGGCTGGTCTGGGGGCTGTACCAGGGTTTGTGCGACGGGTGGAGTCTGCCCGTCGTGATGGACGAGGTGTCCGCCGTCTATCAGAGCAAGTCGCTGGAGCCCGTGCGGTCCTACCGGGACTTCATCGCGTGGCTGGGCCGGCGTGACTCGGCCGAGTCCGAAGGGTTCTGGCGCACGTACCTGGGCGGTTTCGAGGCTCCCACGGCACTTCCGGTCGATCGGCTGGCCGCGAGCCACTACGACCAGGACCGGCGGCGCACGCACCTGGACGAGACCGTCACCGCCAGGCTCGTCGAGCTGGCCCGCCGCGAGCGCGTGACGTTGTCGACGGTCGTGCAGGCGGCGTGGGCGTTGCTGCTGTCGACGTACTCGGGTGACGAGGACGTGGTCTTCGGCCTGACCGTGTCGGGACGTCCGGCGGATCTGGCCGGGGTCGAGTCGATGGTCGGGTTGTTCATCAACACGCTGCCGGTGCGGGCCGTCGTGCCCACCGACACGCCGTTCTGCGCGTGGCTGCCTGAGTTGCAGGACAATCAGGTTGCGCTGCAACGGTTCGAGTACACGCCGTTGGTGGACGTGCAGCGGTGGTCTGCCGTGCCGCACGGCCGGGCGTTGTTCGACTCCATCGTGGTGTTCGGCAACTATCCGCAGGAGGAACTGCCGGAAGACCTGGGCGGGGTGCAGGCCGCGGACTCGGTGGAGCAGGGCAACTACCCGCTGACCTTCGCCGTGGACCTGGAGCGCACGTTGCGGGTCGAGGCGGAGTTCTCGACGGCCGCTTTCGACGCTGTGACGGTCGAACGGATCCTCGACCAGCTCACGGTGGTGCTGACCGCCGTGGCGGAACGGCCCGAGCTGGCTGTGCGGGACGTACCGGTGCAGCGTCCTGAGCGGGCGGCGGAGTTGGTGGCGTGGGGCGCTACCCCCGTGCCTGCTGCCGAACGGCCGGTGCCGGACCTGATCGCCGGATGGGCCTCGGCCGAGGTCGCCGCGGTGTGCGGTGATGAGCAGCTGACGTTCGCCGAACTGGGTGCTCGGGCGGATGCTCTGGCCGCTCGCCTTCAGCGGGCCGGTGTTGCGGTCGGGTCGTCGGTCGCCGTGCTGGTGCCGCGTGGGCTTGAGCTGGCGGTGGCGTTCCAGGGTGTGCTGCGTTCCGGTGGCGTGTACGTGCCGGTGAATCCTGGCCTGCCTGCTGAACGGCTGGCGTTCCTGCTGGCCGATGCCGGAGTGGTGGCGGTGGTCACGACTTCGGCTCTGGTGGCGGAGCTGGCCGGGTTCGACGGGGAAGTGCTGCTGGTGGACGACATGTCCGCCAACGCCGGCTTGCCGCCCACCCTGATCTCCCCGTCCGCACTGGCGTACATCGCGTACACGTCGGGTTCGACCGGCCGCCCGAAGGGTGTGGCCGTCACCCATGCCGCTCTCTCGTCCTACGTTGCCGGTTGGCGTGACGGGCTGGCCGCATTGGGCGGACCCGGCACCGTTCTGTCGATGTCCGGCCCTGGGTTCGACGTGTCCATTGGCGATATGACGCGGGCGTTGGCGTTCGGCGAGCGGGTGGTGTTCCTGCCGCACGACGAGCATGTGACCGTGGAGTCGTTGCACCGCACCTTGCTCAACCACGAGGTTGAGGTCGCGGAGATCGTGCCCGGCATGCTCCTGCGCGATCTGGCGGCGTACTCCCGGACCGCGGGCGCGGTGGAGAGCCTTCGCTTGGTGATCTCGGGTACGGACATGTGGACGCACGACGCGTTGACGAGCGCCGTTGCGGAGGTGGCGCCGAATGCGGTGCCGGGCAACGTGTTCGGGGTGACCGAGGCGGCCATCGACTCGATCTTCCACGCCGTGACCGACGATCATCCGGCGGCGGTGGTGCCGATCGGCACGCCTTTGGCCGGCGCACAGGCGTTCGTGGTGGACGGGTCGTTGCGGCCGGTTCCGGTGGGTGTGCCGGGTGAGCTGTTGGTGGGTGGTTCCGGTGTGGCCCAGGGGTATGTGGGCCGGCCGGACCTGACCGCGGAGCGGTTCGTTCCCGATGTGTTCACCGGCTCCGGCGATCGTCTATATCGGACGGGTGACCGGGCTCGGTGGCGTGCGGACGGGACGATCGAGTTCCTGGGGCGCGTGGACGAGCAGGTGAAGATCCGTGGTTATCGGGTCGAGCCGGGCGAGGTCGAAGTTGTCATCGGCGATCACCCCGGTGTGCGTGATGTGGTTGTGGTGGCACGGGATGGTGGACCGCACGGCGGTAAGCGGCTTGTTGCTTATGTCGTTGCCGAGGACGCGAGTGGTCTGGAGCTGCGTTCTTGGTTGCGGGAGCGGGTGCCGGATTACCTGGTGCCGTCGGTGTTCGTGTCGCTGGAGCGGTTGCCGCTGACGCCGAACGGGAAGGTCGACCGTCGCGGTCTGCCTGACCCCGAACCCGAGACGACCGAGGCTTACATCGCGCCTCGAACCGCTGCCGAGGAAGCCCTGGCCGCAGTCTGGTCGAAGGCCCTGGGTGCGGAACGCGTTGGTGTGCATGACAACTTCTTCGAGCTGGGTGGCGACTCGATTCTGAGTCTGCAGATCGTGGCTCGCGTTCGGGCGGCTGGGTTGGGCGTGGACGTGGCGGACGTGTTCGCCCACCAGACCATTGCCGAGCTGGCTCTTGCGGTGCGTGACGCTCCTGCGGTGACGCTGGCCGAACAAGGTGTGGTCACAGGTCCGGTGCCGTTCACGCCGATTCAGCGGTGGTTCCTGGCACAGGACATTCCGAACCGCGACCACTGGAACTGGTCGGGTGTGTTCGAACTGGCCCCCGGCACCGATCCCGAACGCCTCAGCAAGGCACTCGATGCCGTTGTGGCGCACCACGACGCGTTGCGCATCCGGTTCACGCCGGACAGCCAGCACAACGCGCCGGTCGATGGCGGCGGGTTCTTGCGGGTTGTCCAAGGGGACGTGGTCGCGGAAATGACCGCGGCGCAGAAGTCGTTGCGGCTGGCGGATGGTCCGCTTCTGGCTGCCGTGTTCTTCGACCGCGGCTCGGAGCCTGCTTGGCTCGGTTTGACCGTGCATCACCTGGTGATGGATGGCGTGTCGTGGAACGTGCTGCTGGAGGACCTCGACACGGTCTATCGGGGTGGAGAGCTCGCGCCGAAGACGACGTCGTTCCAGCAGTGGGCGTCGCAGCCGCAGGACGATGACGGCGAACGCGACCACTGGATCGCGGCGACCGCGGACGTGGTCGAGCTTCCCGCTGACGGTGACGGTCCGAACAGCGCTGCGTCCGAGGCGATCGTGCAGTCGTGGCTGGATGCCGAGACGACCGCGTCGTTGCTGGGCGAGGTGCACAAGGCGTACCGCACGCAGGGCCACGACCTGCTGCTGACCGCGCTCGCCCAGACGTTGGGCGAGTGGGCCGGCACCGGCCACGTCACGGTCGACCTGGAGAGCCACGGTCGCGAGGGCGCGGATCTGTCACGCACGGTCGGGTGGTTCACGTCGATCTTCCCGGTGCGACTGAGCCACCACACCGATCCCGGTGCGGCGATCAAGTCGGTGAAGGAAGAGCTGCGGGCGGTGCCGCGTCTCGGTGTCGGCTACGGCGCTTTGCGTTGGCTGAAGGGTGATCTGGCCGAGGCACGGCCCAGGCCGGTGTTGTTCAACTACCTCGGCGCGCACGACACGAACGATTCCACCGGCCTGATCCGTCGAGAGCTGGACGGCGACCTGGCCGGGCCGGGTGAGGGCGAAGGCGGGACCCGCTCGCATCTGTTGCAGCTCGAGGTGCAGCAGACCGCTGACGGGCGGCTGTCCATCGAGTGGTTCCACTCGACCAACCGGCACGACACGGCGACCGTCGAACGGGTCGCCGCCCGGTACGTCGAGGCGTTGCGCGCCTTGGTGGCGCATTGCCGTTCCGGCGTCTCGGGCTTCACGCCGTCGGACTTCCCGCTGGCGTCGTTGGCACAGGGCGAGATCGACGGGCTCGCGGGGCGTTATCCGCTGACGGACGTGTACCGGTTGGCGCCGGTGCAGTCGGGCATGTTGTTCGGCGTCGTGGGCTCTCCTGTCGACGGCCTCTACTGGGCGCAGAGCGTCTACGACCTGGCCGGTCCGATCGACGGGGAGCGGTTCGCGGCGGCGTGGCGTCAGGTGGTCACCCGGCACGCGTCTCTGCGCAGCGGGTTCGTGTGGGAGGGCGTGGCCGAGCCGGTGCAGGTCGTGCTCGGCGACGTCGAGGTGCCGTTGACGGCCCACGACTGGTCGGGTCTCGACGAGGCCAGGCAACAGGAACAGCTCCAGCACCTCCTGGCCGACGACCGCGCGCTCGGCTTCGACCTCGCCCGGCCGCCGTTGATGCGTCTGCACCTCGTCGATCGGGGTGACGGGCGGAACTGGCTGGTCTGGGGCCTGTACCAGGGATTGTGCGACGGGTGGAGTCTGCCCGTCGTGATGGACGAGGTGTCCGCCGCCTACCAGGGCGGCGCCCTCGAACCCACCAGGCCCTACCGGGACTTCATCGCGTGGCTGGACGGACGTGACCCGGCCGAGCCGGAAGCCTTCTGGCGCACCTACCTGGAGGGGTTCGAGGCGCCGACGCCGCTACCAGCGGACCGGTTGGCCGCGAGCCACTACGACCAGGACCGCCGCCGCACGCACCTCGACGACGACGTGACGGCCGAACTGGTGGCGCTGGCCCGGCGTGAGCGCGTCACGTTGTCGACGGTCGTGCAGGCCGCGTGGGCCAAGGTCCTGGCGGACACGTCCGGCGAGGACGACGTGGTGTTCGGTCTGACCGTGTCCGGTCGTCCGGCGGATCTGGCCGGGGTCGAGTCGATGGTCGGCCTGTTCATCAACACGCTGCCGGTGCGGGCCACCGTGCCCGCGGACGTGCCGTTCACCTCGTGGTTGCACGACCTGAGGGACAACCAGGTCGCGGTGCAACGCTTCGAGTGGACGCCGCTGGTGGACGTGCAGCGGTGGTCTGCCGTGCCGCACGGCCGGGCGCTGTTCGACAGCATCGTGGTGTTCGGCAACTACCCGCAGGAGGAGCTGCCGGAAGACCTCGGTGGCTTGCAGGCCGTCGACTCGGTCGAGCAGGGCAACTACCCGCTCACGTTCGCGGTCGACCTGGAGGCCACGCTCAAGATCGAGGCGGAGTTCTCCACGGCCGCTTTCGACGCCGCCACGGTCGAACGAATCCTCGACCAGCTCGCGGTCGTGCTGACGGCGGTCGCGCGACGGCCGGACCTGCTCGTCCGGGACGTCCCGCTGCACCGCCCGGCCCAGGCCGCCGAGATCGTCCGGTGGGGCAGCACCGCCACGCCTGCGGTCGAACGGCCGGTGCCGGACCTGATCGCCGGATGGGCCTCCTCCGAGGTTGCGGTGATCTGTGGCGACGAACGGCTGACGTTCGCCGAACTGGGCACTCGGGCCGACGCCCTCGCTGCTCGGCTTCAGCAGGCCGGGGTGGCAGTGGGGTCGCCGGTCGCCGTGCTGGTGCCGCGCGGGATCGAGCTGGCGGTCGCCTTCCAGGGTGTGCTGCGCAGCGGTGGCGTGTACGTGCCGGTCAATCCTGGCCTGCCTTCTGAACGGCTGGCGTTCTTGCTGGCTGATGCCGGGGTGGTGGCGGTGGTCACGACTTCGGCTTTGGCAGGCGAGCTCGCCGGGTTCGGCGGGGAAGTGCTGCTGGTGGACGACGTGTCCGCGAACGCCGCTCCGATCGGCCTTTCCGCGGGCTCCGCCCTGTCGCCCACCTCAATTTCCCCGTCCTCGCCGGCGTACATCGCGTACACCTCGGGTTCGACGGGCCGGCCCAAGGGCGTGGCCGTCACCCATGCCGCACTTTCCTCTTACGTCGCCGGCTGGCGTGACGGGCTGGCTGAGTTGGGCGGTCCGGGCACGGTCCTGTCGATGTCCGGTCCGGGTTTCGACGTGTCCATTGGGGACATGACGCGGGCGTTGGCGTTCGGTCAGACGGTGGTGTTCCTGCCGCACGACGAGCACGTGTCGGTCGAGTCGTTGCACCACACGCTGCGCACGCATGACGTGGCGATCGCGGAGATCGTGCCGGGCATGCTGCTGCGTGATCTGGCGGCGCACTGCCGCACTGCCGGACCGGTCGAGAGCCTGCGTCTGGTGATCTCCGGCACGGACATGTGGACGCATGACGCGTTGACGAGCGCGGTTGCCGAAGTGGCGCCGAATGCCGTGCCGGGCAACGTGTTCGGCGTGACCGAGGCGGCCATCGACTCGATCTTCCACCCGGTGGGCGAGGACCATCCTGCCGCCGTGGTCCCGATCGGCACTCCGCTCGCGGGCGCACAGGCGTTCGTGGTGGACGGCTCGTTGCGGCCGGTGCCGGTGGGTGTGCCGGGCGAGTTGCTGGTCGGTGGTGCCGGTGTGGCCCAGGGCTATGTCGGCCGGCCTGACCTGACCGCCGAACGGTTCGTGCCGGACGTCTTCGGCCTGGCTGGTGGCCGGCTCTACCGCACGGGTGACCGGGCGAGATGGCGTGCGGACGGCACGATCGAGTTCCTGGGACGGGTCGACGAGCAGGTCAAGATCCGCGGCTACCGGGTCGAGCCGGGCGAGGTCGAGGTCGTCATCGGCGACCACCCCGGCGTGCGTGATGTCGTTGTGGTGGCACGGGATGGCGGACCGCACGGAGGCAAGCGGCTGGTCGCCTACGTGGTGGCCGAGGACGCCAGCGGTCTGGAGCTGCGCTCGTGGTTGCGGGAGCGGGTGCCGGACTACCTGGTGCCGTCGGTGTTCGTGGCCCTGGAGCGGTTGCCGCTGACGCCGAACGGCAAGGTCGACCGGCGAGGTCTGCCCGATCCCGAGCCCGAGAAGACGGGAGAGGCGTACGTCGCACCTCGGACCGCCGCCGAGGAGACCCTCGCCGCGGTGTGGAGTGGCGTGCTGGGCGTCGAACGCGTTGGTGTGCATGACAACTTCTTCGAACTCGGTGGCGACTCGATCCTGAGTCTGCAGATCGTGGCCAGGGCCCGTGCCGCCGGACTCGGCATCGACGTGGCGGACGTGTTCGCCCATCAGTCGGTGGCCGAGCTGGCACCGGTCGTGCGCAACGCCCCGGAGACGACCCTTGCCGAGCAGGGTGTGGTCACCGGACCGGTGCCGCTGACGCCGATCCAGCGCTGGTTCCTGGCGCAGGACATCCCGAACCGCGACCACTGGAACTGGTCGGGCGTGTTCGAACTGGCCCCCGGCACCGATCCCGAACGCCTCAGCAAGGCACTCGATGCCGTTGTGGCGCACCACGACGCGTTGCGCATCCGGTTCACGCCGGACAACCAGTACAGCGCGCCGGTCACCGGCGGGTTCCTGCGCGTCGCCGAAGGGGACGTGGTTGCGGAGATGACCGCGGCGCAGAAGTCGTTGCGGCTGGCGGATGGTCCGCTGCTGGCGGCGGTGTTCTTCGATCGCGGCTCGGAGCCTGCTTGGCTGGGGTTGACCGTGCATCACCTGGTGATGGACGGCGTGTCGTGGAACGTGCTGCTCGAAGACCTCGACACCGCCTACAACGGCGGCAAGCTCGGGCCGAAGACGACCTCGTTCCAGCAGTGGGCGTTGCAACTGCAGGAAGATGACGCCAGCGGCGAACGCGAGCACTGGGTTGCGGCGACCGCGGACGTGGTGGCGCTCCCGGCCGATGGCAGCGGTCCGAACGCGGACACGTCCGAGGCGATCGTGCAGTCGTGGCTGGACGCGGACACGACCGCGACTCTGCTCGGCGACGCGCACAAGGCGTATCGCACGCAAGGCAACGACCTGCTGCTGGCGGCCCTGGCCCAGGCGCTGGGTGAGTGGGCCGGCAGCGATCACGTCACCGTGGACCTGGAGAGCCACGGCCGCGAAGGCGCGGACTTGTCGCGCACCGTCGGGTGGTTCACGTCGATCTTCCCGGTGCGACTGACCAACGAGCGCGACCCGGCGAAGGCGATCAAGTCGGTCAAGGAACAGCTGCGGGCGGTGCCGCGTCGTGGCGTCGGCTACGGCGTGTTGCGCTGGCTGCGCAACGAACTGACCGAAGCACCGGCCAGGCCGGTGTTGTTCAACTACCTCGGGGCGCACGACGCCAGCGACGACGCGGGACTGATCCGCCGCGAACTGGACGGCGACCTGGCCGGGCCGAGCGAGGGCGAGGGCGGGACCCGCTCGCATCTGTTGCAGCTCGAGGTGCAGCAGACCGCTGACGGGCGGCTGTCCATCGAGTGGTTCCACTCGACCAACCGGCACGACACGGCGACCGTCGAACGGGTCGCGGCCAGGTACGTCGAGGCCTTGCGCGACCTGGTCGAGCACTGCCGGTCGGCCGCAGGTGGGTGCACGCCGTCGGACTTCCCGCTGGCCACCCTCACCCAGGCCGAGGTCGACGGGCTGACGAGAACCCGTCCGTCCCTTGTGGACGTCTACCGGCTGGCGCCGGTGCAGTCGGGCATGTTGTTCGGTGTCGTCGGTGCCCCGGAAGAAGGCGACGGGCTCTACTGGGGTCAGGGCGTCTACGACCTGGCCGGTCCGATCGACGCCGGACGGCTGGCCGAGGCGTGGCGTCAGGTGATCAGCCGGCACGCCGCGCTCCGCAGCGGGTTCGTGTGGGAGGGCGTCAGCGAACCCGTGCAGATCGTGCTGGCCGACGTCGAGGTGCCGCTGAGCACCCACGACTGGTCGGAGCTGGACGAGGCCGCGCAACAGGAACGGCTCCAACGCCTTCTGTCCGACGACCGTGCGCTCGGGTTCGACCTGGCGCGGCCGCCACTCACACGCCTGTACCTGGTCGACCGGGGTGACGGGCGGAACTGGCTGGTCTGGGGCCTGTACCAGGGTTTGTGCGACGGGTGGAGCCTGCCCGTCGTGATGGACGAGGTGTCCGCCGCGTACCAGCGGCAGGCGTTGGCGCCGGTGCGTCCGTACCGCGACTACATCGCCTGGCTCGGCCGGCGTGATCCCGCTGCCACCGAAGGGTTCTGGCGCACCTACCTGGACGGGTTCGAGGCGCCCACGGCGTTGCCGGTGGACCGCCTGGCCGCGAGCCACTACGCCCAGGACCGGCGGCGCACGGACCTCACCGAGGACGTCACCGCGAGGCTCGTGGAACTGGCCCGGCGCGAGCGCGTCACGTTGTCGACGGTCGTGCAGGCCGCGTGGGCCAAGGTGCTCTCCGCGAGTTCGGGTGAGGACGACGTGGTGTTCGGCCTGACCGTGTCCGGCCGTCCGGCTGATCTGGCCGGGGTCGAGTCGATGGTCGGGTTGTTCATCAACACGCTGCCGGTGCGCGCCGCGATCCCCGGCAGGACGCCGTTCGCCACCTGGTTGCACGAGCTGCGGGACAACCAGGTCGCGCTGCAGCGGTTCGAGTTCACGCCGTTGGTCGACGTGCAGCGGTGGTCCGCCGTGCCGCACGGCCGCGGGTTGTTCGACAGCATCGTGGTGTTCGGCAACTACCCGCAGGAGGAGGCACCCGCCGACGCCGGCGAGGACTGGGCCGACGCCGTCGAGTCCGTCGAGCAGGGCAACTACCCGCTCACCTTCGCGGTCGACCTGGAGGCCACGCTCAAGATCGAGGCCGAGTTCTCCACGGCGGCGTTCGACGCCGCCACGGTCGAACGCGTTCTAAACCAACTGGTCGTCGTCCTCACCGCCGTCGCTCACGAGCCGGAACTGCCCGTCGCCGAGCTGCCGTTGCAGCGTCCGGAACAGGCCGCTGAGCTCGTGGCACAGGGTGAGACCTCCGTGCCGGTCGCCGAACTGCCGGTGCCCGAACTGATCCACGGCTGGACGCAGACCGACGCCGTGGCCGCGAAGTGCGGCGACGAACGCCTGACGTTCGCGGAACTGGGTGCGCGCGCGGACGCGTTGGCTGCCCGGCTCCAGCAGGTCGGCGTGGTGGTGGAGGCGCCGGTCGCGGTGCTGGTGCCGCGCGGGATCGACCTCGCGGTGGCGTTCCAGGGTGTGTTGCGCAGCGGCGGCGTGTACGTGCCGGTCAACCCCGGCCTGCCCGCCGAACGTCTCGCGTTCCTGCTCGACGACGTCGGTGCGGTCGCCGCGGTCACGACCACGGAGCTCGCCGGGGAACTGGCCGGATTCGACGGCCAGGTGCTGGTGCTCGACGGTGCCACGGCAACGGTTTCGGTCGATGCCCCGAGCCCTGACGCGCTGGCGTACATCGCCTACACCTCGGGTTCGACCGGGCGACCCAAGGGCGTGGCCGTCACTCACGCCGCTCTCTCGTCCTACGTCGCGGGCTGGCGTGACGGCCTGGCCGAGCTCGGCGGGCCGGGTCCGGTGTTGTCGATGTCCGGTCCGGGCTTCGACGTGTCGATCGGCGACATGACGCGGGCGTTGGCGTTCGGGCAGACGGTGGTCTTCCTGCCGCACGACGAGCACGTGTCCGTGGAATCGTTGCACAGCACGCTTTCCAACGACGGCGTGGCGATCGCGGAGATCGTGCCGGGCATGCTGCTGCGTGATCTGGCGGCGCACTGCCGCACCGCGGGGAAGATCGAGAGCCTGCGCCTGGTGATCTCCGGTACCGACATGTGGACGCACGACGCGCTGACCACGGCGGTTGCCGAAGTGGCGCCGAATGCCACACCCGGCAACGTGTTCGGCGTGACCGAGGCGGCGATCGACTCGATCTTCCACCCGGTGGGCGACGACCACCCGCAGGCGGTCGTGCCCATCGGCACGCCCCTCGCCGGAGCCCGCGCCGTCATCGTCGACGACGCCATGCGTCCGGCACCCGTCGGCATCCCGGGCGAGTTGCTGGTCGGTGGTCCGGGTGTGGCCCGCGGCTACGTGAACCGGCCTGACCTGACCGCCGAACGGTTCGTGCCCGATGTGTTCGGCGCGACCGGCGGTCGGCTCTACCGCACGGGCGACCGGGCGAGGTGGCGCGCGGACGGCACGATCGAGTTCCTGGGACGGGTCGACGAGCAGGTCAAGATCCGCGGCTACCGGGTCGAGCCGGGCGAGGTCGAAATCGTCATCGGCGACCACCCCGACGTGCGTGATGTCGTTGTGGTGGCACGGGATGGCGGACCGCACGGAGGCAAGCGGCTCGTTGCGTACGTCGTCGCGGAAGGCGAGTTCAGCGCGAAGGACCTGCGGTCCTGGTTGCGCGAGCGGGTGCCGGACTACTTAGTGCCGTCGGTGTTCGTGGCGCTCGAAAGGCTGCCGCTCACCCCGAACGGCAAGGTCGACCGCAACGGCCTGCCCGACCCCGAGCCGGAGACGACGGCCGAGGTCTTCGAGGCACCGCGAACGTCCAATGAGGACGTTCTGGCCGAGGTGTGGTCGCAGGTGCTGGGTCTGGAACGCGTCGGCGTGCACGACAACTTCTTCGAACTGGGCGGCGACTCGATCCTGAGCCTGCAGATCGTGGCGCGGGCCCGTGCGGCCGGTCTGGGTGTGGACGTGGCGGACGTGTTCGCCCACCAGACCATCGCCGAGCTCGCACCCGTCGTGCGCGACACCCCGCAGGTCATGCTCGCCGAACAGGGGGTCGTCGCCGGTCCCGTTCCGCTCACGCCGATCCAGCACTGGTTCGTGGAGCAGGACATCCCCGATCGCGACCACTGGAACTGGTCGGGTGTGTTCGAGCTGGCCGCCGGCACCGATCCGGCGAAGCTCGCGCGGGCGCTCGACACCGTGCTCGCCCACCACGACGCCCTGCGGATGAGGTTCCGCCAGGACGGGGACACCTGGGTGCAGGACAACGACGGTGTGCTGGACGGAGTTCTGCGCGTCGTCACCGCCCAGGACGACGACGAGGTCATCGCGCACATGACCACGGCGCAGACGTCGTTGCGCCTGGCAGACGGTCCGCTGGTGGCCGCGCTCTACTTCGACCGCGGCACCGGGCCTGCGTGGCTGGGGCTCACCGCGCACCACCTCGTCATGGACGGCGTGGCGTGGAACGTGCTGCTGGAAGACCTGGACACCGCCTACCGAAGCGGATCGCTCGGGCCGAAGACGACCTCGTTCCAGCAGTGGGCCGAGGTGCTGCACGACGACGATCCATCAGCCGAACGCGATCACTGGGCCGCGCAGACCGAGCGGGTCACCGCGATGCCCGTCGACAGCCGCGGTGCCAACACCGAGGCGTCGGCCGACACCGTCCGCACCTGGCTCGACGCGAAGTCCACCGAGGTGTTGCTGGGCGAGGCCCACAAGGCCTATCGCACGCAGATCAACGACCTGCTGCTCGCCGCCCTGTTCAAGACCCTGGGCGAATGGGCCGGCAGCGGCGACGTCACGATCGACCTCGAGAGCCACGGCCGTGAGGCGATCGCCGACGGCGTCGACCTGTCCCGCACCGTCGGGTGGTTCACGTCGATCTTCCCGGTGCGCCTGCGGCACGGCCGGCCGTCCGACAACGGCGAGCTGATCAAGGCGGTCAAGGAACAGCTGCGCACCGTGCCGCGCCGCGGTGTCGGATACGGGATTCTCCGTTATCTGGAACGCGACGAACGAGTGGTCTCGGCATCCGAACGACCCGTGTTGTTCAACTACCTCGGCGCATTCGACGCGGCGGGCGACGACGCGGTCGGGCTGATCCGCCGGGAACTGCCCGCCGATCTCTGCGGGCCGACGGAGAACGAACAGGGAAACCGTTCGCATCTGGTGCAGATCGAGGCCGAACAGACATCGGACGGCCGTCTGCTGGTCGAGTGGTATTTCAGCACCAACGTGCACAGGACGGCGACCGTCGAACGGCTCGCGGCGCGTTATGTGGACGTGCTGCGGGAGTTGGTGGAGCACTGCCAGTCAGGGGCCGGCGGCGTCACTCCGTCCGACTTCCCGCTGGCCAACATCGATCAGGCGAGTCTCGCCGCCGTGCTCAAGCAGATGGGTGGGTGATCGGCAAGACCTCGGGGGGCATCCAGCGCACTGGTTCGCCGCGATTGGGCCAGTGAATTGCACTGAGTTCGAAAGCTCTATTCGGCGTGCCATTTTAAATGCGCGATGATCCTTGTTGATGACCCTCATGCGGATGTCCTATGGGCTGCATATCCGAATTCCTTGTCCTTTAAATGTCCGTTGTGTAAAAAGTATGTCAGGGGAGGGGCGAGCATCTGTGATCGAAGACATGTATCCGTTGGCGCCTGTTCAGCAGGGCATGCTTTTCCATGTCCTGGAGGCGCAATCGGAAAAGGGCGTCTACTGGGCGCAGGGGCTTTACGAGTTCGACGGGGTTCTTGACGTCGGTGCGATGCGGCGCGCCTGGGAGCTGGTGGTCGACCGCCACGCCGTGCTGCGCACCGGTTTCGTGTGGGAGGGCGTGCCCGAGCCGCTCCAGGTCGTCATGAGCGGCGTCGAGGTGCCCTTCGAGGTGCACGACTGGACCGCCGTGACCGACCGGAAGGCCGCGCTCGACGACCTGCTCGCCCGCGACCGCGCCCAGGGCTTCGACCTCACCAAGCCGCCGCTCATGCGCGTGCACCTCATCCACGACGGCACCGGCCACCACCGCATGGTGTGGGCGCTCTACTCCGGACTGTGCGACGGCTGGAGCGTGCCCGTCGTCCTGGAAGAGGTCGGCGCCACCTACGACGCACTGTGCCGCGGCACGACGCCGGCCCTCGAACCCGTGCGGCCGTACCGGGACTTCATCGCCTGGCTCGGCAAACGCGACCGCGCCGAGGCCGAGTCGTTCTGGCGCGACTACCTGGCCGGCATCGACGCCCCGACGGCGCTGCCCGTCGACCGCTCCGTGCGTGACCACTGGGCGCAGGGCCGCCGCCGCGCCGAACTGCCGGAAGCCCTGACCACCGCGATCATGGACCTCGCCCGGCGGCGGCGGGTCACGCCGTCGACCGTGATCCAGGCGGCGTGGGCGCTGCTGCTGTCCGCCTACTCCGGCGACGACGAGGTCGTCTACGGCCTCACCGTGTCCGGCCGCCCGGCCGACCTGCCCGGCGTCGAGTCGATGGTGGGCGTCTTCATCAACACGCTGCCGGTGCGCGTGCGGATCTCGTGGGAGCGCTCGTTCGCCGACTGGCTGGGGGAGCTGCAGGAGAACCAGATCGCGGTGCAGCGCTACGAGTTCACCGCGCTGCCGGACATCAAGCGGTGGTCGGACCTGCCGCACGGCAGCGGTGTCTTCGACAGCATCGTGGTGTTCGGCAACTACCCGCAGGCCCTGCTGTCCGAGGAGGAAGAGGAGAGCGACGACGAGGACCGCTTCGGCGCGGTCGACTCGATCGAGCAGATCAACTACCCGATCGGTCTCGCGATCGACCTGGAGGACACGCTCAAGATCGAGGCCGAGTTCTCCACCGGCGCGTTCGACGAGACCACGGTCGACCGGCTGCTCGACCAGTTGCAGGCCTTGCTGGCCACCGCTGTCGCCCGTCCCGGCCAGCTCGTCCGCGAGGTGACGCCGACGGCCGTCAGCTGGAGTGCGGGGCCTCGGTTCGACGAGCCGTTCGTCGGCTTGGCCGAGCGCTTCCGCTCGGCTGTCACCGAGTTCGGCGACCGGGTGGCCGTGCGTGACGGTGGCTCTGAGCTGACCTACGCCGAACTGGGCGAACGAGTGGCGCGGGTGGCGTCCGGACTGCGTGCCGCCGGTGTCGGTGTGGAGACGCGGGTCGGGCTGTGGTTCGAACGCTCGGTGGACCTGGTCGTGGCAATCCTGGGTGTGGTGCAGGCAGGTGGCACGTACGTGCCACTGGATCCCGCGTTGCCGCACGGCCGGTTGCGTGATGTGCAGGTGGCTGCCGGGGTCGAGCTGGTCGTGTCCCGTGGCGACTACGCGCTTGACGGTCCGCGGGTTGTCGAGTTCGCGGAGTTGACCGGGTCTGCCGAGTGGCCCGAAGTCGTTGCCACGCCTGATCGTCTGGTCTACGTGATGTTCACGTCGGGCTCGACCGGTGTGCCCAAGGGCGTGGAGGTCACCGAAGAAGGTGTCGTGCGGGTCGTGCTCGACCCCGCCGTGGTCGCAATGCCCGGTGACGTGGTCGCGCACATGGCGGCGGTGTCGTTCGACGCTTCCACCTGGGAGATCTGGACGGCGTTGCTGAGTGGCGCGACGCTCGCGGTGGCTCCCGCGAACCTGGCCGAGCGACTGGACGTCGCG
This sequence comes from Lentzea sp. NPDC092896, assembly GCF_044754905.1. Classification (NCBI taxonomy): domain Bacteria; kingdom Bacillati; phylum Actinomycetota; class Actinomycetes; order Pseudonocardiales; family Pseudonocardiaceae; genus Lentzea; species Lentzea sp. NPDC092896. The sequence goes on from NZ_JBIVPX010000002.1 coordinate 803,099, forward strand.
AAGCTCTACGCGCGGCACGGCATCACGTTGTCGTTCATGACCACCGGTCTGTTCCACCAGCTGGCGGACACCGATCCCACCGTGTTCGCCGGGCACCGCCTGGTGCTGGCCGGTGGCGAGGCGATGTCGCCCCTCCAGGCGCGCAAGGTGCTCGACGCCAACCCGGCCGTGGCGATCTACAACATGTACGGCCCGACGGAATCCACGGTGTACGCGTCGTTCCACGACATGCACACCGGGCGGCTCGGTCCGTCGTCGGTTCCGATCGGAACCGCGTTGCGGGGATTGCGTTTCTACGTGCTGGACCGCTGGCTCCAGCCGACTCCGGTCGGCGTGCCGGGCGAGCTGTACATCGGCGGCACCGGGCTGGCGCGTGGCTATGCGGGCCGTGCAGACCTGGCCGCGGAGCGGTTCGTAGCTGACCCGTACGTGCCCGGTGCCCGCATGTACCGCACCGGCGACCTGGTGCGATGGGGCGCGGACGGCGCGGTCGACTTCGTTGGCAGAACTGACAACCAGGTGAAGATCCGCGGGTTCCGGGTGGAGCCGGGCGAGGTCGAGCACGTGCTCGTCGGCCACCCCGAGGTCGCCAACGCCGCGGTGATCGTCACCGACAAGCGCTTGATCGCCTACTTCGTGGGCACCGCCGACTCGGCCGACCTCCGGCGCTTCCTCGCCGAACGTCTGCCCGAGTTCCTGGTGCCGTCCGCGATCGTGCCGCTCGACGAGTTGCCGTTGAACGCCAACGGAAAGCTCGACGTGCGCGCGCTGCCGGACCCCGGCGCGCCCGAGACCACGACCGCGTACCAGGCGCCCAGCACGGAGGCCGAGCGCACGCTGGCCGAGGTGTGGTCCCAGGTGCTCGGCGTCGAACGGGTCGGCGTCCACGACAACTTCTTCGAACTGGGTGGCGACTCGATCGTCAGCCTCCAGATCGTCGCGCGGTCCCGTGCCGCGGGTCTGCGGCTGGAGATCGCGGACCTCTTCACGCACCAGACCGTGCACGCCCTTGCCGCCGGCAGCACCACGTCCGAGCCGACTGCGGTCGACCAGGGCGCCGTCACCGGACCCGTGGCCTTCACCCCGATCCAGCGCTGGTTCCTGCGCGAGGACCTGCCGCAACGTGACCACTTCAACTGGTCCGGCATGTTCGAGCTGGCACCGGGCACGGACGCGGACACCATGCGGGCCGCGCTCGGCACCGTCGTCGCTCACCACGACGCCCTGCGGCTGCGCCTGCGCGGCGACGCCCAGGAGAACGCGCCGGCCGAGCCCGCAGACCTGGTGACCGTGCTCAGGACCGACCTCGACGAGGACGTCATCGCGGCCATGACCACCGCGCAGACGTCGCTGAGCCTCACGGACGGCCCGTTGCTGCGCGCCGTGTACGTCGACCGCGGCGATCAGCCCGCGTGGTTCGGCCTCACCGTGCACCACTACGTCGTGGACGCGGTCTCGTGGAACGTCCTGCTGGAGGACCTCGACACCGCGTACTCCGCCGGCGTCCTCGCGCCGAAGACCACCTCGTACCAGGAGTGGGCCGCCGCGCTGGAGGCGTTCGACCCTCAGGACGAGCTGCCCTGGTGGCGAGAGGTCGTGCGGACGACCACGGCCGTGCCCACCGACCTCGGCGGCCCGAACACCGAGGACTCGACCGAGTCTGTGCGCGTCTCGCTCGACGAGGCACGCACCTCTGTCCTGCTCACCCAGGCTCACCGCGCCTACCGCACCCAGGGCCACGAACTCCTGCTCGCCGCGTTGTTGCAGGTGCTCGGGCGGTGGACCGGTGTCAACGCCGCCGCCATCGACCTGGAGAGCCACGGCCGCGAGCCGATCGCCGACGACATCGACCTGAGCCGCACCGTCGGCTGGTTCACCGCCATCCACCCCGTCGGGCTGCACTACACCGACCTCGGTGACATCGCCGGCGTCGTCAAGGCGGTCAAGGAACAGCTGCGGGCGGTGCCTCGCCGCGGCGTCGGCTACACCGTGCTGCGCGAGCGGGACGAGCAGCTCCGTTCCGCGCCGGACCGGCCGGTGGTCTTCAACTACCTCGGTGGCGTCGACGCCGTGGAGGACTCGGACGGGGGCCTGTTCGCCCGCGAACTCTCCGAGGACCTGTGCGGCCCTGCCGAGGGCGATGGCGGACTGCGCTCGCACGTGCTCGGCGTCGAGGTGGCCCAGGCCGCCGACGGGACGCTGTCCGTGGAATGGCAGTACAGCACCAATCTCCACGACCGCTCGACGATCGAACGGCTCGCCGTCGCGTACGTGGAGGCGTTGGCCGCCCTCGTCGATCACTGCCGGTCGGGCGCACACGGACTGACGCCGTCCGATGTCCCGTTGGCGTCGCTCTCGCAGTCCTCTTTGGACGCTCTGGTCGCGCGCACGCCTGGACTGGCCGACGTCTACCCGTTGTCGCCGCTGCAACAGGGGATGCTCTTCCACGCCGTCGAGTCGCCGGACAAGGGCGTCTACTGGACGCAGGACGTGCGTGAGCTGACCGGTCCGCTCGACGTCGACGCGATGCGTGCCGCTTGGCAGCTCGTGCTCGACCGGCATCCCGCACTGCGCACCGGATTCGTGTGGGAGGGTGTGCGCGAACCGCTCCAGGTCGTCGTCGGTGACGTAGAAGTGCCGTTCGAGGTGCACGACTGGACGTCGGTCACCGATCCCGACGCCGCAATCGAGGAACTGCTGGCCGCCGACCGCGCTCGCGGCTGCGATCTCGCCGCCGCACCACTGCTGCGGGTCGTGGTCGCGAGTGGACGTGACCGGCACTGGATCCTGCTCGCGTTCCACCACCTCTACGCCGACGGGTGGAGCATCCCTCTGCTCTGGGACGAGGTCACCGCCGCCTACCAGCGCGAGCCTCTGCCGCCGGTGCGTCCGTACCGGGACTTCATCGCCTGGCTCGGTCAGCGCGATTCCGCCGAGGCCGAGTCGTTCTGGCGCGAGTACCTCGCCGGGTTCGACTCGCCGACGCCGCTGCCGGTGGACCGCGTCGTGCGCGAGCACTGGGCTCAGGACCGCCGCGAGCTGGCGCTGCCCCGCGATGTCACCGGTGCGCTGGTCTCGTTGGCTCGCGACCAGCGGGTCACCCTGTCGACGGTCGTGCAGGCGGCGTGGGCCGTGCTGCTGTCCGCCTACTCGGGCGAGGACGACGTCGTGTTCGGCCTGACCGTCTCCGGGCGCCCGGCCGACCTGCCCGGCGTCGAGTCGATCGTCGGCCTGTTCATCAACACCCTGCCGGTGCGCGTGCGGGTGGCGTGGGAGACGTCGTTCGCCGACTGGCTCGGCGAGCTGCAGGAGAACCAGGTCGCCGTGCAGCGGCACGAACACACACCGCTCGCCGACATCCAGCGCGTCGCCACGGGCGGACTGTTCGACAGCATGCTCGTCTTCGGCAACTACCCGCAGGGCGCGGCGCCGGAGGAGGGCGAGGAGCACCCCGAGGAGCTGTTCGCCTCGACCGACTCCGTCGAGCAGATGCACTACCCGATGATCCTGGCGGTCGACCTGGAAGCGACGCTGAAGGTCGAGGCCAACTTCTCCAGCGGCGCGTTCGATCCGTCCACTGTGGAGCGGCTGCTCGGGCAGCTCGCCGAGGTGCTCACCGCCCTCGCCCGCCGACCTTCCGCCGTGGTGCGGGAGGTGACGCCTTCGCCCGTGACCGGGTGGGGTGTCGGGGCTGCGGTGGACGAGCCGTTCGTCGGCCTGGCGGAGCGGTTCCGGCTGGCCGTGGACGAGTTCGGTGACCGGGTGGCCATCCGCGGTGGCTCTGAGCTGACCTATGCCGAGCTGGGCGAACGGGTGGCGCGGGTGGCGTCCGGCCTGCGTGCTGCCGGTGTCGGTGTGGAGACGCGGGTCGGCCTGTGGTTCGAGCGGTCGACGGACCTGGTCGTGGCGATCCTGGGTGTGGTGCAGGCGGGCGGTACGTACGTGCCGCTGGATCCCGCTCTGCCGCACGGCCGGTTGCGTGATGTGCAGACGGCTGCCGGCGTCGAGCTGGTCGTGTCCCGTGGCGACTACGCGCTTGACGGTCCGCGGGTCGTCGAGTTCGCGGAGTTGACCGGGCCTGCCGAGTGGCCGGAACTCGTTGCCCTGCCAGAACGTCTGGTCTACACGATGTTCACGTCGGGCTCGACCGGCGTGCCCAAGGGTGTCGAGGTCACCGAGGAAGGCGTGTTGCGAGTCGTGCTCGACTCCGCGGTGGCCGCAGAGCCCGGCGATGTCGTGGCGCACATGGCCGCGGTGTCGTTCGACGCGTCGACGTGGGAGATCTGGACGGCGTTGCTGACCGGCGCCACCCTCGCCGTCGCTCCGGCCGACCTGGCCGAACGACTGGACGTCGCGAAGCTCTTCACCCGGCACGGCGTCACGTTGTCGTTCATGACCACCGGCTTGTTCCACCAGCTGGCGGACACCGATCCGGCCGTGTTCTCCGGACACCGGCTGGTGCTCGCCGGCGGCGAGGGGATGTCACCCGTCCAGGCCCGCAAGGTCCTCGACGCCAACCCCGCCGTCGAGATCTTCAACATGTACGGCCCCACCGAGTCCACGGTGTACGCGTCGTTCCACGACATGCACACCGGACGGCTCGGACCGGCGACAGTGCCCATCGGCACCGCGTTGCGTGGCTTGCGTTTCTACGTGCTGGACCGCTGGCTCCAGCCGACACCGGTCGGAGTGCCGGGAGAGCTGTACATCGGCGGCACCGGCTTGGCCCGTGGCTATGCAGGTCGTGCCGACCTTGGCGCGGAGCGGTTCGTCGCTGACCCGTACGTGCCCGGCGCCCGGATGTACCGCACCGGTGACCTGGTGCGATGGGGCGCGGACGGCGTGGTCGACTTCGTCGGTCGCACTGACGACCAGGTGAAGATCCGCGGGTTCCGGGTCGAGCCGGGCGAGGTCGAGCACGTGCTCGCCGGTCATCCCGATGTCGCCAACGCGGCCGTGGTCGTTCGTGAGTTGCGGCAGGGCAAGCGGCTCGTCGCCTACGTCGTGGGCACCGCCGAGGCCGCTGAACTTCGCGGGTTCCTCGCCGAACGCCTGCCCGAGTTCCTGGTGCCGTCGGCGATCGTGCTGCTCGACGAGTTGCCGTTGAACGCCAACGGAAAGCTCGACAAGCGCGCCCTGCCGTTGCCCGAGGCGCCGGACAGCGGCTACGAGGCGCCGGCCACCGATGCCGAGCGCACGCTCGCGGAGGTGTGGTCGGAGGTGCTCGGCGTCGAGCGCGTCGGCCTGCACGACAACTACTTCGAGCTGGGCGGCGACTCGATCATCAGCCTCCAGATCGTGGCCAGGGCACGGGAAGCCGGGCTGGAACTGAGGATCGCCGACCTCTTCACGCACCAGACCGTCCAGCAGATCGCCCTCCACACGGGAGTCGCGGCCAGCTCGCAGGTCACCGCGAAGCCGTTGGCCGATCTGGAGCCGCTCAGGGCACGGGTGCCGGGACTGGTCGACGCGTATCCGTTGTCGCCCATGCAACAGGGCATGCTCTTCCACGTCCTGGAGGCGCCCGCAGACACCGCGGTGTACTGGGCGCAGGACGTGCGTGAGCTGCGCGGACCGCTCGACGTGGCGGCCATGCGGGAGGCCTGGCGGACCGTCGTGGGACGGCATCCCGCGTTGCGCAGCGCGTTCATGTGGGAAGGCGTAGAGGAACCGCTGCAGGTCGTCCTCGGCGAGGTCGACGTGCCGTTCGAGGTGCTCGACTGGACTTCGATCGCCGATCCCGGTGCCGCGCTGGACGAACTGCTCGACGCCGACCAGCGGCGTGGGTTCGACGTCACCACAGCGCCGTTGCTGCGCGTGTACGTGGCGGACCGGGGCGATCGCCAATGGGTCGTGTTCACGTTCCACCACCTGTACCTCGACGGCTGGAGCATCCCACTCGTCTGGGACGAGGTGTTCGCGGCCTACCAGCGGAAATCACTGCCGCCCGTGCGTCCGTACCGCGACTACATCGCGTGGTTGCAGGAACAGCCGCCCGCCGACGGCTTCTGGCGCGAGTACCTGGACGGCTTCACCTCGCCCACGGCCCTGCCCGTCGACCGCACCACCCGCGTGCACTGGGAACAGGGCAGGCGGCTCCGCGAACTGCCCGAGAACATCGCCCTCAAGCTCGAGGGCCTGGCACGGCGTGAGCACGTCACGATCAGTGCCGTCGTGCAGGCGGCGTGGGCGTTGTTGCTGGCGTCGCACAGCGGCGAGGACGACGTCGTCTTCGGCCTCACGGTGTCGGGACGCCCGGCCGAGCTGGCCGGGGTGGAGTCCATCGTCGGCCTGTTCATCAACACGCTGCCCGTGCGGATCAAGGTCCCCGGCGACCGCACCCCGTTCGACCGGTGGCTGCGGACCGTCCAAGACGGACAGGTTGCCGCGCAACGGTTCGAGCACTCGCCGTTGGTCGACATCCAGCGAACGGCCGGCGTGCCGAGGCTGTTCGACAGCATCGTCGCCGTCCAGAACCTGCCCGGCGGATTCGACGACGGCGACGACGCGGACGAGTTCGACTCGCCGGCGCTGCTGGAACAGGGCCGCTATCCGCTGAAGCTCGTCGTGGACGTCGACGGCCAGCTCGCGCTGCTGTGCGAGTACTCCACCGGAGCGTTCGACGACGCGACCGTGGAAGCGTTGCTGGACCAGCTCGAACGCGTCCTCACCACCGTCGCCGTCCTGCCCGGCACGCCGGTGCGCCAGATTGCCCTGCTCGACGCCGGTCAGCGCGCCGAGGTGCTCCGGTGGAGCTCGCCGGAGTCCCGCGAGATGCCGGAAGCGCACCTGGCCGCGCTGTTCGGACGCCAGGTCGTGGCCCACCCGGACCGTCTGGCGCTGCGTGGTGGCTCCGAACTCACCTACGCCCAGCTCGACCGCAGGGCATCTGGTGTCGCGGAGTGGTTGCGCGCCAACGGTGTCGGCACGGGCACGCGCGTCGGTCTCCACCTCGACCGGAGCCCCGAGCTGATCATCGCCATGCTCGGTGTGATCGGCGCGGGCGGCACCTACGTCCCGCTCGACCCCTCCCAGGGCACGGCGCGCCTCGCCCAGATGATCGAGACGGCAGGCGTCACCCTCGTTGTCACGACAGGGGAATGGCCGCTCGACATCCCTCGCGTCCGCGTCCTGGAACTGACCGGGGCAGAGGCCGCAGGGCCGCTGCCGGTCGTCGGTGGACCGGCCAGCGAGCTGTACGTGCTGTTCACGTCGGGCTCGACGGGCGTGCCGAAGGGCGTCTCGCTGACCCACGAGGGCGTGGCCAGGGTGTGCACCGACCCGGCCGTGCGGGTCGAGGCAGGCGACGTCGTGTCGCACCTCGCGGGCATCGGGTTCGACACCGGCGCGTTCGAGATCTGGCTGGCGCTGCTCAACGGCGCCACGCTCGTCGTCGGACCCGCGGAACTGGCCGAACGGATGGACGTCGGCAAGTTCCTGCGCGAGAACGGGATCACCGCGTCCCTGCTCACCACCGGCCTCTTCCACCAGCTCGTCGAGACCTCGCCGGACGTGCTCGACGGCCTGCGCCTGCTCGTCGTGGGCGGTGACGCCCTGCAGGCCCAGCACGCCCGCACGGCCCGCGAACGCCGCCCGGACCTGCGGATCGTGAACGCCTACGGGCCCACCGAGACCACCATGACGTGCACCGTCCACACCCTCGACGCCATCGGCACGCAGGTGCCGATCGGGCGGCCGTTCGCGGGGATGCGGGCCTACGTGCTCGACTCGTGGCTGCAGGTGCTGCCGGCCGGTGTGGCGGGCGAGCTTTTCGTCGGCGGCCCCGGCGTGGCCCGTGGCTACGTCGGCCGCGCGGACCTCACCGCCGAGCGGTTCGTCCCCGACCCCACCACGCCCGGGGAACGCCTGTACCGCACCGGTGACCGGGCCCGCTGGCGCGCCGACGGCACGCTGGAGTTCCTCGGCAGGGCCGACGACCAGGTCAAGATCCGGGGCTTCCGGGTCGAGCCCGGCGAGGTCGAGGCACTCCTGGCATCCCACGAGAAGGTACGGGCCGCAGCTGTCGTCGCCACGGCGTCCGGCATCGGCAAGCGGCTCGTGGCCTACGTGGTCACCGACGCCGACACCGCCGAGCTGAAGGCATTCCTGCGCGAACGGCTGCCCGACTACCTGGTGCCGTCGGCGTTCGTCGCCCTCGACGCGCTTCCCCTGACGCCCAACGGCAAGCTCGACCGCCGCGCCCTGCCCGAACCCGCCGCACCGGATTCGGACGGCGTGTACGTCGCCCCGAGCACCGACGCGGAACGGGCGCTGGCAGGCATCTGGACGAAGCTGCTGCAGGCCGATCGCGTCGGCGTGCACGACAACTTCTTCGACCTGGGCGGCGACTCGATCGCCTGCCTGCAGGTGGTGGCACGGGCGCGCGCAGCGGGTCTGGGACTCGCGGTGGCCGACCTGTTCACCCACCAGACGATCGCCGAACTGGCGACCGTCGCCACGGTTCCCGTTCTCGTGCACCAAGGTCCGGCGACCGGACCCGTGCCGCTCACACCCATCCAGCGCTGGTTCACCAACGCGACCATCGACGACCCGAACCACTGGAACTGGTCGGGCCTCTACGAGCTCGAACCGAACGCCGACACCACCCGGCTACAAGCCGCGCTCAACACCCTGGTGACCCACCACGACGCCCTGCGCACCCGCCTGCACGACGGGTACCAGCAGATCGTCGAGCCGGGCGAGACGGTCGCACTCACTGTCGTCCAGGGTGATGTCCAGCAGCACATGGACGCACTGCACCGGTCGCTGGACCTCGCCCACGGGCCGCTCGTGGCCGCGATCCTGGTGGACCGCGGCGCCGAACCCGCGTGGCTCGGCCTGGTCGCCCATCACCTGGTGGTCGACGGCGTGTCGTGGAACATCCTGCTGGAGGACCTCGACGCGGCCTACCGCGGCGAACCCCTGCCGCCGAAGACGACGTCGTTCCGGCAGTGGGCGGAGTCCGTCGTGGACTTCGCGGGCAGCGACGAGGTCCGCGCGGAGCTGCCGTACTGGCTCGGCCAGGCGGAGACCGGCTTCACGCTGCCGGTCGACGCCACCGGCGCCAACACCGAGGACTCCGCCGCCGTCGTGGAGGTCGCGATCGACGCCGCGGGCCTGCCGAACGCGCAGGTCCTCGACGTGGTCCTGGCCGCGCTGCACCAGACGCTGGGGGAGTGGGCCGGCACCGGCACCGTCGTCGTCGACCTCGAACACCACGGCCGCGAAAGCCTGGCACCGGGCACCGACCTGTCACGCACGGTCGGCTGGTTCACCTCGGTCCACCCGCTGGTGCTCCAGCACGACGACCTGAGCGACGGCACAGGTGTCATCGACGCAGCACGCGAAAGCCGGAAATCCGTGCCACGCAACGGAGTCGGCTACGGCGCACTGCGCCACCTCACGGCCGACGACCCGGACGTGCGCCGCCTGCGGGCCGCGCCCGATCGGCAGATCAACATCAACTTCACGGCGTCGCTCGACGCCGTGAACGACGACGAGCAGGGGCTGGTCGTCGCGGAACTACCGGGTGACCTGTGCGGTGAAAGCACAAGTGGGGGCTTGCGCCCGTACGCACTGCACCTGGAGATCGAGCGCACCGGCGAGGGAGAGCTCCTCGTCGAGTGGCACCACAGCACGAACCTCCACCGGACCGAGACCGTGTGGCGGGTCGCCACCCGGTTCCGGCACGCCGTGGAGGGCTTGCTCGAAGACATGAACAGGAATTGAGGGGAGCAGTCCTTGTCCACGCCCAAGAGGACCTACCACCTGTCGGCTGAAGAGGCCGCCGAGGTCGAGAACCTGACGCTGCGGATAGCCAAGGAGTACACGGGTCCGGAGGACGAACAGCTGCTGCGCGACCTGCCGCTGCTCGCCACCGAACTGCCCGTGGGCCAGCGCCGTTTCCTGCGCGACTTCGCGCTGGAGGACGAGCTGGGCTACTGCGTGGTCCGCGGTCACGTCTTCGACGACGCGCGCATCGGCCCGACGCCGCAGCACTGGCGCGGCCGGCCGACGCCGACCCCGGAGTTCGCCGAGGAGATCCTCCTGCTGCTGCACGGGTCCCTGCTCGGGGAGCCGTTCGGCTGGAAGACCCAGCAGGACGCCCGGCTGGTGCACGACATCTTCCCCATCAAGGGTTTCGAGACCGAGCAGATGGGGATCGGCAGCACCGACACGCTCACGCTGCACACCGAGGACGCGTTCCACCCGTGGCGCGCCGACTACCTGCTGCTGGAGTGCCTGCGCAACCCCGACGGGATCGCCACGATCGTTTCGGAACCGGACCTCAGGCTGCTCTCCGCCGAGCACCTGGAGCTCCTGCACGAGCCGAACTTCCTGATCCGGCCGGACGACTCGCACCTGGCGAAGCACAACGTCACCCTGGGCGTCGACGCCGAGTTCTCCGAGATCGCCGAGATGAAGGCCGACGACAACCGCGTCGCCGTCCTCTACGGGTCGCGCAAGCACCCGTACATGCGTCTCGACCCGTACTTCATGGAGACGCCGAAGGACCCGGCCGCGGCCGCCGCCCTGAACGCGGTCAACGAGCTGCTGGAGGCGTCCTGCCTGGACGTCGCCCTGGAGCCCGGTGACGTGCTCATCATCAACAACCACCGGCTTGCGCACGGACGGCAGGCGTTCCAGGCCCGTTACGACGGCACGGACCGTTGGCTCAAGCGCGTCAGCATCACCACCGACCTGCGCAAGTCCCACGAGCGGCGCGCTTCGGCGACCGCCCGGCTCATCTGACGGATACGGAACCCATGCCGAACCCGCTCCACAACCTCCCGCCCACAGCCAAGGGCATCGTCGCCGTCCTCAGAGTCCTGCCGCGAGTCAGCCGGCCGCGCACGGCGCTCCTGGCGGGCGGGGTGGTGGTGAGCGCTGTTCTGCCCATCGGGATCGCCGTCGTCACCGGTCTGCTCATCGGCGCCATTCCCGTCGCCGCCAGGGAAGGCGCTGGCTCACCGGCCGCCGGTCGGGTGGGCGCGCTGCTGATCGCCGTCGCGATCGCGATCCTCGTCGAGCGCCTGACTTCGCCGTTGCTGCGGGCCGCCGTGTCGACGCTCGGCCGTGACGTCGATCGGTACCTGCAGGAGGTCGTGCTGAACGCGCTGGCCCGGCCTCGGGGCATCGCGCATCTCGAAGACCCGAGCGTGATCGACGAGGTCCGCATCGTGCGGGGCCTCGGCATGAGCGCGCACCGGCCGGGACAGACCGTCGAGGCACTGCCCGAGGTGCTCACGTCGTGGCTGCGGGCCATCGGCTCGGCGGCCGTGCTCACCTGGTTCCACTGGTGGCTCGGCCTGCTGTGGCTCGTGGTCTGGCCGATCATCGTCTACCGCATGCAGCGCGACTACCTGCGGGTCGGCGAGGAGGGCTTCGGGCAGAGCGCGCAGCTGCGCCAGGCCGAGTACGTCCGGGACCTGGCACTCGATCCGCCACCCGCCAAGGAAGTACGTCTGTGGGGCGTGCTCGACTGGCTCGTCACCCGCTTCGACACGTTGTGGCAGGCGGGAATCGGGCCGATCCGGAAAGCCCGCCGTCCCCGGCCGGGCATGGTGCTCGGCTCCGCGTCCGCGATCCTCGTGATCAACGTGCTGTCGTACGGGCTTCTGGCCTACGCGGCGGTGCGGGGTGACCTGACGCTCGCCGCTCTCGCCGTGTTCGTGGGGGCACTGGCCGACGCCAACGAGTACGCCGTCGGCGACGAGCACCTGTACCTGTCGAACGCCGCCGTCACCGTGCCCAAGGTGCTCTCGCTGGAGAAGCGTCTGGCCGGAGACTCCGCGGAGCCAGGTCTCCCGGTCGGTGCGGACGTGCCGGCGCAGGAGATCCGGTACGAGGGAGTGCACTTCCGCTATCCCGGCACCGAACGGGACGTCCTCACCGAACTGGACCTGGTCATCCCCGCCGGACAGTCGCTGGCGATCGTCGGCGACAACGGCGCGGGCAAGACGTCGCTGGTGAAGCTGCTCGCCGGTTTCTACGAGCCGACCGGCGGCAAGATCAGCGTCGACGGCACCGACCTCGCGAGCCTCGACCCCGAGGCGTGGCGCAGGCGGGTGGCCGTGCTGTTCCAGGACTTCACCCGCTACCACCTGCCGGTGCGCGACAACATCGGCCTCGGCGCTCCCGAGCACGCGGGCGACGAGGACATGCTGCGCCGCGCCGCCGCACGGGCCGGGATCGGTGACCTGGTCGAGTCGCTGCCGAACGGCTGGGACACCGTGCTGTCGCAGGCCTACACCGACGGCGTGGACCTGTCGGGCGGGCAGTGGCAGCGCGTCGCACTGGCCCGCGCGATGTTCGCCGTCGAGGCGGGCGCCAAGGTCCTCGTGCTCGACGAACCCGCCGCCGCACTCGACGTGCGGGCGGAAGCCGAGCTGTACGAACGGTTCCTGGACCTCACCCAGGGGCTCACCACGATCCTGATCTCGCACCGCTTCTCCACCGTGCGGCGCGCGGACCGGATCGCGGTCGTGTCCGGCGGTCGCGTCATCGAGTCCGGTGGTCACGACGAGTTGATGGACCAGGACGGCCGCTACGCCCACCTGTTCCGCCTTCAGGCAGAGCGGTTCCAGCCGGTCGGAGGCACCGATGCGTGACACCTGGCGGGCCTTCGTCACCACCATCAGCTTCGGGTTCCGCGCGGCGCGCTGGTATGCGGTCTTCCAGATCGTCACGGAGATCGCGCTCGCGCTGACCGGACCCCTGATCGCGTACGGGGCCAAGGTTCTCGTCGACTCGGCCTCCGCGGGCGACCTGAACCGCGCGCTCACGGCCGGGCTCGGCATCGCCGCCGCCACCGGGCTGCTCATCGTCGGCCAGTACTACAACGCCCACTGCGTGTTCGCCGTGCTCGAACGCACCCAGGCGTTGTCCGACCGGACGTTGATGCGGCTGCTCGGCGGAATCGACAGCCTCGCCCCGCACGAGAACCCCAAGTACCTCGACCAGATCCAGCTGTTGCGCGAGGAACGCGAGAGCCTCGCCGAGATGACCAACGCCACGGCCGGGCTGATCAGCGCGTTCGTCGGCTTCGGCACCACGGCGCTGCTGCTCGCGGACGTGCATCCGGCGCTGATCTCGCTGGCACTGCTGGCGTTCATCTCGCTGTGGATCACCAGCCGGGCCAACGACCTCGCCGTCGACGCCCAGGAGGACACCGGCGAACCCGAACGGCTGCGCCGCCACCTGTTCGACATCGGCACGACCGCCGGTGCGGGCAAGGAACTGCGCGTCTTCGGGCTGACGGGTGAGCTGATCCGCCGTCACCACGAGGTGTCCGACGAGGTGCTCGACACGCGCAACCGGGCCGCCTGGCGTGGTGCCGCACTCAAGAGCATCGACGCCGTGATCAACGCGGCCGGGTTCGTCGGCGCCATCGCACTGGTGGTCTGGCTCGCGGTCAAGGGTCAGGCCACGCCCGGCGACGTCGTCATGGTCGTCGCGCTCACCATCGAGATGGCCGCGGTCGTCGCCACGTCCGTCGGTTACAGCGGCGACTTCCTGTGGTGCCTCAAGCAGGCCCGGCGCTACGTCTGGCTGGAGCGCTTCGCCGCTGCCGCCGGCAAACGCGTGGAAGAGCCCGCCGCGCCGCCCGCGTCGTTGAGCCACGGCATCGACCTGATCGACGTCACCTACCGCTATCCGGGCAGTGAGCACGCCGTGCTCGACGGCGTGTCCATGCACCTGCCCGCCGGGTCCGTGGTGGCGCTGGTGGGGGAGAACGGCGCGGGCAAGTCCACGCTCGTGAAGCTGCTGTGCGACTTCTACGAACCGGACGGCGGCGAGATCCAGATCGACGGCGTCGGCCTGAACCGCATCCCCGCCCGCGAGTGGCGGACCCGGCTCAGCGGCGCGTTCCAGGACTTCGTGGAACTACAGCTCGCGGCCCGCGAAACCGTTGGCGTGGCGGACATTCCGCGAATCAACGACGACGCGGCGCTCAACGGCGCTCTCGGCCGGGCCGGTGCGACGTCCGTTGTGGACGGTCTGCCGCGCGGCCTCGACACCCAGCTGGGCCGGGCGTGGGACGGCGGTGCCGAGCTGTCCGGTGGCCAGTGGCAGAAGCTGGCGCTCGCCCGCGGCCTGCTGCGCACCGACCCGTTGCTGGCGGTGTTCGACGAGCCCACCGCCGCGCTCGACCCGCAGACCGAGCACGCGTTGTTCGAACGGTTCGCGGACGCGGCTCGTGCCGGAAAGTCGAGAGGGACGGTGACTCTCCTTGTGTCGCACCGCTTCTCGACCGTGCGCATGGCCGACCTGATCGTCGTCCTCGACGGCGGCCGCATCCGCGAGATGGGCAGTCACGAGCACCTGATGGCCCACCCCGACCTCTACGCCGAGCTGTACGACCTGCAGTCCTCGGCCTACCGCTGAAAGGAGTCGCCCTGATGAAGTTCGAACCAGCGCCCCTAGAGGACTGGATGCGTCTGTACTACTTCGCCGTGGACGACGACATCGGCAGCAGCGGGGTCGAGGACTACTCGCTCGCCGACCTGCGGGCCATGCTCGGCATCAGCCACGACGAGCTCGACGCCGTGGTGTTCCGCGACAGCACGTCGTTCGGCAGCGAGGAAGTGCGCACGGCCATTGCCCAGCAGTGGGGGACCGGCGACGCCGACAAGGTCATGGTCACGCACGGCGGCAGCGAGGCGATCTACCTCGTGCTCAGCACGTTGCTCGACCCGAGTGACGCCGTCGTGGTCACCGAACCGACCTATCACACGCACACGTCCATCGCCCGGTCCATGGGCTGCGACCTGCGCGTGTGGCCGTTGCGGCCGGAGAACGGCTTCCGCCCCGACCTGGACGACCTGCGCGCGGTGATCGGCGGCGCCAAGGCCGTCGTCGTGAACTTCCCGCACAACCCGACCGGCGCGTCGCTCACCCCGGCCCAGCGCGACGAGTTCGTCGCGATCTGCGCCGAGGCCGGCGCGTACCTGGTGTGGGACCAGGCCTTCCGCGAGATGGTCGTCGAGGGCGAGCCGCTCGTGGATCCCGTGCACGACTACGACAAGGCCATCTCCATCGGCACCCTGTCGAAGGGCTACGGCCTGCCGGGTCTGCGCGTCGGCTGGGCGATCGGGCCTGAGGACGTCCTGCGCGGCACGCTCGACCTGCGCGACCGCATGACGTTGCACCTCTCGCCGTTGGTCGAGCTGCTCGCCACGCGCGTCGCACAGCACGCCGACCTCCTGGTCGGCCCGCGCATGGCCAACGCCCGCAACAACCTGGGCCTGCTGCGCAAGTGGGCCGCCGAGCACCCGGACCTGATCGACCTGCCGGAGCCGATGGGCGGCGTCACCACGTTCCCGCAACTGCTCGGCCAGACCGACACCACCGATTTCTGCCACGACCTGGCCCGTGAACACCGCACGCTGCTCGTCCCCGGCTCGTGCTTCGGGGACCCGACCCGCGTCCGGCTCGGCTATGGCGGTGCACCCGCCGCGTTCACCCGCGGCCTCGACACGCTCGCACTCGTAGGGGAGAAGGCCCGTGTTCAGAGTTGACCTGTCCGCATCAGACCTGGCCGAGGCCGACGCCCTCGTCGCCACCTTGGCCGAGCAGTACCAGTCGGTCGAGAACCCGGCGTTCGTGCGCGAGGCCACCGCCATCGCCCACGAACTGCCCCGCGCCCTGCGCGCGGGCCTGCTGGAGTTCCGCCTCACCGAGCCGCACCCGTTGTGCGTCGTCGGCGGTTACGTGATCGACGACGACCGCATCGGCCCGACGCCGGCGCACTGGAAGGACTGCGGCGGCGAGGGCAGGCCCACGCTCGCCGAGGACCTGTTCTTCTACCTCTGTGCGTCGCTGCTGGGCGACCCCATCGCGTGGTCCACCCAGCAGGACGGCCGGCTGCTGCACGACGTGTTCCCGATCAAGGAACACCAGTACGAGCAGCTCGGTTCCGGCAGCGAGGAACTCCTCACCTGGCACATCGAGGACGCGTTCCACCCGATGCGCACCGACTACGTGGGCCTGATGTGCCTGCGCAACCCCGACGGCGTCAACACCACGTACGGCTCGCTGGAAGGCATCGACCTCCCGGCCGACGTCGTCGAGGTGCTGCGCCAGGACCGCTTCCCGATCCGCCCGGACCGTTCCCACCTCGCCGCCAACCGCCAGAACGACGAGGGCGACGAACAGCTGCGCCGCCTGCGTGACCGCAGCTACGAGTGGATCTCCGGTCTGGACGCGAACCCCGAGCCCATCGCGGTGCTGTTCGGCCCGCAGGAGGACCCGTACCTGCGCCTCGACCCGTACTTCATGGAGGTCCCGGCCTCCGACCCCGAGGCCGCCGCCGCGCTGGACACGATCGTCAAGGCGATCGACGCCAACATCGCGGGCTACGCCCTCAAGCCGGGCGAGGTCCTGTTCCTCGACAACTACCGCGGCACCCACGGCCGTGAGCCGTTCACCGCCCGTTTCGACGGCACCGACCGTTGGCTGACCCGCCTGAACATCGCCCGCGACCTCCGCAAGTCGCGTGCCCACCGCCGCACCGCGAACGACCGCACCATCTACTGAAAAGAGCAAACCGATGCGCACGAGCCCTTTTGACGACGAGGACGGCCGCTTCTTCGTGGTCGTCAACGACGAGGGTCAGCACTCCCTCTGGCCGGCGACGCTCGCCGCCGTCCCCGACGGCTGGACCGTGGCCCACGGCGAGGACACCCGCCAGTCCTGCCTCGACTACGTGAACCAGAACTGGACCGACATGCGGCCGCGCAGCGTGCGCGAGCAGCTGGACCGGCAGGCCGCCGGCAGGTGACGGGACAGCGCGGCCCCGGGCGGGGCCGCGCGTCGCCCGCGAAGGCATCCTCATAAGTGACCTGGGTCACTTATGGGCCCGGTTTCTGTGACCTGAGGTGAGACTCGCCGGTCTCCCATGGCGTGCAGGACAAGTCGGCGAAGGGTGCGGAAGTGACGGGTCGGGAGTGGCTGGGGCAGGTGGACGCGGAGCAGGTGGAGGCCGCGCGGGCCGGTGATCGGGCGGCGCTCGACGCCGTGGTCGCGGGCTGCCTGCCGCTGGTCTACAACGTGGCCGGTCGGGCGCTGCACGCCGACGCCGAGGTCGACGACGTGGTTCAGGAGACGATGGTCCGCGTGATCCGCGGCATCGACGCGCTGCGGGAGCCGGACAGGTTCCGGTCCTGGCTGGTGGCCGTCACGATCAACCAGGTCCGCGAGCACTACCGGCGCCGCGACCTGGCCCCCGCCCCGCTGGAGGAGTACGACCGCGCCGATCCGGGTGCCGAGTTCGTCGAGGTCGCCTTGTCGCGGCTGCACTTCGCCCAGCAGCGCCGGGAGGTCGACGAGGCCGCGCGGTGGCTCGATCCCGGTGATCGCGAACTGCTGGCGCTGTGGACGCTCGAACGCGTCGGGCAGCTGACCAGGGCCGAGGTGACCGATGCGCTCGACCTCGGCGCGCACACGGTCACGGTGCGGGTCAGCAGGCTGAAGGGCCGCCTGGAGACGATCCGGCACCTGGTGCGCGCGTTGTCGGTGGAACCGCGCTGCGCCGGGCTCGACCGGGCCGCGCAGGGCTGGAACGGCGAGCCGAACCCGTTGTGGCGCAAGCGGCTCCTGCGGCACGTCGACGAGTGCGGCCGGTGCCGGCGCGGCGTGGACGACGCGATGCCGGTCGAGCGCATCCTGACCGGTGCCGCGCTGCTCGTGGTCCCGGCCTCCTACCTGCCGCGACTGCTGGAGAGCCTGCGGGACGTCACGCCGGAGGCCGTCGCGTACGGGACCGACCTCGGGCCCGATCCCACCCACGCCGCCCACCTCGCGGAACCCACCGGCGTGTTCGGCAAGCTCGCGGGCATCGCCAGCGGCAAGCCCCTCCTCGTGGCGGCGGGTGCGGCCGCCGTGTGCGCGCTCGTCGGCGTGGTCGGCACCGTGGTGCTGCTGCCGTCCGACCCGCCCGCCGCCGTGGCCGGGCCGAACACCACCCAGGGGCTTGCTCTCTCCACGTCCTCGTCGCAGGCACCGGAAACGACGTCGAGCGCGCCGTCGTCGTCGGCTGCCACCACCACGACAACGACCACCACCACGACCACGACGACGCCGCCACCCGAGCCTCCTCGCGCGGCCACCCCGGAGGAACGCGTTCTCGCGCTGATCAACGAGACCAGGGCGAAGGAGGGCCTGCCCCCGCTGTCGGTCGACCCGGCGCTGGTCACCGCCGCCGACCGCCACACCAGGGCGATGATGAGCAACGGCTGCGGCCTGTCGCACCAGTGCCCCGGCGAGAGCGGCCTCGGCGAACGCAGCACCGCGGCGGGCGTGAAGTGGAGCTCCATCGCGGAGAACGTCGGCATGGGCGGTCCGGTCAAGGACAACGTCGAGGCGATCTCCAAGATGGCGCTCGGCCTCACCCAGGGCATGATCGACGAGAAGCCGCCGAACGACGGCCACCGCAAGAACATCCTGAGCAAGTCGTCCACGCGCATCGGCATCGTCGTGATCCGCGACGCCAAGGGAACCGTGTGGATGACGCACGACCTCGCCGGAAGTTGACCCGCAACAGACATTTAAAAAAGATCATCCTGAAGTCGTACGTGGGAACGCGACCACAGTCGGACGCGTGACGATCCGTCCGGAAAGCACTGTCTCTCCCGTGCAGACCGTCACCTACCGCTGGCCCACCGCGGTCACCACGGACACCCCGGAACTGTTGCGCTGGACGGGTTTCGGCGGCGCGCTCCTGCTCACCGCCGGTGCGTGGGCCGTGAGCGCCAGAGCAGGGGGACTGGCGCTGGGTGTCGCGATCGCGGGTGCCGGACTGGTCGTGCTGGCGTGGACGCTGCTCGGCCGCACCAGGCCGGACGCCCCGTGGCTGCGCCGGACGCTGGCGTGGTGGTGCGGGCCGCTGCTGGTGGCCCCGCCGCTGTTCAGCGGCGACGTCTTCAGCTACCTCGCCCAGGGCGAGGTGGCGGCGAACGGTCTCGACCCGAACGTCGTCAGCCCGGCCGTCGGCGCGAGCGCGGAGGCGGTGGCCCGCGTCGGCGTCTACTGGCGCGAGACGCCGTCGCCGTACGGGCCGCTGTTCACCACGGTCGAACGCTCGATCACCCAGGTCACAGGCGGGGATCCGGTGGCGGGCATCGTGGCGTACCGCCTGGTCGCCGTGCTGGGCCTGCTGCTCGTCGTGTGGGCGGTGCCGCGGCTCGCGGCCATGACCGGCGTTCCGGAGCGCATGGCGTTGTGGCTGGGCGTGATGAACCCGTTGGTGCTGTGGCATCTCGTCGGTGGCGTCCACAACGACGCGTTGATGCTCGGCCTCATGCTGTCGGGCACCGTCATCGCGTTGCACGCACTGCCCGAACTGAAGTGGTGGCCGTTCACGGCCGGTGTCGTGCTCATCGGGCTGGGCGCTCAGGTCAAGTTGCCGGCACTGGTCGCGCTCGCGGTCATCGGCACCGCGCTGGCCCGCAGGCTGGGCGGCGGCTGGGTCCGGTTCGTCGCCGCGGGACTCGGCATGGTCGTGGCCGCCGTGGTGGTGTCGGTCGTGACGTCACTGGCGGGCATGTCCGGTTTCGGCTGGGTGCAGGCGCTCGGCACGCCGTCGAAGGTCAACAGCTGGATGGCGCCGACCAACTGGCCGGGCTATCTGGCGGGTGCGGTGTTCGGCCAGGAAAGCGGTCAGGCGATGATTTCCTCGGCACGGATCGCGGGGCTCGTGCTGATCCTGTGCGGGGTGGCGGTGGTGATCGACCGGCAGCTGCGCGGCAGGGTCTCTCGGGTGATGGCGCTGGGGATGATGATGAGCCTGATCGTGGTGCTGGGGCCGGTGATCCAGCCGTGGTACCTGCTGTGGGCGGTGCTGCCGCTGGCGGCGTGCCTGCCGGTGGGGAAGTGGCGGACCAGGGTGGCCGTGCTCGCCGGGGTCTTCGCGCTGCTGGTGCCGCCGCTCGCGGGCAACTTCGCGGGCCGCGTGCCCGAGCTGGTCGGCGCCTACGTCCTCGGGATCGCCCTGGTCGGTGGCGCGTACCTCGTCCTGCGCCGGGCGAGGGTGTCCGTTGCGCAAGCCTGACCTCGCTCGCTACGGCGCCGCCGCGCTGGCCGGCGGCGCGCTGGCCCTGAGCTTTCCCCCGCGCACGCTCTGGTGGCTCGCCGTACCCGCGTTCGTGGTGCTGTGGCTGGCACTCAAGGGCGCGGGCGCCCGTCGCAGCGCGGGCCTGGGGTTCGTGTTCGGGCTGACCTTCTTCCTGCCGCACCTGTGGTGGATCCAGCACTTCCTCGGCGACGACTTCGGGCCGTGGCCGTGGCTGGTGCTCAGCGCTTTGATGGCGTTGTTCATCTGCGCCGTCTGCGCGCTGTTCCCGCTGGTCTCCCGGCTGCCCGCGGCACCGGTGTGGGCCGCGCTGCTGTTCGTGCTGCAGGAGACCGCGCGCGGGCTGATCCCGTTCAACGGCTTCCCGTGGGGCCGCGTCGCGTTCGGCCAGGTCGACGGCCCGTTCGCGCGGCTCGCCGTGATCGGTGGCGCGCCGCTGGTGACGTTCGCGGTGGTCTTCACCGGGTTCGGCCTGGCCGCCTGGTTCCCCAGGTGGACCCGCGCCTGGGCGTTGGTGCCGATCGTCGCCGCGCTCGCGGTGAGCCCGTTGATCTCGATCGAGGCCCAGACCGGGCAGCGGACCGTCGGTGTCGTGCAGGGCAACGCCCCCGACGTCGGCCTCGGTCTGCTCACCGAGGGCGCCACCCTGCGCGCGAACCACCTGCGCAAGACCGCCGAACTGGCCGCGCTGGTCCGCGGCGGCGCGCTGCCGAAGCCGGACCTCGTGGTGTGGCCGGAGAGCGCGACCAGGACCGGTGATCGCGACCCGGTGCTCGACGGCGCGATCGCCGATCTCGGCGTGCCGACGCTGGTGAGCGCGTTGCGCCACGGGCAGAACTCGGTCATCGCGTGGGACCCGGAGACCGGGGCGGGCAAGTCGTACGCGAAGCAGGAGCTCGTCCCGTTCGCCGAGCACATTCCGCTGCGCCCGCTCGCCCGGATCTTCACGCCGTTCGCCGACCAGCCGGACCTCGACGCGGGCACCGAACCCGGCGTGCTGGACATCGCGGGCACGCGCGTGGGCGTCGGCATCTGTTACGAGGTCGCCTACGACTACGTGCTGCGTGAGAGTGCGGCCGAAGGCGCGCAGTTGCTGGTGGTACCGACGAACAACGCCTGGTACGGCCGCGGCGAGATGACCTACCAGCAGCTGGGGATGGCCCGGCTGCGCGCCATCGAACACGGCCGCGCGGTCGTCGTCGCGGCGATCAGCGGCGTGAGCGCGGTGGTGCGCCCGGACGGCAGCGTGGTGCAGTCGACCGGGATGTTCACCGACGACCTGATGGTGGACACCGTGCCGTTGCGCACGGACCTGACGTTCGCGACGAGGTTCGGCGGCGCGATCCACGTCCTGCTCACGGGTGCGGCGCTGGCCGCGTGCGTGATCGGGTTGTGGAGGCGCCGCCGTTCCTCAGTTCTTGCCGAGCAGGGCTGACCCCAGCAGCGTTCGCTGGTGCAGCACGGACAACCCCTGTCGTTCCGTCGTCAGCAACCCCGCCTCGCGCAGCACGGTCGTGTGCCGGCTGACCGACGACGGGGACGCCCCGAGGCGTTCCGCCAGTTCGGTCGTCGTCGCCCCGGCACCGACCGCCGCCAGCACCGCTGACCGGGTGCTGCCGAGCAACGCCGCGAGCGCGCCCTGCTCACGTCGTCCGCTGTCGAGCTGCCGCTGCCAGGTCCAGTCGTGGTGCAACGGGTACACCACGGTCGGCGGGAGCCCCGGATCAGCGAACGCGACAGGAGTGCGGCGGCAGAAGTACGACGGCACCAGCCGCAGCCCACGCCCGTTGAGGTGCAGGTCGCGGTCGTGCGCGTACTGGACCTCCAGCACCGGCGCCCGCCAGTTCATCAGCGGGAACATGCCCCGCAGCAATCCCTCCACGTTGCACGCGACACCGTTGCGGTGCACCCGATCGGTCTCGACGGCCTCCTCGATCAGATCGCTGTACGGCTCGATCACCGCGCGGTGGTAGCGGGTGAACGCCTCGGTGAGCTCCAGAAGGGACTCGCCGTCGCCCGCCGCGAGTGGACGCGTCCACTCCGGAACCGGCCGCACGTCCTCCAACAGCCCGAACTCCTCTCGCAACCGGTGCCGCGGCGTGGACCGGATCGCGGCGAGCGCGCTCCCCAGGCCTTGCGCACCCTCCGGCGGCGTGAGGAAGTCAGGGAAGTACGGCCCCAGCGGGGCGAGCACGGACAGCATTCGGACGCCGGACGTGATCACCTGCCGGTCGCCGTTGCGGCGGATGTGACGCAGCCACGGCTGCAACAACAACCCGCTGTCCAGTTCGGTCAGCCGAAGCCAGCTGAACACCATTTCCCAGAGTGGATCCACCCTTTCCGCTACCTGCGTACGCTCCAGATCGCCAGGCGAAAAATGGATGCGCAACACAGCAACCTCCCCAGGCCAGGTCACCGCGCACAACAATACTGGGCGTGTCACTCCGCCGAATTGCGCAACGAAAACCGGACGCGGGACCAGGGGCCCGCGCCCGGTTCTGTGCTATCTGGTCAGATCAGCCGCAGCTGGTGCTGACCCACTGGTGCGAGCGCACCTGGTAGGTGCCGGCGAGGTCACCCTTCTGACCTTGCCGCGTGCAACCGATCGAGTTGTTGTACCCGGTGTTGCGGTAGAACCTGACGCCCGTGGCGGAAGACGTCCCCCGGTTGTAGACGGACTTGACCTCCTTGGTCGTGGCCCAGGAACACTTGTAGGTTCCCGCGGTCCAGTCCGAGTCCGCCACGTCCCACATGCACCGGCCACCGGTTCCGCCGAAGCCGTTCCAGAAGCAGATGTTGCCGGTGTTGCAGTCCCAGGCCGCGAGCGCCTGACCGGTCTCGGAGTCGAACGCCGCGCCCACAGCGGCGGCCTCAGCGACCGGAGCCTCCGCCTGCGCACTCGGGGCAGCGAGAGCGACGGAGAAGAGCATGGCGAGCGGCATCAACGCCAGCAAAATACGCCGAACGAACCTCAAAGGATTCCTCCCTAAACCCGAAATGAATTCGGCCGTCGTCACCATAGGCAGAGAGAGGATCGGGAAGAAAGCTATTGCTCCGTGGCGCAAAAGCACATTTCAGGGTCGTCGGGTGTATCTGTGTTTCACGCCGGCCGGGAAGTACTCCGGATCTCCCGCCGGGCGCAGCACGACCTCGGGCAGCTGCCGCTCGGCCGGGACGTAGTGCGCGAACTCGCTGTTGAGCCGCAGCAGCTGAGCCCGCACCGCCTCCGCGATCACCGCCGCGTCCGCCGTCGCGCCCGGCGCGGTCTCGACGGTGATCCGCAACAGCCGATCGCGATCTTCGTTCTCGACCGACTCGATCACGAACTTTCCCGTCACCACGTCGCTGATGCCGGGCTGTTCCAATCCGACGGTCACGTTCTCCGGGTAGACGTTCGCGCCGAAGAACGACACGGTGAACAGCGACCGCCCGAACAGGTAGACGAACGGCAGCGCCGGGCCCGGCGGGGGAGTGAAGCCGTTGCGGGCGCAGTACGCCAGCAGGTCGGCGTGTTCCAGGATCCCGCCCTCGTCGGCGATCCGGTAGCGGAGCAGCGGGATCCCGCCGTCCGCGGTGAACACCAGCGTGCCGTCGTGCACCTCGAAGAACCGGCTCGCCGGGTCGTACTGCACGAGCGTGGGCAGCCGCGAGTCGCCGAAGACCTCCCGCGCCTTCTCCGGGTGGCCGGCGAAGAACCGGCGGATGCCGGCGGACAGCGCCGTCTCGTTGCCCAGCACGCCGGAATCCGCTGTGCCGTAAAGAGAAGCGACGTCACTGATCGGGTCCGCGATTCCAGCCCGCCGGGAAACCAGGTCGCGCCACTGCTCGCTGAACACCTCGCCCGCGAGCACGAGCTTGATCCGGTACGCGGGCCAGTCGACGCCCTGCGCGAGCCCGGTGTCGACGACGTCCTTCACGAACGGCGGGTAGCCCAGCAGCACGACCTGCTCGAAGTGCGGCGCCAGTTCCGGCAGCACCCGCAGGATCTCGGCCTTGTTGTTGCCCGGCGCCACGACCGTGATCGGGCAGCCCTTCGCCGCGAGGTGCCGCACGCAGGCCTGGGTGAACAGCCCACCGACCCACGTGCCGAGCGGGAAGCACACCACCGCCAGCGTCCTGCGCTCGTCCGCGAGGAATCCGTCCACCAGCACCTGCTCGAACCGCCGCGCCACGTGCAGTTCGTCCTCCAGCGACCGCGGCCAGATCGTCGGCCTGCCACTGGATCCCGACGACACGGCGATCATGTCGCAGTCCTCGAGCCGCCCGCCGCGGCACAGCTCCGGCAACGGGTACCGCTCGTGGTAGTTCGCCTTCTCGAGCAACGGCAACCGCTGGAAGTCCTCGAACGTCTCGATGCTCGCGGGCTCGATCCCGTTCTCCCGCAAGAGCTTCTGGTACGCGGGCACGGTCGCGGCCGTGTGCTGGAACAGGTCGAGCACCCAGCTCGCGGACTTCGGCTCCGCGGGAGCGAAGAAGTCGTCGAACGCCTGGCGCACACGGGTCTGCCGGCTGCTGTCCATCGCCCGAGCGTATCGATCTGATCCACGTTCCACCCGAACCAGACGAACGACGGTTCACGGGCAGTGCCCACCGCTTCTACCGTCTGTGTCTGACCGGGAACCCCTGCATCCCCGGTCGTGAGGAGTACAACTTCATGAAATCCCTGCGCACGGGGGCGCTGGCCGTCTTGACGGCCTCAGTGGTCGCCCTCTCGATGACGGGCGCCTCCGCCCACGACCCGAACACCGCCGAGGGACAGGCGGCGGCCAGAACGTTCCTGGCCGACCACCTCCCCGCGGACCGGCACGCGGTCACCGGCCAGGCCGCCGGAGTCCCGTGTGTCGACGGCAAGGCCGACATCTACCCCTGCAAGAACGTCGACCTGCTCAGCGTGCTGCCGCTGTCCGCGATGGGCGGTGGCAACGGCAACGACGTCTGGGGCTGGACCGACCCGTCCTCCGGCAAGGAGTACGCGATCGTCGGCCGCACCAACGGCACGGCGTTCGTCGACGTCAGCACGCCCACCGCGCCCAAGTTCCTGGGCAACCTGCCGTCCAACGGCGGCAGCAGCTCGTGGCGTGACATGAAGGTCTACAAGGACCACGCGTTCATCGTCGCCGACTTCATTACCGGCCACGGGATGCAGGTGTTCGACCTGACCCGGCTGCGGACGATCACGACGCCGCAGACGTTCACGGCCGACACCCTGTACAAGGACTTCGGCCCGGCGCACAACATCGCCATCAACGAGGAGACCGGGTACGCGTACGCGATCGGCTCCAACACGTGCAGCGGCGGCCCGCACATGGTCGACATCCGCACGCCGAAGTCGCCGAAGAACGCCGGCTGCGTCGCGCAGGACGGCTACACGCACGACAACCAGTGCGTGATCTACCGCGGCCCGGACACGACCTACCAGGGCCGGGAGATCTGCTTCAACTCCAACGAGGACACGCTGACGATCGTCGACGTGACCGACAAGGCCAACCCGGTCCAGATCGTGCGCAAGGCCTACTCCGGCGCCCAGTACTCGCACCAGGGCTGGCTCACCGAGGACCAGCGCTACTTCCTGCTCGACGACGAGCTGGACGAGTCGCGCGGCACCGACAAGCGCACCAAGACCTACATCTGGGACCTCGCGTCGCTGGCGAACCCCGTGCACACCGGCGTCTACAACTCGCCCGCCACGGCCATCGACCACAACCAGTACATCAAGGGCAAGTACTCCTACCAGGCCAACTACCAGGCCGGGCTGCGCATCCTCGACGTCAGCGGCATCGCCTCGGCGCAGCTGACGGAGGCCGGGTACTTCGACATCTACCCGGCGGCGAACGAGGCGAAGTTCAACGGCGCGTGGAGCAACTACCCGTACTTCGCGAGCGGCATCGTTTTGGTCAACGGCATCGAGCAGGGCCTGGTCGTGGTCAAGCCCAACCTCGGTGCCGTCGAACCGCCTCCCGCCGGCGGTAGGTTCGAGAACACGGCCGACGTGTCCATTCCGGACGCGGGCGCCGCGGTCACGTCACCGGTCACCGTGACCGGCGTTCCCGGCAAGGCGCCGGGAGCCCTCAAGGTGAACGTCGACATCAAGCACCCGTACCGCGGTGACCTGGTGATCGACCTCGTCGCGCCGGACGGCACGGCGTTCCGGCTCAAGGGTTCCAGCAACGACTCCGGCGACAACGTCGTGGCCACCTACGAGGTGAACGCCTCCGCCGAGGACGCCGCGGGCACGTGGCAGCTCAAGGTGCAGGACCTCTACCGCTCCGACGTCGGCTACGTCGACGCGTGGAGCCTTCAGTTCTGAGACGAGGCCGTGGGTGGCCTTCGCCGGCCACCCACGGCTCAGGAGTGGTCATGCGCAAACTGAGCTTCGCCGACTGGTTCTTCGCCCTGCTCGCCGTCACCGTGGTGGCGGGCGGCGGGGTCATGCTGTTCGCCCGGTCCGCTTCGCCCGTGCAGCACCAGAACATGGGGCCGGTCCTGCCCGCCGCGCACAGCGACGGTCTGTCCGAAGTGGAGAGCGGCTACCGCTTCGACCGCGTCACCATGCCCGAGTCCCGCGGCACCGCGGTGCCCGTGGCGTTCCGGATCCTCGACGGCGCGGGCAAACCGGTCACCAGGTTCCTGGACAACCAGACCAAGCAGATGCACTTCTTCGCCGTCCGCGAGGACATGAACGTGTTCGAGCACCTGCACCCCGTGCTGGACGGCGACACCTGGCACACCACCCTCTCGCTGCCCGACGGCGGCGCCTACCGGATGTTCGCGGAGTTCGTGCCGCTCGACACCGCCGACGCGCGGCACCCGGTCGTGCTCGGCGTGCCGTTCAGCGTTCCCGGCGACACGACACTGGCCCCACTGCCCGCCCCGTCGGACGGAGCCACGACCACCGACGGCTACACCGTGGTGCGGGTGGACTCCCCGGCACAACCGACGCCGATGAACCCGCACGTGCTGCGCCTGTCGATCCGCGGGCCGGACGGCAAGCCGGTCAGCTCCCTGGAACCGCACCTCGGCGCCAACGGACACATGACCGGCTTCCACACCATGCTGCTGTCGGCGACGCACCTGCACCCGGTCGAGCTGGCAGGCATTCCGCTGAACAACGGCGAACTGAGCTTCCAGGCGGTCTTCGCCGACCGGGGCGAGTACCGGTTGTTCCTGGAGTTCGCCCACGGCGGCAAGGTGCACCGGACGGCCTTCACGGTCGACGTCGGCTGACCCCCCGGAGCGACGTCAGTTCATCGGCACGTGCCGCGCTTGACGGAGCTGTACGCGTCGTTGTGCGGGAAGAACCCCCACGTCCCGCTGTCGGACTGGTAGCGCTCGCCCTGGTAGTTGGGCTCGGTGAACCAGCAGAACGAGGCGCCGCTCCTGTTCCAGCCGGACGTGATCCGGTTGTCCATGTACCCGCCGTTGAACTGCGCCAGGTTGGGAATGCGCTGCTGGAGGGCCACGTACCGGCCCCCGCCCTTCTCGTGCTCGAACCCGCACATGTGCGACGGCGGGCACTCCGAGTACGCGGTGACGCCGATCTCGCCCGCCTGCGCGGTTCCCCCGGTCAGCGCCGTCGCGGCAGCCAGGGCGACTGCGACCCCGGCGATCGTCTTCTTGATGTCGAACACCATTCCTGTTCCCCCTCAACGGTTTTCGCTTGCGAGAACCATGATCCGGGGGAGTGTGGACGAGGAACAGCTCACCAACCGGTCACCTGTGGCTGCTCGCCGTCGCGAACGCACCACCGATCGCCGCGGTCGCCAGCGCGATCAGGCCCGCGAACAACGACAGCACCCCGGTGAACCCCCATCCGGCGATCACGCCGACCAGCACGGGCCCCAGGCTCGCACCGACGAAGAGCAGGAACGCGTACAGCGCCACGGCCGCGCCCTTGGCCGGACCGGCCTGTCCGGCGATGACCTCGATGAGCGCGGGTGAGGTGGCGGCCACCGCGGCCACGAAGAACAGCAGCGAGACGCCCAGCGCGACCACGTTCGTGCTCCACAGCGCCGCCACCAGCACGGCCACGAGCGCCAGCACGCCACCACCGACCACCCGCACCGGCTGGGACAACCGCACCAGCCGCGGGGTGAGCAGCGGCACGGCGACCACGGCGGGCAACGCACTCGCCCGCAGGATCAGCAGAGCGGAAGGATCACCGGCGACCGCCGAGGGGCCGGCGAGGGTGACCATCGTGTAGATCCCGACGAAACTGCCCATCAGCACCATCGCCAGCACGTAGCCGACGAGCAGCCGAGGCCGCGCGAGCAGGCCCGCCATCGCGGCGAAAGCGGCTCCCGGACTCGGCACGGCCCCCGGCGTCGCGGGGCGCAGCACGGTGCGCACCACGGGCACGCACGCCGCCATCGCCACCGCGCTCACCAGGAACACCGCCTGCCAGTTCAGCGCGGAGGTGATGAGCTGCGCGGTGATCTGCATCAGCACGGTCGCCGCGATGGAACCGCCGGTGATCCACGTCAGGGCCACCGCACGGCGCGAAGGCTCGATCCGGTCGGTCACGTAGGCGAAAGCCGCCGGCACGAAGCACGCGGCGGTCGCGCCCTGCAACACGCGCAGCACGCCGACGAACAAGAGGTTCGGGGCGAGGGGCACCAACGCGGTGGCGACCGCCGTCGCGACCAGGCCCGCGGTGATGACCGCACGCGGCCCGTACGAGTCCGTGGCCGGGCCGGCGACCAGGAACCCCGCCGCGTAGGCGATCCCGAAAGCGGACGCCAGCCAGGCGAGACCACCGGCTGTCGTGCCGTACGAGGCCGCCATCGGGGGCAGCATCGCGATCACCGTGTACATCTGGCCGACCACGAGGATCCCCAGTGGCGCGAGCAGCCACACGGTGGGCGCGAAGGGCGCCCACGACGGGTCCTGATGCGTGTCGGTCTCCGTGGTCGTCACGCGCCCAGAGTGCCCAACCAACTTGTTGGTTGTCAAATGTGGAGCACCTCCCGACCGTTAGGTCGAAACTGTCTAGAATATGCCGGGTGAGTACTCGAATTCCCTTGTCCACACGCCAGAAACTGCTGGTCGCAGCCCGTGACGAGTTCGCGGAGCACGGGATCGCGGGCGCACGTGTGGAGCGGATCGCCACTCAGGCGGGCGTCAACAAAGAACGCCTCTACAGCAATTTCGGCAACAAGGAAAAACTGTTCGAGGCAGTGGTCACGTCAGCACTCGCCGAACACACCGAAGCGGTCGGCCTGCCCGGCGGCGACCTCCTCGCCTACGTCGAGCGGCTCTACGACTTCCACCAGGACAACCCGAAGGTGCTGCGCCTGATGCTCTGGGAGGCGTTGCACTACAGCGACAGCCCCCTGCCCGACGAGGAGATCAGGAAGAGCCACTACGCCGAGAAGGTCGAGAGCCTCGCCCAGACCATGGGCACGGAGTCGCACACCCGCGCCGCCGTCACGATGCTGTTCCTGATCGGTCTCGCCGCGTGGCCCGCCGCCGTTCCGCAGCTCACCAGGACGATCTTCCCCGACCCCGAGGACCGGTCCGAGGTGCGGGCGCAGGTGCTCGACCTGGCCCGCAGGATGCTGCAGAACGAGGGCTGAGCGCGCTCAGCCCTCGTTCGCTCTTCTCAGCTCAGCAGATGCCGCACCGTGTCCGCGAGCACCTCCACGTGCTCGCGTTGCAGCACGGTGTAGTGGTCACCCGGCACGACGTGGTGCTCGAACTGGCCGTCGCACAGCGCCCGCCACTCCCGCACGACGTCCGGGTCGGCCCCGGACGCGGCCTGCACGAAGTGGACGACGCCGCCGAACCGGTCCGGCCGGTACGCGTACAACGCGCGGGCGTTCGCCTCGAACCGTTCGCACACCGCCTCGAACTCGCTGAACGCGACGTCCCGCGGCAGGACTCCCGCCGTGCGCAGCGCGTCGAACAACTCCCGCGCCGAACCGAGGTTCTCCCCGTGCCACGGCACTCCGGCGAGACCGGCGAGATCCCGGCCGAGCCACGACCACAGCACGGCCTGGTCGATCACCGCGGCGGCGAGCCCCGACGGCGACTCGGCGACGTCGAGCGCGAGGACGAAGTCGACCTCGCACCCGGCGGCCTCGAGTTCGCGGGCGATCTCGATCGCCAGCACCCCGCCCATCGACCAGCCGCCGATCCGGTACCGCGTGCCGGGCACCTCCTCGCGCACCGCCCGCGCGTACTCGGCGGCGAGCTCGCGCAGGCCCAACGCGTGCCCGTCCGGGCAGCGCAGGCCGTGGACCGGCTGATCCGGTCCGAGCCGCGCGGCGAGGTCGGCGTAGGACAGCACCTCCCCGCCGATCGGGTGCGCGAGCACCAGCGGCACCGCCGAACCCCGCGGCTGGATGGGCACCACCACACCGGAGGGAACCGCGTCGGACAGCCAGCGGGCGAGTTCGCGGACCGTCGGCGCCGCGAACAACGTCGACACCCGCATCTCCACCCCGGTCGCCTGCCGCACCAGCGACACGAGTCGCACCGCCTGCAGCGAGTCACCGCCGAGGTCGAAGAAGTCGTCCGTCACGCACAGCTCGCCGGTCCCGAAGAACTCACGCCACAGGCCGAGCAGCAGTTCCTCCTCGGCGTCGGCCGGTTTCACCGGCTCCGCCTCCTGCACGACCGGCAGCGCGCTCAACGCCGCGCGGTCGACCTTCCCGTTGGCCGTCAACGGGAACTCGTCGAGCACCGCGATCGTCGACGGCACCATGTACCCCGGCAGCGCGTCCGCCGCGGCGGCCCGCACCGAGGCAGCGGTGGTGCCCTGGTCCGCCAGCACGTGCGCCGCCAGCCTGCCGGTCCGGACGGTCGCGACGGCCGCACGCACCCCGGTGCAGGCTTCCAGCGCCGCCTCGACGTCACCGAGTTCGATGCGGTGCCCGCCGATCTTGACCTGGGTGTCCTCCCGGCCGAGGAACTCGATCTCCCCGCTGGGCAGCGTCCGGCCGAGGTCGCCGGTGCGGTACCAGCGGCCACCGGTCGCCGGGTCGATCACGAAGCTGCTCGCCGTGCGTTCGGCGTCGCCGAGATATCCCCGCGCGACGCCGACACCGCCGATGTAGATGTCGCCCACGGCCCACACCGGCCGTGCGCGCAGTTCCGCATCGCCGACGTACACGTGCTGGTTGCGCATGGACAGGCCGTACGGGATCGACGCCAGTTCGGCGTCCTCCGGCCGGATCCGGTGCCAGATGGACCAGATCGACGCCTCGGTGGCTCCACCCAGACCCCACACGGTCGCGTCCGGGAACAGCCGCTGGACGTCGGCGGGCAACGTGACCGGAATCCAGTCACCGCTGAGCAGCACCGCTCGCAGCGGTATCTCCGCCGACCGGGCGTGTTCGCAGAGCATGGCCATCAGCGCGGGAACGCTGTTCCACACCGTCACGCCGTGCGCGGTCATCTGCCGCAACCACGCGGCCGGCTCGCGTTCGTCGCCGGCCGCGGGCAGGACCACGGCCCCACCTGCCGACAGGGGACCGAACAGGTCGTACACCGAGAGGTCGAAGTTCAGCGCGGACAACGCGAGCACGCGGTCAGAGGCGGTCAGCGTCAGCTCGTCGTTCACGTCGCGGATCGTGTTCACCGCCGCTCCGTGCTCGATCATCACGCCCTTCGGCACGCCGGTCGACCCCGACGTGTAGATCACGTACGCCAGGTCCTCCGGTCCGACCGCGGGGTCCGGCAGCCCTTCGGCCAGTGCGTCCGGCTGGGGCTGGATCTCCCGCACCCACACGCTTTCCGGCCACTCGACGCGGTGCCACGGCTGCGTCAGCGCCGCCGTGATCCCGGCTGATTCCAGCACGCCCCGCAGGCGCTTCGCGGGCCACCGGGCGTCGATCGGGACGTAGGCGGCGCCCGCGCGCAACACGCCGAGGCATGCCACGACCTGTTCCCAGCCCTTGTCCATCACCACCCCGACCAGCGATCCGGGACCGTGCCCGCGCCGGACCAGTTCGGCCGCCACCGTCGACGCCTCGGCCGCGAGCTCGCCGTAGGTCAGCGTCCGCGCGGCGGAGATCACCGCGACGGCGTCGGGGGTCTTCTCCGCCTGCTCGAAGAATCCCTTGTGCAGCAGGGAATCTCCGTCGGCCTCGGGGATCTCGACGGTCGGTGCCGAGGCGATCGCCCTGGCATTCCACGCATCGGCGTCGCACAACGCCAGGACCGCGCGCTCGTACTCGGCGAGCATCGCGTCGACCAGCCCGTCCGGGAAGACCTCCTCGACGACGTCCCAGTTCAGCCGCAGCGCACCGGCCTCCTCCACGGCCTGGTGGTCGAGCGTGACCTGGGGCGTCCGCACGCCGCTGGCCACGGTCGTGCCGCTGTCGCCCAGCCGGGAGAGCGCGCCGATCAGGCCCGCCGCGCCGTCGTGCGTGGCCTGGACTCCGCCGAGCGTGGAGGTGAAGACGACCGGCATCCGCGCGCGGCCGGCACCACCGTCGAGGCGGTTGAGCTCGCGCATCACGTCGACGCCGGTCCACGCCGCGTGCTCCATGTCCTGCGCCAGTTGCCGTTGCACCGCGCGGGCGCGCTCGGCGAAGGGCGCCGCCGCGTCGGCGCGCACCTCCAGCAGCGACGTCGAGGAGAAGTTGCCGACGACCTGGGACAGGTCCTCGCCCGCGAAACCCCGCCGGTTCGACACCAGCACGTTCACCGCGAAGTGCGGGCTCTTCGCCCACATCGCCAGCACGTCGCAGTACGCGGCGCAGATCGCCGCGGAGGGCGTCACGCCGAACGCGGCGGCGTGCTGCTTGAGCCTCGTCCACAACGGGGTGGCGAGGACGATCGACCGGTGGCCGAACACCGGCGCGGTCACCTCGCTCAGCCGCACCGCGAGCGGCAGGTCGGGTGCGGCCGGCAGCGTCGCCAGCCGGTCCCGCCAGTACTGCCGGGCGGCGGCGATCCGGTCCGACGAGCGGAACTCGCGCAGCCGTCCGGTGTACTCGCGGAAGGTGGCCCGCGGAGCCTCTCGAACGCCCGCGGGGTCGTGGTAGAGATCGGCCCACTCGTTGAACAACGCGGCCGCGCTGGTGCCGTCGCAGATCAGCACGTCCACTCCGAAGTGGAGCCGGGTCACCCGGTCGTCCAGCCTCGTGGCGGTGGCACGGAACAACGGCCATCGAGTCCGGTCGAACTCGTGCGTCTCGAGGTCCGCGCGCACCGTCTCCAGGCGCGCGGTCCGGTCCGCACGGCCTCGCAGGTCCTCGACCTCGATCGAGTACTCCGGCACCGCGTCGAGCACGCGGAAGTGCCCCTCCTCGGAGAACACCGCGCGCAGCATCTCGTGGCGCCGCACCATCAACCGGAGCGCGCGTTCGGCCGCCGCCACGTCGAACCCGGTGAGGTCGGCCTCGATGTGGATGTAGGTCGACACGTCACCGAGCTCGAACTCCGGCGAACGGCCCGCGACGTACGCCTCCTGCAACGGGGTGAGCGCGTACCTGCCGTCGTCGACCGCCTCGGGCACGGCGGTGTCGCCGGCCTCCGGCTCCGGTTCGCCGACGAGTTCGGCGACGTGCGCGGTGAGCGCCTCCGGGGTCGGGTGGTCGAACACGGCGGTCGCGCCCACCCGGACACCGAGCCGCTTGCCGACCCGGCCGCGCAGTTCGGTCGACGTGAGCGAGTCGAAGCCCATCTCGAAGAAGGAACGGCGCACGTCCACCTTGTGCGGTTCGACGCCGAGCAGCCCGCCGACACACCCGGTCACCACGTTCCGCACCACCGCGAGCCGGTCCTCCGCCGTCACCGCCGCGGCGAGCGAGGCCTGCGCGTCGTCGGTCACCGCGACCGGGGCGGGTTCCTGGCGTCGTGGCCGCAGACCCGTCAGGAGCAACGGCACGTCGGTCAGGCCGGACACGTCGAGCTCCGCCGCCACCACGAGCGAGGCGTCCACGGTGAGCGCGGCGTCGAACATCGCGAGTCCGGCCGAGACGGGGAACGGCACGATCCCGTTGCGCCGCAACCGCTGCAGGTCGGCGTCGCGGAGATGTCCGGTCATCCCGGAAGCCTGTTCCCACAGTCCCCACGCGATCGAGATCGCGGGACGGCCCCGCTGCCGGCGCCACGCCGCGAGCTGGTCGAGGAACGTGTTGGCGGCGGCGTAGTTCGCCTGCCCCGGCCCTCCCAGCACGCCGTACACAGACGAGAACAGCACGAAGAAGGCGAGCGGATCCTGAGCGGTCAGCGCGTCGAGCACCACCGCCGAGCCGGCCTTGCCGCGCAACACCTCGTGCAGCTGGTCGTCGGTCATCGTGGCGATGGTCGAGTCGCGCAGCACACCGGCCGCGTGCACGACGCCGACGATCGGTCCGCCGGCGCGGATCTCGGCGAGTGCCCTGGCGGTCTGTCCCGCGTCGGCGACGTCGGCGATGGCCACCTGGACGCGTGCGCCCAGCGCCGTCAGCTCGTCGCGGAGTTCGGTGATCCCGGCGGACTTCCCGCCGCTGCGGCTGACCAGCGCGATCGAGGTCGCGCCCCGTTCGGTCACCAGGTGGCGGGCGATCTCCCGGCCGATCGTGCCGGTGCCTCCGGTGATCACGACGGTGCCTTCCGGGCACGCGCCGGGGTCCCCGGTCACCGAGAGGGGCACGATCCTCGGTTCGAGAATTCCGCCGGCACGGACCGCCAGCTGTGGTTCGTCGCGCCGCAACGCGTCGGCGAGCGCCGCGGTCCCGTCGCCGGCGTCGACGATCCGGAACACACCGGGGTGCTCGGACTGCGCGGACCTGACGATGCCCCACACCGGGCTCGTGCCGAGGTTCAGCTCCGTGTCACCGGGGACGGCGACCGCCGCCCGCGTGACGAAGACCAGCCGGCCGGGGTTCTCGCGGGCCAGCCACTCCCGCACCAGACCCAGCACCCGCGCGGCCGCGGCGTGCGACTCGTCCTCCGGGCACGGCACGACGACCTGCCAGTCGTCCTGGGTGGCGGCGGTGATCATCGCGGCCTCGGCGAGCGTGGCGACCGAGACCTGCGCGTGCTCGCGCACCGCGGCGCACAGCGGGTCGTCTCCGGCACCGACGACGCAGAGCCGCGCCGTCGTCTCCGCGGCCTCGGGCTCGGACCAGTCCAGCCGGTGCAACCGGGTGGACCGGCCACCGAGCCGGCGGACCACCACCCGGTCGATCGACAGCACGACGGCGCCAGTGGAGTCGAGCAGTGCCAAGGAGATCTCGTCCGCGCCACCGCGCCGCGCGACGACGGTGCAGGCGTCGCCGAGGCGGTCCCGGTGCGTCCGCACCCCGGCGAAGAGGAACGGCACGACCAGACCCTTGTGAACGCCACCGAAGAGCCCGCAGCCGAGCGCGGCGTGCAGTGCCGAGTCGGCCAGC
This sequence comes from Lentzea sp. NPDC092896, assembly GCF_044754905.1. Lineage (NCBI taxonomy): Bacteria > Bacillati > Actinomycetota > Actinomycetes > Pseudonocardiales > Pseudonocardiaceae > Lentzea > Lentzea sp. NPDC092896. The sequence continues at coordinate 838,496 of NZ_JBIVPX010000002.1, forward strand.
GCGGGGTGCACGACGAAACCGCCGTGGTTCACCAGCGCCGACTCGGGCAGCCGGATCTCGGACGTGACGACGTCACCGCCGTCGCAGGCCGTCCGGACGGCTCGGAACGCTTCGCCGTAGCCATATCCGGCGCCGGCGAGGGCGGTGTACATCTGGTCCGGAGCGACCCCGCGGCCCTCCAGCGGCGCCGCGGCCGACGCCGGACCGGGAACGGTGAGCACCGCCTCGCCGTGCTTCACCCAGTCACCGCCCGCGGTGCGCGAGTGGATCGTCGCGACGCGGTCGGGGGTCACGGCCACCTGCACCTCGGCCGGTGAGCCGTCGCACGGCACCACGAGCGGGTCGTTGAGCACGAACTCATCGATCGCCGCGTACCCGGCATGCGCGCCCGCGTGCAGAAGCATCTCCACGAATGCCGTGCCGGGTAAGAAGATCGCGTCGTTCACCCGGTGGTCCATCAACCAGGGATGGCTGCGCAACGACAGTTGCCCGGACAGCAGCCTCGTGTCGTCGGGCAGCACGACGACGGACCCGAGCCACGGGTGCGGGGCCGGTGCGGACGTCCGGGCCAGCGCGACGGGCTGCTCCGGTGCGGACAGCCAGAACCGCCTGCGCTCGAACCGGTAGGTGGGCAGGTCGACCCGTCCGGCCAGAGGCAGCAGCTTCGCCCAGTCGATCTCGTGTCCCTGGACGTGCGCGCGCCCGGCCGCCTCCAGGAAGCGTGCGACACCACCGCGGTCGCGGCGCAACGTCGCGCAGACCGGGGCGTCGCTGCCCTCGGCGGCCAGCACGGCCTCGATCGCACCCGTCACCACCGGATGCGGGCTGATCTCCAGGAACGCGTCGTACCCGCGTTCGGCCAGCAGCGCCACCGTGTCCGCGAACCGGACCTGACTCCGCAGGTTGCGGTACCAGTAGCCGGCGTCGAGTTCGTCGCCACGCACCGGTGCGGCGTCCACAGTGGAGTAGATGGCCACGGGGGAGGCGGCCGGTTCGATCTCCCGCAACGCCTCGACGATCTCCGCACGCAACGGTTCCACCGCCGGCGAGTGCGAGGCGTAGCGCACCGGCACGCGCCGTGCGTACACGTCCTTGGCCTCGCACAGCGCCAGCACGCGTTCCGCGCCCTGCTCGTCGGCACCGGCGAGCACGAGCGACCGGGGTGCGTTGACCGCGGCCACGACGAGGTCCGCGTTCGCCTCGGCGATGATGGCCGCCGCCTCGGACTCGGTCGCGGCGACGACCATCATGCCGCCGCTGCCGCAGGCCCGTTCGATCGCCTGACTGCGGCCGGCCACGATCCGGGCGGCGTCCCGCAGGCTGAGCGCGCCCGCCACGTGCGCCGCGGCCACCTCGCCCTGGGAATGGCCGATGACGGCGGCGGGTTCGACACCGGCGTCGCGCCACATCGCGGCCAGGCCGACCATCACCGTGAAGATCATCGGCTGCACGACGTCCGTCGCCTCGGTGTCGAGACCGTCGGCGAGCGCGTCGCACAGGGAGAAGCCCAGGTGCGGTGCGAACGCCGCCGCGCACTCCTGGACCTTCGCCAGGAACACCGGCGAGGTGGTGAGCAGTTCGGTGGCCATGCCGGCCCACTGCGAACCCTGACCGGGGAAGACGAAGACGGGCCTGCGCACCCGCCGCGCCTCACCGGTCACGACGGCCTCGTTCGGCGTGCCGGCGACCAGGTCGCGCAGGCCCGCCAGCAGTTCCTCGCGGTCACCGCCCACCACGACGGCGCGGTGCGCGAAGTGCTCGCGCTCGGACGCGAGCGACCTGGCCACCGCCGCGGGCGGATGGTGCAGCACGTCGGCCACCGAGGCGGCCTGGGCGCAGAGCGCCTCGGTGGTCTTCGCCGACAGCGTCAGCGCGACCGCGCCGGCCGCGGGAGACCCGGCTTCTGGTTGCTCCTCGGCGCTTTCGAGGATCACGTGCGAGTTCGTGCCGCTCACCGCGAACGCCGACACCGCGCACCGGCGCACACCCGCGCGGGCGGGCCACTCACGCGCCTCCGAGAGCACGTCCACGGTGCCGGGCCACGGAACGTGCGAGTTGAGCTCCTCCACGTGCAGCGTCTTCGGCATCACGCCCGCCCGCATGGCGAGCAGGCACTTGATGACGCCGCCGACGCCCGCGGCGGCCATGGAGTGGCCGATGTTGGACTTCAGCGACCCCAGCCACACCCGGTCGGAACGGTCGCGGCCGTAGGTGGCGATGATCGCGCCCGCCTCGACCGGGTCACCGAGCTTGGTGCCGGTGCCGTGCGCCTCGACGAGGTCGACGTCCTGCGGACGCAGGCGCGCGTCGGCCAGCGCCTGCTCGATCACCTTCGCCTGGGCCTTGCCACTGGGCGCGCTCAGTCCGTTGCTCGCACCGTCCTGGTTGACGGCGGTTCCCCTGATGACGCCGAGGATCCGGCGGCCGAGCCGGCGGGCCTTCGCCAGCGGCTCCAGCACGAGCACACCCGTGCCCTCGGCCCACGACGTGCCGTTCGCGGTGTCGGAGAACGTGCGACATCGGCCGTCGGGGGACAGGGCGCGCTGCCGGGAGAAGTCCAGGAACATGCCCGGCCCCGCCTGCACGGTGCTGCCCGCCGCCAGCGCCAGATCGGTCTCCCCGGTGCGCAACGAGCGCACGGCGGTGTGGATCGCGACCAACGACGACGAGCACGCCGTGTCGATGGTGATCGCCGGTCCCTCCAGGCCGAGCAGGTAGGAGATCCGGCCGGACGCGACGCTCGGTGAGGTGCCGGTCGCCATGTAGCCGGACGTCTCGCCCTGCCAGCGGCCCAAAGGCATGCCGTACTCGTTCGGCATCAGGCCGACGAACACGCCGGTGCGCGAACCCTTGAGCGAGGACGGCACGATGCCCGCGCGTTCGATCGCCTCCCACGCGACCTCGAGCAGGACGCGGTGCTGCGGGTCCATGCCCAGCGCCTCGGCGGGCCTGATGCCGAAGAACGCCGCGTCGAACGTGTCGGCGTCGTGCAGGAAACCGCCCTGTCGCACGTAGGTGGTGCCGGGGCCGCCGTCGGGGTGGTGGATCGCCTCCAGGTCCCACCCGCGGTTCTTCGGGAAGTCACCGATGGCGTCACGTCCTTCGGCGACGAGTTCCCAGAGATGTTCCGGTGTGTCGGCGCCGCCGGGATAGCGGCACGCCATGCCGACCACTGCGATCGCGTCGTCCACGTCAGGCACAGCTCGCCTCCATCATGGTGTTCACATGCGTTGTCAGGTCGTCGATCGTCGGACAGTCGAAGATGTCCGTGTCGGCCAGCGCGAGGCCGGTCGAGGTGTTGATGCGGTCCACCAGTTCCATCTGGGCCTGGGAGTCCACGCCGAGGTCGCGGAACGCCACTCCGCTCGTGCCTCTGGGCAGAGGTTCTCCGAGCAGGTCGCCGAGTTCGCGTTCCACCAGCGAGCGCACCCGCCACGAGCGGTCCGGTGCGTTCCGCCACTCGTCGGCGAACGCCGGCTCCGCGTCCGGTTCCGGCGTGCTCGCCACCGGCAGGTCCGGGAGAACGGGAAACTCCGTGCGGTCGAAGGGATGTGTGGGCAGCGAAGGAACCTTGCGCGCGGCGCCGAGCAGGCCCAGCACCGCGGCGGGATCGCCGGTGGCCAGGTGCTCACCGGCGGCGCGGAGGACCCCGGCGTCAGCTGCCCAGCCCCGTGGCACCGCGAAGCTGTTGCCCGCCAGCACACTCGCGAGACCCTGGCGGAGTTCGTCCCAGGTGGACCCGACGACCACCGCGCGGTGCTCCCAGCGGGTGCGGTGCAGCAGCGTCCAGGCCACGTCGGCCGGCGTGTGATCGCCGGGGTCGTGATCGATCAGCCTGCGTGCCAGCTCGCCGAGCGCGTGCGGAGAACGCGCGGACAGGCACCACACGACGTTGCCGGACCACGCGTCCTGTTCGACGACGGGAGGGGGACCGACGACCACGTGAGCATTCGTTCCCCCCATGCCGAACGAACTGACGCCGATCACCTCGTGCGGCCGCAGCGCGAGATCTTCTGGCTGTGCGACGACTTCGAGGTTCAGCTTGTCCAGTGGAAGGGAGGACCTCGTGAAGTTCAGGCTCGGTGGCAGCACGGCGTGACGGATCATCAGGCACGCCTTGAGCAGTCCCGTGACACCCGCCGCCGACTCGAGGTGCCCGACGTTCGTCTTCACCGAGCCGACCTTGACCCGCCTGGCCCGCCCGATCGCCGCACCGAGCGCCTGGGCCTCGACGGGGTCGCCGGCCGGGGTGCCGGTGCCGTGCAGCTCGACGTAGGCCACGTCCTCCGGAGACACCCCGGCGGCCTTGTGCGCGGCTTCGACGAGGTCCTGCTGCGCGTCCGCGGACGGCGTTCCGAGCAGATCCGGTCCGCCGTCGTGGGCGGTGGCGCTGCCGCGGATCACGGCGTGCACGGCGTCGCCGTCGCGCAGCGCCGCCTCCAGCGGCTTGAGGACGACGAGACCGCCGCCCTCGCCGCGAACGTAACCGTTGGCGCGCTCGTCGAAGGTGTGGCAACGGCCGTTGGGGGAGAGCCCGCCCCACAGCTCGATCTGCTCGGTGACCTCGCCCAGCAAGTTGAGGTTCACCCCGCCGGCGATCGCCGCGTCGCACTCGCCGGTGCGAATGGCCGACACCGCCCGATGCACGGCGACCAGCGACGAGGACTGACCGGTGTCCACGACCTCGCTCGGCCCGCGCAGGCCGAAGAAGTAGGAGACGCGGTTGGCCAGCATCGAGCGGCTGGTGCCCATGTGCCCGTGGCGGTCCAACGCCCCGGAGGCGAGGTAGCGCTGGCGGAAGTCGTCCGCGCACGCACCGACGAACACGCCCCAGCGCGAGGCTTTGACGTCCGCGGTGCTGACGGCGGCGTCCTCGACGCACTCCCACGCCAGCTCCAGCAGCAACCGCTGCTGCGGGTCCGTCCAGGTCGCCTCCCTGCGGGACATGCCGAAGAAGCCCGAGTCGAAGGCGTCGAGCCCGTCGACGAACCCGCCGAACCCCTGGCGGCCCTGCCACCGGCCCTCCGGCACCTCGGTGACGCTGGACCGGCCCGCGACGAGGTTGCGCAGGAACTCCGCGGGGCCGGCTGCACCCGGCACCCGGCAGGACATCCCGATCACGGCGATCGCGCTCATCGGGTCACCTCGGCCGGGCCCGGTCCGACGAGCAGGTGCCGCACGCCGCGGAACGTGGGGCTCGGTTTCCACTCCAGGTCCGCGCGGGAGGTCCGGATCTCCAGGGCGGGACAGCGTTCGATCAACGCCTCGAACGCGACCTCGGCCTCGACCTTCGCGAGGTGCTTGCCGATGCAGTTGTGCACGCCGCCGCCGAAGGCGATGTGGTCGCCACCGGGCCGGTCGAGGTCGAACGCGTCCGGTGCGGCGAACCTCTCGTCATCCCGGTTCGCCGCCGCGAACGCGAGGAACACGATCGAGCCCGCCGGGATCCGCGTGCCGCCGACCTCGACGTCCTCGCTCACGTAGCGGTAGAGCGACAGGTTGAACGGCGACTGGTGGCGCAGCATCTCCTGCACCGCACTGGGAAGGAGCGCCGGATCGGCCCAGAGACGTGCGCGCACAGCAGGGTCGGCGTCGAGCGCGAGCAGGCCCGCCGCGAGCAGGTTCGCCGTCGTCTCGTACCCGGCGACCAGCAACGCGTAGGCCTGGGAGACGGCTTCGCGCTCGGTGATGCCGGGATGCCCGGCCAGCAGGGCCAGCACGTCCTCGTCGCCGGAGTTCCGCTTGGCCGCCATGAGATCGCGCAGGTAGCCGGCCATCAGCCCGGCGTCGCGCTGGAGAGCGTCCCTCGACGCCGCGCTCGTGATCGTCTGGGCCCACGACGAGAACGTGTGCCGATCGGCCACGGGCACACCGAGGAGCCCGCAGATCACCTCGATCGAGAACGGCAGCGCGAAGTCCTCGACCAGATCGAACTCCGGCTGTCCGGCCACCCGGTCCAGCACCCGGTGTGCAACTGCGCGCACGTCTTCACGCCGTGCCGTCGCCGCCCGCGCGGTGAACGCGCCGTTGAGCGGCTTGCGCAGCCGGGTGTGCTCGGGCGGGTCGTTGTTCGCCATGTTGTCGTAGAGCACGGAGTCCTGGCCGGCGTGGCCGAACACCGCCATCGCCCTGTCCAGCTCCTTGCGGAACCGGGGATCGCCCAGCGCGAACTCGATGTCGTCGTACGAGGTCAGCAGCCATGCCCGCAGACCGGGCGGCAGGTAGGCCATGCCGGTCTCCAGCACCACCTCGACGGGCCTGTTGCCCGCCTTCCTGATGGCGGCGTACACCGGATACGGATTTCCGAAGAACTCGCCGTCCAGCACCAGCGGGTGCGTACGGCTTTGCACAGGCAGAATCACGGTCCCCCGATCATTCGGGCATGACGGTGAGGACCTGCGTCAAATGAAAGGGGACGCATCCGTGGAACTCGACCACGAAGTGCGCAACCCCATGCCCGCCCCCACCGGCATGCAGAAATGAAGAACTATCAGCAGCCGCACAACGGCGGCACCCCGAACCCAGCGGACACTACCACTCGATTCCTGTCGCGACCAAGAATGACGAAGGTCACGGCAGGACGTTCCGGTCGAACAGCAGAAATCCTATTTCAGCTCACACCGCCGGTCCGACGACCAGCGACACATTGTGACCACCGAAGCCGAACGAGTTGGCGAGCGCGCATTTCCATTCACCGCGCCGTTGCTCCCCGGTCACCACGTCCAGGTCGATCTCCGGGTCCAGCTGCTCCAGGTTGCGCGTCGGCGGCACGACCCCGTCGCGCAACGCCAGGATCGACACGATCGCCCCGAGCGCGCCGGACGCGCCGAGCAGGTGCCCGGTCATCGACTTGGTGGCCGTCACCACGGGGTGGGTGCCGACGGCCTTCGCGATCGCCTGTGCCTCCGCGAGGTCACCCTGCGGCGTCGACGTCGCGTGCGCGTGCACGTGCCCGATGTCCGCGGGCTGCAGACCACCGTCCGCCATCGCCTTGGTGATGGCGCGCACCTGACCGTCGGTGTCGGACGCGGTGATGTGCACCGCGCTCGAACTGATCCCCGCGCCGAGCACGGCACCGTGCGCCCTGGCTCCACGCGCCTTGGCGTGGTCGGCCCGCTCCAGCACCATCACCGCGGCACCCTCGCCGAGCACGAAACCACTGCGGGTGGCGTCGAACGGCCGGCAGGCCTTCTCCGGCGTGGCGTTCTCCGTGGACAGCGCCCTCATCTGCGCGAAGCTGGTGATCGGGAACGGGTGCACGCTCGCCTCGGACCCGCCCACGACGACCACGTCCGCCCGGCCGGAGCGAATCAGGTCGAGTCCGAGCGCGACTGCCTCCGCGCCGGAGGCACAGGCGCTGACCGGCGTGTGCGCGCCGCCGCGGGCGTTGAGCTCCATGCTCACCCACGACGCAGGACCGTTGGCCATCAGCATGGGAACCGTGTTCGGCGACACCTTCCGCGGCCCGGTCGTCTCCAGCACGCGGTTCTGCCCGAGCAGCGACAGGACGCCCCCGATGCCGGTGCCGATCACCACGGCGAGCCGCTCCGGGTCGACCTCGGGCGATCCGGCGTCCGCCCACGCCTCCTTCGCCGCGACGATCGCCATCTGCTCACAGCGGTCCAGCTTGCGGGCGTGCACTCGCGGCAACGCCTCGGCCGGATCCGCCTTCACCGCCGCCGCGATCCGCACCGGCAGTGAATCGGGCCAGTCGTCGCCGCTCAGCGTGCCGATTCCGTTCTCGCCGGCACGCATCGCCGTCCACGTGCTGGCAACGTCATTCCCCAACGGCGTCGTGGCCCCCAGGCCGGTGACCCACACGCCCGCGTTCGTCGGCATGGCCGGGACGATACCCAACCATCCGGTTGGTTGGCAACCTCAAGCAATCCTCAAGTGATTTCCGCGTGGAAATGTTGAATTCGCGTCGGTCTTTATCGATGCGGTTCGCGCTGCGCTTTGCGTCCACGTGTTCGCGGAATCTTCTCCGGGCACGAATTCGTGTTTCGAAGTACGCCGGGATTCCAGTTCGTGTGGAACTCCGACATGAGTCCTTTGTGGACAGCGGTGCCCGCTTGGTCGTTCGGCTGTTCAGCGGATTGCGGCCCGGTGCGTCGACTGGACAATGGGTGACCGTTCGCGTTCGGCAAGGCCGACGTGAACGGACTGCGGGGTTCATCAAGCAATCTGGGGGATTGCATGTTCTCGTATCACAGAAGGTTTGGCATGCCGTTTTGACGGTGACCGCGGTGGGGGTTCTGGCGGCTCCCGCGGTCGCGGCGTCGCCGGCGATCTCCAAGCCGGTCGCACCCGAGGCGGACGTGTTCGCCGGAATCGATCCGAAGGTCGCCGACGCGATGCGGCGGCAGGTCGCTCCCGGCGAGGCCTACAAGGTGATCCAGCCGGTGGTGGAGCAGGAGAGTTCCTCCGGCTACATGAGTTCCGTCGTGGAAGGCGGCACCCTGGTCGTCTGGTGGAAGGGCGATGTGCCGGCAGCGGTCGAAGCGGCCGTGGAGAAGGCCAGGGAGATCGCGCCCGTCGAGATCCGTTCCGCGAAGCACTCGCGGGCCGAGCTCGACGCGGCGGCGGACGAGGTGGCCGGGGTGAGGGCCGCGGCCGGAATTCACACGGTCGCGATTCGCGCCGACGGCAGTGGCATCACGGTGACGAAGGTGCCCGGCTCCGGGCCGGCGGTGCTCGCTGACCTCGGCGTCCCGGTGGAGACCAGGTACGACGAGACGCCGAAGTTCATCTCCCGCCAGAACGATTCCGCGCCCTACTGGGGTGGGGGCTGGGCGCTCAACGCGAACGGCCGCGGGGACTGCTCCGCCGGCTTCCCCGTGACCAACGCGGCGGGCGGACAATGGATCATCACGGCGGCCCACTGCGGCACGCCACCCGACGTGATGAGGGACGGCGGCAGGGACGAGATCGGCCGAGCCTCCGTCGAGAACTGGCAGCACGACATCCTGCTGGTCACCGCCTCGGTCAAGGGGGCGGGCCAGGGCTACGTCTACACGGGTGGATCGCTGGACGGCGGCAGCGTCCGCATCGGTGGCTGGCAGGACTCGCTGCCGGGTGAGTACTACTGCCAGTCGGGTGCCAACAGCGGCGCGAACACGGGTGCCCAGGTGTGTGGTCTGAGGGTCGAGTCGAACTTCATGCGGGTGGTCTGCGGCGAGGACTCGGACGGTGACGAGTACTGCGCCACGGATCTCGTGGCCGCGAGGAACGACAGCGGGGCCAACGCGGCCATCTTCGGCGACAGCGGCGGTCCCGTGTACGGGCTCACCACGGACAACAGGGCGATCGCGCGTGGTACGAACACGGCGGTCGGGGACAACTTCAAGGTCGTGTACTTCCAGGACTGGCGCACCATCTGGAACGACTTCGGGGTCTACCCGATCACGCCGTGACGTGTCGGCACGGGCGGGAAGATTTCTTCCCGCCCGTGTCAACCTGGCTGTGGGCCCAGGTCGTCCTAGGCCGGAGGCGTGATGCGTACTGATTCGGGCGGTGAGCCGGCCTTCGCCGAGTTCGTCTCGGCGAGGGCCGACTCTCTGCTGCGTGCGGCCTGGCTGCTCACCGGTGATCTGCACAAGGCGGAGGACCTGCTCCAGACGGTGCTGACGAGGCTGTGGCAACGCTGGGACCGGTTGGACAACGCGGACGCCTATGCGAGGCGGATGCTCTACTCGACCTACCTCACGTGGTGGCGGCGACGCTGGCGCTACGAGGTGCCGACGGAGGTGTTGCCGGACGTCGCGGACGGCAGCGAGATGGAGAACGTCGCCGTGCTGCGCGCCAGCGTGTGCGCGGGTCTCGCGCAGCTGAGCAAGCGCCAGCGGGCCGTCGTGGCGCTGCGGTTCTGGGAGGACCTCTCGGTCGAGGCGACGGCGGCCGTGCTCGGGTGCTCGGCCGGGACGGTCAAGACGCACACCGCGCGTGCTCTTGCCGTGCTGCGGGCCGACGAGGTGCTGGGAGGAATCCGATGAAGGAACTGCTGTCCGCGGTGATGCCCGACCTCGAAGCCGTTCCGGACCGGCATCTGCGGGTCATCCGGCGCGCCCGGGAGATCCGCCGCAGGCGCGTCGTCGCGGGCGCCGCGGCCGTGGTCCTGCTGGCGCTGGGCGCCGTCGCGCTGCCTCGGTGGATCTCCTCCGGCGAGGCGAAGGAACCGTTCGCGGCCGTCGGTGCATCGGCGCCCTGTCCCCGAACGCAGGCACAGCCGGGACGGGCAGGAGACGGGCTTCTCGCGCCACGAGGTGCCACGTCCGCGACCCTGTGCGCGCACCAGCGCGGCGAACCGATCGGAAGTGAGCGGGAGTTCGTGGTCCGGGGGACCGTGGGGAACGACGCCGACGCGGTCGTCGACGCGCTCGATTCGCTGCCCGCGGCGAAACCAGGCGACAACTGCTTCCTGTCGGGACGGCCTCAGTACCTCCTCGTGCTGGACTACCCGGATCGGGCCGCCACCGTGGTCGTCGAGGTGCACCAGGGCTGCGGCCGCCTGCTGAACGGGAAGGTGGTCCGCGCCGGCGACGTCGAGGATCCCCTCAACGCGTTCGCCGAGGTCTTCCGCGAGCAGGGCGGGGAGATCGCTCCGCCTCCCTGGAAGTGGTGACGTCACGGCGCCTGTTGGCGAGCGCGTGCACGGCGTCGAGGACCGTAGGGTGAACTGTGGACCGAATCGCGGGATCGTTGTACGGGTTGGCCTTCGGGGACGCGCTCGGCCGGCCGACGGAGTTCCTGACCGTCGCCGAGATCGACCGGGAGTTCGGTCCTGCCGGGCCGGACGACCTGGCGGGTGATCCGGCGTTGGTCACCGACGACACGCAGATGGCGCTGGCCGTCGCGTGGGCGCTGCACGGCGTCGACCGGTACACCGCTGACGTGCTGGAGCCGCGGTTGCGGGAGCGGTTCGTGGCGTGGGCGCACAGTCCGGAGAACGACCGTGCGCCCGGGATGACGTGTCTGCGCGCGTGTGGCGGACTGGCGGAAGGCGCGCCGTGGGTGGAGGCGACCATCGCGGGGTCCAAGGGGTGCGGCGCGAACATGCGGGTGACACCGGTGGGTTTGCTGCCCGGCCTCGATCTCGACGTGCTGGCCGGGGTGTCGCAACTGCAGGCCGCGATGACCCACGGCCATCCGACGGCGCTGGCCGCGTCCGAGCTCACCGCCTACGCGACGCGCCTGCTGGTCGACGGCCTCGCCCTGGCCGACGTGCCCGCCGCGCTGCTGGCCCGCTGTCGTGCACGGCGCTCGTTCTACCTGGAGGAGTGGCTGGGATCGCTGTGGCGGATGCCGGGAGCGACCACGCCGGCCGACTTCATCGCCCGCGGCTGGGACGAGTGTGCCGCGGTCCTGGAAGTGTTGGTGGCCGCCCTCGCTCGGCCCGACGACGGCCTGGACGCGTGCCTGGCCACGGGCGAGGCCTGGATCGCCGAGGAGGCGCTGGCGACCGGGCTGTACTGCGCGATCCGGCACGCCGACGACCCGGTGCGAGGCCTGGTGCGGGCCGCGCGCACCAGCGGCGACTCCGACTCGATCGCCGCGCTGGCCGGAGCGTTCACGGGCGCCGCGCACGGTCTGGCCGCCTGGCCTGCGGACTGGGTCGCTCGCATCGAGTACGCGGACCAGCTGGCCGCGCTCAGTTCAGGCTTTCGAGCCAGCGGAGCCACGTCTTCCGCGTGACGTTGTGCTCGGGGCGGTCGGCGAGGTGGAGGAGGAATCGGGCGCGGAGCACGACGAGAGGATCGTCCGCGCCTGCGAGAGTCGTCAGCCGGTCACGGAATTCCGCGTCGGCGACATGGCGAACCAGGAGCGCGTACATCCAGTCCTTGCACCGATACGGGCGGTGCAGCACGTCGACCAGCAGATCGGCGGCCTCCGGCCTCGCCTCCGCCGGTACTCCCTTACGCCCCAGGCGCTCGAGCACGCTTTCCTTGCCCGACCACGGTGACCACCCGGCCGCCGCACGCCATTCGTCGGGGAACCGTCCCTCCCACCGCAGGTACAGCGCCACGAACGGCCATTGGTCCAATGTGATGGTGCCCCACGGTTCCCTGTACCAATGGGCGGTGAGGTACCAGTAGATCGTCCGCTCACCGTCGGACCCGTAGGACAGACCTGACTCTCTTGCCACCAGATCCCGGTGCCGTGCCAGGGCCCGGCTGCGGAGGACGTCGTCCTGGGCGATCAGGTCGAACATCCAGGCGTCAGCGTCAGGTACGTCGAGCTTCATCGGCGGAGACGGCGTTCAGCGGCCGGTGGTGAGCTCGTCCGGCGGATCGCATTCCCGCACCACCCACTGGGCTTTCGCGTTGTCCCACGAGATCCGCAACCACCCGGAACCGCGCGGGGGAAGCCGGACCTGCTTCAGCCGTTCGGTCATCTCGGGGGTCATCCGGGACGGCATCCGCAGCACGACCCGCGTGTCGTCGGAGAACAGGGTGACCGTGCCCGCCTCCTTGATCTCGTTCTTGGTCTTCTTCTGGTCGGGCCTGGACAGCAGCTCCTTGATCTTGGCGTAGACGTCCTCGCCGCTCTTCGTGACGATCGCCTGGACGAACGGCAGCAGCACCGAGCCCGCGGCCGCTCCCATCAGGGCGTCCAGGAAGCCGCGATCGGACTCGTGTTCGGTCATGTCGACCATGATGCCGGAGATCAACCTCCCACGTGCACGAACGGCGCCCACCGCGCGGCGGGGTGGGTGGCGCGGATCTTCAGCACGGCCGTGTGCAGGGCGATCGCGGGGGACGGGGTCTCGGCCAGTGCGTCGTAGTAGTGACTCGCGACCAGTTGGGAGGTGCGGTCGCCGACCCGCCAGAGCGTTCCGATGACGTGCTGAAAGCCCGCCATGTGGAAGGCGCCGGTGATGTGCGGGGACTCGTCGGTCAGCTCCGGTGGCGCCGCGCTGGTCTCGCACGCCGACAGGAACGCGATCTCCGCACCGGCCAGGCGCAGGCGGGCGATGTCGTTGACGCTCAGGGGTTTCTCGAGGTGGTCCCAGAGCACGAGGCGACCTTCGCCGTCGATGTCGGCGCTCCTGGCGTGACACGCGAAATGCACCCAGCGGTGGCGTGGCAGGGCTTTCAGGACGGACCGCCGCAGGGCGCGGTCCGCGGTGAGGACGTGCGGCCTGGCGAACCGGGTCGCGATGTCGTCCGCCTCGTCCTGGGCGGCGGGAAGGTCGGGCACGCCCGGCGCCGACGGCACGGCCACGATCAGCGGGGAGTCCGGCCGGCTGATCGCGGATGCCTGCCACACCGTCGCGAGGCTGCGCAGTGTTGGTGTGTAGGACGATACGAACCTGTCCATCAGGTCACCGGCGGCGTGCAGCGGCAGCGCGGTCAACGGGCCCGTCGGCATCCACCACAACCGGGCCGGAGCGTCGTGCAGCGGCAGCCGGTCGACGATCACCTGCCGCAGCCAGGACAGGACGGAGTCGATCTCGTCGGCCGGGCTGAGGCGGAACCGCTCCGCGCGGTCCGCGAGGTCGGTGAGTTCCAGTTCCGGCAGGGCTACCGGCACGATGGTCCGTCCGGCGATCAGCAGAGCGTCGGACCGCAACGCGCTCACGTTCACGACGACGACCAGGCCGCGGTCGGCCGAGTCCGCGAACTCCTCCACCGCGGGAGGCCGCAGGAACCGCGCGAAACCCGGGAGCGACCGGATGGAATCGACCAGGTCGTGCCACTCCTCGGTCAGCGCGTGCCGGCGTTCCCCGCTCAACCCGGCGGCCTGGACGAACGCACCGCTCGGGGCGTCGAGCGCGGTTCGCAGTTCGTCGAACCGCCGCGCGAGATCGGGGTGCTGCTCCTCGAGATCGGTCACCTCGGTCCTGGCGTCGAGCGCGTGACCGATCATCACACCGCGGCCCTGTTCCAGCAGCGCCACCGCGAGCGACGGGTCACCGGCCTGGATCGCGCAGGCCGCGGCGTCGGACGCGAGCCCGGCGAACGCGGCGAGCGCCTGCTCCCGGTCGGCCTGGGTGACGTGCCTGGGTGCGGTGCGCGGCAACAGTTCCACGGCCAGCCGGAACGCTTCCAGCGCCGCCGGCCAGTTCCGTCGCGCCGCCATTTCGTACGCCCACAGCCGTGCCGCCTCCACTCGCACGCGAGGCGGGAAATCGGGTTCCTCGGCGACCTGCCGGTACAGCGCGAGTGCCCCGGCACGATCATCGACGAACGCGAGCGCGAGGCCGTGTTTCAGCAACGCGTCGGCACGGGTGGGATGTCCGTGCGGCGTGGACCGGACCGCGTCCTCGGTGGCACGGGCCAGCCGGTTTCCCTTGCGGCGCACCAGGAACGGCAGGCCGGAAGCCCGATCGGTGCCGAGCCGGTGTGGCGCCCGCGCACCGCGGTGCGACGACACCAGCGCCAGCCGTCGGCACTCCGCGAGTACAGCCGAGCGTTCGGCGCGGTTGGGATGACCGGCCGGACTTTCCTTCAGCGCCTGGTGAACGAGGTCGGTCGCGGTGCGCAGGTCCTGATCGCGTCCCGTCGCGCTGTGGCGGGCGAGCAGGACCAGTGCGAGGTTGGACTGGAACCGGGCTCGCAGCGCGCGCGTCCGCGCCCCTGGCACCACGGTGCCGGCCAGCACCACGGCTTCGTCGATCAGGCCGATGTCGCGGGTGGACTGGAACCGCAACCGCAACGCCTCCGCCAAATTGGACTTGGCGTTGACCAGGTCGTCGCTGCCCGCGTCGGCGGCGTCGACGGCCTGGCGGAACAACGAGATCGCGCGGTCGAGCGCGGTGCTGTCGCCGGAATGCAGGTGCACGGTGAGCAGACCGTCGGCGTGGTTGTTCAGCCGCGCGGAACGCCGCCGGTGGTGCGTGGGCGTCACCTCCACCGCACGACGGCTGGCCTCGGCCGCCTCCACGACGTCGTCACCCGATCCCGTCGCCCTCCAGCGCACCCGCAACGCTCCCGCGAGGTTCGCCAGGTACGAAGGCAGGCGCTCGGCGTCGTCGGGATGCCGGCCGATCGCCTGCCGCAGCCCGGTCACCGCCTCGTCGAGGTCACCTCGATCGCCGAGCACCTCGTAGCGCGACCACAGCGCGATGGCGAGACCGTTCGCGACGGCCCCGTCCAGGCGGGTGGACGCCAACGCGCGGAACCCGTTGATCGCGGCCTCGAGCTCGGACAGCTGTCCCGTCCGTTCGAAAGTCCGGAAGTGGTCGCACGCAAGCTCATAACCGCCGTCGTCCCACAGGATCATGCGCGCTGGTGCCGGGCGCAGTCCGCCGCTGTGACCGGGTCGCCGTGCCCCACGTGGCACTCGGCCATCCACCTGCCGACACCGATGATCAGCGGCATGGTCCCGAAGGGAGTGTCGAGCGACGGCGACCGGCCGATCGCGGGACAGGGCAGCATTCCCTGGTCCAGCACCGACAGGTACTCGCGGCGGACCCGTTCCACCCTCTCGTCACCGAGCGGGAGCACGTCACCGATCTTCGAGACGGCGAGCAGGACGGCGCAGTGCGGGCAGGCGTTGCCGTCCTCGTCCGGCACGATCCGGAACGGCTTCCTGCGGTCGCCGCGGGGTTCCTCCCACTTGACGATCACGGTGCCGCCCACCTGGTACATCAGGTAGAGGTGCGTCATGTCGGGGCGGATTCCTCGCGTCACCGCGTCCGCGAAGCCGCGCACGGTGACCTTCCGCGTTCCCCGTCCGAACATCGGCCCACCCCTCTCGACACCGGTCGATCACACTACGTGAACACCCGGATCGTGTGGGACGAAACAGCCCAGTCCGTGCCTACTATCCGGGTGAACAGCCGATCTCCCGGAGGAGGAACCTTGACGCGCCACACGTTCACCACGCTGGTCGAGCTCAACGGCAAGACCGCGACCGGGCTCCGCGTCCCCGCGGACGTGGTCGAGGCGCTCGGGCAGGGCAAGAAGCCCAGGGTCGCGGTGACCATCGGCGTCCACACCTACCGCAGCACGGTGGCGGTGTACGGCGGCGACTTCATGCTGCCGTTGAGCGCCGCCAACCGGGAGGCCGCGGGCGTCGCCGCCGGGGACACCGTCGAGGTGACGCTCGAACCGGACCTGGCGGAACGCACCGTCGAGGTGCCCGGCGACCTCGCGGCGGCGCTCGACCGGGATCCCGCGGTTCGTGCCGCGTTCACCGCGCTGTCCTACAGCAACCAGCGGCAGCGGGCCGAAGCCGTCGCGGCGGCGAAACAACCGGAGACCCGCGCGCGACGGATCGAGAAGATCATCGCCGAACTGTCCTGACGTGGCCTAGAACGCGTCCTCGGTGAAGTCGCTGGGCGCGTCGTCGTCGTAGTCGCCGCGCGACGGCCGGGCGCGCTGCTGACCCGCCACGATGATCTCGTCGAGGTCCTGGCCCTCCTTGATCGCCGTGTACGCCCGCTTCAGCGACGGCGTGCTGGTCTGCATCGCCCGTTGCACGTCGGGATCGTGGACGGCCCTGCCGGACGCGATGTCCCGCCAGCTCAGCTGACCCGCGTCGACCTTGCGCTGCAGGTCTTTCAGCGCGTTCGGCGCGTCCTTCGACCGGGCGTGCTTCTCGATCGCGGCGATGTCCGCGGGGGACAGGTCGGTGCCGCGGGTCTGCACCCGTGAGGCTTCCAGCGCGACCTTCTCCAGCTGCGAGCCCTTGGCGTCGAGATCCTTCTGCCACGCCTGCAACTGCTGACGAGCGCTGTCGTACGGGAACGTCATTCCGCACCGCCCGAACTCGATGTGCTGGGCTCCGCCCAGCGCTCTTCCTTCAGCGCGTCGGTGTACTTGGTTCGTGCCTTGTACCCGTTCTTGGCCATGCCCCACGCGCCGCTGCCGACGGCGGCCGTGCCGTCGCCGAACTTCTCCGTGCCGTCCTGCCACGTGTCGACCACGTCGAAGAAGTCGTTGACGTCCCGCACGTCGGGGATCTTGGCCAGCGCGGTGCCCCACAGCTTGATGCCGTTGATCATGCCCTTGACGCCCTCGATGAGCGTCTGCATGGACTGGATGAGCTTGCGCACCTGGTCGACGATGTTGACGACGTCGTAGACCATCCACACGGCACGACCCCAGCCGACGAGCGGGATCCACGCGGTCATCGCGGCCTTCATCAGCTTGTCGCAGATCTTGTCGAGCAGGGTCAGCGCGAGCTTCGCGGCCGACCGGCAGGAGCTCGCCATGTTCTTGAAGCGGTCACCGATGAACTTCGCGACCTGCGAGTCCCACTCGATCGCCGTGGTCCACGTGCGGCGCATGCGGTTCTCGAAGCTCTGCGCGGCACCGCCGTCCCAGCTCGGCGCGAGCTCGTCGATGCCGTTGTTCACGTTGTGCCGCACGTTGTCCAGCGCCTTGGCGACCCGGTCCCACGCGGCGGCGTTCGCGTCGATCTTCTCGAAGTCGCCCGCCAGCGGCATGACCAGGTCGCGCACCAGGTCGTCGCCGGTGACCTGCTGGTAGATCCAGTTGACGCCCTGGATCTTCCACCCGGCTGCCTCGATGAGCTCCTTGACGGTCTGCCGTCCCGGCCGGTCGTCGGGTGCGGCACGCAGCGCGACGTTCGGATCCTCGACGTCCTGATATCCGTTGCACACCGGGCCGGTCATTCGCCCACCCCCAGGTACCGCGCCAGCCAGGACGGCGGCTCCGACTTGCCGCCCGCGGTGTCGATCAGGCAGACCCCGATCTCGTCCGCCTTCTCGTAGGCGCGGGCCGACTTCACCAACGACTCGGCGTCCTGGCTCATCTTCTCGTTGGCGGCCTCGAGCGTCTCGCCGTAGAGCTGCGCGACCCCGGTCACGACGGGGTCGAGCAGCGACAGCAGCCCGGTGAACCCGGACGTGTCCCCACCCTTGACGATCGCGTGCTCCCGGATCGTCAGGAAGTGCTCGGCCTGACGTTCGAGCAGTCCGCTGTAGCCGCGCAGCTCATCCGGCACGACGTGGAACTTCTCTCCCATGGCGGTCATGATGCATGCCGCAATGTGCGGGTCCGTCGCATTTGACGAAAAAACCCCATTTACATCATGAATGACCGCGCCTCCGCCGGGAGCACCTCCGCAAGTTCACGAAGCAGCGGCAGTGGAACCTTGGAGTACTCCGGGAAACGGTGGTACGGCTTGATCATCGGGTGGAAGCGCGCCGGCAGCTCGCCGGACCGGGTCAGCGCCGCCAGTGCCGTGCCGATGCGTTGAGCGGGAACGCCGAACGCGAGGTCGTAACCGTCCACTTCGGACACCTTCGGCAGCCACTCGTCGAGGAACGCCTCCGCCTGGTGGCGATGACCGGCGAGTGCGTCGGCGAAGATCGAGCACAGCGCGAGTGTCACGGCGTTCTCGCGTTCGTCGCCCTGGAAGTGGCGCACGGTCAAGGTGATCGACTCCGCCGTTCCGTCCGGTTGCCGGGCGGCGAACACCTCGCCGAGCGCGGCCCACGCGTCCACCTCGGCCAGGGCGGCGAGCGCGGACTCCCTGTCGTCCCGGGCGAGCAGCCCGTCTTCCAGCACGAACCACAGCGGCCCCCGGGACGTGCGCCGGCTCAGTTCGCCGCTCGCGGTGCCGAGCAACCGATGCGCCGCGGCCACCGTTCCGGGCACGTCGATCCAGAGGTAGTCCGCGTCCGCGCCGCTGATCGCGTCCGGCGCGGCCCGCAGCGAGGTCTCCAGGGTCGTGCGCTGAGCCGCCGTCAGTTCCTCCGGCGACAACGGGCGATAGACCGCGCCACTGGGACGGAACTGCCGCGCCATCCGCTCCAGCAACCGGCTGTGCAGGTTCGGCCGGCTGTTCCCGGGCGCCGCCAGCAGCCCGTCGTCGTCCGTGCCGAAGGTCCACGCGGACGTGGCCAGTTCGGCGAGGTCCGCCGTCCACGCGTCCCGCACCGGATACTCGCCCTGCGCGAGGTGGTGCAGCAACGCCAGTGAGTCGTCGTCGGCGAATCCGGAGTAGACCAAGCACGCCGCGGCGGCGCCCCGCACGTGCAGCGACGGGCTGCCGGCCATCAGATCCCGTGCCGCGCCAACATGATCCACCCTCGCGCTGCTGCGCTTCGCGCCGCCAGGACTGACGCCGTTGTCCCGCGCGGCGAGGAAACCGTGGGCCAGGCACAGACCGGCGGTCGCGTCCGGTGTGAGCGGAGGAAGCCCCTTCGGTTCCCGGCCCAGCAACACCAGCAGCCGCAACGCCTCGTCGTCACCGGTCCGGGTCCACATCGCCTCGACGTCGCCGGCGAACTCCGCGACCACTCCCGCGTACTCGCTGGTGGCCTTGCCGACGTCGTCGGGCCGCGCCACGAAGTGCGTCTCGCCGACGGCGATCCGGGCCAGGAACGCCAACGCCATCGCGTTGTCCCGGCGAACCAGGTCGGCCAGGAACGGGACCGCGGCCTCGGACGCCGAGTAGACCGAACCCTGGTGCGTGGTGGCCGAATACAGGCCGTACACACCGAAGTTCCGATCGCCGTCATCGTCGCTCGTGAGCGCCTCGATGAACAACGGCGTCTCGTCGGCCGTGCCGTACGCGTCGTCGAGGGCCGCCCAGTCGACGTCGTGCAGTCCGGCGGGCGGTGCCGTGCGGCCGCGCAACGGCGGCCGTTCCCCGTCGCTCTCGTCCTGGGACTCGTCGTCGAACTCCGGCGCCTCGAAGGCAGGCAGGTCATCAGCGTCGAACACGGTTCATCCCACCAGGTCGAGGAAAGTGGCGTGGACGCTAGCAGGGTCCGCCCCGCGCTGAACAGCGACGTTCGTCAGGCAGCGAAGCAACCTGAACGCTTTCGGCCCGCGTTGGCAAAGACGGGGTGCAAGGGCGAAGCGAAAACCGAGGAGCTTCATGTCGTCAGACGCGGAACTGATCGGCAGATCGCTGCGCGGAGACACCAATGCCTTCGTGGAAGTGATCAGTCGCCACGAGACCGCGATCGGGAACTACCTCGCGCGCCGAGTGGGGAGGCAGGCCGCCGAGGACGTGCTCGGCGACGTGTGGGTGGCGGCCTTCGAATCCCGTGCCACCTACGACCGTTCCTACCCGGAAGCCAGGCCTTGGTTGTACGGCGTCGCACTGAACAGGTTGCGGCGGTACTGGCGGTCGGAACCGGCGGAGGAACCGGCGCCGGACCTGACCCGTCTGGCGAGCGACTGGGATCCCTGGCCGGAGGTCGACGTCCGCGTGGACACGCAGGCGTTGCTGCGCAGGGCGCTGGCCCGGCTCAAACCGGAGGAACGGGAAGTGCTGGGGCTGGTCGCCTGGGAGGACCTGACCGTCGCGGAGGCCGGGCGAGTGCTCGACATCCCGGCGGGCACGGCCCGCCGCCTGTTGCACCAGGCGCGCAAGACGTTGCGTGAGACCCCCGAGGTGGCCGCGCTGCTGCAAGTCCCGACAACGTGAAAGACACCCCATGGACGAAATGGATCTGATGAAGAATCTGCGTGAAGTGCCGTCCCCAGGTCCCGAGGCCTACGACCGTGCTCGCACGGCGCTGCACACGGCGATGACGGAACCCGTTGCCGCGGTCGTGCGACCGAAGCGCTGGTTCTCCTGGCCCAAGGTCAGCGTTGCCGCGGTGGGCGCGGCAGCCGTCGCGGCGGCGGTGGTGATGGGCACGACGGGTGGCGCCGCTCCGGTCGGCCCGTCCGACGCGGCTCCGCAGGTGGTGGTCGAGTCACCGCTGGTGAAACTGGCCGGCGAGGTCAAGGCCGCCGCGCAGCCCGGTGACTCGTCGCTGGTCATCACCAAGAAGATCGCGCCGGACGGCTCGCTGTACGTCGTCTACACCGTCTACACCGACAAGGGTCAGGTGTTCCACGGAGACTCGGCGCAGACCCTGTCGGCCGCGGCGGCCAAGGGGGACGACGCGGCCCGTCCGTACGACCAGAAGGTGATGGCGGCGGCCCGCCTGGCCGCGAGCGGCGACGTGGAGAAGGCCAAGGCCGAGATGGTCTCCGCGGCCGGCAACTTCCTGGGAGTCGGCCTGAGCCCCGCGGAGGCGGAGAAGGCGTGGGCGGACGCCCAGGCGAAGACGGCCGAGATGTTCCGCGAGCTCGGCAAGGAGGGGTTCGTCCCCAGGCCGCGGCCGACGGGTGTGGAACTGGAGAACCTCATCGGCAACCACCTGTGGAGCAACACCACGTACGCGCTGTTCGTCGGCGCCGCCAACGCCGAGGTCCGCGCGGGTGTGCTGAAGCTGCTCGCGAGCATGAAGGAGGTGACCGTCGGAGAGACCGACGTCAACGGCCAGCGCGCGCTGACCCTCACCGGGAACGCGGCCATTCAGGGCGGCGGCGGTTCGCAGGTGATCACCGTCAACGCCGACAACGGCCTGCCGATCAGCTCCGAGGTCGTCCCGGCCAAGGACTCGGCGGACCCGTCGAAGCCCTCGATGGTCAACTACAAGTCCTCCCGCGTGAACCTCGCCGACGTGGTGGCGGGCAAGATCTGATCCACCCGCCGAACCGTCCGGGGAGGGCCGAGATCACGTCGGCCTCCCCGGACGGGTGCGTTCAGGCGAAGCGGTCCGTGGCGGCGATGATCGCCGCGGTCATGCCGCCGCCGCCGTGACCGGTGTCGTCCAGCACCACGAGCTCGCTTCCCGGCCAGGCCCGGTGCAGCGCCCAGGCCGTGCCGAGCGGAGCGCTGACGTCGTGACGACCGTGGATCAACACGGCGGGAATCCCGTGGAGCCGTTCGACGCCGCGCAACAGCTGCCGCTCCTCCAGAAAGCAGCCGTGGGACCAGAAGTGGGTCACCAGGCGGGCGAAGGCGAGCTGGAACTCCGGATCGGCGACCGACAGAAAAGGGGCGGCGTCGGGGGCCAGCGACATGTGCGTGTCCTCCCACAGGCACCACTCGTGGGCGGCCGTGGCACGGACCTCGGGGTCGGGATCGTGCAGCAGCCGGCTGTACGCGGCCGCCAGGTCGCCGTCGCGTTCGGCCGCGGGCACGGCGTCGCGGAACCGTTCCCATTCGCGAGGGAAGACGCGGCCCATGTCCCGGGTGATCCAGTCGGTGTCGCGGTGGTCGCCGTCGGTCACGGCCGCGAGCACCAGCTCGGTCACCCGCTCCGGATGTGCCTGCGCGTAGGCGAGAGCGAGGGTGACGCCCCACGAGCCACCCTGCACCAGCCAGCGCTCGACTCCCAGGTGGACCCTCAGCGCCTCGATGTCGGCGACGAGGTGCCGGGTGGTGTTCGCCGACAGGTCGACGACCGGGTCGGTCGCCGAAGGCGTGCTGCGCCCGGCGTTGCGCTGGTCGAACTGGACCACGCGGTAGCGGTCCGGGTCGAACAGGCCCCGCTTGCCGGGAGAGCTCCCCGATCCGGGACCGCCGTGCAGCACGACGGCCGGTTTGCCGTGGGGATCGCCCGACACCTCCCAGTACAACGAATGGCCGTCGCCGACCTCCAGCATGCCTGACTCGTGCGGCTCACTCGCTGCATAACGCCCGTCGTCGGATGTGCTCGCCATGCGGACATGATCGCGCAGCGGTGCCTGGCGCGTCAGTGGTCGTACATGGTCTCCAGTGCCGCGCGGCGGGTGGCGACGTCGTCCGGATCGTCGCCGAAGACGAGCAGGTGCAGCGTGGTCTGCTTGATCGGGGCGTCGGTGCGGCGGGTGTCGTGCCCGCCGGTGACGAGGAGTCCTCCGCGCAGCAGCGCGGGTCGCAGCGCGGCGAGCAGCGCGGCGACGGAGGCGGTGGTGGTGATCTTCGTGGACTCCGACGGGCGGTCCAGGGCGTCGGGACGGATGGTCTGCAGCGCCAGCAACGGGATGGACCCGCTGGTGATGCGGAAGTTGAGGTCGAGCATGACGAGTCTGCCGTCGTGGGTCTCGGCGCAGTCGAGGCTGCACATGCCGCGGTAGCCGACGTCGGCCGCGCGCTGGGCGATCGCCAGGCACTCGACGAGCAGGTCGGCGGGCAGCGGGACGACGAGCCCGAACCGGCCGCCTGTGTAGATGCCGTCGGCGTCGACGCGCTGGTCCGTCACGGCGAGCAGGCGGGCCTGACCGTCTGCGGCGACGTAGAGCTGGACGCCCCAGTTGCGGTGGATGCTCAGGTACTCCTCGACGACCACCTCGGTGAGGAGGTCGGTGAACGCGGGGAGCTCCACCAGGTCCCCTGCCCGGTGCAGGTAGACGTCGAGGCTGGCGCCGTGGGCGGCGTTGGTGGCGGCTTTGAGCACCCAGGACTTCTCGGCGGGGGCGGCCTGGGCGAGTTCGTCGGTGGTGACGATCTCGCGGCGGGCCTGGAAGCGCGGGGCGACGAAAGTGCTGATGCTGGCCTTGTTGTTGAGGTAGCCGACGAGTTCGGCGCTCTTCACGGAGCGTTCGTCCGGGTACAGGCTCGTGGGCTGCGGGTATTCCATGGACAGGCGTAAGCCGTCGCTCAGCGCCTCGGTGACGCGGGTCGCGAACTCGGCCTCGGTGCGGAACTCGCGCGGGTCGGTGCAGACGGGCAGGCCGCCGTCGCGCAGGGCGGCGATCAGGTTGGGTTCGGTGCCGCCCGCGCTGCTGATGACCGGGGTGCCGGCGGCGACGGCGAGGGGGCGGGCGGACAGGACGTCGCGGGTGTTCCGGTGCCTGCTCGAGGGCACCGCCGGTTCCTGGGCGGGGCGTGCGCAGACGGCGATGTCAGGGCCGTAGATGTCGGTGAGCGTGCGGGGAGCGGCCAAGGTCGGCGTGAGCGCGGAAGCGGTGATGGGAGATCTCCCTCGTGGGGTCGTGCGGGAGCCCGGTCCTGGGCGTGGAGTGGTGCGAACTGACCGGGAGCGGTGAAACGCGCCTGGATGAGGCGGCGTCCGCTCCGGGGTGAAGGGCGCGCCTGCGGGTGTGGACCCGAGGCGGGCGGAGATGTCCACTCTCTCACGTTTCGCGAGGTTGGGGGTGATGCCGTCGGCGCGGTGACGACCGGCACGCCGCTGAGCGGGAGCCGGTTGGGCCGGTTGCCGCCGTGCGCTGCGAGCCAGGGGACCTTCCTGGCTCGCGGCGCGTCCTCAGGCCGGCTCTCCCGACGGCGCGGGGACCTGCGCGCCGAGCGGGACCGGGGTGCCGAAGTTCGGGGTGCCGTCGGCGTTCCAGGTGAACTTCTGCGCGCGCGCCGACCGCTCCATGCCGCAGCCCGCGGAGGCACTGGTGTTGCCGTGGTAGACGATCCAGTCCTCGGTGCCGTCGGGGGACTTGAAGAACCCGTTGTGGCCGGGACCGAACACCCCGTGCTCGTCGTTGCGCTGGAACACCGGGTCGGGCGACTTCGTCCAGTGCGCGCGGTTGAGCGGGTCGGACCCGGTGAGGGTGAGCAGGCCGAGCTTGTAGTCGGGGCCCCAGCAGGCGCTGGCCGAGTACACGATCATGGTGCGGCCGTTGCGGTACAACGGCTCCGCGCCCTCGTTGACCGGCGCGGTCTGCCGCTCCCACGCCAGGGTCGGCTGCGAGATGGTGCGCCGTGCGCCGCTGATGGTGTACGGAGTGGACAGTGGTGTGATGGTCAGGCTCTGGGTGCCGTCCATCGCGCTGCCCATCAGGTACAGCTTCCCGTTGTGCTGCAGGATGCTCGGGTCTAGCTCCCAGGTGTTGCCCAGGTCGGCCTTGAACGTGTACGGGCCCATCGGGTCGGTGCCCGCGCTCTCCAGCACGTGCAGGCGCTGGGTGGGGTTGTAGTCGGACACGTTCTGCCCGGCCACGTAGTAGAGGTACCACCGGCCGCCCAGCAGGTGGAACTCCGGTGCCCACATGTTGCAGCACCCGTTGGGCCGGCCGGAGAGGCTGAACACCACGGTGTCCGCCGCGCTCGACAGGCCCGCCAGCGTGCGGGAGCGGCGCATGGTGATGGTGGAGTTCCACGTTGTGGTGGCCAGGTAGTAGTAGCCGTTGTGGAACTGCAGCCACGGGTCGGGGCCGCCGTGCTTGATCGGGTTGGTGACGTTCCCGGTGGCGCCGATCCTCACCAGCTGCCACTGCTGGTTCGCACCGCCGGTGTCGGGCCACTGGATCACCTGTGCGCCGTTGGCGGCGGAGAAGTCGAGGACGTCGACAGCCTTGCCGCTCGCCCGGCTGAGCAGCCGGACGTGCCCGTCCGGCGAGTCGGCCAGGCGGAACTGCTGACCGGCGCGGCCGGCGTCCGTCGTCTGCACGAGGCCGGCCCGGTCCGCGGTCGAGACGAAGTCCAGGACCTTGCCGCTGTGCCGTGACTTCACCCGGTAGTAGCCGCCGCCGGAGTCGACGAACTGCCACTGCTGCCAGGCGCCGTCGTTGCGCGCGTACTGCGAGATCCGGGCTCCGTCCGCAGTGGACAGGTCGTAGACGTCCAACGCCTTACCGCTGTTGCGGTTGACCAACGCGTACGACGCGCTGGTGTCCACGACCGCGGCGGCCGCCACCGTGGGCACAGCGCTCGTCATGCCGCCCAGCAGGAGGACGGTGGCGGCCAGAACGGTGCTGCGCAAGCCGATCGAGGTCAAGGTCTGCTCCCTAGCGCAGGTACGGCCAGCCCGCCGAGTCGAAGGCCAGCAGGTTGATGCCGAGTCGCGACGCGCCGGTGTCCGTGTAGTAGTGGTAGACGAGGAGGTCGCCGTCGACGTCGGCGAGGACGTCCTGGTGCCCCGGCCCGTGCACGCTGCCCTGACCGGCCAGGATCTCCGTGCCGCCGCCGGAGTTCAGCGCGGTGCCGTTGCGGGCGACGTAGGGCCCGGTGACGCTGGTGGAGCGGCCGACCATCACCCGGTAGGTGCTGGACGCGCCCCGGCAGCAGTAGTCGAACGAGACGAAGAGGTAGTAGTACGCGCCGCGTTTGACGATGTTCGGCGCCTCGATCGGACCGCCGTTCCTGCCCGCGAGGGACCGGACGACCGAGTCGGACCGCAGACCGGTGGACGGGTTGAGCGCGACCATCTTGATGCCGGACCAGAACGAGCCGAAGCTGAGCCACCAGCGGCCCTGGTCGTCCACGACGAGATCAGGGTCGATGGCGTTGAAGTCGTCCGACGTCCGGGTCTCGACGACCAGGCCGCGGTGGGTCCACGTGCCGGAGTCGCCGCTCGGACTGGTGGCGAGGAAGATCGCCGACCGGTTCGAGCCGAACGTCGAAGCCGAGTAGTACAGCCAGTACCGTCCGTCGCGATAGGACAGATCCGGCGCCCAGAGGTTGCTGCTGCCGCCGGTGTAGGGCGTGGTCCACGACGCGCCGCCGGGAAACACCGAACCGGCGTTGCGGAACGCGATCCGGTCGGTGGAGGTCTTCAGCGCGATGCCGGTGCCGGTGTGCGCCACCAGGTAGCTCCCGTCGGCGCGCCTGACCACGCTCGGGTCGTGCACGCCGACGTCACCGGTGACACGGCCCGGCAGGGGATAGGCCGACGCGGGCGGTGCCGTCGCGACCGCGGTGGTCAGGACCACCGCCACGGCCACCATCGCTCTTCTCAGTGAGGTCGTCCTCGAAGCGCTCATGTCACTCCAGTACGAACGTCGCGTCTGCCCGGCCCTGCGCGTCACTGACCGCCTGCAGGTAGAGCAGTCCGTTGCTGACGCGGATGTGGCGGCCGGGGAAGTTCACCGACTCGAACGACACCGCCGACGCGGCCGCGAGTCCTGCTCGCTGGGTGAAGCTGGCGTCGTTGCGGAACAACGTGCTGCCGTCGCTTCGCTCTACCCACAACTCGTTGTCGCGGTGCCGCAGGTAGTAGCCGGGGAAGTTGGTCGACTCCAGCGACACCGCGCCGGATCCCGCCAGCCCCGTGACGAGCTTGAACTGGGAGTCGGCCAGCGGGGACACGGTCGCTTCCAGACGTGCTCGGTACTCCCAGTGCCGCACGAAGCGGTCGGCGGCGGCATAGGACCTGAGCCTGACCGGGGTCGGCCCGTCGGCGACCGGGATGCCGAGATCCGGTGAGCCGTCGGCCTTGTAGTAGACCTTCTGCACGCGCGTGCGGCGGTTCGGGTCGTTGAGCGGGTCGCCGCTGATGTCGCGGTAGCTGCGGTCGTGGTAGACCATCACGTCGCTGCTGCCGTCCTCGGACACCGTGAACGAGTTGTGGCCGGGCCCGTACTGCCCCGTCGCGTCGTTGCTGGTGAACACGGGGCCGGTGCTCTTGGTCCACGAGGCCGGGTTGAGCAGGTCGGCCGACGCCGAAGCGGTCAGCAGGCCGAGGCAGTAGTTCGCGTCGGTGGCGCTGGCCGAGTAGGTCAGGAAGACCTTTCCGTTGCGCTGCAGGACCGCCGGGCCTTCCGCCACCTTGTACCCACGGGTCTCCCAGGCGAGCGCCGGCACCACCAACCGGGTCACCGAGCCGGTGATCGTCCACGGGTTCGCGCCCATGCGGGCGAGGTAGACGTTCGAGTTCGTGGCGATTCCCGGTTCCTGCTGCGCCCAGGTGAGGTACCGCACGCCGTTGTGCGTGAACGTGGAGGCGTCCAGGGAGAAGGTGTCCCACGGGGTCGTGATGCGACCGCGCTCGGTCCAGGATCCGGTCACCGGGTTGGCGCTCGAACTCTCCAGCACGTACATCCGGATGCGCCAGACGTCGTCACTGCGGCCCGCCGCGAAGTAGACGTACCACTTCCCGTTGATGAAGTGGATCTCCGGTGCCCAGATGTGGGCGGCCATCTCGCCGCTGGAGTGCTTGCGCCAGATCACCGTCTCCGCCGCCGAGGCCAGTCCCTGGATCGTGGTCGCGCGGCGCAGGACGATCCGGTCGTACTCCGGAACGGTCGCGGTGAAGTAGTAGAAGCCGTCGGTGTGCTTGAAGACGTGCGGGTCGGCACGCCGTTCCGCGATCGGGTTGGTGTAGCGCACCGCGGGCGTCGCACCCGCCTGCGGCACGGGCATTCCGGCCACGCAGGTGACGGCGGCGAGCACCAGCACGGCCAGGCGGAGGAGAACCGTCTTCATCGACTGTCCTTTCAGGCCAGTGGCGCGGTGACGGTGAAGGACGCGTCACCGGCGAACGCCGAGTCCGAGGTGCGCCAGTCGACGCGCAGTTCGTAGTTCTGGTGACGCAGGTACCGGCCGGGGTGGGAGTAGGACTCGAACGACGTGCTCCCGCCGCCCGCGAGACCGGTCCGGCCGCAGAAGGTGGCGTCGCGGGCGAACACCGCGTCACCGCTGTTGACGTCCAGCCGGACGCGGAAGTCGTAGTGCCGCAGGTAGCGGTCCGGGTGGTTCACCGAGCGCAGTGAATAGCAGCCCGCGTTCGCCAGACCGGCCACGACCGTGAACGTCGCGTCCTGGCGCACCGGAAGCGTGCTCGACGAGCTCACCGGATCGACGTGGGCGAGGTTGTCGCGGTGCCGGACGTACCGGTCGGGGAAGTTGACCGAGCGCAACGACCGTGCGCCCGTCGCCACCGCCGTGCCGTCGCCGGAGTCCTCCCGCAGCACCGTGAAGTGCCGCGCGGTGCCGGACAACCCGGCCAGTTCGGTCTTGGCGCCGAAGCTGCCGAGATCCGTGCTGTCGGCGTAGAAGTAGCGACGCTGGCCGTACTGGTCGAAGTAGATCCGCCACCGGCCGTCGGGCAGCCGCACGAGCGCGGGCCCTTCGAGACCGGAGCCCCAGCCCGCCCAGTTGCCCGTGCCGGCGAACGTCCACGGCCCGTTCAGCGACGTCGCGGTGGCGTGCTCGACGTACTTCGTCGTCTCGTTCTTGAGGAAGTTGTGGTAGGTGCCACCGACCTTGACCAGGAAGCTGTCGATGAAGTTGGCCGGGATGCCCAGCGGGACCGGGCTGCTCCACGCCGACAGGTCCGCGTTCGTCGCGGTGATCCGGTACGGGCGGAACTGTCCCGCCGTTCCGGTCGTGGACGCGGAGAAGACCACGTGCACGCTGCCGTCGGAGTCCTTGAACCACTCCGGCGCCCACGTGCTGCCGGTGGCGCCGTTGAGTCCTACCCGGACGGTGCGCAGGAACGTCCAGTTCACGTAGTCCGCGCTGCGGGCGAAGCCGATGGTGTCGCCCGTCCAGTTCGTCGTGTGGACGATGTAGTAGTAACCGTCGGTGTGCCGCAGGACGCTGGGATCGCGGATCAGTCCCGACGGCGGCGTGTAGGCGTTCGCTTTGACCTGGGTGAAGCCCGTCGCGTTCGCCGAGTCGTAGACGTACATGTTCGACTCGCTGCTGTTCGTGAACGCGGTCATCAGGTAGTGCGGCACGGGCCCGGCGGCGGAGGCCACCGGACCCGGGACGACGACACCGGCGACGAGTGCTGCGGTGACAGCGATCACCGGCAGGGAGAGACGCATGGACCGGCTCCTCGGTGTGGTCAGAACGCGACGGGCTTGCCGCCGAGGGTGACGACGAGCCTGCCGTCGGAGGCGAACGACCAGCCGAGTGCGCCGGTGTAGCCGGAACAGCGGGAGCCGTTGGTGCCCGCCCAGAACTGGTTGGAGGAGTCGGAGTCGCCGACCACCTTGTCGTTGCTCCCGCTGCTGCCGCGGCAGGAGGTGTTGGTGCGGAACACCGAACTGCCCGCGTCGAAGGAGAAGTTGCGTTCGTCGTTGTCGATGCTCAGGTTGCTCGACACGGCCATGGAGCCGAGGTTGCGGTTGTAGGTGAAGCCGTGTTTGCCGTTGTCGTAGGCGATCGTGCGGGTGATCGTGTGGTTCACGCCGATGTCCTCGCCGCCCAGCTTGAAGCCGTTGCGGTCGCCGTTGCCGGCCTGCCCGCCGTTGCTCAGGGTGCCGTTCTCGTAGGCCAGCGAGTCTTCGATGGTGACGGCGCCGATCGGGCCGGTGTCCGACTTGGTGTAGAGGTCCCACCCGTCGTCGATGTTGTTGTGCGCCACCGAGTAGCGGAACACGTTGCCGGGTCCCGACGTGAGCTTGGCGGCGAACCCGTCGGCGTCCTCGCCGTCGGAGTCGGCGTTGTCGTGCGACTCCGCGCCGAGGATGAGGTTGTGGGACGGCCACTGGTCCTTCGGGGTGCTGGACAGCGTCCGGGAGAGCTGCAGGCCGGTGTCGCGGTTGAACCGGGTGATCGTGCGTTCGAAGATGTTGTAGCTGCCGCCTACGAAGATGCCGTTGTCCCCGGCGCGTTCGACGATGACGCCCTGCACGTGCCAGTACGAGCCGGTCACGGCGAGGCCGCGGTTGGCAGGGTCCTCGGTCTGCGCCGAGAAGTTCAGCACCGGCTTCTCGCCCTGGTAGGCCGCCAGCTTCTTGCGGGCGCTCGCGGTGCCGTTGTTGGTGGGCGGGATCGTCACGGTCTGCGAGAAGCTGTACGT
Source organism: Lentzea sp. NPDC092896 (assembly GCF_044754905.1). NCBI lineage: Bacteria > Bacillati > Actinomycetota > Actinomycetes > Pseudonocardiales > Pseudonocardiaceae > Lentzea > Lentzea sp. NPDC092896. Next base: position 868,665 of record NZ_JBIVPX010000002.1, read on the forward strand.
GCCACCGCGCAGGAAGATCGTGCCGCCCGCGGCGACGCGGGGGAGTGCGGACGTCAGCGTGGTCGGGTCGGAGATCGTGCCGGAAGCACCGTCACGACCGGCCGGCGACACGTACAACGCGTTGGCGGGCGGCGTGCCGGTCGTCGTGGTCGTCGTCGTGGTCGTAGTGGTGGTGGAAGTGGTCGTGCTGGTCGGACCGCCGGCCGGTGTGAGCGTCCACTGCTTGGTGGCGGCGCTGTCGCAGGAGTTGGTCTGCACCAACGCGTCCGGCGTGGTGGCGTTGTCCTTGACGTTGAGGCACTTGCCGCCGTTGGCGTTGACCAGGCGGTGGTCGCCGCCGTTCGGGGTCAGCGCCCAGACCTGGCTCGTCGCGCCGGTGCACGCTTCGAGCTGGACCGGTTTGCCCGCGCTGGTCGACGCGTCCCGCACGCCGGCGCACAGGCCTCCCGCGGTGATCCGCACCCCGCCGCTGACCTCGGTCAGCACCCACTCCTGGCCGGCGCACGCCTGTTGCCGCAGCTGCGTTCCGCTCGACGGGCTCGTGCCCGCGTCGAGGCACTGGCCGCTGCCCGCGTTCTTCAGCACGTAGGTGCCCGCGACGTTCGCGTTCGCGGCGATGGCGGGCCACGCGGCGAGCGCGGTGACCAGTGCGACGACCGCGCCACCCGCCACCAGCCCGGCGCGAACACGGCGTTGCCGCGCGAGCTTTTCCGAAATGCCCATGAGGACTCCGCTTCTCAACGCTGAGAGAAAGGATTTCCGTTCGGATGTGCGGCGGGTTCTCGCCGGATGTTATGAGCGTTCTCCGGGCCAGGTCAAACGTCGAAAACGGGCGAGTCCAGTCGATGTTCGTGGTCGAATCAATCGAATGGCCAGGTCACCGCCAATCGAATCGATCAACGGGTGTGAGCAGGAAATATCCGCTGGTCACACTCGTGAACGGAATGGGTCGTCCCCGGGTTCATCACCATGAACTCGCGGTGGTTCGGTGTTCCGCCTCACCGCGGCGGACGGCGACGTACTCCGCACGCAGTGGCCGCCAGCAGGACCAGCAACATCTCGATCAGGCGCACCGACAACAACGAGGTCTCCACCGTGATCTGCATCGGATTTCCTTTCATCCGTTTTCCCCGTGGTTTCACGATGAGGCCTGCGGTCGTGCGCGTCATCCTCCTGTTCAGGAGGTGCGGAGAGCGTTGCCGGTGGTCCGGACCCTGTGCTGGAATGAGGTGATCTCCAGGGGGTCCTGTGCGCTTCAACGACGAAGTCGACTGGCCGGAAGTGTTCGGGGAGCACATTTCCCGCCCCAGCCTCGCCGATCCCCGCAATCCGCGGCGCTCGGTCTACGTCACGACGATGGTGTTCCTGGAAGGCGGGCTCGAGGAGATCGACGACCAGCTGTCCGGCCGCAACTCGCGCAGTCGCGACGAACTCGCGGGCGCCCGGTTGACGCGCGAGATCGTGGTGCGTCGTGCCGCCGGAGTCGCCGCAGAGCTGTCCGGCGTCGCCCACGTCGGCGAGGGCGCGTTCCGCGATCGCTGGCCGGGGCCTGGTGGCATGGCGAACTTCTTCATGTGTCTCATCAAGTACACGTGCACGGCGCCGCGCTGGAGCAACTTCCTCGACTACGGCCCGCGCCGTGCGCTGGCCGAACTGCCGAAGGTGCGCGACGGCGGGCTGGATCTGACCGATCTCATCGCGAAGATCGCCACCCACGACCTGCGGATGCGCAGCCGGCTGGCGAGATACTGGCTGTTCCAGCTCTCGCTGACGATCGACGCCAAGTGGCGGTCCGTCGCCACGAAGGCCTACCGGGAGATGCTGGAGGCGTACTCCACGCGGTGGGTGCCGGTGTACGAGGAGGGCCTGCGGCTGTTGGACGTGCGGTTCCGGCCGGGCGTCACGGCGCGGCAGCTCTGTCTGATGATCTCCGCGCAGACGTCGGGTTTCGCGCAGCAGGTCGCCGGTGCCGGTGACGACACGGGGGAGAACCGGGAGCTCTTCGTGGCGTCGGTGCAAGCGATGATCTTCGCCGCGCTCGATCCCGGAGACGGGCACGGGATCGCGGAGGCGCTGCGCCGGCGTCTTCGCGGGCCTCTACGGTGATGCCGTGGCCGACACCCGACAACGCCTGATCGACGGCGCGATCGAGACCATCCGCACGCACGGCCTGATCGGCACGACGGCGCGGAGCATCGCGGCCACCGCCGAGGTCAACCAGGCGCTGGTCTTCTACCACTTCGGCACCGTCCACGACCTGCTCCAGGCCGCGTGCCTCGCCGCGACGCAGGCGAGGGTCGAGCTGTTCGCCGAACGCCTCGACCAGATCACCGACCTGCGGCAGCTTCTCGCGCTCGGCCGTGGCCTGCACACCGAGGAGCGAGCCCAGGGCAACGTCATGGTTCTCGCCCAGCTGCTGGCGGGCGCCCAGACCGACCCGAAACTCGCCGAGGCCACCGCGGCGTCCCTGCAGTTGTGGATCACGCCGATCGAGCGCGCCCTGACCAGGTTGCTGGCCGGCTCGCCGATGGCAGAGTTGATCGACACGGCGGGTCTCGCCCGCGCGGTGAGCGCCGGGTTCATCGGTCTGGAGCTCTACGAGGGCGTCGACCCGGACGGGGCCACGGCGGCGTTGGACGCGCTCGACCGGCTGGCCGTGCTCATCGAGGTGGTGGACGACCTCGGGCCGGTCGCACTGCGCGCCCTGCGCGGCAAACTCCGCAAGACGGCCAAGAAGGTGCGCTAACACACATTTGAGCATCTGCTCAAATGTGGCTACCCTGCTGTTTGAGCAGATGCTCAAACAGCAGGGGGTCTCATGGCGCGGCGAACTCTCTACGTGGAGACGGTGATCCAGGCCGACCTCGACGAGCTCTGGCGGCGGACGCAGGAACCGCGGCAGCACCAGCGGTGGGACCTCCGGTTCACCCGGATCGAGAACCTGCCGAAGGCGGAACCGGACGCGGCACAGCGCTTCCGGTACTCCGTCCGCGTCCTGCCCGGCCTGACGGTGGACGGCACCGGCGTCAGCGTCGGCGAGCGCACCAAGCCCGACGGCTCACGGACCTCGGCCCTGCGGTTCAGCTCGGCGCATCCGTTGTCCCTGATCCGCGGCGGGTCCGGCTATTGGCGGTACGTCCCGACCAGCGCCGGGATCCGGTTCCTCACCGGGTACGACTACCAGCCCGGCTGGGGCCGGTTGGGGGCGCTGGCCGATCGCCCGTTCCGCCTCCTGCTGGGGTGGGGCACCGCCTGGTCGTTCGATCGGCTCCGGCTGTGGCTGGAGCGCGGCGTGCCGCCGGAGGTGTCGCTCCGGCGAGCCCTGCTGGACGCCGGAACCCGGCTCGCCGTCTGTGCCGCCGCCTGGTGGGCCGCACCGGTCGTGCTCGCCGCGGCCGTCACCCTCGCCGCCCTGCTGGCCCCGCCGTCGCCGTCCACCCCGGCCGCCAGGAGGTGCCGGCGGAATCCACCGGACCGCCGTTCGTCGACGGCGCCCTCCACCCTGTCCACCTTGGAGCACCCATGACGTCGATCTTCCAGCGGGCCCTCGGCGACGACTTCGACCGCCTGCACCCGCAACTGCGACGCCGGTTCGGTTTCGCCAGTGCGGACGGCGTCGCCTGCGTCGGCACGGGCACGATGGACCGGGTGTGGCACGGCCGCGGGTTCACCCGGCCGTTCCTCTGGCTCGGAGCCCAGCGCCACATCCTCCTGCCCGCCCACGGCCGCGACATCCCGTTCACCATCGAGAACTACCCCTACCGCGACTCGCTCGGCAGGGAGACGGTGACCTTCGTCCGCACCTTCACCTTCGACCGGCCCCGTCGCTGGGACGCCACGATGATCTACAGCCCCGAGCGGGAGTCCGTTGTGGACTACCTGGGCACGCACCAGCACGTCTCCGTCGACCTGCACATGTCCGTCGACGAACGCGGCGGGCTCCTGATCCGCAGCGGGGAGCAGCGCTTCCACGAAGGCCCGCTGCACTTCCGCATCCCGGACCTGGTGACCGGTACGGCGGAGGTCCGCGAGTCCTACGACGACGAACTGGGCCGGTTCCGCATCAACGTCGAGGTCACCAACCACCGGTTCGGACCGCTCTTCGGCTACCACGGCACGTTCACCTGTGCCTACCCCGAAGGCGATTCCGTGCCGGACGCGATCAGGCCGGTGCGGGAGCAGGCAAGGGTCTGAACGGAGGTATAGACCAATACTGGCAACTGGCAAGCCGTGGAAACCCGTCGTGGAGCCAGTAGATCTCAGGGTGGGCGCCAGAGATCTACTGGAGGGGGCGTATGAGCGACAGGTGGAAACGGTCCGTCGCGGTCGCCGTGATCGCGGCGACCGGTCTGGTCGGGCCAGGAACACAGGCACACGCCGCACCGGTCACGCCGGGCGGCCAGGGACGCACGATCACGCTGATCACCGGTGACCAGGTCGTGCTCACCGGCTCCGGGCACGCCGAAGTGCGTGCGGCCGAAGGAAGAGAGAAGATCGGCTTCGTCACTCGGACCGACGTCGACGGCGACGTCAGCGTCACCCCGTTCGACGCACTGGGCATGCTCCGGTCCGGACAGCTCGATCCCCGGCTGTTCAACGTCACCGAGCTCCTCGACAGCGGCTATGGCGACGCCGAGCGCGGCGACATCCCGCTGATCGTCACTCAGGCAGGCACCTTGAACGCGCGCACAGTGCGTGAACTGCCGAGCGTCGGCGGCGTGGCTGTGGTCGCGGCCAAGGGCACGGCGTTCTGGAACACCCGCGACGCCACCAGGATCTGGCTCGACGGTCCGGTGCACGCGGTGCTGGACAAGAGCGTTCCGCAGATCGGTGCGCCGGCCGCCTGGCAGGCGGGCCACACCGGGCAGAACACCAGGGTCGCCGTGCTGGACACCGGCATCGAACCCACCCATCCCGACCTCGCCGGCGCGGTGATCGAGGCGAAGGACTTCACCGGCAGCGCCAGCGGAACCGTGGACAAGCACGGACACGGCACGCACGTGGCGTCCATCGTGACGGGCGACCACACCACGTACAAGGGCGTCGCGCCGGACACGAGGCTGCTCGTCGGCAAGGTCCTCAACGACGCCGGCAGCGGCACGGAGTCCGGGATCATCGCCGGGATGGAGTGGGCCGCCGCCAACGGCGCCCAGGTGATCAACATGAGCCTGGGCAGCGATGCCCCCAGTGACGGCACGGACCCGTTGTCGCAGGCGGTCAACCAGATCACGGCTCGGACGGGCGCCCTGTTCGTGATCGCCTCGGGCAACAGCGGACGCACGCCGGGTTCGCCGGCCGCCGCGGACGCCGCGCTCACCGTCGGCGCGGTCGACCAGGCCGACGCACTGGCCGACTTCTCCAGCCGTGGCCCCAGGTCGCGCGACAACGCCATCAAACCGGACATCACCGCGCCGGGCGTGGCGATCGTCGCCGCGCTGGCGAAGGACAGCATGATCAGCCGCCGGTTCCCGCCGGTGGGGGAGGACCACGTCGCGCTGGACGGGACGTCCATGGCCACCCCGCACGTGGCAGGCGCCGCCGCGATCCTGGCCGGTCAGCACCCGGACTGGAAGGCCCCGCAGCTCAAGGCGGCCTTGATGGGCAGTGCGAAGCCGAACCCGGCGCTGACCGTGTTCGACCAGGGCGCAGGACGGGTCGACGTCGCCAAAGCGGTGACAACGACGGTGCACGCGTCCGTGGGGAGCATCAACAACGGCATCGCGCAGTGGCCGCACACCGACGACGCGCCGATCGCCACCGCGGTGACCTACCGCAACTCCGGTACGTCACCGGTGACCCTGAACCTGGCCGCGGAGGTCAAGGGCCCCAACGGGAAAGCCGCTCCGGCGGGGATGTTCACCGTCGCCCCGGCGACCCTGATGATCGCGCCCGGTGCGACCGCCCAGGCCACGGTCACCACGAACACGAAGATCGACGGCGCCGACGGGATCTACAGCGGTGTGGTCACCGCCGGGGACGTCCGCACGCCCATCGCCGTCACGCGTGAGGTGGAGAGCTACGACCTCAAGGTGAACGTGCTCGGTACCGACGGCAAGCCCACACCGGACTACGCGTTCCGGCTGGTCGACCTGAGCAAGCCGGAGATGCGGGTGCCGTACGACGCGTCGGGGTCGCTGACGGTCCGTGCGCCCAAGGGGCACTACTACTTCGAGTCGCAGGTGTCCACATCGGACGGTCGGCTGTCCGTCGCGATCGAGCCCGACGTGAACCTGGGCGCGGCCACCGCGATCACGGTCGACGCGCGGCAGGGCAAGCCGGCCGGACTCGTCCTCGATCGGCGCGATGCCAAGGCCGGCGAGAGGTTCGTGGAGTTCGCCCGCTCGACTTCGTACGGTGGCAAGGACTTCCTGCGCACCAGGATCAGCCCGCCGGAGTACGGCGACGTGCTCGTCAGCCCGTCGAAGACCTCGGCGCCCGGCCAGTTCCGGTACTCGGCCGGCGGCAGGTTCGCCGAGCAGGACGGCATGGGGAGCTTCGACGCCAGTCCGTACCTCTACAACGTGCGGGGCGACGTCAACGGACGCATGCCGGCGGATCCCGTGCTTCGGGTGCGGGACAAGGACCTGGTCAAGGTCCGCACCACGCACGCCGCCACCGCGCCTGGCACCCTCGGCAACCGTCAGGGCATGATCACCAAGCCGCTGCCGTTCGCTCTCGACGAGTTCTACTCGCCGGAAACGCCGTGGCCCACCGAGTTCACCGAGATGACCGCCGAGGGGGAGTACAGGTCGCGCCTGTTCTCCAGCACCCCCAAGAGCTTCCCGCGGGTGAGGACCGCCACGGACTCGTACAACCTGGGGGTGTTCGGCCCCGACCTGCCCTCGAACCCGGACCGGCCGTCCCGGTACGCGGGCCGTTCCGGCGACACGATGGTCTTCCAGATCCCGCTGTTCGCCGACTCCCGCGACGACCGCGAAGGGTTTTCCGCGCACACCGGGAGTTCCACGCTGTACCGGGACGACGTCGAGATCGGCAGGATCAACAGCACCAGTGGGCTCTTCGAGGGAGGGCCGGGGAAGGCCACCTACCGGTTGCACACGGAGGCGACCAGGGACCGCGCGCTGACCAGCAAGATCGTCGCTGACTGGACGTTCGCGTCCGGCACGGTCGCCGAAGGCCCGGCCCAGCCGTTGCCGTTGATGGCCGTGAAGTTCGCGCCCGCCCTGGACGGGCACAACCGGGCGAGCCGATCGTCGTCGACGATCGTGCCGGTGTCGGTCAACCACAACACCGGCGTCGACGCCAAGCCGACCGGCGTCCAGGTGTCGCACGACCGGGGCGCGACCTGGCGAGCCGCCCCGCTGTTGTGCCGTGACGGCAAGTGGTTCACCGTCCTGAACCACCCGAAGGGCGCCACCTCGGTGTCGCTCAAGGCATCGGCTCGGGACACCGCCGGCAACTCCGTCAGCGAGACCGTCGTCGACGCGTTCCTCCTGAAGTGACCACGTCCGGCGGGGGTGCCCAGCGGCACCCCCGCCGGACTGCTCCGTTCGAGGATTTTGTATTGCCCGCGTAACGACCTGATCGCTCACAGAGACATCAGCCTTGGTGTCCACGTGAGGTGAGGGTGTGCTGATGAAGATCGATCTGTTCAACGAGATCCAGAACCCAGGCCCTGCCCCCGAGCAGTTCCGCTTCCGCCAGGCCCTCGACCAGGCCCGACTCGCCGACGAGCTCGGCTACGGCTGCTGGTGGCAGGTCGAGCACCACGGCGCCGGCGAGTTCAGCCTGTCCTCCGCCCCCGAACTGGTGCTCGCCGCCCTGTCCCAGCAGACCTCCCGGATCCGTCTCGGCCACGCCGCCGTGCTCGCACCCGGCCGCTTCAACCACCCGATCCGCGTCGCCGAACGCGCCGCCACCCTCGACCACCTGAGCGGCGGCCGCGTCGAGCTCGGCCTCACCCGCTCCACCATCCCCGAGTGGAACCTCTTCGGCGTCCAGCCCGCCGACGCGCGCGCCCAGACCGCCGAGGCGTTCGAGATGGTGCCGAAGATGTGGACCACCGACCGCTTCTCCCACAGCGGCGAGCACTACGACGTCTCCGACGTCTCGATCATCCCCAAGCCCCTGCAGACCCCGCATCCGCCGCTGTGGCAGGCCGCCGCGTCCCCGACGTCGTTCGAGGAGGCCGGTCGCCGCGGTGTGGGCGTGCTCGGCACCACGATCTGGGAGTCCATCGACCGGGTGGCCCGCATGATCGACCTCTACCGCGCGGCCGCCGCCGAGTGCACCTCGCCGGTCGGCTCGTTCGTCAACAACCAGGTCGCCTACTTCACGTTCGTGCACTGCGCCGAGACCGACGAGCAGGCCATGCGCAACGGGGCCGCGGCCGCCGCGGCCTGGTACACGGTGACAGCGCTGCGCTTCTTCAACGCCGCCGCCGAGTTCGCCGCGACCATGCAACGCCACCAGGACATCCTCGCGACCGGCGACGGCGGCCTCACCGGCGAGTTCCTGCGCGCCGAGGTGGACGCCGTCCCCACCGACGCGCAGCTCGTGATCGGCCGGATCATCCAGGGCGAGGACGTGCCGGAGGACGAGCTGTTCGAGGTGCTGTCGGCGCAGCAGTCGCTGATCGTCGGCAGCCCGGACACGTGCCGCAAGAAGCTGCAGGCGTACGCGGACCTCGGGATCGACCGGCTGATGTGCCTGCAGCAGATCGGGCCGATCGGGGCGGACGAGGTGATGACCAGCATCCGGCTGATCGGGGAGCTGATCCCGGAGTTCGACCGGTCCTGACGCCTCGTTCACGCCTCCGGCCCGGCCAATTTGCTTCGAGTCTCGAACTTGTTATGCTCGCTCGAAGATACTTCGAGACTCGAACGACTTGGGTGGGTCATGGACTCGTTGAACGGCATCACCGCGCTCGTCACCGGAGCGTCGAAAGGGCTCGGGCGTGCGTACGCGGTGGAACTGGCACGCAGGGGCGCCAACCTGGTGCTGGTGGCACGCGGCACGGCGGCGCTGGAAACCCTGGCGGCAGAGGTGCGGGCCGCGCACGGTGTGACGGCGGCGGTCATCGGCGTGGATCTCGCGGACCCTTCAGGCCCCGAGACCGTCGCCAAGGCCGTCGCCGGTCTCGGCGTCCAGGTCGACCTGCTGGTGAACAACGCGGGCTCGGGCTCGGCCGGCCGGTTCCTCGAGCGTCCCTTCGAACAGAGCACCCGCTCGGTCGCGCTCAACGTCGGCGCGCTGATGGAGCTCACCTACCTGTTCGGGCGCGAGATGGCGGCCAGGGGAGCGGGCGGCATCATCAACGTGGGCTCGACGGCGGCGTTCCAGCCGATGCCCTACCAGGCGAGCTACGCCGCGACGAAGGCGTTCGTCCTGTCGTTCACCGAGGCCGTCGCCGAGGAACTGCGTGGCTCCGGCGTTCGCGTCATGGCCGCGCATCCCGGAGCGACCGACACCGGCTTCTTCGACGGCACCACGGCCACGATGGATCCGCGCGTGACCGACTCGCCGGAGTCGGTCGCCGCCCGCACGCTCGACGACTACACGCGCGGGCGCGTCGCGTCCTATCCCGGCCGCGGCGTGAATCGGCTGACCACGCTGGTGTCGCGGGTGATGCCGCGCCGCACGGTCACCAACGCCGTCGCCGCGCTCAACCGCAAGCTCGGCCTCGACGTGGTCACCGACGTGCCCTGAGCTGTCACGGTCCCATCGCGTCCAGGGGCAGCACGACCTGGAACCGCGTGTCGCCCGGCGCCGACTCCACGCGGATGGAGCCGTGGTGCTTGTTGACCACGATCCGCCACGAGATCTCCAGCCCGAGCCCGGTGCCCTCCCCGACCGGCTTGGTGGTGAAGAACGGTTCGAAGATCCGGCTCTTCACCTCGGCCGGGATTCCGGGGCCGGTGTCGCCGATCTCGACGACGAGGTGCTCGTCCTGCCTGGAGGTCCGCACGGTCAACGTGCCCGAACCGCCCATCGCGCTCAGGGCGTTGTCGATCATGTTCGTCCACACCTGGTTGAGCTCGCCCGCGTAGGCGGGGATGTGGGGGAGCGTCCGGTCGTAGTCCTTGACCAGCCGGACGTCGCCGAGCTTGCCGCCGAACATGACCAGGGTGGAGTCGAGCAGCTCGTGCACGTCGACCACCTGGAACGGCGCGCGGTCCATCTGCGAGTACTGCTTGGCCGCACCGACCAAAGTGGACACCCTGGTGGTGGCGTCCTCGATCTCGTTCATCAGCATCTCGGTCTCGACCGTGTACCTGAGCCAGTGCACGGCCGAACCGGTGACCGCCGCCGGGCACGCCTTGAGCTCGCTCTCCAGCCACTCGACGTCCAGCCCGGCCGCGACCAGCACGGGTGCGACGTCCCAGCCGCCGCCGATGTCGTGGTCGTCGAGCCAGTCGGCGACCTCGTCCTCGGCGTCGCTGGCCTGCAGTGGACTGAGCTTCGGTGCCTTGGCGACCCGTTCGACCGCCTTCTCCTGAAGCTTCACCAGTGAGGGCAGCGTGGCCGGGTCGAGCGCTCCCTGCGCGAGAAGGGAGAGCTTGTGCCGCATGCCCGCGACCCGCTCGCGCAGTGCCGCGGTCGCTCGCACGGCGGCCGCGGCCGGGTTGTTGAGCTCGTGGGTGAGACCCGCGGACAGGGCGCCGAGCGCGGTGAGCCGTTCGTGCTGGCCCACCGTCGCCTGGGTGTTCCGCATGCCCCAGAAAAGGCCCTCCAGCAGGTGCATCGCCATCGGGAACCACGTGCGGATCATCGGCCCGAACTCGTCCGCGTCGAACTGCAGCATCGACGTGGCGGTGATCGACTCGACGGTCATCTGGTAGGTCGGCTGGTCGAGCTCCAGGTAGGCCTGGGTGGCACCGAAGTACGAGCCGCGCAGGTCGCTGCGGCTCACCTCGATCCGCTGGCCGCCGATGGTGCGGCACAGGGCGACCGTGCCCTCGAGCAGCACGAAGAAGCACGTCGCGGGCTCGCCTTCGGTGAGCACGGGCGTGCCCGCCGCGCGGGTCTCGATGTGGCCGTGGCCCGCGAGCCAGTCCAGCTGTTCCTGGTCGAGCTTCTCGAACAGGAACAGTTCGCGCAGGTCAGCCGCAGTGAGTCTCTCCATCACGACCTCTCCAGATAACGGTGGACCAGCGTGACCGCCATGGCACCCTCCCCGACCGCGGACGCGACCCGCTTCACCGAGTCCGCCCGGACGTCCCCCGCGACGAACACGCCGGGCACGTTCGTCTCCAGGTGGTACGGCGCCCGCTCGAGGTCCCACCCGGACGGTGATCCGCCGAGGTCGGGGCCAGCGAGGAGGAAGCCGTGCTCGTCGCGCTCCAGTGTGCCGTCCAGCCAGTCCGTGCGCGGGGCGGCGCCGATGAACGCGAACAACCAGCTCGCCTCGACGGTCGTCGTCTCGCCGGTCTTGTTGTGCAACAACGTCAGCGTCTCGAGGTGGTCCTCACCCGTGCCGCCGCAGATCTCGGTGCGCGTGCGCACCTCCACGTTCGGGATCGCCGCGAGCTGGTCGATCAGGTACCGCGACATCGACTGCTCCAGCGAGTCACCCCTGACCAGGATCACCACCTTGCGCGCGTGCCCGGAGAAGTAGACGGCCGCCTGGCCCGCGGAGTTCGCCCCGCCGACCAGGTAGACGTCCTGACCGGCGCAGTTCGGGCCCTCCGTGGTCGAGGCGCCGTAGTACACGCCCCGCCCGGTCAGCTCGCCGAGTCCGGGCGCGTCGAGCAACCGGTACGACACACCGGTGGCGAGGATGACGGTGTGGGCGGCGAGTTCGGTGCCGTCGCCGAACCGCACGATCCGCGCGGCACCCCGGCGCTCGAGCGCGACGACGTCGCGGGTGGTGAGCAGCTCGACGCCGAACTTGACCGCCTGCCTGCGGGCCCGTTCGGTCAGCTGCCCGCCGGAGACCCCGTCCGGGAAGCCCAGGTAGTTCTCGATGCGGCTGCTGGTCCCCGCCTGGCCGCCCGTCGCGATCCGTTCCACCAGGACGGTCCGCAGTCCCTCCGACCCTCCGTACACCGCGGCGCCGAGCCCGGCGGGCCCGCCGCCCACGACGATCAGGTCGTAGAAGTCGGCCGACGGCGTCGTGCTCAGGCCCACCTCGGCGGCGAGCTCCGCGTCCGACGGGTCGACGAGAGCCGTGCCCTGAGCCGTGACCACGACCGGCAGCGTCGTCCCGTCCTGATGCGCCGCCGTGAGCAGGCAGCGCGCCTCCGGCTCGTCGAGCGCGTGCCAGCGGAAGGGAACGTTGTTGCGTGCCAGGAAGTCACGCACCTCGTAGGAACGCGGCGACCAGCGGTGCCCGATCACCCGCACCCGCTGTGGTGGCTGCCGGTCGCTCACCGCCCAGGCCCGCAGCTGCTCGTCGAGCACCGGATAGAGGTTCTGCTCCGGCGGATCCCACGGCTTGAGCAGGTAGTGGTCGAGGTCCACGACGTTGATCGCCTGGATCGCGGCGTCGGTGTCGGCGTACGCCGTGAGCAGCACCCGGCGTGCCTGGGGGAACACGTCCATGGCCTGCTCGAGGAACTCGATGCCGCTCATCTGCGGCATTCGGTAGTCCGCGAGCAGCGCCGCGACCTCCTCACCGCGCAGCTTGATCTCGTGCAGCGCCTCCAGCGCCTGGGACCCGGACTCCGCCCGGACGATCCGGTAGTGCTCGCCGTACATCCGGCGCAGGTCGCGCGCGACCGCCCGCGACACGGCGGGATCGTCGTCCACCGTGAGAATCGAAGGCCGCGCGACGCGGCCGGCAGTCGTCATGCGCCCAGTCAAACACCAGAACTTGTCGATGACAGCAACAGAGGTACCGTCGTGCCGTGGCAACTACTTGCGAACACGTCGCCGAACTGGGCGCGGAGCCCACTCCCAGCACGCTGGAGGGGTGTGAGGACTGCCTGGCCGTCGGCGGCGGGTGGGTGCACCTGCGCCTGTGCCTGGGGTGCGGCAAGGTCGCCTGCTGCGACTCGTCGCCCGCCAAGCACGCCTCGAAGCACTTCGCCGACGAGGGGCACCCGATCATGCGCTCGTTCGAGCCGGGGGAGACCTGGCGCTGGTGCTTCGTGGACAACACGGTCGTGTGATCCTCAGCCGGGCACCTCGTCCAGGTACGCCTGAGCCTGCAGCGTGAACAGCTCGGCGTACCCGGCCTTGGCCGCCATCAGTTCCTCGTGCGTCCCGTACTCGGCGACCTTCCCGTGCTCCAGCAACAGGATCCGCTCCGCCTGTCGCACGGTAGAGAACCGGTGCGAGATGTACAGCGTCGTGCGGCCCTCCGACAGCTCCCGCAGTCGCGAGAACAGGTCGTGCTCGGCCCGCGCGTCCAGCGCCGACGTCGGTTCGTCGAGCACCAGGATCGGTGCCTCCCGCTGGAACGCCCTGGCCAGCGCGATCTTCTGCCACTCGCCGCCGGACAGGCTGACGCCCTGGTCGAACCAGCGGCCCAGCGGGCTGTCGTAGCCCTGGGGCAGCCGCTCGATCCGCTCGTCCGCGCCGGCGCGGCGGGCCGAGTCCTCGATGTGCGGCCGGTCTTCCAGTCGCGTCAGGTCGCCGAGGCCGATGTTCTCCGCGGCCGTGCCCTGGTACGTCACGTAGTCCTGGAACATGGCGCTGATCCGCGTGCGCAGTGCGTCGGGGTCGTACTCGCGGATGTCGACGCCGTCGAGCAGGATGCGGCCGCCGGTCGGGTCGTAGAGCCGGCAGAGCAGCTTGAACAACGTCGACTTGCCCGCGCCGTTGCGGCCCACCACGGCCACCGTCTCGCCGGGCCGGATCTCGAAGCTGACGGCGTCGAGCGCCGGCTCCTCGGCGCCCGGATAGCTGAAGGTCACCGAGTCGAACTCGATGTGACCCTCCACTGTGGACGGCATCGGTCGTGGTGACGCCGGCGCCGTGATCTCCGGTTCGGTGTCCAGGAACTTGTACAGCGTGTCGAGGTAGAGGTTGTTCTCGTACATCCCCGAAAGCGCCGTGAACAGCCCGGACACCGACGCCTGCACGGACGCCGCCGCGGCCGTGTACAGCGCCAGATCTCCCAGCGTGAGCCGGCCGCCGACCGCTTCCAGCGCGATGTACAGCGTGATGGCCGAACCCGCGGCCGTGCTCAGCAGTCCCCACGACGTCGAGCTGATGTTGCGGTTGACCGTCAGCTTCCGCTGCCGCTCGTAGGAGACGGTGCCGAGCCGGCGGAACCGGTCGACGAAGTACGGGCCGAGCCCGAACAGCTTCGTCTCCTTGGCGTAGGTGTCCGTCGTGACCAAAGAGGACAGGTAGTCCATCCGCCGCTTGATCGGCGACATCATGAAGGTCAGCCAGAACGCGCGTGAGCCGTACTTCGACTGCGAGATGAACGCCGGGATCGGCGCCACCAGCGCTACCAGGGCCAGCAGCGGGCTGATCGAGACGAGCAGTGCGATCATGCTGCCGAACGTGATCAGCGTCCGCAGCAGTCCCAGCGCGGAGTTCATCATCGACAACGGCCGCGTCGGCGCTTCCTGCGCGGCCTGACGCAGCATGTCGTACGACGTCGAGCCCTCGAAGTAGGCGAGGTGCAGGTCGCTGGCGTGCTGCATCACCCGGTGGCGGATGGTCAGCGTCATGCGTTCCTGCAGCAGTGCCTGCGCGATCGACGTCAGCGCGCTGCTGACCGCGGTCGCGCCGAGCACGCCGAACTGGAGCAACGCGACCTTCGCGATGTCACCCGTGGTGCCGGTGTGCTGGATCGCCGCGACGACGGAGTCCAGCAGCAGCTTCGCGATGTACGCGGTCACGGTCGGCAGGAGTCCCGACAGGAGCGTGATCAACGCGAGCAGGATGGTCAGGGTCGGGCTGGCCTGCCACGTCAGCCTCGCGACCTTCGGCAGGCCGCGGACGGTGCCCGCCACGGACGTCTTCGCGCGCTTCAGCCGGGAGCGCAGGTCCTTCGGTTCGTCGTCCGGTTTCGGTTCCGGAATGTCGACGGGTCCGGTGAGTCCGCTCTCCGGCACCGTCGTGGCGCGCCGCCGACGGCCGCGCCGGCCCAGCATGAACTCCATGCCGCCCCCGCCGCCCGGGATCATTCAGCCTCCACGGCGCCGTGCAGGAAGAAGTCGACCACCTGGCGCGTGGTGGGCGCGTCGACGTCCGCGGCCAGCCGGCGGCCGCCGAACAGCAAGGTCAGGAAGAGGGCCGCGAGTTGCTCCGGTGGCAGCCGCAGCCGGTCCTTCTCCGGCGTGAACAACTCGACCATCGCCCCTCGGATGGCGGCCATCGACTCGCGGCGCCCGCCCTTCCAGCTGCCGCGCTGGTCCTTGTGGCGTTGTTCGGGGTCGCGGTGCTTGATCCGGCCGGACGCGTGCAGCGCGCCCATCAGCGCGCCCATCCGCTCGAGGTGCGCGCCGAGCGCTTCCGCGGCTTCGACGAGCCGGTCTTCCAGGGGCTGCTCGACGGGGATCTCGGCGATCGCGTCGAGCACGTGGTCGGGTCGCAGTGCCTCGGCCGTGCACGCGTCGAACAGCTCGTCCTTGTCCTTGAACGCGCGGAAGATGGTGCCCTCGCCGATGCCGGCTGCGCGGGCGATCTGGCTGCTGGTCACGTTGGCGCCGTGCTCGATCAGGAGCGGCAGCACCGCGTGCACGATCATGGCGCGCCGGTCCTCGGCGCTCATGCTCGGCGCTCTGCGCCGGGTCTCGGGTGCTGGTGTCATGCGTCCATCATGCGGAGTGAGTGCTCACTCCGTCAAACGAGTATCGACGCCCCGGCGGACGAACCACCGTTCCGCGGCAATCCGCGGTGGCCTGATGTGGTGAGACGTCGATCCCGTTGCGTGATGCCGCATTTCATGGCTTCGGTGGGGGAGTTGGCCCGCTTTCGGAGCTGTGAGCTGCGGTGATCTGCCTTCTTCGTTCGAATTTTCGGCATTGCTGTTTCGTGAATCGGGATTTCGTGCCCTCTTTGGCAGGTCGTTAGCTTCGATTCATGGAATGGAGCTTTCACTCGGCCGAAGAACTCGTTGCCGCGATGCGCGCCGGTGCGGTGACGTCGGTGGACCTGACCGAAGAGGCGATCGCCCGCATCGAGCGCGACGACGAGGTGATCAACGCGATCTGCGTGCCGGACTTCGACCGTGCGCGGGCCACCGCGCACCGAGCCGACCAGGCCCGCGCACGTGGTGAGGACCGGCCGCTGCTGGGCGTTCCGGTGACGGTCAAGGAGTCCTACGACATGGCCGGGCTGCCCACGACCTGGGGCATCCCGGCACACCGGGACCACGTGCCGGAAGAAGACGCGGTGCAGGTGTCACGGCTCAAGGCCGCGGGCGCGGTGGTGCTCGGCAAGACCAACGTGCCGTTGGGGCTGCAGGACATCCAGAGCTTCAACGACGTCTACGGGACCACCACCAACCCGTGGGACCACGGTCGCACGCCCGGCGGATCCTCCGGTGGATCGGCGGCGGCCCTGGCGTCCGGGTTCGGCGCGTTGTCCATCGGCTCCGACATCGCCGGCTCGCTGCGCACCCCCGCGCACTTTTGCGGCGTTCACGCGCACAAGCCGACGCTCGGACTGGCGGCCAGCCGGGGCATGGTCGCGCCTTCCGAGCCGGCGTTGCCCGTCGACCTCGACCTCGCCGTCGTCGGTCCGATGGCACGCACCGCTCGCGACCTCGCGCTCCTGCTCGACGTCATGGCCGGACCGGACCCGCTGACGTTCGGCGTGGCCCACCGCGTGGCACTCCCGCCCGCCCGCCACGAGCGGCTCCGCGACTTCCGGGTCCTGGTCCTCGACGACCACCCGCTGATCCCGACCGGGTCCGCGGTGCGGGCGGGCGTGAACCGGGTGGCCGCCGCGCTCGCCGACGGCGGCGCCCGCGTCGAACGGCACAGCCCGTTGCTGCCCGACCTGGTCGAAGCCGCGACGCTCTACATGCGGTTGCTGGTTTCGGGCTCCGTCGTGCGTTTTCCCATCGGATCGCACGAACCGAGCGCGGACGACCAAAGTCTTCACGCCGTGCGGCTGCGCGCCATGGTGTGCAGCCACAGCGATTGGATCGAGGCGAACAACCGCCGCGAGGTCCACCGCCACGGCTGGCGGCGGCTGTTCGCCGAGTTCGACGCCGTGCTGTGCCCGATCACGCCGACGCCCGCGTTCCCGCACGACCACCACCCCGACCCGATGGAGCGGCGCATCGACGTCGACGGCGTCGAGCACCCGTACTTCGACCAGCTCGTCTGGGCCGGCCTGGCCACCATGCCCGGCCTGCCCGCCACCGCCGTTCCCGCGGGCCTGTCACCCGAGGGCCTGCCGGTCGGAGTGCAGCTGATCGGGCCGATGTTCGAGGACCGCACCCCGCTGCGGCTGGCCGAACTGCTCGAGCAGGGGCCTGCCCACGCGAGGCAGGCCCCTGCTCAGTTCGTCAGGCCTAGCAGCCGCCGGGGCGGATCGAGCTGATCTTGTCGCTCATGTCGTACTGGGTGACGTTCCCGGTCCAGATGGCCGCGATGGGCAGGCACCGCCCCTTGAAGTTGGCCTCGGTGTAGACGGACCACACCTGTCCGGTCCGGTTCCTGATCGACGAGGTGATGTTGTCGAAGTCCAGCGGCAGCGTGCGCTTCTCGGCCTTGTGGCCCGTCACCCTTCCCTGTCCGTCGACGTGCTCGAACAGGCAGAAGTTGCCGGCCCCGCACCGGTCGAACCCGGACGCGGCGGGCGCGGCGGACGCCGTCGCGGCGCCGCCGATCGAGATCAGGCCTGCCGCCACCACTGCCGCGGCCGCGATGAATCGGTTGTTCTTCACGAACTTCCCCCTCTGTGGATCCGCATGTCAGATCCCGTCACCACGCTGCAGGGACCCGTCCTCACCTCGTCATCGCGCCGTCCTCCCGCAGGTCAACTGGCTAGGATCGTCAGCTGGGGGAGGGGAGTCGATGGACTTCTGCGTGTTGGGGCCACTGGAGATCTGGACGGCAGGGGGACGGCTGGCGCTGCCGGGCACGCGGCACCAGCGGGTGCTGGCGACGCTGCTGCTGACTCCGGGCGCGGTCGTGCCGATGGCGCGGCTGATCGAGTCGACGTGGGAGGACGAGCCGCCGGCGACCGCGACCAAACAGGTGCAGAACTGCGTGTCGGCGTTGCGGGACCGGCTGGGCGACGCCGAGCAGCGGCTGATCGTCACCGATGGTCCCGGCTACCGGCTGGTCGTCACCGACGACCAGGTCGACCTGCTGCGGTTCGCGAAGCACGTCGCCGAGGCGCGCCGGCAGGCCGGCATGGGCGCGTTGCGCGACGGGGTGCGCGAGATCAGGACGGCGTTGAAGCTGTGGCGCGGCCCGGCGCTCGACGGACTCGGCGCCGGCGTGCTGGCCGGGCGCGCGGCGCGGCTCGACGAGCAGCGCCTGGACGCGTTCGAGTCGTGCGTGGACTGGCAACTCGAGCTGGGGCAGCACCGCGAGGTCATCGACGAACTGGCCGAGGTCGTGGCCGAGAACCCGTTGCGGGAACGGCCGCACGCCCAGCTCATGCTCGCCCTCGACCGCGCGGGGCGGCAGGCCGACGCGCTCAGGGTGTTCCAGCAACTGCGCGCCGGACTGGCCGACGAGCTGGGCATCGATCCCGGCGAGGACGTCCGGAAGCTGCACGAACGCGTCCTCCGCGGCGAGAACCGGCAGCAGCGCGCGACCCCGGCACCGGCCGACGACCTGGACCGCGCGGCGAAGGAACTCGCGGCGGCGATCACCCGGCAGTGGACGGCGGAGGCCGAGATGCGGTCGTTGCGACGACCGAAGCCGGTGCCGCTGCGCTGGTCGAGCACCGAACGCGAGGTGGCGGCCTCGGCGTCGGCGGTGCTGGGCGAGCGTCCCGGCACCGGCTCGGAGCGGCTGGTGCTCAGCGGCGACCTGACCGACGTCGTGGCCAAGTTCCGGCAGGTCCCGTCGCGGCAGCTGGTCGTGCTGGGCGAGCCCGGTGCCGGCAAGTCGGTGCTGGCCATCCTGCTCACCCTCGGCCTGCTCGCCGACCCACCGCCGGGGGAACCGGTGCCCGTGCTGCTGACGCTGGCGTCGTGGAATCCGCACCACGAGCACCTGGACGCCTGGCTGGCCCGGCGGCTGGTCGAGGAGTATCCGGGGCTGGCCAACACCGCCGTCTACGGCCGGGACGCCGGGCTGCGCCTGGTGCTCGAAGGCCGGGTCGTCCCCGTGCTGGACGGGCTGGACGAGACCCCGCCCGGCCTGCACACGGCCGCGATCGACGCCCTCGACCAGGCCGTCGGCTCCGGCCGGCCGCTGGTGGTGACCTGTCGCGGGGCCGAGTACGAACTGGCGGTGCGGGCCGCGGGCTCGTTCCTGACCAGGGCCGCCGTGGTGGAGATCGAGCCGGTGGAGATCGAGGACGCCGTCGAGTTCCTGACCGCGCGCCGACGTCCCGGCGAGACCCGCTGGCGGCCGCTGGTCGAGAGGCTGCGCCGGGAGCCGGCCGGAGCGCCGGCCCAGGCGCTGCGCACGCCGTTGATGGTCGACCTGGCCAGGAGCGCCTACGCCAACCCGGCCACGGACCCGGCCGAACTCTGTGACACCGCACGGTTTCCGGACCGCGCCGCGATCGAACGGCACCTGCTCGACGCGTACCTGCCGTCCGTGTACGCACGCCGTCCGTCCCCGCCGGCCAGGCTCGGCGAGCCGCGCGACTACGACCCGAAGGACGTCGAGCGCTGGCTGTCGTTCCTCGCCCGGCGGCTCGAACGCGACCGCACCCGCGACCTCGCCTGGTGGCGGCTGGACCGGGCGGTGCCGCGCCACGTCGTCGGCCTCTACCTCGGCCTGCCGCCCGCGTTGCTGATCGCGCTCGCCGGTGCCCTGGCCGCGGACCCGGTCACCGCGGCGATCTACGGCGTCTCCTTCGGCGCCGCCGGCGTCGTCACGCACGGCATCGGCCGCAGGCCCGGTCCGCAGCGGGTCGAGGCGACCTTCACCGGGATCGCCGGCAGGTTCGCCCGCCGCTTCGCGGTGGGCGCGGCGGCCGGAGCGTGCCTCGGCTTCGGCTGGTCGCTGCCCGCCGGGGTGATCGGGCTCGTCGCGGTGGTGTTCGGCCTGGCCGTCGGCGTGCACGTCTGGCTCGGCACGCCGCTGGACGCCAACCGGGTGTCCAGCCCCGGCACCGTGCTGCGCCAGGACCGCGCCGCCGCTCTGTCGTTCACGCTGGCGTTCACGGTGTCGCTCAGCCTGTTCTACGGCCTCGCGCTGCGCCTCACCCAGGACGAGCCGACCGTCCAGTTCCTGGACGGCCGCTTCGACGTGGTGCTGAGCCTGGCGGGAGGCGTCGCCGCCGCGCTCCTCGGCCGGTACTTCGCGCCGAAGCCGGGCACCGTCACGTACGGCGTCGCCGGGGCGCTGATCGGCGGCCTGGTGATCACGAACGTGCCCGGCGTGGGCCAGGCAGTGGCGGCCGGAGTTCTGTTCGGGCTGGCAGTGGGGCTCAGCGTCTGTCTGTCCCGCGCGTGGGGCGCCTTCGGCTGCACGCGGTTGTGGCTGGCCGCTCGCGGCCACCTTCCGTTGCGATTCATGGCCTTCCTCGACGACGCGCACCGCCGTGGCGTGCTGCGACAGGTCGGCGCGGTGTACCAGTTCCGGCACGCCCGGCTGCAGGAGAGGCTCTCCGGCCACGAGTCCGCGCGATGATCGGGGAACCTTGGGCCGTCTCGTGCGTTGGCGTTGGTGACACCCTGAGCACCCCAGCGGGAGGACCGGGAATGAGACTGCCGGACCGCGAACAGCAGGAACTGGACGAGATCGAGCGCCGCCTCGCCGAGGACGACCCCAAGCTGGCCGCCAAGCTCACCCGCCCGGCACCGAGGGTGCCGCGCCGGACCTTGGTCGTCGCCGGGCTGCTGCTGACCTATGCGGCCGGGCTGATCGTCGTGATGGCCGGAGTGACGCTGTCCTCCGTGGTGCTCATCGCGCTCGGCGCCTGCGTGGTCCTCGGCGTGTTCGCCTGGTTCGCCGTGCGGGTCTGGCGCGGGCACCGCGAGTAGCTCCAGTCGTGGGGGTGCTGGAGATCTCGGACCTGGTGGCGCAGTGGGACGAGCGCACCGGCGAGCGCGTTCAGGTCCGCAGGGCTGACGTGGTCGACCGCCTGCTCGCGGCCGGGGCCGGACGAGCCGCCCGGATCGTGCGGCGGATGCCCGTGACGGGGGAGTTCCTGGACCCCGTCGCGGTGGACCGGATCCTGATCCGCGTGCACACCGAACTGCAGCGGCTCAACGAAGAACTGCACATGGCACAGAGGTTCGCCGAGTTGCTGGTGCCGATTCTGGCCGTCCTCCGGGCGACCGGAAGCCGCCTGCGGGTGGTGGACATCGGGTGCGGTGTGGGGTTCACGGTGCGAAGCCTGGCCGCTTCGGGTGTGCTGGGGGCGGACGTCGAGCTGGTGGGCGTGGACTTCAACCACGCCCTGGTGGCCGAGGCGACCCGGCTGGCCGAGGACGAGGGGCTTCCGTGCACCTTCGTCCGCGCGGACGCGTTCGCGCTGGCCGAGGGCGCCACCGTCTACCTGTCGTGCGGGGTGCTGCACCACTTCGCGGCGGACCGGCTGCCCGAGTTCTTCCGCGCCCAGGACCGCGCCGGTGCGCTGGCGTTCATCCACTACGACATCGCCGCGACCCGGCTGGCACCGTTGGGCGCCTGGCTGTTCCACCGCGCCAGGATGCGGGAGCCGCTCGGCCGTCACGACGGGGTCGCGTCCGCGCAGCGCGCACACGGCGACACGGTGCTGCTGTCCGCTGCCGCGGCGGCGGACGGGATGGACGCGTTCCTGTACGAGTCGTTCCGGCACACCAACCCGTTCTGCGCGGCGATGAGACCGGTCGTCGGCCTCCGCCCGGCGCTGGTCGACGACGTCCGTCGAGCCCTGGGACGGCGCGCACGGCGTCTGGTCGCGGGTTGATGGCCGTGGTGGTGCCGTTCGTGCTGGGACTGCTCGCGCTCGTCGACGGGGGTTTCGCGGGTTTCCGCGCGGCGACCGGCCGCAACGCCCGGATCGACAAGCGCTCCTACTACCTGCTGGCGGCACGCCGGGGCCTCACGGGCGGGACGATCTTGCTCGGGCTCGTGGCACTGCTGGTCGCGGTGACCCTGGCCGGTTCGGCGGACCCTGGCGCCCGTTACGACGAACTGGTCCACACGGGTGTGCGCATGCTCCAGGTCGTGGTGCCGTTCGCGGCACTCGTGGTGGTCTCGCTGCTGGCGTACTGGGTGTTGCCGATGCGGGAGAGCACGTTCGTGATCCTGATCGGCCTCGGCCCGTTCACCCTGATGCGGCCCGCGATCGTGCTCGGCGCCGCGGTGTGGTCGGTGGCGGGATCGGCCGACCGGCTCGCCTGGGCGGTCGCCATCGCGGCCGCGGCGGGGGTGCTGGCCGTCGAACCGCTCGTCCACCGCCGCTGGTACCGGGCGCCGGTGTGACAGGCGGCGCTACCGCGCGCCCTGCCGAGCGGTCTTGACCGGGCCGGGGAAGAACATGTTGGTCCTGGCCTGGTAGAGCGCGTAGTCAGGGCGCTTGCGAAGGCTGTAGTGCTCGGCGGGGCGCGCGCCCGTGTGCTTGGTCAGAGTGACGTACAGCGTCCAGGAGGCGAAGAACAGGCCCAGGGTCAGCAGCGCCCACACCAGCGGCGTGGTGTCGTGGAACCTGGCCGGCAGTGACGGCAGCGCGAGCAGGACCAGGGCGTTCCACTGCATCCACTGGAAGAAGTAGTTGGGGTGCCTGCTGTAGCGCCACAGCCCTCGGTCACAGGTACCCCGCGTGCCGCCGGCGGCGAACCGCTGCTTCTGCCGGTCCGCCACCGACTCGAGCACGTAGGACGCGGCCCAGAGAGCCAGAGCGGCGCTGGACCAGACGGACAGCGGTCGCTCACCGGCGGCGACGAGGAAGGCGGGGACGGCCAGCACCGACGCGTTCGCCAGTCCCTGCAACCAGATCTCGTACTGGACGGACCACGTCTCGCTGCGGAATCCCTGCCGTTCCCAGCGTCGCCGCTGGTACTGGTAGCGGGGCAGTTCGATCTTGGGGGAGCCGGGCGTCCACCACCCGTGCCGCACGGTCAGCACCAGGCTCCACAGACCCATCCGCGCCCCCATGGCCAGGTAGGCGAGCGCGACCGCGACCAGCGGAACGCTGAGCCGGTCGGCGGTGAGCAAGGTGACCAGGCCGATGGCCACGAGGCCCCACGGCCAGGCCACGTCGACGTACGACACGTGCCGCGTGAGGTACCCCGGGACGGCCGCCGCCAGGGTGAACAACACGACCTGTGCCACCAGGTTCCACCAGGCGGGTCCCGCGGTGGCCGGGGCCAGCAGCAACGCGACTCCGACCAGGACGAACGGCAGCATCGACCAGACCCGCCGCATGCGGTCCTCCTCGCGCAGGGTGAGACATTCGTTCTGATTGTCTCAGTGAGACACTTTATACATGCTGTCTCACGCTGCGGCCAACGTGAACCTGACCACCGAGCCCGAGGTGGATCCGGTCATCGTGCACGCGCTTCGGCAGTTCCTCCGCGAGAGCCGCATCGACATGGGCGAACTCGCCACCGAGGCCGGCATCGGCCGAGCCACGCTCTACCGCCGGTACGGCGACCGCGACCACGTGCTGGGCGAGGTGCTGTGGGCCATCACGCAGCGGGCGTGGGCGCGCCTGTGGCTGGCCAGCCCGCAGCGGGGAATGGCCAGGGTGATCGCGGTGCTGGACCAGGCGATGCGCGACACCGTGGCCTCGCCGGCTCTGCGCGCCCTGCTCGAACGCGATCCCGAGACCGCGCTGCGGGTGCTGACCTCGCAGCGGGGAGTGGTGCAACACCGCCTCGTGGCCGGACTGGCCGACCTCATCCGCGCCGAACGAGGCGACGACACGTCGGAGATCCCGCCGACGAAACTGGCCTACGCCGTGGTCCGGCTCGCCGAGTCCTTCTGCTACTCCGACGTCATCACCGGCGCCCCGCCGGACATCGACACCGCCACCGAGATCATCCGCAAGCTCCTCGGCTGAAGGCCTGTCACCACGGGCCGTTCAGGCAGCGGTCGCCGGGGCGATCAGCTGCCGGTCCTGGCGCAACTGCCTGGCCATGTTCCAGCCCAGCACGCCGACGACCCGCCCCTGCGCGACGTAGTGCGCCACGAACTTCCGCTCGTCGAGCCGCCCGTGGACGACAGACGTCTCCGCGCCGGCCGGGAAAACGCCGTACGCCTGGACCTTCACGTCGAACTGGTCGGTCCAGAAGTACGGCACCGGGGCGAACGGTGTCCGCGCGCCGAGCAGGGCGCGGGCCACCGCCATGCCCTGTTCGGTGGCGTTCATCCGGTGCTCGACGCGCATCAGGGTGCCGAAGTGAGGGTTGAACCAGCGGGCCACGTCGCCGGCCGCGTACACGCCGTCGACGGCGCGGCAGGTGGCGTCGCACACCACGCCGTCGTCCACCGGCACCCCGGAGCCGGCGAGCCAGCCGGTGGCGGGCACCGCGCCGATCGCCACCAGCACGACGTCCGCCCGCAGCACGGTTCCGTCGGTCAGTTCGACTCCGGACACCGCGACTTCGCCGTGCAACGCGGTCACGCCGGTTCCGGTGCGCAGCCGCACTCCCTGTTCCTCGTGGAGCTCGGCGATCGCCGAAGCGACTCGTTCGCCGAACTGGCGCACCAGGGGCAGCGGCAGAGGGTCGACCAGCGTCACGTCGAGCCCCAGCCGCCGGGCCGACGCGGCTGCCTCGGTGCCGAGGAACCCCGCTCCGACGACCACGACGGCGGACGACCGCAGCAGGTCGCTCCGCAGCGCCAGCGCGTCGTCGATGGTCCGCAACACGTGCACCCCGGCGAGGTCGTGGCCGAACGGCAGTGTCCGCGGGGCCGTTCCGGTGGCGATCACCAGGCCGTCGTAGGCGATCTCCTCGCCGTTCGACAGCGCGACCGTGCGACGGGCGAGGTCCAGTCCGCTCGCGGCACTCCCGAGTTTCAGCTCGATGTCGTGGTCCACGTACGCGGAATCGGGCCGCAGCACCGTCTTCTCCGGTTCCCACGTGCCCGCCAGGACCTGTTTGGACAGTGGCGGCCGGTCGTAGGGGAGCACCTTCTCGTCGCCGACCAGGGTGAGCCTGCCGGTGTAGCCCTCGCGGCGCAGCGTCTCGGCGGTGGTGACGCCGGCCGCCGAAGCGCCGACGACGACCACCCGTTCGAGGTTCCCCACTACTTGTCCACGACGATCGCCAGCGCCGGGCACAGCAGGGCGGCGTGCTCGGTGGCCGCCTCCAGTTCCGCGGGCGGGTTCTCCACCAGCAGGACCACCATGCCGTCCTCGTCGCGCTGGTCGAACACGTCCGGTGCCGCGAGCACGCACTGGCCCGCGCCCACGCAGGCGTCCACGTCGATGCGGACCTTCATCGGTTGTCCTCGCTGTCCCAGGTGACCGGCAGCGACCGCACGCCGTAGACCAGCGCGTCGTTCTTGAACTCGATGTCCTCGAACGGAACCGCGAGTCGCAGCGTCGGGATGCGCTGGTGCAGCCGGGCGAACACCTCCTGCAGCTCGACCCTGGCCAGCTGCTGGCCGAGGCACTGGTGGATGCCGTAGCCGAACGCCAGGTGCGCGGTCGCCTCGCGCCTCAGGTCGATGCGGTCGGGGTCGGGGAACACCGACTCGTCCCGGTTGCCCGCTGACAGCGCGGCCACGAGCCACTCGCCGGCCTTGATCGTCTCGTCGCCGATCGTCACGTCGCCGGTGGCCTGCCGCAGCACGCCGAACTGCACGATCGACAGGTACCGCAGCATCTCGTCGACGGCGGTGCCCGCGAGCCCCGGATCGGCGCGCAGGGCGGCGAGCTGGTCGGGCCGGCGCAGCAGCGCCAGCGTGCTGAGGCCGATCATGTTGGCCGTGGTCTCGTGCCCGGCGATCAGCAGGGTGATGCCGAGCGTGACCAGTTCCTCGACCGACAGCTCCTGGCCGTTCTCGCGAGACCGGACGATCAGCCTGCCCAGCAGGTCGTCGCTCGGCGCCGCCAGCTTGGTCAGCACCAGCTGGGTCATGAACCCGACGACCTCCTGGTTGGCCTGCTGCAGCGCGTCGGGGTCGCTGTTCGTGCCGATCAGCACCGCCGTCTGCTCCTGGAACCGGTCGCGGTCGGCGTAGTCGACGCCCAGCAGCTCGCAGATCACCAGGGACGGGATCGGCAGCGCGAAGTCCGCCACCAGGTCGACCGGGCCGGTGCGGGCCAGCAGCGCGTCGAGGTGGTCGTCCACCAGGCCCTGGATGTAAGGGCGCATGGCCTGGATCCGCTTGACCGTGAACTCCGGCGTCAGCAGGCGCCGCAGCCGGGCGTGGCCGGGGCCGTCCATGTTCAGCAGACTGCCGGGCGCCACCGGCCGGTCGAGCAGGCCGTCTGCCACCACGTGTGTGGACGGGGCGGCGTGCGAGCTGAGGTTGGGATTGCCCAGCGCCGCGCGCACGTCGTCGTACCGGCTGACCACGCGGGCGTCGACGCCGACCGGACACGCCACCGAGGCCGTGCCCTCTTGGGCGCGCAGCTCGGCGTACTCGGCGGGCGGGTCGAACGGGCAGCCGGAGTCGCGTTCGGTCGGGAACTCCCGAGAAAAAATGGCAGTCGCTGTCATATGACCGAGACTGCCAGATGGCATGGCATGCCGCAACCGCGTGTCATATGGCAGTGACTGCCATGTGGCAGTGCTACCGTTCGCGGGAGACGGGGCAGGGAGGTGCGCTGTGGGCTTGCGCGAGACGAAGATGGAACGCACTCGGAGGTTCATCGCCGAGTCGGCGTTCGACCTGTTCGTCGCGCAGGGGTACGACGACACCACCATCGAGCAGATCGCCGCCGCGGCCGAGGTCGGCACGCGGACGCTGTACCGCTACTACTCCACCAAAGAGGCGCTGGTCGTCAGCTTCGTGGAGAACGGCCTCGACGCGGCGATGGACGCCTTCCTCGCCCAGCCCGACGAAACGCCGCTGTCCGAGGCGCTCTACGGCGTCGTCGACAGCGTCGAGCAGACGATCGGGGCGAACTCGGCGCGCCTGCTCGCGCTGTACGACATCTTCGACAAGACCACGGGGCTGCGGGCCGGCCTGGCCGACCTGTGCTGGAGCTGGCGGCAACGGCTGGCCGAGGAGATCCTCCGGCGGGAGGGCGGGACCGGGGACGTTCTGCACGCCGCGCTGACCGCCGCGAGCACCATGAACGTGATCGAGGTCGTCGTGCAGACGTGGACCTCGAACGGCGGCAAGGCCGACGTCACTGACATCACCCGCGACACGCTCGACCTGTTGCACACCAAGGCGATCCCGTTCCCCAGTCCCGCGGCTCGCTAGCCGGCCGGAAGGATCTCGACGAACCCGTCGGTCCCGTTCACCCTGATCCGCTGGCCGTCCTGGATCGTCCGGGTGGCCCGGTCGACGCCGACGACCGCCGGCAGTCCGTACTCCCGCGCGATCACCGCGCCGTGCGTCATCATGCCGCCGACCTCCGTCACCAGGCCCGAGATCGCCACGAACAGCGGTGACCAGCTCGGGTCCGTGTAGGCGGTGACGAGGATGTCGCCCGGCTCCAGGTCGGCGTCCGCCACGTTCAGGACGACCCGGGCTCGTCCTTCGACGGTCCCGCCGGAGACGGCCAGGCCGGAGAGCGCGCCTTCCGGCAGGTCGTCGCGCCGGTAGCTGCCGCTGATGGCCTCGCCGTCGGAGGTGAGCACGCGCGGGGGAGTGAGCACCTCGTACGACTTGAAGGCGTCCCTGCGCTCGTGGATCACCTCGCCGTAGCTCTGGCCGGTGCGCGTCAGTTCGAGAAGTTCCTGCAGTGTCAGGAAGAACGCGTCCTCTTCTGACTCCAGCAGGCCTGCGCCGGCGAGACGTCCGGCTTCCTCCAGCAACGCCAGCTTGTAGACGAAGTAACGGCTGATCATCCCGTACTTCGGGTACTCCCGGTAGCCGATGAACGTGCGCACGCGGTCGATCATCCGCTTGGTGTCGGCGGCCTTCTGCTCGCCGTCGGGAAGAACGAGCAGGCGTTCCAGGACCTCCTGCTCCTTCTTCCACGCCTCCTGCCGGCCCTGGTCGAAGCGGAGTTCGGCGGCGCCCTGCTCGAAGTTCCGGACGTTGGTCAGGATCATGGGCAGGAGCGCGGACGGTCGCTCGCTCCACCGCGTCCTGGTGATGTCGATCTCGCCGACGCAGCGCACGCCGTACTTGCCGAGGTAGTCCTGGACGGCGTCACGTGCCTCCGAACCGCCGGGGAGCCCGGGCAGTTCGTCGAGGAAGTCGTCACCGGCGCTCTGCAGGAACGCGACGACCTCGGGGTGCGGGCGGATCGCGTCCGCGACGTCGAGCAGCGCCAGCCCCATCTCGGACGTGACGTTGTGCGGAGCGGACAGCGTCAGGGTGTCGGCGGCGTTCTTCTCGCCGAGCCAGTCGAGCAGGTTCTCGTTGAGCCACCACGTCGCCTGCATCCCGGCCATGATCACCTGGTTGCTGCGCGGGTCGAACAGGATCCGGCGCAGCTCCTCGAAGTCCGCGAGGACGAACTCGATCAGGTCCGATCCGGACTTCCCCTTGATCTCGCGCTCGAGCACGGCGACGGACGCCTCGGCGTTCCCGATCAGCTCGGTGACGAGGTCCGGATCGGTGTCGATCTCGGCCTGCGCGGTGCCGGGGAACGACGGTGCGGCGCCGTCGCCCGCGGGGACGAAGCCGGTGCGGCCCAGGACGGTGCGCAGGGCGTCGCCCATCAGCGGATCGGACTTGTCCGCGACGTCCAGGAACGCGGCGCTGCTCTGGGGCGAGGCGAGGATCGGGGTGACGTCGACGAAGAGCCGCCCCGCCGCGATCGCCATCGGCCTGGGCGTCGTCAGCTGCCAGACCGAGAGGCCCAGCGGCTTCATGGCGTCGGTCATCATCTGCTGGTGGCCGACCGAGACGTAGACGTGGTTGTCGTCGTCGGCGGTCTCAGGGACGGGGAACAGCGTCGTGATCGGCCTGCTCTGGACGATCTGGAACTCGTCGCCCGCCAGGCACCACTCGATGTCCTGGGGCCCGCCGAAGTGCTCCTCGATCCGCCGGCCGAGCCGAGTCAGCCGCACCACCTGTGCGTCCGTCAGCGCCGGTTGCCCGGTGGCGACCGTCTTCTCGATGATCTCCTCGTCGAGGACGCGGTACATGTCCGCGTTCACCAGACCGGACACGAAGGACTCACCGAGCCCGAAAACCGCCTCCACGCAGGAGATCCGGCGGCTGGACGTGACGGGGTCGGCGGTGAAGAGAACGCCGGCCGAGTCCGCGGAGACCATCTGCTGCACGACCACCGCCATCCGCACGTCGCGGTGGTCGAAACCGTTGCGCAGCCGGTAGGTCACGGCGCGCTCGGTGAACAGCGAGGCCCAGCACCGGACGACGTGCCGCAGAACCTCCTCCGTTCCCACGACGTTCAGGTAGGAGTCCTGCTGGCCCGCGAACGACGCGGTCGGCAGGTCCTCCGCCGTCGCGCTCGACCGGACCGCGCAGGGGGTGTGCTCGCCGAGCAGCGCCAGCGCCCCCGTGATCGCCGCCGCCACTTCGCCGGGCATGTCGAGAAGTTCGATCTCCTGACGCACCTCCGCACTCCGCGCGGCGATCTCCTCCCGGTCGTCCGCTGCGAGGAGTCCCAACCGGTCGAGTCGCTCGCCGATCGACGGCGCCTCCCGCAGAACCCGGTCGAACGCTTCAGTCGTCACGCAGAAGCCGGGAGGAACCTGGACGCCCTCGAATCGCGTGAGCTCTCCCAGGTTCGCTCCCTTTCCGCCACAGAGCGAAATTCGCGTGCTGTCGACTTCATCGAGACCGACCACATAGCCGCTCATCCGTTCGTTTCCCCCGATTTCTCGTCTCGCGCACTGGCACGAGCTTTGCTTCAGGCGGGAGATTGTGCGCGACGAACTGGGTCTTGCCGCAAGCCCAGGGGTGCGCTATATGTTGAAGTGGGGAGAGGGGATCTTCCCGTTCTTCGTCTCTGGCCCTCGCGAATCGTTCACTCGGCCGGGTACACCTCACGCCAGTGCGGGGGAGACGGCCGTGTCCGGCTCTAGCCTTGTCCGCCGTGGGTTCTGGTAGAAGGTGGAGCGCGGCAGCGTTGACGTTGGCGCTGGCTCTCGCGTCAGCGCAACCGGCTCGGGCGGACGAGCCCCTGCTTCCCGACCTCCGCCAGGCGCCGGTCGGGTGTGCCGGTGGCTACGGCGGCGATCCCTCGCTGTGCCGCGACTGGGACGTCTGCCTGGTCGCCGATGCCCAGGCGCCCAACGGGGAGTGCGTGACGTCCGGTGAGATCCGGGCCGTCCGGATCCGGTTCACCACCGCGATGGACAACGTGGGCGAAGGCCCGTTGATGCTGCACGGCCGCCGGCCCAACCGGACCTCGGACGAGATGTCCGTGCGTCAGGCGTTCCAGACTTCGCGCGGTGGACCGATCCCCGGCACTTACGACGATGCCCGGCGCGCCACCGCCACCTCGATGTACTACGAGCCGACGCCCACGCACCTGCACTGGCACCTCATGGGGTTCGCTCGGATGCAGTTGCGCACGCCGGGTGGCAGGACGGTGGTCGCCGACCGCAAGAACGGCTTCTGCCTGGGCGACCGGTACCGGAACGCCGACGCGGGCCCGCTGCCCGACGCGGCCAGTCCGGAGGGCCGGCTCGCCGAACGCCTGAAGAAGAGCAACTGCGGCAGGAACGACCCGGACGCCACCGAGATGTTCGAGGGCATCTCCGCCGGCAGCGGCGACGACTACCGCAAGGGCGTCGACTTCCAGTGGCTCGACCTCACCTCCGTCGCGTCCGGCACCTACGACCTGGTCAACACGGTCAACTCCGACCGCACGCTCGTCGAGTCCCGCTACGACAACAACTCCTCGTCGATCTCCATCTCGGTGCAGTGGCCGGACGGGGCGAAGCGGCGGCCCGCGGTGATCACCGCGGCCCCCGCCGTCACGTTGCTCCGGAGCTGTCCCGGACAGGAGCGGTGCTCGGGACAGCTCCGGACGGACGACCTGCTCGCCCGCGCCCGCAGCGGCCCGATCCGGGAACCCGCGCCGGGCAGGCCGGAGTGCGCGGGCTGCTGCTGTTGCGACTGCCGCTGAACCGGGCGTTCGCGGAATCCTGATCGGACGGTCGCGGCCTACACTCGGTCGTCATGTCCGTCCTCCTGCGACTGCACGGTGTGCGCCCGGCCGAGGTGTCGGCCCGGTGTTCGGCGACCGCCGAGCTCATGGCGTGCCTGCACGTGCTGGCGGAACCGGGCCATCACCCGGACCGGGGCACGTGGGCGCGCAGGGTGCTCGCGGACCTGCCAGGACCGGCGGCGGCGGAGTGCGTCGCGTTCGCCCCGCTGTGGGCCCGGTTCCGCACCCGGCTGATGCTGCCGCTCACGTCGGCGGGTTCCGGCGATCTGGAGGCCGAGCTCGCCGAGATAGCGGATCTGGACCTCGGCGTGTTCATCCAGATGGCCGGGATGGCGATCTTCGGGCTCCGGCAGAACTTCGGCTGGCCGCTGGACGACGCCGTCAGCGCGCAGGCGTTCGTCCGGGCGTGCGGGGAACGGTCCACGCGGCGCGGCGTGCTGGCCGGTGAGCTCGTGGCCGATCCGGAGAGGTTCCGCGTCCGGTTGCTCGGGCTGCTGCACGTGGCGTCGGAGACGTTCTTCGGGGTGATGTGGCGCCGGCTGCGGCCCGCTCTCGAACGCTCGGCGGAGCGGGTCGAGGCGTCGCTGCGCACGGAGCCGTTGCCGCTGGTCGTGGGGTCGCTGTCACCCAACGCCGTCATCGACGTCGCCGAGCACACCGTCGAGTTCAGCAAGCTCCAGCAGGCGGCCGTGACGGTGCGGGGGCGCGGGCTGGTGCTCGTGCCGTCCCACTTCGGGCACCCGCACCTGCTGGTCAAGGACGAGAAGCTGAAGAACTGGCCGCAGCAGCCGCCGGTCGTCGTGCAGTACCCGGCCGAACAGCACGGGCCGCGCGGAGCGGACACCCTCGACAAGATCCGGGAGCGGATGCTCGTGCTCACCGACGCGGGCAGGCTCGAGATCTGCCGTCACCTGATCAACGAGCAGTGCACCACCACCGAGCTCGCCTGGCGGACGGGGATGACGCAGCCGCAGGTGTCCCGTCACCTGCGGCGCCTGCGCGAGGTCGGGCTGGTCGTGTCGGCACGGCACGGGCGCACCGTTCAGCACCGCATCCAGACCAGCAGGCTCTACGGTATCGGCTACGACCTGGTCTCCGGCATCGTCGGCTGACCATTACCGCACCCCCGGTAACTCACGGCTCTTCGGCACGGGCACGGACGCATACTTGGCGCCACTCGCCGCCCGACGTCCCCAGGAGTGCCGATGAAGACGCTTCGCCGCCTGCTCGCCGCAGCGCTCGTGGTGTCCACAGTGGCCGGATGCGCCGCCAAGGCCACTGTGGACACGACCCCCCCTCGCCGCGGCGGGGAGCTGGTGATCGCGAGCATGCCCACCGCGCTCGACCCCGTGTACTCGACGCTGCGGAGCAACTGGCTGGCCGCCGCGACGATGTGCGAGGGGCTCTGGGAGAACGACGCCCGCATGGGCGTGCACAACGGCCTGGCCCAGGACTACGAGTACGACGGCGCCACCACCTACACGGTCCGCCTGCGTGGGGGAGTCACGTTCCACGACGGCCAGCCGCTGCGCGCCGAGGACGTCGTGGCGTCGCTGCGGCGGTACGCGGGAAGCAGCCCCGGCGCGACGTTCGGCAAGATCCTCGACACCGTCTCCGCGGCCGGCGACCTGACCGTCGTCATCAAGCTCAAACAGCCCAGCTCCGCGGTCCCCGCGCTGCTGTCCACTCCGGACACCGCCGCGTACGTCATGCCCGCGCGGCTCGTGGCCGGCGTGCCGCCGAACAAACCCCTGCCGCGCATCGTGTGCACCGGACCGTACGAGCTGCGCGAGTTCGTGCCCGACCGGCAGGTGGTGCTCGACCGGTTCGACGGTTACCAGGCGCGCGCCGAGCCGTCGGACGGTGCCAGCGGCGCGAAGACCGCCTACGCCGACCGCGTCAAGTTCGTGCCCTACAACGAGTCCAACGTCCTGAACCAGCTGCGGACCGACGCCGTCGACATCGCGCCGTCCGGGCCGCTGATGGACCAGCTGCCGAGCTACCGGCGTGACGACAAGCTGAACCCCGTCGTCGTGCCGGGCGGCCAGTTCCGGCTCGTGCAGTTCAACCTCAAGCAGGGACCGGCGACGAACCTGGCGTTGCGCCAGGCCGTTCAGCGCGCGCTGGACCCGAAGCAGATCGCCCTGCAGAGCCTCGGCTCCACCGAGAACTTCCTCGACGACTCCGGCATGTTCCTGGACACCTCGCCGTGGCATTCGACCGCGGGAAGCCAGATCTACCGGGCGGCCCCGGACGTCGAGGGCGCGCGGAAGGCGTTGGCGGAGGCGGGCTACGACGGCACGCCGTTGCGGGTGCTGTACCGGCCCAGCCGCGACCCGCACGCCGAACTGATCCGGCAGCAACTCGCCGCCGCCGGGATCACCGTCTCGCTCCAGGCCACCGACGAGACCAGCTTCACCTCGCGGCGCGCCGACCCCGCGCAGTGGGACATGTTCCTCGCGACCGGCACCAGCTACTCCGACCCGTTGACGGTGGTGTTCTTCAGCTCCGGCTTCCCCGGCTGGTGGAACACGCCGGCGAAGAACGCGCTCATGAACCGCATCCTCTCCGGCGCCGACGAACCCGCCCGGCAGGCGGCGTGGACCGAACTGCAGGAGCTCGTCTGGACGGATCTTCCGTTCGTGAAGCTCGGCTTCGAGGGCAACCTCGCCGTCACCAGCACGCGCATCGGCGGGTTCACGCCGGCGCTCGGCACGGTCCGCGGCTTCTACAACGTCTGGCTCGGTCGCTAGCCCTCCGTACGAAGGAATCCCATGCTGCGACAACGTTTCCGAGACCTGATGCGCGACCGGACCGCGATGGCGGGGGCCGCACTGCTCGGGCTGATGGTCGTGCTCGCCCTGCTGGCCCCGCTGCTCGGCGGCGACCCCTACCGCGTCGATCCCACCAGCACGTTGCGCCCACCCGGCACTGGCCATTGGTTCGGCACCGACGAGAAGGGCCGCGACCTCTGGACGATGGTGGTCCACGGCGCGCGCACGTCCCTGGGCATCGGCGCCGTCACCACCGCGCTCGCCGTCTGCACCGGCTACGTGCTGGGTGTGCTGTGCGGGTACTTCCGCTGGGTCGACGCCGTGGTGATGCGGGTGGTGGACGGCCTGATGTCGTTCCCCTCGATCGTGCTGGTGATCAGCCTGGTCGGGGTGCTCGGTGACGGCGTCGCCACGATGATCACCGGGCTGACCGTCGTGCTGATCCCGATGGTGACCCGCGTCGTGCGCGGTGCGGCGCTCGCGGTGAAGGCGATGCCGATGGTGGAGTCGACGACCTCACTGGGATCGCGGACGAGCTGGGTGCTGCTCCGCTACGTCGCGCCGGAGGCGTTGTCGGTGACGATCGTGCAGGCGGCGCTGGCGTTCTCGGTGACCGTGCTGTCCGTGGCGGCGCTGAGCTTCCTCGGCATCGGGCTGCCTCCCGACGTGCCGAGCTGGGGCACCAGTCTGTCGGCTGCCCAGCAGTACTTCTACTCGGCCTGGTGGATCGGGGTGTTCCCGGGCCTCGCGATCGTGCTGACCGTGCTCGGGCTCGTGCTGCTCGGCGACGGTCTGCGCGACGTGTTCGACCCCCGGTCGGCGAGGAAGTGAGAACCCCGTGACCAACTACCTCCTCAAGCGCCTCGGCGCGCTGCTGCCCACCGTCGCCGTCCCGATGGTGCTCCTGTTCGTCATGCTGCGCCTGGCCCCCGGCGACCCGGCGGCGGCCATCGCGGGCGACGCCGCGACCTCGGAGGAGATCGCGGAGGTCCGGACCAGGCTCGGGCTCGACGCCTCGCTCTGGGAGCAGTTCCTCACCTGGCTCGGCAGGGTCGTGCGGCTCGACTTCGGGAACTCGCTGTTCGCGGATCAGGCGGTGTCGGGCCTCGTGGCCGAGCACGCGCTGGTAACGGTGCAGCTCACCGTTCTCGCGCTCGCCGTGGCGGTGCTGATCGGCCCTGCCCTCGGCATCGCGGCGGGCACGCGCAGGCACGGCCTTCTCGACCGGGTTCTGGTCTTCGGGTCGTCGGTCGGGATCGCGTTGCCGAGCTTCTGGCTCGCCGTTCTGCTGATCGCGGTGTTCGGGGTGGTGTGGCAGGTCTTCCCGGTCGCGGGGTACGTCTCGTTCACCGAGGACCCCCTGCTGTTCCTGCACCACCTGGCGTTGCCGGCGATCTCGCTGGGACTGCTGGAGGCGGCCACGCTGTTCCGCTACAGCCGGGCCGGGGTGCTGGACTCGCTGCACCAGCCGTTCGTGACGACCGCGCGGTCGATGGGACTGCCCGAACGCACGGTGATCCGCAAGTACGTGTTCCGCGCGGCCGTGGTGCCGATGGTGACCGTCGTCGGGCTGACCACCGGCTCGCTGATGGGCGGGGCCGTGGTCACCGAGTCGATCTTCTCGATCCCGGGTCTTGGCCAGTTGCTGCTGACCGCGGTGCAACGCCGCGACTACCCGGTCATCGAGGGCTGCATCTTCTTCATCGCCGTGGTCTACGTCCTGCTCAACCTCGTGATCGACCTGCTCTATTCGCTGCTCGACCCGCGCATCCGCTACTGAGGAGTCGGCGTGCACACCACAACAGAGCCAGTACTGCGCGTGTCCGGGCTCTCGGCGCGCGTCGGAGACCTGTCCTTGGTCAGGGACGTCGGCTTCGAAGTCCACCGTGGACGGACGCTCGCCGTCGTCGGCGAGTCCGGATCGGGCAAGAGCATCACCGCCGCCGCCGTGATGGGCATCCTGCCGCCCCAGATCACGGCGGAGGGCTCGGTGTTCTTCGACGGCACGGAGCTGCTCGGCGAGCCGGCGAGACGACGCCGTGCCCGTGGGGGAGCGGAGATCGGTTACGTGTTCCAGGAACCGATGAGCGCTCTGCACCCGTTGCTGCGCATAGGAACCCAGATGATCCGACCGCTGCGCCACCACCTCGGGCTTGGTCGCCGGGAGGCCCGAGATCGTGCGCTGGAACTGCTGGAGCAGGTCGGGCTGGGCGGAGAGCGGAAGGTGCTCGACGCGTACGTGCACGAGCTGTCCGGCGGCATGCGGCAACGCGTCATGATCGCCATGGCGATCTCGTGCGGGCCCCGGTTGCTGCTCGCCGACGAACCGACGACGGCGCTCGATCCCACCGTGCAGCAACAGATCCTGCGGCTCCTCGTGCGGCTGCGCGAGGAACTCGACCTCGCCCTCGTGCTGATCAGCCACGACCTCGGCCTGGTCGCCCGCTACAGCGACGAGGTGCTGGTGATGTACGACGGACGGGTCGTCGAACAGGGCCCCACCGCGCAGATCCTCGAGCAGCCGGAACAGCCCTACACCCGCGCGCTGATCGACGCGGCGCCCCGGCTCGGCCGCCGCGTCGACCGGCTGCCGACGATCGACCGCGCGGTGCTGGACCAGACCCGTGCGATGGCGGGAGGCGCGTGATGGACGTGGTGCTGGACCTCGACGGTGTCGGCAAGGACTTCGCCGCCGGACCGTTCTTCGCGCGCCGCCGCACGGCCGCCGTCACCGAGGTGAGCCTCCAGGTGCACGCCGGCCGGACCGTCGGCCTGGTGGGGGAGTCGGGCAGCGGCAAGTCGACGCTCGGCCGCATGGCCGTCGGCCTGCTGACGCCGGACCGCGGCCGGGTGACCGTGCACGGACAGCCGCTGTCTTCGTTGACACCGAAGAAGATGCGCCCGTTCCGGCGGACGATGCAGATGGTCTTCCAGGACTCGTCCAACTCGCTCAACCCCCGGATGACCCTGGAGGACCTGCTCGTCGAACCGTTCCGCGCGCAGGACCTGCACACCCGCGGCGAACGCCGGCACCGCGCCGCCGCACTGGCCGACGAGGTCGGGCTCGCCCGCAGCGGCCTCGCCAGGCTGCCGCACGAGTTCTCCGGCGGCCAGCGGCAGCGCATCTCGATCGCCAGGGCCCTCGCGCTCGAACCGGACCTCCTCGTCGCCGACGAACCCGTCTCCGCCCTCGACGTCTCGGTCCAGGCCCAGATCCTGAACCTGTTCAAGGACATCCAGCAGGCGCGGGGCTTCGCGATGCTGTTCGTCTCCCACGACATGGCGGTGGTCGAGTTCATCAGCGACCAGGTCGCTGTGATGCGCGCCGGCGCGCTCGTCGAGTTCGGCAGCCGCGACGAGATCTTCGACTCCCCGCGCGAGCCCTACACGCGGACTCTGCTCGACGCCGCACCTTCCCTGTGACGGCACAGAAGAAAGGACCTGCATGTTCGTCAACGCGGCCATCGTCACCGGCCCGCACCCGGACGTTCCCGGCTCCCGCGCCGTCGTGCTGGAGCCCTACGGCACCGACCGTCTGGCGCGCTACGACTACGTCCAGGAGGAGTACCTGGTCTCCGGCGAGGCAGCCGGAACCCCTTACGGCACCAGGATCCTGATCCGCCGCCCGGCTGACGCGGCCCGGTTCAGCGGCACCGTGATCGCCGAGGCGAGCCACATCTGGGGTGGCACGTCGGTGTGGCGTGCGATCAACCGGTTCGTCATGCGGAACAACCACGTCTGGGTCGAGATCGACTCGCAGGCACCGTCGGCGATGGGCCTGATCGCGGGAGCCGCCCCGGACCGGTACCGCACGTTCACGTTCGCGGAAAGCCCTCTCTCCCAGCAGTTCGCCGCCACGATCCCGTTCTCGCCGGACGCGGACTACGCCGACGTGGTGGCGGAGTACGACAGCTTCATGCGGCGGTGGTGGGACGCGACACCGCAGTCCCCGGAGATCCTGGCCCAGGTCTCCGCCGCGTTGCGCGAAGGCCTGCCCGGCAGCGGGATCAAGGCCCGCAAGGTCTACCTCGGCGGCATCTCGCAGACCGGCGGCGTCGTGCGCGAGTTCGTCCGCCACCACCACAACCGCCTGCGACTGCCCGGCGACGCCCCCGCGTTCGACGGCTACCTGCCGGGAGCGTCCGGCGGCCCCGCCCTGCCCGACGTCGACGTCCCGGTGATCGAGGTGCTCGGCGAGGCGGAGTTCCAGAGCGTCCGCCGCCGCTGCGGAGTGGGCGGCCAGGTGCGCGGCCTGAGCCACCGCCGTCCCGACAGCGCGAGCTTCCGCCTGTACGAGGTGGCCGGCATGGCCCACCGGGAGACCAGGGAGATGTCCGCCGCGGACCGCGAACGGCTGGCCGGCTGCCCGCTCCCGTCCGGTGCGAGGTGGAGCACCTTCCCGAACAGCCACGTCCACCACGCGCTGTGGCAGGCACTGCTGGACTGGTCGGACACCGGCCGCGCACCGGCCCCGAGCAAGGTGCTCGCCACCGAGGGGGACACCGACGAGATCCTGCGCGACGAGCACGGCAACGCACGCGGCGGCTGGCGCACCACCTACGTGGACGTGCCCACGTCCACGCTGACCGCCGCGACCCCGCTCGGCCGTCCCAGCTGGTACCACGGCAACGAGATCCCGTTCGACCCCACGACGTTCGAGCAGCTGTACGGCGACGTCGAGAGGTGGCAGCGGAAGGTCGCGGACCGGCTGGAGCAGTACCTGCACGAGCAGACCTACCTGCCGATCGACGCCGAGGAGCTGCGGCGCTGAGCACCTCCGCACACGTGGTCACTGTTCACGTCGCTGAAACCAACGCGATACAGGTGCTCCCATAGTGTCTCGCCATCCTCGACGAAATTGATCCTTTCATCGGAACGGCTGCCACCTCACTGCCCGCGGCGCAGGGGCTGGCGGCCACCTGGTGGTGGCCGAAAGCGCAGGTCGGCAACACCCATCCCGGCGCGACGTCGCCGCTCGGCATGGTGTCCGCGTGCGCCTACTCCGGTGCCTATCCGACCGGCTACGGCCTCTACATGAAGAACACCGAGGGGCAGCCGGAGGAGCTGTTCGACCGGCTGCAGGCGTCCGGTTTCACGCACTTCCAGCAGTCCGGCACCGGCGCGATCCGCAAGTACTACAACTACGTGCGGGTGACCCCGATGGTGCAGCCGCTGGACGTCCTCGGCGAGGCCTGGCCGCTGCACGACGAGACCGCTGAGGCCGGGTACTACGCGGCCACTCTCGACACCGGCATTCGCTGCGAGGTCACCGTCGGCGCCAAGGTCGCCGTCCACCGCTACGTCTTTCCCGAGCATCGCAGCGCACGGGTCGTCGTCGACCTGTCCAGCGGTGGGCTGGCCATCGACCTCGGCCGCACGGTGCCGCTGCGGGCGCACGTGGAAAGCCTCGGCAACGGCCGCGCCCAGGGCACGGTGGTCGTCGAAGGCGTGCCGCTGTCGGTGTACATCAGGGTCGACAGTCCTGGCTGGCGGCAGATGCTCTGGCACGACCGCCGGCTGATCGAGGGCGGCACGCGGCTCGACTTCGACCGCATCAGGCAGACCACGCTGCGCCCGTTCGGGATGCTCTACATGGGTCCCACCACCGCCGGGCAGAGCGTCGAGATCCAGATCGGGTTCTCGCTGCGAGGCTGCGACCAGGCCAGGGAGAACCTGTATCGCGAGTGCGGTGACGGGCCGACGGCGTTCGACCTCGTCCGGGCGCAGACCAAGGCCCGGTGGCGCGACCACGTGGGCCGGGTGGAGGTCGAGGGCGGGTCACCGGCCAGGCGGCAGGTGTTCGCGACGGCCCTGTACCACTCGCTGATCAAGCCGTGCTTCGCCGACGACGAGAGTCCGTTCTGGCCGTCCTCCGGGCCCTTCGTGTTCGACATCTGCACGATGTGGGACATCTACAAGACCCAGCTGCCGTTGCTCATGGCCATCTGCCCGGACAAGGCGGTCGATCTCCTGGAGTCGCTGATCCGGGTCTGCGAGGAGGAAGGCAACTTCCCCATCGGCTACCGGATGGCCCGCGGCGCGGACAGGTTCTTCCGGCAGGCGAGCGCGTTGGTCCACACCGCGCTGGCCGACGCGCACGCCCTCGGCCTCGGCGACCTGGACTGGACCTGGGCGCTGGTGCACATGTACGACGACCTGCGCCGGATGTACGGCGAGGACTTCTACGAGCACGGCGTCGTGCACCCGATCTCGCACACGCTCGACCTCGCCTACGCCTGCCACTGCACCTCCGGCGTCGCCCGGTCCCTGAACGACGTCCAGCTCGCCGACGACCTCGACGCGCGCAGCCGTCTGTGGTCCAACGCGTTCGACCCGGCCACCGGCCTGCTCCTCGACTCGTCGTTCTACGAGGGCGGCAAGTGGAACTACTCGTTCCGGCTGCTGCACGACATGGCCGCGAGAATCGCGATGGTCGGCGGGAACGAGGCCTTCGTCAGCACGCTCGACGCGTTCTTCGGGTACGGCGCCCCGCGGGTGGCGCAGCCCGGCAGGCAGCCCGGCGCGGCGGAGATGGCGGCCGGCTACCTGCTGAACCGGTTCGAGGGGCTGAACAACGAGCCGGACATGGAAGCGCCGTGGTCGTACCACTACGCGGCCCGGCCGGACCGCACGGCCGAGATCGTGCACGCGGCGCTGACCTGGCAGTTCGGCACCGGTCGCGGCGGCCTTCCCGGCAACGACGACTCGGGCGGGCTGAGCTCCTGGTACGTGTGGGCCTCGCTCGGCCTGTTCCCGGTCGCCGGGCAGAACCTGTTCCTCGTCAACGCGCCCGCCTTCAGCCACGCCACCCTGCACCTCGGCGACCGCGACTTCGTCGTCGAGACGCGTGGCCACCGCGAGACGTCCATCAGTTCCGACGGGGTGGAAGAGCACCCGCCGCCGCAGTACGTGCAGTCCGCCCGGCTGAACGGCAAGCCGCTGGACGCGGCGCACCTGCGTGCTTCCGACGTCCACGCCGGCGGCCGGTTGCTGCTCGAACTCGGCCCCCAGCCCTCGGAGTGGGGACGCAAGATCCTTCCGCCGTCAGTGTCCGACCCGCTCGGAAAGGGGGCTCGCACATGAGCAGGCCACACCGCCGTCTCGTCATCGTGGTCCGGGCCGACCCAGTCATCTGCGGTCACTCCGGAGAAGCCCGCAACCTGGCCGAGGCCGCGCTCACCCGCGGTTTCGACGACGTCCGGTTGCTCACCTGGCCGATACCCCTGCTGCAGGCGGCAGGTCTGCCGCTCAAGCCGCTGGACCGGATCCTGCCCTACAGCGAGGGCATCACCGTGGAACGGCCGGAGCCGGTCGGCGACTACCGCGTACCCGACGGCCGCTACCTGGCCGGGCTGACGGGACGCCTGGTCGAACTGCTCGCCGAGCCGGTCCCGACCACCTGCGTGTCGATGTACCTGGCTCCCCACGACGCCGTGGTGCGCGACGCCGTCGACGCGGCCCGCGCGGCCGGCTACGCACCTGACGTCCACACCATCGCGAAGGCGGTCGGCTCGGACGTCACCAACGTGATTCGCTCCTGCCTGAAGGAGAGGCGGTTCGGGGCGGCCGTGGTCCTGTTCACCCGGTTCCTCGCCAACGACCAGGTGATCGCCGTGTCGGAGTACACCAGGCAGGAGATCATCGCCTGCGCGGAGGCCGTCGACGCGCACTGCGGCACCAGGTTCGCCCGCCAGTGCGTGCGCCGGATAACGGTGAGCTACCCGCCGATCGACACCTCGGCCTACCTCGACCTCGATCCGGCACTCGTGGACGCCGCCCTTTCGCGACGCGGCCTCGAACGGGACGGGTACGTGCTGTTCCTGTCCCGGGTGACCAGGGCCAAGGGCATCTACGACCTGGTGGACGCGTTCGCCCAGAGCGAGGCGCGGTCACGGCTGAAGCTCGTGATCGCCGGCAACGGCCCAGAACTGGAGCACCTCCAGGCGATCACCCGGCACGACGACCGGATCATCTTCCTCACCGACGTGGAGGACGAGGAGAAGCCGCTGCTGATGAACGGCTGCGCCGTCTACGCGCTGCCGACCAAGCCCGAACCGGACTTCGTAGAGACCTTCGGCATCGCGCTGACCGAGAAGATGCTCGCGGGCGGCGGGCCGGTGATCACGACCACCACCGGAGGCGTCGGGGAGGCGGTGGGCGGGACGGCGATCCTCGTCGAGGCCGGGAACGCCGCCCACATCGCCGCCGCGATCGACCGGGTGGTGCTCGACATGTCGGCCGAGGAGCGGCAGGTCATGGCGGACCGGGCACGCGAGCACGCCCTGTCC
The DNA here is from genome assembly GCF_044754905.1 of Lentzea sp. NPDC092896. Taxonomy (NCBI): domain Bacteria; kingdom Bacillati; phylum Actinomycetota; class Actinomycetes; order Pseudonocardiales; family Pseudonocardiaceae; genus Lentzea; species Lentzea sp. NPDC092896. The sequence goes on from NZ_JBIVPX010000002.1 coordinate 910,885, forward strand.
TTCGATCGCGTGCGGGTGTTCGACGGTCTCTTCGCCGCGTCCAACCCGCCTGTCGTCCTGACGGGCTGAACCCCCGCAGCCTCGGTGTTTCTCCTACCGCTGGCCGCGGTACTCGCGCGCCTTGCCCATGATCCACGTGACGGCCTCCGCGGACGACAGCCGTCCGCGCGACCCGTGCAGCAGCAGAGGAGCGTCGCGCCAGACCCGTGTCCACGCGTCGAGCGCGGCCTGGTCGGCCTGGCCGTCCTCCCGGTGCGGTCCCCCCAGGACCAGGCGGTAGAACGGCACCGCCAGAAGGTCGTAGACCTGCCCGAACGCGGTCCGGTCGCCGCCCGCGACAGCGGTCATCAGTTCGCCCAGGCCTGTTCGTTCATGAGCGGACGTGCCGTTCGGCGTCTGTGCGCCGGCCGGGCGCGATCGTGAGCTCACGATGTCCTGAATCTCCTTGAACCGCAGGCGGGCGATGCTCGCGAGGCCTTGCGCAGCAGTGCTTTCGCCGCGCCCGCACCAACGCTATTGCCGCGCACGGCGGCCTGCATGACGGCCGGCCGGTCCAGCGGAGTGGTGCGGCTCACCTGGGCTCGTGAGCCGGGATGAACGCCATCGCCGGGGCAGGCGTATCCCCCTGCAGGGCGTCGCGCACCGTGGTGCCGGGGCCACCGAAGGAGGAGCACGGATGAATCCCACCGCTCACATCGCCTTCCGCGTCGCCGCCGCGTTCGTGGTGCTCGGGCTGGGCGGGGCGTTGATCTCCGCGCTGGTCGGCCTGGTCCTGGCGAACGTCGGGCCCGCGGCGGGCGCGAGTGTCTCGCTCTGCGCCAAGGACGGCGTCGTTCCGGCTGGAGGCAAGGACTACCTCGCCCAGAACAACGTGTGGAACGCCGCGACGCCCCAGTGCATCACCGTGGGGGACCAGTCGTTGCGGATCGAGAGCGCCGGGCACGACGTGTCGCCGGACGGCGCCCCCGCTGCCACTCCGTCGTTGCTCAAGGGGTGTCACTGGCAGGAGTGCACCGATGTCGGCGGCCTGCCGGTCCAGGTGTCGGCGATGCCGCGCGTCACGAGCAACTGGGTCAGCAGTCAGGTCGACGCCGGGGTCTACAACGCCGCCTACGTGGTGTGGTTCCACAGCGGGCCGGTCGCCGAGGGCACGCCGGACGGTGCCGAGATGGTGATCTGGCTCCGCAGCCACGGTGGTGTCCGGCCAGGTGGTGTTCTGCTGGCGCGGGAGGTGGCGATCTCGGACGCCCGGTGGAACGTGTGGCTGGCACGTGACCAAGGGCGGGTGCGCATCACCTACGAACGCATCGGTGAGGCCACCGCCGTCAAGGACCTCGACATCAGCGCGTTCACCGGGGACTCCGTCGGACGCGGTGTGGTCTCGCCGGACTGGTACCTGATCGCGGTCGAGGCCGGGTTCAACCTGTGGCGTGGTGGCGCGGGCAACGCCATCGAGAACTTCTCCGTTTCCGTCGACGACCAGAAGCCCAGGAGGGCACTGGGGACCGCCGCTCCCGCGCCGTGTTTCGCCGCCCTGAACGTGGAGGAGACCTGGACGGGCGGGTTCCGCGCGGTCGTGGAGGTGACCAACGTCGGGGACTCGCCGGTCCAGGGCTGGATCCTCGACTGGACGTTCCCCGACGGCCAGCACGTGGAGAAGGCGTCCGCGGCTCAGGTGACCCAGTCCGGCTCCGCGGTCCGCGCGGTCGGCAGCGCGCTCGAACCGGGGAGGTCCACCAGCTTCGACGTCGTCGGCAGTGGCGTCTCGCCCGGCATCGTGTCGATCACCTGCACACCTGCCTGAGCGCGCTGGGGCTGAGGCGGCCGTCGTGGACCTCGGCGATCTGGTCCACGCCGGTGAGGTGGCCGCGGTCGTGGGTGACCAGGACGGTGGCGGTGGCCCGCTGGTGGGTGAGCCGGGTGAGGAGGTCGAGGACGGCGGCTCCGCGTTCGTGGTCGAGGGCGCTGGTGGGTTCGTCGACCAGCAGGACGGTGGGGGCGTTCATCAGGGCGCGGGCGATGTTCACGCGCTGGCGCTGGCCGCCGGAGAGCTGGTGCGGGCGGCGTTGTGCCTGCGGTGCGAGGCCGACGGCGTCGAGCAACTCCAACGCGCGGGCGCGGGCCTTGGCCGGGGAACGGCCGTCGATCTGGGCCATGACCTGGAGCTGTTCGCAGGCGGTGAGGGCGGGCAGCAGGTTGGGCTGCTGGAAGACGATGCCGATCTTGTGGCGGCGCAGGTCGGTGAGGTCGCCGCGGGTCATGCCGGTGGTCGTGGTGCCGTCGACGGTGACCGTGCCGGAGTCGGGGGCGATGAGGGTGGCGGCGACCGCGAGCAGGCTGGACTTGCCGGAGCCGGAGGGGCCGACCACGGCGGTCAGGCTTCCTCGGGGGACGTCCAGGGTGACCTGGTCGAGCGCCGTGAGGCGGGACTCGCCGTCGGGGTAGGTGAGGGTGACGTCCGTCAGGGTGAGGCTCATCGGGTGCTCCCCAGGGCGGTCAGCGGGTCGACTGAGGTGATGCGGCGGATCGCGAGCGCGGCTCCCAGCGCACCGAGCACGACCATCACCGCGGCCGGGACGAGCACGGTGGCGGGGGTGAGCACGAACGGGACGGCGGAGCCGGCGAGGGCGGCACCGAGGCCTGCGGCGAGGCCGGTGCCGAGGAGGGTTCCGCCCGCGAGCAGGACGACGGCCTGGCCCAGCGCGTCCTTGAGCAGCCCGGCCGTGGTGGCGCCGAGCGCCTTGAGGACGGCCACGTCACCGCTGCGCTGGATGGTCCAGACGGTGAAGAAGGCGCCGATGACCAGTGCGGAGATGGCGAACAGGAAGCCGCGCATCAGCTGCAGGGAGCCGTTCTCGGAGGCGTAGGAGCCGATCGCGGACAGGGAGTCGTCCGTGGAGACCGTCCTGGTGCCCGCGGCGCGGTCGGTGGCGGCGAGATCGGCGCCGGAGGTCGTGGTCAGGGCGATCACGGTCCCGAACTGGCTGCTGGACGGGGGCGCGGTCGCCCGCCAGACGTCGAGGGTGGTCCAGATGACCGGGGTGTGGCTGAAGGACGCGTCACCGGACACCGCGGCCACGCTCAGCTTCCGTCCACCCACGGCGATGCTGTCACCGGACTGGATGCCCAGGTCGGCGGCGGCCGCGGTGGACAGCACCGCGGACTGCTCGGTGAGCTTCCCGCCGTCCGGGACGAGAGGAGATCCGGTGAGCACGCCGAAGACCGAGACACCGGCGCTCCGGTCGCCCGCGGTGGCCTTGGTGGTGGTGATGCCCAGCGGTTCGGCGGTGGTGACGCCAGGGGCGGTGGCCCACTGCCGCCACTGCGCCTCGGTGACGGTGGAGTCGGCGTAGGACAGCCCCTGATCACCGCTGGGCGCGGCGAAGGCGATCCGATCGGCGGGCAGGCCGGTGATGGCGGAGACGTTCTGCCGGCCGAGTCCGGCGGTCAGGCCGGACAGCAGCCCGACCAGCAGGGTGATCAGCACGATCACGGGTTCCCATCAGGGCGAAACGCCCCTTGGCGAACCGGAGTTCTCTCCAGGCGACGAACAAGGCCTCTGTCCTCACAGCGGGGGATCGGTACGTCTCCACGGTCGCCGCCGGCACCCTGCCGCGGCATCTGGCCGTGGATGGCACTTCCCGAGCCGGAAGACAGCGCCCCGCCTACACCTTTCGACAGAGGCGGCTCCCGCTGCTCGGACGTAGCCTGGACGCACCGTGAACGCCGCCGCTCTGACACCGACCAACCGGGTGCTGACCTGGTGCCTGCACCTCCTGTTCCTCGCCCTGCTCGTCCTGGCGATGGCACGGGCCGTGGCCGGGGGACACCCTCGGGCCACGGCGATCGTCGTGGTCGCGGTGGTCTGCGGCGCGATGTACGCGGCCGGACCGGCGCTACCCCGCGTCCGCACGTCCCGGCTCGCCGCCGCGCTGTGGCTGGGCGCCGTCAGCGCCGTGTGGCTGGTCCTGGTGGTGCTGACCGCCGACGGCGTGTGGGTGGCCTTCCCCCTGTACTTCCTGCAGCTCCACCTGTTGCCGCGCCGGGCGGGCCTGGTCGCGGTGATCGCCACGGCGCTGGCCGCGGTCACCGCCTTCAGCGCGCACCAGGGCGTCTTCAACCCGGCCGCCGCGATCGGCCCGCTGCTCGGCGCCGCCGTCGCGGTCGCCGTCGTCCGGGGCTACCAGGCGCTCTACCGGGAGAGCGAGCAGCGCAGGCGCCTGATCGAGGAGCTCACCGCGACCCGCGCCGAGCTGGCCCGCGCCGAGCACACCGCCGGGGTGCTGGCCGAACGGGAACGCCTGGCCCACGAGATCCACGACACCCTCGCCCAGGGGCTGTCCAGCATCCAGCTGCTGCTGCGGGCCGCGGAACGGCAGCTGCCCGACGCCTCCGGCAACGCCGCCCGCTACGTGGACCAGGCCCGCCAGGCCGCGGCGGACAACCTCGCCGAGGCACGCCGTTTCGTCGCCGCCCTCACCCCGCCCGCCCTCGACGACACCACGCTGGCCGGTGCCCTGGAACGCCTGTGCGCCACCACCAGCACCCGTCACCGGATCACCGCGCGGTTCCACCTCACCTGCGATCCGGTCCCGCTGCCGACGGCACACGAGGTCGCCCTGCTGCGCATCGCCCAGGCCGCCGTCGCGAACACCGTCCGGCACGCGGGCGCCACCACCGTCGAGATCACCCTTGGTCACCTCGGCGACGAGGTCGCGCTCGGCGTCGTCGACGACGGAACCGGCTTCGACCCCGAGCGCCTGCTGGCTCCCGATCCCGGCGAGGGAGGGTTCGGCCTGGCGGCCATGCGCGCCCGCGTCCGTGCGCTGGGCGGTTCCCTCACCGTCGAGTCGGCCCCCGGCCACGGCACCGCGCTGGCCGCCCGGCTTCCCCTGCCGGAGGCCCTGTCATGACCGGCACCCCGATCCGCCTCCTCCTGGCCGACGACCACCCCGTGGTGCGCGCGGGTCTGCGGGCCGTGCTGGAGACCGAACCCGGCCTCGTCGTGGTCGCCGAGGCCGCGACCGCCGAAGCCGCCGTGGCGCGCGCCGGCGAGGGCGACATCGACGTCGTCCTGATGGACCTGCGGTTCGGCCCCGGAATGACGGGAGCCGAGGCGACCGCCGCCATCACCGCTCGTCCCGGCGCGCCCCGCGTTCTCATCGTCACCACCTACGACACCGACGCCGACACGCTGCCCGCCATCGAGTCGGGCGCCACCGGGTACCTCCTCAAGGACGCCCACCCCGACGACCTGGCCGCCGCCGTCCGCACCGCCGCCGCAGGACGGACCACCCTCGCCCCCACCGTCGCCGACCGGCTCCTGAACCGGATGCGCCTGCCCGACGCCGCGTTGACCCGCCGGGAGATCGAGGTGCTCGGCCTGGTCGCCGACGGGCTGTCCAACCGGGCCGTCGCGGCGCGCCTGCACCTCACCGAAGGCACGGTGAAGTCGCACCTGGCCCGCTGCTACACCAAACTCGGCGTCGACTCACGCACCGCCGCCGTCGCGACCGCGACCGACATCGGCCTGATCCGCCGCCGGTGAGGGTGACGCGGTCCAGGTCCCGATCGCGTTCAGCAGGTGGTCGATCATCGCGTCGGTGACCGGGCGGCGCTCGAACATGCTCCGGAACACCAGGGGGCCGATGAGGAACGCCGGGGCGTCCAGCAGGTCGGCTGACGCCTGAAGCTCGCCGGTCCGTGCCGCCGAGTCCAGGGCCGTGCCGAGCTGGCCGCTGATCGTGGCGATGAGCTGTTCCCGCCGAGCGGTCGCGTCGGGCTCGTCCGGTGCTCCGTGGAACAGCGCCGCGGTCACCGCCTGGATCTCGGGCAGGGCCAGTTCGTCCGCGAGTGTGCGCATCTGCCGCGCCAGCCAGGGGCGGACGGGCGGGACGGGGTCCCGGAAGAACGGCATCCGGACGCCCGCCATTGTGTCGTCGAGCAGCAATTTCGGCTGTGGCCAGTGGCGGTACACGGTCGCGCGCCCGACTCCCGCGCGTTTGGCGACGTTCTGGTGGGTGACCGCGGCCGGACCGTCCTCGCGGAGGAGTTCCCGTGCGGCGGAGAGGATCGCCTCGCGGCTGCGGGTGATGCGCGGGTCGGTGGAGTCGGCCATGGCGACATCTTATGAGACAACTTGACTCAGAGGCACGCGGGACGGCAGAGTGGAACTTATGAGACAAGATGACTCACAGAGTTCCCGATTGGTGGTCCTGGGTGCGAGCGGTGGCACTGGAAGGGCTGTCGTCGACGTCGCGTTGCGCGCCGGGCACGCCGTCACCGCCGTCGTGCGCCGCAGCGACGCGATCCCGTCCGCGCCCGGTCTGACCGCGGTGGTGCTTCCGGTGCTGACCGATCTGGCCCACGTCGTCGCCGGCCACGACGCGGTCATCAGCGCGCTCGGCACCAACGACCCCGGCCCGTCCACGGTCTGTTCGGACGGCATCCGCGCCGCGTTGCTCGGGATGAAGGCGGCCAACGTGCGCCGCCTCGTCGCTGTGAGTGCACACGGTGCGGCGGAGAGCCGCGACCGGTCGCTGTACTCCCTGCTGCTCTGGGCGTCGGTCAAGCACAAGATGCGGGACAAGGAGGTGATGGAGGCACTCATCCGGCAGTCCGATGTGGACTGGACGATCGTCCGCCCTCCCGCGCTGAAGGACACCCTGGCGACCGGCGGCTACCGCACGGGCAACGATCTGCGCATCACCGTGACCTCCTCGGTGTCGCGCGCCGACCTGGCCGACTTCCTCGTGCGCGAGGCCGTGCGACCGGCGTTCGTCCACCAGACCCCGAGGATCGCCGCATGACCGTCCACAGTGGTCTGACGGACCTGAGCGGCCAGGTCGCGCTGGTGACCGGTGGCGCCGGCGGAATGGGCAGGGTGATCACCGCGGAGCTGGTCCGCGCCGGCGCCCACGTCGTGATCACGAGCCGCGACGGGGAACGCGGGGAAGCCCTGCGGCGCGAGATCGGCGCCGACCGGGTGGAGGTGCTCACCGGCGACCTGTGCGTCCGCGCTGACGTGCGCCGGCTCGCCGCCGAGTTCTCGCGACGTCACGACCGGCTGCACCTGCTGGTCAACAACGCTGGGGCGCACTACCGCGACCGGCGCCTGACCGTCGACGGCGTGGAAGCGCATCTGGCCGTGAACCACCTGGCCGGGTTCACGCTCACCTACCTCCTGCACGACCGTCTCCGTGCCGCCGCGCCCAGCCGTGTCGTCAACGTCGTCTCGGCGACCATGTCCGACACCCGAAGCGTGCCGCTGTTCGGCAGGCCCCGGCCGGTCCCGCTCGACCTGGCGGGCGTCACCGACCTGCGCGAGCTCAATCCAGCCGAGGGCTTCGCGCCGTTCACCGCTTACGCGAGGGCCAAGTTGCTGAGCACGATCTGCGGCTACGTCTTCGCCGACCGGTGGCAGGACGAGGGCGTGACGGTGAACGCCGTGCATCCCGGACTCGTGAGCACGAGCATCGTCGACGACATCACGCCCGCCGTGCTCACACCGTTCCGGTCGCTGATCCACAGTCGTTTGCTGACACCGGAAGCAGGCGCGGCGGCCGCGCTGCGCCTGGCCACGGATCCCGGCCTCGCGACCGTGACGGGCCGCTATTACGTGCGGGACAAGGAAGAACGGTCGCCCAGCGTCTCCTACGACCCCGCCACGCGCGCCAAGGCCTGGCAGCTCAGTGCCGACTGGGCAGCGCTTGGCGGCTGAGCAGACCTGTCGGTACCCCGCGCTACGGTGCCGCCGTGAATCCCAGGAACGCGAAGATCCTCGACCAGATCCGCACCGAGGCGCTCACGCGGAACATCCCGGAACCCGATGTGGACCGGTGGCTGGAGCTCGTTCGCCCGTCCGCGCTTCTGACACTGGACGGGGACGGGCCGGTCGTGGGCCGGTTCGGCGGTCCGATCATGCTTCCCGCCGGTGTCGAGACGCAGGAGTACCCGCTGGTCGCGACCATCGACTGCGCCGCCCTTCCCCTGGACGCGACGGATCTCCCGCTGCCGACGGACGGCAAGCTGTTGTTCTTCGGCTATCCGGAAGAGCCGGGGATGGGCGAGGTGCTGTACGTGCCGGAAGGCGCGGAAGTCGTGGAACGGGAACTGGATCCTGAGTCCTACCCGGCTTGCAGCGACCAGTTCGAGGAGATCTGCGACGAGTACCCGCAAGGCGACATCCACCTCACGGCTGATGTGTCCCTGCCGTTCGTCGGCACGGTCGACGCGCCACCGCCCGTCTACCTCGTGCCGGTGCCGGGGCACCCCCACTCCGAGGCGCTGGCCGAGGTGTGGGCGGACCAGTGGGGCGGAGCGACCCTGGTGCTGGGCGGGTACGGCACCGACAACAACGGGTGTGCCGCGGCCGAGATCGCCGTCCTCGGTGCTGTCGCCGACGAGGACCAGGTCCTGTTGCTGGAGTTCAACGTCTACCGGTCGGGCGGGGGAGCCGGCATGTTCTGGGTGATCCGGCGCGACGACCTGGTCGCACGACGCTTCGACCGCACGCAGGTACTCCTGGACTGGAATCCCTGAGAGCACATGCGGGCGCGAGTTCCACTCGCGCCCGCACCGGGTGCTCAACTCATACGCAGGCGTAGAACCGCGTCAGGCTTTCCTGCGGGAACCACTCGTTGACCGCGCAGTGGTAGACCCTGCCGGTGGCTTCCTCGTGGATGTCGACGTACTCGGCGTACCAGGCGTCTGACTCCCGGCCGCTCTTGCCCAGGCTGATGTAGCCGATCGTGCCGAACGACGGGTGCCGGTACGGCCCGAACGTCCACGTCTCGCCGCGGTGGAAGTCCCGGTCGAACTGCATCGGCGCGGACTGGCCCTCGGTGCCGAACATCGTCACCCGGACGGCGTCGTCGGTGTCCGCGTTAGACAGGTTGCCGGTGCGGAAGGTGAGGTAGTAGGTGCTGATGCCGTCGGCCGAGGCGGGAACGACCGCGGTGAGCGAGCCGAGGACGACCAGTGCCGCGGAGAGCAGCACAGTGCGGATCTTCATCTTCTCTCTTCCTGTAGACGTGAACCGTGACGCCGATACGGTCGCGCGCGACGGTGGCCGGTCAGTGGTCGTCCAGCGGCCGCCTAAGCTCGCGATCATGACGAAGCACGGGTGGACCGCCGACGACCTTCCCGACCTGACCGGTCGCACCGTCGTGGTGACCGGTGCGGCCAGCGGCGTGGGCCGCGGCACGGCGACCGCCTTCGCCGCCGCAGGGGCCCGCACGGTGCTCGCGGTGCGCGACGTCGCCGCCGGCGAACGGGCGGCGGCCGCCATGTCCGGCACCACCGAGGTCCGTGAACTGGACCTGGCGAACCTGGCGTCGGTGCGCGCGTTCGCCGAGGGCTGGCAGGGCGGACTCGACGTCCTGGTCAACAACGCCGGGGTGGCGATGACCCCGCACGGCCACACGGCGGACGGGTTCGAGCTGCAGTTCGGCACCAACCACCTCGGCCACTTCGCGCTGACCAACCTGCTGCTGCCCTCGATCACCGACCGAGTGGTGACCGTGGCCTCCGGCGCGCACAAGGCGGGCGTGCTCGATCTCGACGACCTCGACTTCGCCCGCGCCGGCTACACCCCGGTGAAGGCCTACGGCCGGTCGAAGCTGGCGAACCTGCTGTTCACCCTCGAACTGGAACGGCGGTGCCGCGAGGCCGGATCGTCCGTGCGCGCGCTGTCGTCGCACCCCGGCTACTCGGCGACCAACCTGGGCACGAAGGGCCGCAACCCGCAACTGGTCAAGATCGTGCACCTGGCCGGGCGTTATCTCGCGCAGACCGAGGCCCAGGGCGCGCAGCCGTCGTTGTACGCGGCGACCCAGGACCTGCCAGGCGCAAGCTACGTCGGCCCGGACGGACGCTTCGAACTGCACGGCCACCCCGCGCTGGTGGGCCGGTCGGCGGCGGCCAGCGACCCGGTGCTGGCGCGGCGGCTGTGGGAGGCGTCGGAGCGGCTCACCGGGGTGACCTTCCCGCTGACCGCGAAGCCCTGAGTTCGCCGCCCTGCCCAGGGTTCCGGGTGGGTGTGACACACCCTGCCGGAAATCCCGGTCCGGTCCTAGCGTCGAGATCATGAACGACGAACAGGTGATCGCGGAGCGGCACGGCCGGTGGGTGTTCGGCTGGGACCGCCGCGAAGGAGACGAGCCCTTCGACTTCGGACGCGTCTTCGGCGAGTTCTACGACTTCGGCTCACCGGCCGTCCGCCTCTACGACGACTTCGACCCCGGACACAGGGTCGCGACGACCGCCGCCGGCTACGGCGCGATCTGGGAGCCGGCCTTCCGCGACATGGTGTCCGCGCACCACGCGATCGACGACGGACCGCACGTCGTCGCGTCGGGCGATCTGGCCGCGTCCACCCTGAGGTTCGTGGCGCGGATCGCGAATCCCGGTGGCGTCACGGACATCCGGACCACGACCTCGCTCGTCTGGCACCGGATGCCGGACGGGTGGCGGATCATCCGTGAGCACAACTCCACGGAGGTCCTGTCGCCGGGCGAGCTCGACGGGCGTGTCGGCGGCGACGTCAGCTAGTCGACCGCTCTCAGCGCGCGTGCGCTGCGATAGAAGTCCTGCTCTGTCAACGTCTTCAAGACGGCGGCTCGCCGAGCGGCGAGGTCCTGGTCGTCTCCGGCGGAGGTGGCCTTGAGGGCGGAGATCGCGTCGTCGAAGTATCTCTGGAAGTAGCTGAGCCGAAGCGGCGGCTCCGCAGGATCCTTCAGGAGTGCTGCCAACAGCTCTCCCAGCGCCACCGCGCTGGCTGCGGCGTGCGGAGGAAACGCGGCTGTCGCGATCAGCCGGTGGACGGCGAGCAGCACGTCGAGTGTCTCGGAGTTCTCGTTCGATTCCGAAACCGCCGGAGAACCGTCGCCAAGGGATCTGACGATCTCCACCGCGGTAGGTGTCCACACCGAAGCCGGTAGGAAGGAGCTCGCGAACGTCAGAACGCGGATCACGTTGTCACCGGGTCGTCCCCGTCTCGCCCTGGCGAGCAACGCCTCCGGTCGCAAATCGGCGGCCGGGAGGCCATCCGAGGCGTAGCGACTGCTGACGTGGGTGGGTTCGAGCGTCGCGAAGTACTCGAACAGCAGCCGGTGGGCGAACATGTGGCCGTCGCCCACCTTGAGCATCAGCATCCGCGATTCCGCGAAGTCGAGGAAGGCGGTCTGCCGCCACGGGACGACGCCGGCCCCGGCCATCACGGCGCGGCTGCCCCAGTGCCCGAGCAGGGCTCGGCCGCAGTAGAGGTAGCCGCACGCCAGACCGAACACCGCGCCTGCGAGCACTTCCATCGCGCCCCAGTGGCTTTCCAGCACCAATGCCGCCAGTGTCGACACGCCCACGGTGATCAGGCAGAAGAACCACCACGTGTCCCGCAGCGCGTCGCCACCGCGCCGCGTTCCGCCTGCGTAGATCTCCAGCTCGGAGAAGAAGGGGGCGGGCATGATCAGGCCGAGTAACAGGCCCCACAGAGCACCGATTCCCAGCATCCCGAGCATGAGATCGAGGAAGGACGCTCCGAACAGAACGCCGACGATTCCCACCGGCACGCTCGCGATCAGAGCCAGCGCGCCACCGAGCACCGGCAGGGCCACTGCCAGGACGATCCCGAAGGCGATCCAGGAGATCAGGACGAGAAAGACACGTCCGCCGAACGAGTCACCCTCGACGAGAGACACGTTCGGCGGGCTGCTCGATTTCATGATCATGCCGTAGACGATCGCGGTGAACAGCCCCGTGCCCAGTCCTGTGACCGGGTGGACGACCACAGCGATCGGCAGCCCTACCGCGCCGCCCAGCAACACCGAGCCGAGCAGTGCCGCGAGCCGGTTCAAGCGACGGCGGTGCGTCGGAATGAGCCATCTCGTGCTGATGAACTCCGGTCCGTAGAACATCTCGAGCCGTTCCGCGAGCGAACGGGCGATGTAGGCGAGCCAGCGCACGGTCTGTTCCGGCGTGAACCCGGCAAGCTGTCCCTTGCGGCGCAAGGTGCGGTCCACGAAGGCCTCCAAGAGGTGGCGTTGTCCCTCCTCCAACGAGCCCGCGCGACCCACATCGGCGGCGGGGCGTCCTTCGTAGGCACGCACCGCGACGCTCAACAGGAACGGCGTGCGCAACAAGTCCCACAGCACTGGAGCTTCTGCGAGTGCCTGGCGCAATCCCGCGAGCGCCGACCCGAAGCGCTTCAGGTACTTCATCGTCTGGGGCTCGCTCAACGGCTGGATCAGAACGGCCGCCCCGAGCGAAAGCTGATACCCCAGCGCCTCGTAGTCCGCCAGGCGACTGGTGACCACCAGCGGGAGCAACTGATGTCCACTGTGGAACTGATCGATCGCACGCGCGCAAGCCAGTCGCCGATCCGATGACACCTCGTCGAGACCGTCGAGCAGAGGAAGGATGCGATCGTTGGCGACCCAGTGCTCGGCCAGGTCTGGCGAGACGCCGTAGAGCCGTCCTCGCAACTCGTCGACCAGCCACGCTCGCAGCGGTTTGCCGCTCGAGGCCCACGAGGTCAACGGGAACACCACGGGAATCGGTGCGGTGTCGTCACGAGCCGCGGCGTCGAGCAGTTCCTCCAGCAGTGTCAGCAACATCGTCGTCTTGCCCGCGCCGGGCGCACCCAGCACCAGCAGTCCGTCGCTCATCGCGATGACGTCACGAAGGCTTTGGCCGGCCGTCAACACCCGGCGGCCGGCCTCGGGCGTGTCGAGCAGCACGTCCCACGGCCTGACCAAAGCCTCCGGCCGATCCTCCAGGCCCAGGTCGACGAGCGTCTGCCGGTACACCGAGCGCGCCAGCACGCCGTCGATCCATCGGGTGCGGACGTGGGCGAGCATCCGTTCGCGGTTGTAGGCGGCCCGTTCCGGGGTGACCTCCCGTGGTGTGCCCGCACGGTGCAGGCTGATCGCCAGCCAGACGCCGCTGACGACCAGCAGGCCGAGCAGCGGCCACGCCAGCCACAGGTGCGGCTGCCACTTCTCGGGCATGCGCTCGGTCGCCACATTCGTGGCGATGGCGGCGAGCGCCGCCACCAGGTTCGTGGCGACGATGAGCCACAACACGCCGTTGCGCATGTTCGTTCAGTCGCTCGGCTCTCAGGCGCCGTTACACGTAGTGACCAGTGATGACACTGGGGGCATGCGTGCCCGGCCGGAACGATCCCGTTCACGCCGATGAAGCTTCTGCGCCGCGCCTAGCTCTGGACGCGGGCGATGAGGTCGCGCACCGTGGCGAGGACCTCGTCCGGGTGGTCGAGGTGGACGCTGTGCGTCGCGCCCGGCCAGGCCGCCACGTCCGCGCCGAGTGCCGTGGCGAGCCGGTCGTGGGCGAGGCGGACGGCGTGGTCCGGCTTGCGGTCGGCCGTTACCAGCACCGAGGGCAGGCGGGGGAGGTCGGACTCCCGCACGCCGCGGGAGATTTCCGTGATGCCGTGGACCGCACGGGCCAGCGTTCGGATGTCCAGGTCCGCGGTGCGTTCGAGTGCGGCCAGGCAGTCGGGCCGCAGATCACGTCCTCGCGCGGATCGGAGGGCCGCGGATCGGAAGGTCGCGGCCAGGGGGCGGCGCAGTCCTGGCACGGCTGCCAGCTTGCCGAACAGGCCCATCATGCGTTCGAGGCCGGCGCACACGCCGGGATCGTTGATCGGCGTCGGGTCCAGCAGGACCAGGCCCGCTACCTGCTCGGGGTGGTCGCGCGCGAGCAGTACGGCCACGGCGCCGCCGAGGCTTTGCCCGACCACGACGACCGGGCCGCAGCCCAGCCGGTCGACGAGGGCGCTCAGGTGGGCCGCGGCGTCTGCCAGCGATCCGTCCTCGGCGTTCGTGCCGGTGCCTGGGCGGTCGTGCACGATCACCCGCGCGCCGGGGTCCGCTGTCAGGCCTTCCGGCAGGCCGGGGAAGAAGCCGTCGCAGGCCTCCGCGCCGCCGGGTAGCAGCAGCACGGGCGTCCCGGCCTCGCCGTGGACCTGGACTCCGTCGATCTCCACACGCACCCCTTGCTGTGCCGAACCGGTTCGTCCCGTCGATTGTGACACAATCCAATCGGGTACTGTGACACCCCTTGACGACGTGAGGGGTGTCATGGCCGGGACGCAGGCCGCGCCGGAACGGATCGCCGCCGCGGTGCGGGGGGAGTTGCTCGACGGGGTGCACCCCGTGGGCACCCGCTTCCGCGAGGAGGACCTGGCGGAGCGGTTCGAGGTCGGCCGGTACACGGTGCGCTCTGCGCTGCGGCTGCTCGTCGAACGCGGGCTGGTCGTGCACGAACGTCACCGCGGCGCCGTCGTCCCGCAGCTGAGCAAGGAACGCATAGACGAGGTCTTCGACTACCGCAAGGTGCTCGAGCTCGGCGCGCTGCGCATGGCCCTGGCCGCCGGTGCGGACCTGGGGCCGGTGGTCGCCGAGGTGGAACGCCTGGAGGCGCTGGCCGAGCGGACGACGCGGCCGTCGTGGCGCGAGCTGACGCGCGTGCACAGCGCCATCCACACCGCGATCGTCGCGGCGGCCGGCAACCGGCACCTGCTCGACAGCTACCAGCGCTGCGAGGACGAGGTGCGGCTGCTGCTCACCTTCGTCCGCCCCGACTTCGACGTCGTGAGGATGGCGGCCGTGCACCGCGGGCTGGTCGAGAAGCTGCGGCTGGGCGGGGAGGCCGCGGTGGACGCGCTGACCGAAGACATCGACCACACCGGGCGGGCCGCGTTGCTGGTGGCGCTGCGTCGCGCCGAGGAAAGCGCCCGCCTGCTCGGACACTGAACGGAAAAGCGCTCTCAGGCGAGAGAGATCGCGGTGCGGACTCCGGCGGCGTACCGCTCCGGGCACTCCCACGCCGCGAAGTGCCCACCGCGGGTCTCCTCCACCCAGGAACGGACGTCGAAGAAGCGCTCGGCGAACTCTCGTGGCGCGTTGACGAGGTCCTTGGGGAAGATCGTGAACGCCGTGGGCGCGGTGATCGGCTCCTGTGGCCTGGTCGCTTGCGCGTACGGGGTGAACGAGGTGCCGATCGAGCCGCTCACCCAGTACGCCGTGATCCACGTCAGCAGCTCGTCGTAGGTGAACACCGTCGTGACGTCGCCGCCGCAGTCCGTCCACGCGCGCAGCTTCTCCACCAGCCAGGCGGCCAGGCCCGCCGGTGAGTCGCCGAGTCCCACCGCCAGGGTGTGCGGTTTGGTGGCCTGCTCCCGCATGTAACCACCTTCCTGCGCCTGCCAGCGGTGCCCGTGCCGCACGTAGGCCTGCTCGGCGGGGGAGAGGTCGTCCGGGAGGTCCACCAGGAACCGGTACTGGGACACGTCGGTCAGGTGCAGGGCCGCGACGTTGCCGGGATGCGTCGCGGCCAGTGCCTCGGCCACATCGCACCCGACGTCGCCCGCGGAGACGACGTAGCGGTCGTATCCCAGTTCCGCCATCGCCGCGGCGACCACCTCCGCCATGGCCGCGGCCGACATGCCACCGCCGGGCACCGGAGCCGCGAACGGAAATCCGGGCAGCGCAGGGACGACCACGTTCAGATCCGGCAGGAGCGGCAGGACCCTGTCGAACCGCAGCACCGAGTCGGGCCAGCCGTGCAGCAGGACGACCGGGACGTCGTGCGTCGTGACGCGCTGGTGGATCAGCCGGACCGGGGCGGCGGTCCGCGTCCACGGCAGTGCGCGGATCCGTGCTTCGTGCACCCGCCAGTCGTAGTGCTCGGCCCAGTGGGAGAGCAGGCCGGCCAGGAAGTCGCCGTCGACGCCACGCTCCCAGCCGAGGCCAGGCGGTAGCGCCACGCGGCGGTAGGCACGGAGCCGGGCGCGCAGGTCCTCCAGCACGGGCTCTGGGACGGTTTCGAGCATGACGACCTCCGTTCCGTGAGACACCATTGAAAGCTAACAGTGGTGTCTGAGGCATGCAACACCAGTCTCGTGCGACAATGGTGTCGTGATGTCGTTGCAGGTGATCGAGGACTTCCTCAACACCGTCGATGAGCGGTCGTTCACGCGGCACGGAGAAGCCCACGTCCCCGGCGAACGGCTGACTGATCCGCAGGCGCTGGCGGACTGGCTGGCCGATCGCGAACTCGCGCCGGGCGGTGCTCCGGTGCAGATGACGGACGTGGAGGCCACCATCGCGCTGCGCACGGCGCTCCGGCAGGCGCTGGTCGCCGGTGGCGAGGCCACGACGGCACTGCGGGACTACCCCCTGGTGCTCGTGCCGGACGGCTCGGGCGGGCTCCGCGTCTCCGTCACGTCCGGCAGGCCGTGGCTGGGCGCCGTCGTCGAGACGGTGGCCACCAGCGTGGCCAGAGGGGACTGGAAGCGGGTCAAGCTCTGCGCCGCACCGGACTGCCGGTGGGCGTTCTACGACGTCTCGCGCAACGGCGGCGGCCGCTGGTGCACGATGGAGATCTGCGGCAACCGCCAGAAGACCCGCGTCTACCGCGAGCGTCGGCACGGCGCTTCCTGAGGCCCTCTCGCCCCGCGACGCCGGACGAGAGGGAGGTTCCACACAGGACGGTCAGGCGACGTGAGCGATGTCGACGTCCCTTTCCTTCGTCGCCTTGCTGTTGCGCCTCAGGAAGTGGACGGCGTCGCCGATCACGGGGAGCTGGATGCCGCGGGCGATGACCGGCCGCAGCGCAATCTGCCGTTCGCTGTCCGGGGTGAAGAACGAGCGCTGGTCGAGTCCCGCCTCCTGGTACCTCGTGATGTGCGGGCGCAGTTGTGCCTCCCAGGCCCGCAGCGCCGGGCGGACGTCGTCGCGGTGCCGCTGCAGCATGGAGCCGAGCAGGTCCGCGCCGGCGAGACCGGCGGAGACCCCCATGCTGGCGTAGAGGCTCACGCACCACGCGCTGTCGCCGAGCAGCACGACCCTGCCCCGCGACCAGACGTTCAGGCGCGCCTGCTCCACGGCGTCGAACAGGAAGGTGTCGGCCCGTTCCAGCGCGTCCATCGCCGGCCCCAGCACCGGGCCCGCCTGCTCCGGGCCGAAGGCGTCGCGGATCCGGTCGACGGGCCGTCCGATGAACTCACCGTCCACGTCGTCGGTGCGGTAGGAGAACAGCACGCTGTGCGGCTGGTCCTCGAACGGGAAGAGCCACATCGCGCGGTTCGGCTCGAAGAACGTGAAGCCGTGCTGCGGGTCGAGTCCGTCGAGGGGCTGGGACAGGGTGAAGGCGGAGATCATGTAGCCGAGCCGGTGGAGGTGGTCGTCGTGCGGCCCGAAGACGAGCCGCCGGACCGAGGACCGCAGGCCGTCGGCCCCCACGACGAGGTCGAACCGCTCGGTGGTCGTGGCACCGTCGTGCGTCAGCGTGACGTCGACACCGGAGCCGTCCTGCTCGATCCGCACGGGCTGGGTCCCGTACCGGATCTCGACGTCCGCCGGCAGCGTGGCGAAGGCGGCCTGTTCGACGTCGCCGCGCAGCATCAGCCGGGGGCTGCCGGGGATGCTCCCGAACCCCAGACCGGGCTTGCGCTCGCCCTCGCGGTCGATCGTGAAGGTCACGTTCGCGCGGGCGGACCGGTCGGGGATGGCGTCGAGGAAACCGAGCCGCCGCGCGGCGGCCTGCCCGGCGCCGAAGACGGCGACGAAGTAACCGCCCGAACGGCGGCTGGGCGCGCGTTCCACGACCACCGGTTCCCATCCGATCTGGCGGAGGCGGATCGCCGTGGCGATGCCGCTGATGCCCAGACCGACGACAAGGGCTCGCTTCGTGCTGGAAGAGGACATGGCTTTTCCTTTGTGTGTAAGGGGGTTGGTTGGTGCTGCTTCAGAACTGACGGCGGCGTGCCACCAGGAAGAAGGCCAGGACGACGGCGACCGCGAACACGCCGACCGAGACCCCGATGTACCCGTGGACGCCCGTGGCCGAGTTGACGACGGTCCCGTCCACGACCACGTCGGTGGCGGCGAGCACGGCGGCGCCCACGAAGCTCATGACCACGGAACCGGTCGCGCTCATGACCGTCACCAGGCTCGCGGTGACGCCCTGGCGCTCCGGCGGCGCGAGCACGGCCGCCATGTTGAAACCGGAGACGAGCAACGTGCCCAGGCACAGGTTCAGCAGGACCGCGAAGGCGATCGCACCGTGGAACGAGGACGCCCCGCTGAACATGCCGACCGCGCCCACCGTCCCGGTCACCACTCCCGCGGCCAGTGCCGCGGACGGGTCGAACCGGGCGGCGACCCAGCCGGAGATCAGGCCTCCCGCCATGATCCCGATCGCCGGAATGCCGAACAGCAGGCTGAGCGAGCCCCTGGCGTCGAACCCGTACCCGAGCCGCTGGTCCGGTGAGACCTGGGCGATGACGCTCAGCAGCTGGTCCATGCACTGCACCGCGCCCGTGCCCAGCACCACCACCAGGAGCGTGAGGACCAGCGGCCGCCCCAGGTTCCGGACGTCGATCACGGGTTCCGGCACCCGCCGGGCCGTGCGGAACCACCCGGCCAGCGCGGCCACGCCGGCACCGAGCAGGGCGAGCGCGCCCGGACCGGACCAGCCGAGGTCCGGCACGAAGCTGATGTACGCGAGCAGTGCGGTCACGCCGCCGCCGAACAGCACGGCGCCCGCGATGTCGACGCGTCCCGCAGTTCTGGTGGCCGGTTCCGGGACGAGGGAGCGCACGAGGACAACGGCGATGACCGCGAGCGACGCCGACACCAGGAACACCACCCGGAACCCGGACTGGGCGACCAGCTGCTCCACGGACACGTTCACGACGACGCTCAGGACGCCGGCACCGGTGGTCACCGCGCCCACCGCCGTCATCGCGACCCTGGGCGTGCAGAGGTCTCGAACGATCGCGACCGTGAGGAAGACCCCGGCCACCGCGGCGCCCTGCACCAACCTGCCGAGCACGAAGAGCCACAACGTGGGGGCCAGCAAGCAGATCAGCCCACCCGCGCAGGCGACGAGCAGTGCCACCACGAGCATCCTGCGCTTGCCGTGGATGTCCGCGCTCTTGCCGAACAACGGCGCCAGCATCGCCCCCGCGAGCATGGCGCTGGAACTGATCCACGCCGCCTGGTCGGTGTGGAAGTGGCCCAGGATCTGGGGAAGCACGAGCATGGGGGTGACGATCACGGTGTCCGCCAGGACGTTCGCCAGGAGCAACACGGCGATCTGGCCGGCGAGACGGCGGTTCCACCGGGTGTGCCACACCTGTTCAGGCGGATCGAGGACGCTCGGACTGTTGTCCACAAAGGCTCCAGAAGTGGGAGTGCGCGCGAAAAAGCGCGCGCCGAAGACGGCGAACGAGTGTTCTGAGGTGAAATGGGCGTGCGTCATCGACCGATGAGCACGACTCGATCTTCGAGGTGGTCGGTGCGCGTCGGAATCAGTGAAGTTGTTGTGCGGCGGAGAAAATCGTCAGGCGTGCCGGGCGGCCAGTCCGTCGAGAACGACGGCGAGGTGGCGTTCGAACCGCTGGTCGCCGTGGTCGTGCAGGTGCCCGGCGGCCTTGGTCAGCGGCGCGCGCTCGCCCAGCCAGGCGTCGCGTTCCGCGAGTGAGTACCGCGTGGGATCGACCTCGGCCGACTGGAGCCGTTCCTGCTCCTCGATGACGAACCCGACGACGAACGCGAGCACCACGTCCAGGGCGTCGTCGGCCTCCGCGAGGGTCAGCCCCGCCTCGGTCCAGCTCCGGTACAGGGGCTCCTTCATGACCACCACCTCGGGATCGGAGACCCGCGCACCGCTGAAGATGCGGGCGCCGTCCCGGTGGCGCAGGTACTCGGCGCGGAGTACGCGGGCGTAGGCGGCGAGGTCGTCGCGCCAGTGCGCACTGGCGGCCGGCAACGCCTCCATGATCCGGCGCAGGACCGTGGTGCTCATCTCGTCGAGAAGTTCCTGCTTGTTGCGCACGTGCCAGTACAGGGCAGGGGCGCGGACGTCGAGCCGCTCCGCGAGCGCACGGACGGTGACGCCCTCGAGGCCCTTCTCGTTGAGCAGCTCCAACGCCGCCGCCACGACCTTCTCACGGGTGATCCCCTTCGGCATGGTTGACAACTTATCAAAGTTAAGCAACGGTTGGCCGCAGCCAAGTTAACTTAGTTAAGGAGCCTACCGTGACGAACGCCGGACCGGTCAACCCGAAAGCGAAGATCCTTTCGGAGCACCAGCGTCTTGCGACGTCGGGCGCTCGCGGTGCGCACGTCTTCCGGACCGGGGACGGGCTGCACCTCGTCGTTCCCCAGCTGGCGGAGGACGTGCCGGGACAGGTCGCGGACATGAACGGCGGCGACGCCGACGTGGACGCCCTGCTCTACCGCTGGGAGGGAGCGCGGTTCGTCGAGGTGGACCGCCTGCCGTGCCCGAGCGGGGAGGACGCGGTGAGCTTTCGCAGTGGAGGGAGGACCTATCTGGCCTTCGCGAACCTCCGCACCGGAAGCGGTCCCTACGACACCGACGTCAGGTCGCTCATCTACCGCGAGGACGAGGGGGAGTGGATCGTCGACGAGACGGTGCCGACCTTCGGAGCCAAGCAGTGGCACCACTTCCTGGTCGACGACCGCGAGTTCCTGGCGCTGGCACAGGGTCTGACCGTTCCCGGCCTGACACACCGAGGTCACGGACGATCGGTCATCTTCGAGCGGATCGACGGACGGTGGCAGGAGTTCCAGGTCCTCGGCGGGCGGTGGGGCTACAACTGGGCCCACTTCCGCATCGGCGGGCACCACTTCCTGGGCTACGCGGACCACGTCTCGCCGAGTGTCGTCTACCGCTGGAACGGACAGTCCTTCGTGCCCTACCAGACGTTCGCAGAGCGTTTCGGCCGGAGTTTCCTGCACTTCTCGCGGGACGGCGGCGAGTGGCTCGCCTTCGCGTGCATCGACGGCGACTCGACGCTGTACCGCTGGAACGGTGAGCTCTTCGAGCGCCACCAGTCACTCGGTGGCCCGGGAGGTCGCGAGTTCGAGCTCTTCCGCCACGGCGACGACCTGTTCCTCGTCCGCGTCTGCTTCGTCCTGGGTGGACCTCCGGCGCCCAGGACCGACCTGATGTCCCAGCTCTACCGGTGGGAGCACGGCAGGTTCGAGGTGATCGAGGAGTTCCCGACCTCCGGTGGGACCGACGCGAGCCACTTCGAGGCCGACGGCAGGAACTTCCTGGTCGTGGCCAACAGCCTCACCCCGGACGTGCGCTTCCGCCAGGACTCGGTCGTCTACGAACTCTCACTCGGCAAGGCCTGAACCTCACCCAAGGAGAAACCCGTGCACTACAAGCCCAACTCCGACTTCATGCGACTGTTCGAGCTGTTCACCGCCGCACCGGACAGCATCGGTCACACCCTGCAGCGGCAGCTCGGCGCGGCCCGCGCGGACACACCGCTGCTGGTGGCGACGGGCACCGACCTGGTGCTGTTCCCCGGCGGCGGACGCCCGCCCGCGACGGTCAACTTCCGGATCTCCACCCGAGGGTTCTTCGAGATGACCGCGATCTCCCACCTCGGCATCGCGATCCCGTACCTCGCCCGGCTCCGGGAGCTCGGTGATCCCGGCTGGGAGACCGCGGCGAGGGACCTGGTCGCCCAGTGCCGCACCGTCGGGGAGTTCAACGACGTCTCGTACTGGCGCGACGAGGTCGCGGTCGCCGCCTGGCGGGGACGCGAGGAGAAGATCGCCGACCTGGTCGACTACACCTGCTCGACGACCGCCGACTACCTGGAACGGGCGATCGCCTCTCCGGAGCTGCTGGACTTCGAGCGCCTGCGCGCGACCCTGCTGGAGGGCGAAGGCCCGGACGCGGTACCGGTGCCGTTCAACGACATGATGGCCGCGACGTTCGCACTGTCCGCATTGGACGGAATCCACCGGACCCTGAAGTGGCTGTCCGAGCAGGACATCGCGTGGCCGGAGCTGATGGTGATCATCGCCGGCCGGGCGGGGCGCTTCAGCGCGGGCCTGACGTGGGAGACCAACAGCCTGTGCCCGCTGCTCCACGAGGCGTCGGGCCGCGAGCTGGACCCGGCCAAGCTGATCATCGCGCCGTTCGCGCCGGCCGTCGAGATCGAGGAGCTCGCCGACCGCGAGGCCTGCGCCCGCGCCGAGCAGCTGTACCGCAAGATCTGGTACAGCTCCCTGTCGTCGGTGGAGATGAGCCGCGTCATGTGGCCTGACTACCCGGCGTTCCGCAGGACGATCGACCGGGCGCCCGTGGTCGACGACGACACGCAGGTGATCAACGCCATGCCGGTGGTCCGGTCGGTCGACGACAAACGCGCGATCGTGTCGCGGCTGCGCTACGTGATGGAGGACCCGGCGGCACAACTCGCGACCGCCGGCTCCCAGTTCATGCTCGACCAGTTGAGCGCCAACGGAAACCGGCCCGACCTCGTCGAGATTCCCGGCTTCACACACACCACCTATCCGGCCGGGACCACCGTTCGTCGCTGAACCGCCGTCAGTCGACCACGATGATCGACTTGCCGCCACCGCGTCCCGCACCGAAGGCGGCCGGTGCTTCGGCCAGCGGGTACTGGGAACCGACCAGAACGCGCAGGCTTCCCTCGCGGACGAGCTTCGCCAGTTCGGCCAGCCGGTAGCGGTCCGCCTCGACGACGAAGAAGATCGTCCGGCCGTCGCGCGGCCTGGCCTTCGCAGGCTCGTTGATGGTGACCAGGGTGCCGCCGGCGCGGACCAGCCCGGCCGAGCGTTCGAGGATCTCCCCTCCGAAGACGTCGAGGACCACGTCGACCTCGCCGACGTCCTCCAGGCGTTCGGTCTGCAGGTCGACGAAGGTGTCGGCGCCCAGGTCGAGTGCTACGGCTCGGTTGCCGGCGCGGCCCGTTCCGATGACTCGCGCTCCCGCCCTGCGCGCGAGTTGCACGGCGATCGATCCCACCCCGCCCGCCGCGCCGTGGATCAGGACGGTCTGCCCGGACTCGAGACGGCCGTGGTCGAACAGCGCCTGCCACGCGGTCAGGCCGGAGATCGGCAGGGCGGCGCCGACGGTGTGGTCGACGTCCGCGGGCAGCGGCGCGAGGTTGCGGGCCTCGACGGCGGTGAACTCGGCGAGCGATCCGTCGCGGGCCCAGTCGGCGAGCCCGAACACCCGCTGTCCGACGGTGAGCCCGGTGGTGCCGTAGCCGAGTTCCGCCACGACGCCGGACAACTCGTGACCGGGCACGCTGGGAGTCCGATCGCGGCCGGCCCGGTCGGTCCAGGTGCCCGGCCAGTCCAGTTCGCCGGGGGTGAAGCCGGCCGCGCACACCCGCACGACGACGTCGTTCTCCGCGGCGTGCGGGTACGGGCGGTCGGTGAGGGTGAGACCACTGAGACCGGCTGCCCGGTCCTGGACGGTGATGGCTTTCATGACTCCGAAACTAGCCCGGTTTCGGCTCGGAACCTGGGACCACTTGGCGTCCCGGAACGGGGACCAGTCACCGGAGAGTGCGAACAAGGGCGTCCAGCGTGCCCGCCCAGGCACTGGGGGAGGGCGCGGCGAACCCGATGATCACGCCGTCGCGGTTCGAGGTGGATCCGGGGTGCCGGAAGCGTTCGAGGGGCTCGATCGCCAGCTGTTCGCGGGTGGCTCGGCGCACGAGTTCGGCGCCGGTCCGGCGGGGCTGTTCGAGGAGGACGTGCAGCCCGGCGGACATCCCGGTCACGTGCGCGGCAGGGGAGTGCCGGCTGATCGTCTCGACCAGTTGCCGACGTCGCCGGTCGTACTGGGAGCGCATCGCGCGGATGTGCCGGTCGTACGCTCCCGACGCGATGAACTCGGTCATCGCCAGTTGGTTGACGAACCCGACGGAATCCTCTGATTCCCCCTTCTGCGCCGCGATCGAGCCGACCAGGTGGTCCGGCAGGACGAGCCAGCCGAGGCGCAGGCCCGGCGCCAGGGACTTGCTCGCGGTGCCCAGGTAGATCACGTGGTCGTGGTCCAGTCCCTGCAACGCGCCCACGGGCGACCGGTCGTAGCGGAACTCGCCGTCGTAGTCGTCCTCGATGACCAGCGTGCCCCGCCGGCGGGCCCAGTCGACGACCGCCGCCCGCCGGTCGGAGTGCAGTGCCACGCCCAAGGGGAACTGGTGCGACGGCGTCAGCAGAACCGCGCCCAGGTTCCGATCGTGGTCGAGCGCCGACAGTTCGGCACCGTCGGCGTCGACCGCGATCGGGACTGCTTCGATCCCGGCCTGCAGCAACGCCAGGCGCTGGGTTTGGAGACCGAACTCCTCGACCGCCACCTTCGTGACTCCCGCGCTCGCGAGCGCGGCGGCGACGAGCCGCAGGCCTTCCGCGGCCCCGCTGCACACGATGACGTTGTCCGCCCGTGCGCGCAGGCCTCTGGCACGGGCGAGATAGCGGGCGAGGACGTCACGCAGTTCGCTCATGCCGTGCGGATCGGTGTACCCGAAGGCGTCGAACGGTGCGGTGCTGACTGTGCGCTTCACCGCGCGAATCCACTCGTCACGCGGGAAGGACGACAGGTCTGGACGGCCGGGCCGCAGATCGTGCACCGGCCGCGGTGGTGCCGCGGGCGTCCGGGGCCTTGCTCGGTCGCCCACGAGCTCCGCGGAACGCCGCGCCACCTCGGTACCGGAACCGTGCACCCCGGTGAGCCATCCCTCGCTGATCAGCTCCGAGTAGACGCGGACGACGGTGTTGCGGCCCAGCCCGAGGTCGGTCGCCAGCACGCGGCTCGACGGCAGCCTCGTCCCCGGTGCCAACCGGCCGGTGCGGATCGCCTCGCGGAAGGCGTCCATGAGGCCGGCGCGGTTGCGGCCGACGTCGCCCAGATGCAGGTCGAGGCCGCCGGCCGGTCGATCGGTCACGTCGGAGAACGATACGACCCGTTCCCGGACGTGGCAGGTCAGCTCGTCGTGGCGACGGGCTGCAACAGCGTCTCGAGGTTGACCCTGGCGATCTGCCTGCGGAACTCGCCCCGGTAGGTGCTGTCGCCGGAGTCGTGCATGGTGTCGGTCATCCAGATCGCCGACTGCTGGCGATTCCAGATGTGGCGCAGGCAGGTGTCCGAGTACTCGTCGAGCAGGTGCGAGTCGCCCACGTCGAGGTGGCGGATCAGGGCGTGGGCAAGGGTTTCTGCGTCGTGCAGTGCGAGGCTCATCCCTTCGGCGCTCATCGGGGAGATGATGTGCGCGGCGTCGCCCAGGAGGTAGAGCCTGCCGTAGCTCATGGGGCTGAACACGATGCCGCGCAGGGGAACGATCTGCTTGGTGGCGACGGGGCCCGGCTTCACCGGGCGCCCGAACCGGTGGGCGAGTTCGCTCCAGATCCGCTCGTCCGGCCACTGCTCGACGGTGTCGGTGAGCGGGCACTGCAGGTAGACGCGACTCTTGCCGGGGCCGCGGGTGATCTGCGCGGAGAAGCCGCGGGAGTGCACCGCCATGACGGCCAGGGGGTCCGCGCCGACCTCGGCGAGGACGCTGAGCCAGGCGTAGCCGAACTCGTGGGAGTCGCAGGTCAGGACGTCCGCGGGGATGGACTTCCTGCTGACGCCGTGGAAGCCGTCCGCGCCGGCGACGAACTCGCAGCCGATCGTCCTGACGGCGCCGGAGGGGTCGCGGTAGCGGACCAGGGGCCGGCCGGTGACGTCC
This sequence comes from Lentzea sp. NPDC092896, assembly GCF_044754905.1. Taxonomy (NCBI): domain Bacteria; kingdom Bacillati; phylum Actinomycetota; class Actinomycetes; order Pseudonocardiales; family Pseudonocardiaceae; genus Lentzea; species Lentzea sp. NPDC092896. Next base: position 936,440 of record NZ_JBIVPX010000002.1, read on the forward strand.
TCCAGCGCGACGTCGGCTGCCTCGTAGCGGAGATCTCCGCCTTCGCGCAGGAAGATCGCGGTGAGGTTCGTGACGAGGACCTGCTGGGGGCAGAAGATCGACTCGTCCTCGTCCTCGTCGTCCCCGTGTTTCCACTGCCGCGTCTCGCCTTCGATCAGCACCGGTAGGTCGGACGATTCCGTGAAATGGCTGGGGGAGTCCGCGAAGGCCTCGTCGAGCCCCCACTGCCGGAACGTGCGCACGCCGCTCGCTTCGAGGGATCCTGCGCGTTGCCTGCGCTCGATGTGCCCACGGCTGTGCTTCTCCACGATGACGCAGCTGATTCCGCTGCGCTGCAAGAAGTTCCCGAGCGCGAGGCCGGCGACACCGCCACCCACGATGACGACGTCCACGTTCGTGTCTGCTTCGTTCATGTCCTCCACTGTGGACGCCGAGGCTGCCGCGTCCCACCGGTATCGAGACAGCGGATACCGGAAAGCCGCCAATCTCGGCTAGCCGTGCAGGCCCGCCTGGTAGCGGCCGGGGGTCTGACCGACCACCGAGCTGAACGCGTCGATGAAGCTGGAGGGGTTCGACCATCCGCACGTGATCGCGGTATCGGTGACCGAGACACCGTTCGTGAGGTGGATGACGGCGTGCTGCACGCGCAGGACGGTGCGCCAGCGGTGGAAGCTCATGGCGAGCTCGGAGTCGAACAGGCGGCTGAGCGTGCGTTCGCTCGCACCTGCCTCGCGGCCGAGTTCGGTCAGCGTCGAGGTGCGGCCGGGGTCGGCGTGCAGGAGGTCGGTCACCGCGCGCAGCCTGGGGTCGTGCGGTTCAGGCAGGTGCAGGGACAGCTCGGGTGTCTCGACCAGTTCGTCGATCACGACCTCGAGCAGCCGGGCATGTGCGCCGGGACGGGACTCCGGGCGGTCCGTCAGCGCCAGGACCGCCTCCCGCAGCAACGGGCTCACCGCGAACACGCTGGGGTGCGGCACGAGCGCGTCGCACAGGGCCGCGGGAACGACCAGGAGACGCACGTCGGTCCGGCCGTAGAAGCGGTGCGAGTGCTCGAACCCCGGCGGCGTCCAGGTGGCGCGGTTCGCCGGCGCCACCCATGTTCCGCGCACGGTCGACGTGGCCAGCGCTCCGGAGGCGGCGTAGACCAGTTGCCCGTCCGCGTGGGAGTGGACGTCGATGTGGAAGCCGTGGTCGAGCCAGCCGCCACCGCTGGGCACGGCGTCCGTCAGCGCCGCGTCCCACGTCTTCCCCGGCGGTGTCATCGCAGGTACGAGGCTCCGTTGAGGTCCAGGACCGCCCCGGAGGACCAGACCGCCTCTGGAGAGGCCAGGTGGACGATGGCGGAGGCGATCTCCTCCGGCGTGCCGACCCGGCCGAACGGGCTCTGGTCGCGCACGGCGTCGCCTTCGTCGCCGGCGAGCTTCGACGCCTGGCGTTCGGTGGCGACGAACCCCGGTGCGACCGAGGTGACCGAGATCCGGTGAGGTGCGAGCGCGATCGCGGCGGACTGGCCGAACGCCTGCAGCGCGGCCTTGGTCGCACCGTAGGCGGGGTAGTCGGGTTCGCCGCGGAACGCGCCGCGCGAGCCGACGTTGACGATGCTGCCCGGCGCACCGCGGTCGATCAGGTGCTGCGCCACCGCCCAGGTGACGTTCACCGCCCCGAGCAGGTTCACGTCGAGCATGGACCGCCACGCGTCGGCCCACCCGTCCCAGGAGGTCTCTCCGATCCGGTGGCGGTTGGCCGGACCTGGTGCCACGGCGGCGTTGTTGACCAGCACGTCCACCGTGCCGAGTCGCTCCACCGCCTCCGCGACGAGCCCTCGGGCCACCTCGGGGTCGGCCAGGTCGCCTCCGATGACCGCGTGCCCGGTCCCCGCGAGCTGGGCGACGGTCTCGTCGGCGTCCTCGCGTCGGTTGCCGTAGTGCACCGCGACCCGGTACCCCTTCCCGGCGAACGCCACGGCGGTGGCGCGGCCGATCCCCCTCGACGCCCCGGTGACGATCACGCCTCCGGTACCGCGTTCCGACATCCCCGTCCTCCTGGCCTGTGGTCCGACTGCTCCGAACCGCAGCGTATGCGCACGTCGCGGCCGCCCGGAATCCGTGCGGCCGCGACGACGAACGAGCGTGTGGACGTCAGCAGGTCTTGCGGAGGTATCCGCTGGAGCCGGCGGGCACGACCATCACGTCGCGGCGCACCATGCTGATCTTCGTCTTCCACTCGGGACAGCCCTTGGACATGCCGGAGGCGGTGTACTCCACGTTGACCACGCGGTTGCCGAACGGGCCGGCGTAGTCGCCGCACTCCTCGTACTCGCCGCATTCCTCGGTGACGGCGAAGTCCAGACCGTTGGCGGTGCGGTTGCCGGCGAGTTCCGGGGTGTTCTTCTGGGCGATGGCGAGGTTCTTGCTGTGGGAGTAGGCGGACAGGAGCTTGATGTACTCCTGGGCGTGCGTGGTGGTGATCAGGTTCTTCGACCGGGAGAAGCTGTCGTAGTTGTCGGGCTCGACGGCCTGGTAGCCCTTGGCGGCGCAGGTGTCTATCCAGGTCTTGACCTTGGCGGCGACGCGGCTGCGCTTGTCCGCGGTGCGCAGGTCGAGCAACGTCTCGTGCCAGTCGGGGTCGACGACCTTCTTGCCGCTGGAGTCGCGGAGCAGCAGGTCGCTCTGCCAGTCGCCGTCCTGACCCTCCTGGGCCTGGAAGGCGTTGAGGTAGCAGATGTTGTAGAGCCCGGCCGCAGGGGACGCGGACATGTCGCGGCTGACGATCTGCACCCCGGACGGCGGGGTGTAGGCGCCGCCGATCTGGTAGTCGAACTTGCCGGCGAGCGGTGGTAGGGGGACCGCTGCCGACGCGGGTGCGGCGGTGGCCGTGAGCGCTGCGAACGCCAGGGCTCCCGCCGCGGTGACCGCCGCTAATCGTCTGCCGTGCAAGGGAGAAAGACGCCTCATGCCGACTCCGTCGTCGTTGGGCGCATCAGGATGCGCGGTGAGGAGTGCCGGCCGGTGCGGCCGGTGTAACGGCGAAACGTAGGCAGCCCAACCGAAACGGTCAACGAAGTGCGCATCCGTGATGAGCGTTTCCCACCGTCCTATTTGGTCTTCACCTCGACCACGGTGACGCGCACTCCCGCGGCCCGGATCGCCGCGACCGCCGCCGGATCGGCGGACAGGTCGGTGATGACCTCGTGGACGTCGTGGATGTCGGCGATGCGGGCGAGGGTGGCCTTGCCGAGCTTGCTGCCGTCGGCCATCACGATCACCTGCTTGGCACGGCTGAGCATGGCGCGGTTGGTGCGGGCCTCGTTCTCGTCGTGGGTGGTGATTCCGGCGGTGACGTCGACGCCGTCGACGCCGATGAACGCGGTGCCGATGCTGATCGACGCCAGGACGTGCTCCGCCCACGGACCCACCAGTTCGTAGGACTGAGGTCTCGCGACGCCGCCGACCACGACGAGCTTGTGGCGCGGGTGCAGTGCCAGTTCCATCGCGATGTTCAACGCGTTCGTCACGACCGTCAGATCGCCGCGGTTGGGCAGTTCCTTGACGAGTTCGCTCGTCGTGGAGCCGCCGGTCAGGGCGATCACGTGCGGTCCCGGCGGCAGCAGCCGGACCGCCCTGCGCACGATCGCCAGCTTCGCGTCACGGGAACGGCCTCCGCGGTAGCGCACCGGGACCTCGTTCACGCTGCCCTGCGGTTTCGCGCCGCCGTGGGTCCTGGTGAGCAGCCGCTGCTCCTCCAGCTGCGCCAGATCCCGGCGCAGGGTCGCGGAGGAAACGCCGAATCGCTCACGGAGTTCACCGGCCTGCAGCGAGCCGGTTTCCCGAAGCATCCGGAGTATTTCGGACATGCGTTCAGCGCGCGTGGTTCGCCTTTTCCGCACGCGGGTGCCGGACGCGGCGGAATCCGTGGAGTCGGCCATGGAGCGGAGCCTACGACAGATCATCCGAGTGAGCGGTTGTGCACGCGGTGCTCACTCGACTGGACCGCTGAACTGGGGCCACTCGGCCAATCGCTCACCTGAAACGCTCATTTCAAATGTTCATTTGAATGCAGAACCTTGCCGCCGGCGCGACGGCGACCGTACGAATGCAGCCATCGCCGGATCGGCGGAGAGCCTGAGCCCCAGGGCGATCGGCGGCATTCGAAGAAGGCCCCCGGACGTGTTAATCGGAAGGCAACACACCATGACCGTTAGTGAGAGTGGGCTCGGCAGCAGCTGGACCGCGAGGGAGATCTGGCAGCAGCCGACCACCTGGCCGCGCGTGGCGGGAGTGGTGGAGCGACTGCGTCCGCGGGTCGAGGAACTGGTGAGCGCGGCGCTGTTCGAGGCGAGTCCGCGGATCGTGCTGACCGGAGCCGGCACCTCGGCGTTCATCGGTGAGCTCGTGGCTCCCGCGCTGGCACGACACCTCGGCAGGCAGGTGGAGGCGATCGCCACCACCGAGATCGTCGCCGACCCGCGCGCGGTGGCCGCGGACGACCGCCCGATGCTGCTCGTGTCCTTCGCCCGCAGCGGCAACAGCCCTGAATCGCTTGCGGCGGCTCAACTCCTGGGGAGCCTGACCCCCTCACTGCGGCACCTGGTGATCACCTGCGACTCCCGGGGAGAGCTGGGCCGGCAGTGGGACGGCGACGAGAACGCCGTCGTGATCGCGCTGCCGGAGGAGACGAACGACCGCGGCTTCGCGATGACGTCGTCGTTCACCGGGATGGCCCTGGCGGCGCTGCTGGCCTTCGGTCTCGACGTCGACGTGGAGGAGCTCGCGCGAGCCGGTGCCGGCGTTCTCGGCGAGGCCGCCGAGCGCGCGTCCGCGATCGCCGGCGCCAAGCCGTCCCGCCTGGTGTACCTGGGTTCGGGGGCGTTGCGCGGCCTGGCCAGGGAGTCGGCGCTCAAGTGCCTGGAACTGACGCGCGGCGAGGTGGTGGGGATCGCCGACTCGTCGCTGGGCTTCCGGCACGGGCCGAAGTCGGTGCTCGACGACCGCACGATCGCCGTCGTCTTCCTCTCCACGGACCGGTATGCGCGTTCGTACGACGAGGACATCGCTCGCGAGCTCGTCCTGGCGCTCGGCCCGAACCGCGTGATCGTCGTGGGGGACGCGGACTCCGGCACGTGCGGGGGAGCGCAGGTGTGGCCAGTCCCGGGGCTGGCGACCGCGCCCGCCGCGGTGTGGGCGCTGGCCGCGGTGATCACGGCCCAGACCACGGCGCTCGCCTGCTCGCTGGCACTGGATCTGACGCCGGACAACCCGTTCCCCGGCGGCGAGGTCAACCGCGTGGTGCGGGGAGTGGTCATCCACGAGTTCGTTGAGGGAGTGAGCTGACATGTTCCTCGGTGTCGACGGTGGGGGTACCAAGACCGCGTTCTGCCTGGTCGATCTGGACGGCGGGGTCGTCGCGGAGGCCAGGACCGCGAGCGTGTACTACCTGGGCGACGGCGTGCAGATCGTCGAACCCCTGCTGCGCCAGGGGATCGCCGAGGTCTGCCGCATCGCGGGCATCTCGTCCGACGGCATCACCTACGCGTTCTTCGGCCTGCCCGCCTACGGGGAGATCAGCGCCGACGTGCCCGTGCTGGACGCCGTGCCGTCGGCGATCCTCGTCGACGGGAACTACCGCTGCGGCAACGACATGATCTGCGGCTGGGCGGGGTCGCTCGGCGCGGTGGACGGCATCAACGTCGTCGCGGGCACCGGCTCGATCGCCTACGGGGAGAACGAGGGCAGGCAGTGGCGCGGCGGCGGGTGGAGCGAGCTGTTCGGTGACGAGGGCTCGGGTTACTGGGTCGCTATCAACGGCCTCAACGCGTTCAGCCGCATGGTGGACGGCCGCCTGCCGGCCGGTCCGCTGGTCGGTGAACTGCGTCAGGCGCTCGATCTCGCGGTCGACTTCGACGCCATCGACGTCGTGGTCAACCAGTGGCAGGGGGACCGCGGCAGGATCGCGAGCCTGAGCAAGGTCGTCGTCAGGGCGGCCGACGCCGGGGACGCGGCCGCCACCGAGATCCTCCGGCAGGCAGGACGTGAGCTCGCACTGCTGGTGAACGTCGGCCGTGACGCTCTCGGATTCGGTGCCGCACAACAGGTTCCGGTGTCGTACTCCGGCGGCGTGTTCGGCTCGGCGCTCGTGCTGGCGTCGTTCCGCGAGTCGCTCACCCACGACTTCGACCTGCGCGAACCGCTGTTGGAACCGCACATCGGTGCCGCGCTGCACGCGGCACGCCTGCACGGACACCCGTTGCGGGCCGAGCAAATCCACTCTTCCGCCGCGCTCTCCCTCTGAGGAGCTCACGATGACCGGATCTGGCGTGTCCGCCCCGACCCTCCGCACGACCAACTGGATCCCGTACGCGGGACTGCTCGTGTTGTTCTGGGGCGTGTGGGGTGCTTTCTCCGCCCTGCCCACCAAGCTCTACGCCTACCCCGACCCGATGATCTACGTCGTGTGGGCGTTGACGATGATCATCCCCGCCTGGTTCTCGTTGCGCGGCAAGAAGTTCGACCGCAGCCGCACCGCCACCGGATACGGGCTGCTGATCGGTCTGACCGGAGCGGGCGGGCAGCTGTTGTTGTTCAAGGCGCTCACCATCGGGCCCGCGTACGTCATCTTCCCGATCATCGCGTTGTCCCCGGCGATCACCGTGCTGATGGCGTTCGGCCTGCTGCGCGAGCGGCTCGGCGCGCTGTCCTGGATCGGCGTGGTGCTCGCACTCGTCGCGGTCGTCCTGTTCTCCGTGTCCACCGGCGAGGGAGGCGACAGCGGGTGGTTCTACCTGCTGCTCGCGGTGCTGGTCTGCGTCGCCTGGGGTGTGCAGGCGTTCTTCATGCGCAAGGCGGCGATCGCCGGAGTCGACGACGCGTCGACGTTCGGCTGGATGACCATCAGCGGGCTGGTGCTGATTCCGGTGGCACTGCTGATGATGGGCGGTCTGCCGCTGGACTTCCCCTGGCAGGCACCGGCTCTCACGGCCGGCACGCAGGTGCTGAACTCGATCGGCGCGCTGTTCCTGGTGATGGCGATGAGTCGCGGCAAGGCCTCGATCGTCGCGCCCGTCACCAACGCGCTGGCTCCCGTGCTGACGATCGTGTTGTCCCTCATCGTGTTCGGCGCACGGCCCAGCGCGTTCCAGGTGGTGGGCATCGTGCTGGCGCTGGCCGGCTCGACGCTGATGGTCTACCGCGCCGAGAAGAGCAGCGAGACCGTTCCCGGCGCAGTCGAGGCAGCGACGTGACGAACCGGATTCTCACCATCACGCTCAACCCCGCCATCGACGTGACCTACCGCGTGAAAGCCCTGCGCGTCGGCGAAACCGTCCGCGTGCCGGAGGTCCGGTCACGGGCGGGCGGCAAGGGCGTGAACGTCGCGGCCGTGGTCAAGGCACTGGGCGGGGACAGCATCGCCCTGGCACTGACCACGACCGCGGCACCCGACGAGTTCCGGTCGGGGTTGGAGGAGCTGGCGATCACCCATCGACTCGTGCCCGCCCTCGCCTCCGTGCGGCGGACCGTGGCGGTCGTGGCCGAGGACGGCACCACCACGTCGTTGCAGGAGAACGGTTTTCCGGCCGTCGAGGGCGCGGAGGAGGCGATCGCCGCCGCGCTGCGGGACGAATTGAAGGCCGGAGCGGGCGCTGTGGTGATCTCCGGCAGCGTTCCGGCCGGGATGAGCCCGGACGTGCCCGCACGGCTGACGAAGCTGTGCGCCGAGTTCGACGTGCCGGTCATCGCCGACGTGTCCGGACCCGCTCTGCGCGCGGTCGCGCCCAGCGGAGCGGTGCTGATGCCCAACCAGGACGAACTGGCGGAGCTCGACGGACGGACCGGCGTCGCCGCCTGCCGGGACCTGGTGGCCGGGGGAGCGGTCGCTGTCGTGGCGACGGCCGGACCGGACGGAGTCGTCGCGGTGACCGCGGCGGGCACCTGGCAGGCCTGGCCGGTCGAGGTGGTCTCCGGCAACCCGACCGGAGCCGGCGACGCGGCGGCCGCCGCACTGGCGCTCCACCTGGCCGAAGCGACGCGGGTGGAGGGCGTCGACTGGGTCGCGGCGCTCGCCGACGTCGTCGCGACCTCGGCCGCGGCGGTGCTGCGACCGGTGGCCGGCGAGATCGACCTGGCGGCCCGAGGCCGCTGGATCCCCCTGACGACGGTGAAGGAAGTTCGATGATCGAGGACTGGACCACGTTGTTCGGCGAGAGGCGTGCGGAGCGACGCGCGGTGGGCGCGTTCAACGCGATCCTGATCGAGCACGCCGAGGCCATCGTGGCGGGCGCCGAGCTGAGCGGGCTCCCGGTGATCCTGCAGATCTCACAGAACGCCGTGCGCTATCACGGATCGCTGGCGCCCTTCGCGCTCGCGTGCCTGCGGCTCGCTTCCGAGGCGAGCGTGCCCGTACTGGTCCACCTCGACCACGTCGAGGACGAAGCGCTGATCCACGAGGGACTCGAGCTGGGCATCACCTCGGTCATGTTCGACGCCGCCAAATCGAGTTACTCCGAGAACGTGGCCAGGACGCGGGCCGTGGTCGAGCGCTGTCACGCCGCTGGATGCCTCGTGGAGGCCGAACTGGGCGAGGTCGGCGGCAAGGACGGTGCCCACGCTCCCGGTGTGCGCACCGATCCGCGCGAGGCCGCGGAGTTCGTCGCCGCGACCGGTGTCGATTCGCTCGCGGTGGCCGTCGGCTCGTCGCACGCCATGGCGGACCGCAGCGCGGTGCTCGACGAGGACCTGATCTCCGCATTGGCCGAGTCGGTCCCGGTGCCGTTGGTGCTGCACGGCTCGTCCGGGGTGAGCGACGACGGCCTGCGGGGCGCGGTCGCGAACGGCATCGTCAAGGTCAACATCGGTACCCGGCTGAACCAGGTGCTGACCGAGGCGGTCCGTGCGGTGCTGGGGGAACGCGAACTCCTGACGGATCCACGCCGCTACCTCGCTCCCGGCCGTGACGCGGTGCGCGACGAGGTGGCCAGGCTTCTCACGGTGCTGGCGAAATGAGTTACTCGGCGCCGGTGAGCAGGCTGAGGATCGATCCCGGTGTGCCCGCACCGCAGATCAGCTCGAAGTCCCGGCGGGCCTCCTCCGCCTCCGCGGTGCTGCGAACGAACAGTTCCGCCTCGTAGGCGGCGAGAGCGGCTTCGACGTCGCCCGGACGTGCGGCGAGGAACCGGCCGAGCTCCGCGCCGTCGAGCATGGCGAGGTTGGCGCCCTCGCCGTTGGGCGGGGAGAGGTGTGCGGCGTCGCCGAGCAGGGTCACGCCCGGTACGCGCTGCCAGCGGTGCTCGGCGGGCAGCGCGGTGATCGGGCGCAGGACCGGCGGGGTCTCGCCGTCGGTGATCAGTGCGGTGAGTTCGGGTGCCCAGCCCTCGAACTCGGCCGCGATCGCCGCGGTCGCCGCCGCCGGGTCGGTGAAGTCGATCGCCGCGAACCATTCCAGCGGCTTCTCGAGTGCCACGTACGTGTGCAGCACGTCGTTGCTTTCGCGGTGGGCCTGGATGCCCTTGCCAGGCGTCGGCGCGGACATGCCGCCGGCGCCGACGGTCGCGGCGCCGGCCGGGTGACGGGTGTCGGCGTCGTACAGGTAGGTCTCCACGTAGGACGTGCCGTAGTACTCGGGCTTCGCGGCCGAGAGCAGCGGCCGGACCCGCGACCACGCGCCGTCCGCACCGACGAGCAGGTCCGTCGTCACCGTCGAGCCGTCGGCGAAGGTCACCTCGTGACGTCCTCCGCCGAGTGGCGCGACGGCGGTGACCTTGTGGCCCCACCGCACCGTGCCCTCCGGGAGGGACTCCAGCAGTATTCGGCGCAGGTCGCCGCGCAGCACCTCGGGGCGGTGGCCGGTGCCGTCGTCGGGCAGGTCGAGCAGGACGGTGCCGTCCGATCCGAGGACCCGGTGGGCTTCGGCGCCCGCGTGGATGATCGCGTGGAACTCCTCGGTGAGTCCCGCGGCCGCGAGTGCGATCTGCCCGTTGTGTTCGTGGATGTCGAGCTGCCCGCCCTGGGTGCGGGCGGTGGGGGAGGCATCGGCTTCGTACACCGTCGACGCGATGCCGTTGACGTGCAGCACGCGAGCGAGGACGAGCCCGCCGACGCCTGCTCCGATGATCGTGACTTCCGTGCTCATGGCACTCCTCCAAGATTGGAACGTTGTTCCATTCCATCTTGGAACGACGTTCCAGACGTGTCAAGATGAGTGCGTGACATCACGGACCCGGCGCACGGACGCCCTCTCCCGCGAGCGGATCGTCGAGGCGGCGGTCGAGCTGCTCGACTCGGCCGGCGAGAGCGGGCTGACCTTCCGCGCCCTCGCCGAACGTCTCGCCACCGGCGCTGGAGCGCTCTACTGGCACGTGGCGAACAAGGGGGAGCTGCTCGACGCGGCCACCGAGGCCGTCGTCTCCGTCGCGCTGTCCACGCCGCCCGTCAGCGGGGACACGCCGGGGGAGCGGATCCGGGCCGTGGCACTCGGCCTCTACGAGGCGATCGACCGGCACGCCTGGCTCGGCGCCCAGCTCGCCACGCAGTTCGCGCGCAATCCGCTGAACGCGGTGGCGCCCCGCGTCTGGGAGAGCTTCGGCCGCCAGGTCCGCACGCTGGGCGTGCCCGAACCCGCCTGGTTCCACTCGACCTCGGCGCTCGTGAACTACGTCCTCGGCGCGGCGGGCCAGAACGCGGTCAACGCCGGCGGCGCGCAGGGCCGGACCGGTGACCGCGGCACGCACCTCGACTCCGTCGCGACGGCGTGGGAGCAGCTCGATTCCGAGAGCTACCCCTTCGTCCGCGCCGTCGCCGGCCAGATCCGCGACCACGACGACCGGGAGCAGTTCCTGTCGGGGGTCGACATCGTGGTGGCCGGGATCGTCGCGGTGCACGGGCGCGTTCTGTGAGCCGGTGCGTCAGCCTCGGGCGGTGCCTCCCAGAGCGCCGACGACGGTCCTGACGACCAGTTCGGCCCGTGACGCTCCGGCCGCGACGAGGTCCGGGGCGTTCTCGGGCAGTGTGTGAACCTCGTGCAGCAGGGCGAGGTAGACGTGGCGGCACCAGTCCGCGCCGACCGCGGTGATGTCTCCCGCCTCCCTCAGGCGTGCGAAGACCTGTTCAAGCCCGGCCGCGACCTCGGGGCTCAGTCCGGAGTGGCAGCCTTCCTGGTCGCTGGCCAGTTCCATCGCGAACCGATGGCTGACCTTGAGCTCGAAGACGATCTCGGTCAGCCGCTGGAACTCCAGCAGCGGAGACACCGCGTGCGTCCGCGCCTGCTCCAGCGCGCTGAGGTAGCGCTGGTTGAGCTGCTCGGACAACGCCTCCAGCAGCGCCAGGCGTGAGGCGAACCGGCGATGCACGGTGACGCGGGTCAGGCCGGCCGCCTCGCCGATGCGCTCCAGCGACGCGGAGGGATCTGCGGCGAGCACGTCCTCCGCGGCGGCGAGGATCCGCGCGGTGTTGGTTTCCGCGTCCGCCCGCAGGCGCCGCGCAGTCGTCTCAGCCACCAGCAAATGATACATGGCTGTCACAGCTATTGCATATCCGTGACAGCCGTGTATCACTTAATGGGGAGAGAACACCGCAGAGAGGAACCAGTCGTGGACCTGCAACTCGAAGGCAAGCGCGTGCTCGTGACCGGGGCGAGCAAGGGCATCGGGCTCGCCGTAGTCCGGGCGTTCGTCGCCGAGGGCGCCTCCGTCGTCGCCGCCGCGCGCCGCAACACCGCCGAGCTCAAGGAGACCGGCGCCCACTTCATCCCGGCCGATCTGTCCACTCCGGACGGTCCGCGCGAACTGGTCGAGGCGACGCTGGCGCTGGACCCGCGGCTCGACGCGCTGGTCAACAACGCCGGCGGCGGTGACGTGCCGGACGGGATGTTCGAAGATCCGTTGAGCGGAGACGACGACACCTGGACGAACGTGTTCGCGCTGAACCTGGGCAGTGCGGTGCGCACGACCCGTGCCGCGCTTCCCGCGTTGATCGAAGCCAAAGGCGCCGTGGTGAACATCAGTTCCACCAGCGCCCGCGACCCGCACACCGCGCCGTTGCCCTACTCGTCGGCCAAGGCGGCGCTGAACGCCTTCACCCGCGGCCTGGCCGAAGCGGTCGGCCGTGCGGGCGTCCGGGTCAACGCCGTCACCCCCGGCGGCACGCGGACGAACATCATGCTGAGTCCCGACGGCTACCTCGCGGGCGTCGCGGCGAACATGGGCATCGAGCACAGCGCGTTGCTGGCGGCGTTGCCCGACCAGTCGGGCATGCTCACCGGCAGCCTGATCGACCCGGACGAGATCGCCCGCGCCGTGGTGCTGCTGGCCTCGCCGACGATGCCGAGCGCCGTCGGGTCCAACTGGACCGTGCACGCGGGCTCGGTCAAGAGCGCCTGAGACGGGCGTTCCCCGAAGGTAGGACGGCGGCTTTGCTGACGCTACCGTGGCCCGATGCGGGCGCCCAGGAGAAGGTCCATCGTGGTGGCCAAGCTGGAGGCCGACCGCGGTGACAGCGCGCAGGCGGCCATCCTCGCCGAGTTGCGGCGGTGCCTGCTGGACGGCGTGCCGCCCGGCAGCGCCATTCCGCTCGACGAGGTGGCCGCCGTGTTCGGCGTGAGCCGGATCCCCGTGCGGGAGGCGCTCAAGACGTTGATCGGCGAGGGCCTGGTCGAGCACCGGCCGAACTTCGGCTACACCGTCGCGAAGCTGACGCCAGGGGAGTTGCACGAGCTGTACGTGGTGCGGGGCGTGCTCGAAGCCGCGGCGCTGGGGGCCGCGGTCTCGCGGGCGCGACCGGCCCACGACGAGCAGGCCCGCGCCGCGCACGCCGCACTGGCCGACGCGCTGGCGGCCGGTGACGTGCGGGCGTACCACCGGGAGAGCCGCCGGTTCCACCTCGCCCTGGTCTCGCCGAGCGGGATGAAACGGCTGCTGGACATGTTCGAGTCGGCCTGGAACCTCACCGAACCGTTGCAGCCCATGGCACACGTGCGCGAGGCGGAACGCGTGGCGCTGCACGCCGACCACGAGGGCATGCTCGCGGCGTTCGTGGCACGGGACGCGACAACGCTGGTGGAGGCGGCCCGGACGCACCACGACCGGCTGCGGTCGTCGCTGGCGGCCGTGCCGAGGGACACCGGCCTGTTCGCGGACGGGGAAGATATACGTTTCCCGTAGCAGCCGGGAAACAACTCCTTCCTACGGTGGCGTCACCCCACCAGGCAGGAGCGCGGCGATGACAGCGACAGCAACGAACGCGGAACGCAGGCTCGCCTACGACCCGAGGCTGACCAACGCCGATCTGGCCCCGTTGGAGAAGCAGACCTGGGGCTCCTACAACATCTTCGCGTTCTGGATGTCGGACGTGCACAGCGTCGGCGGGTACGTCACCGCGGGCAGTCTCTTCCTGCTGGGCCTGAGCGGCTGGCAGGTGCTGGTGGCGCTGGTGGCGGGGATCGGCATCGTGCACTTCTTCTGCAACCTCGTCGCGAAGCCCAGCCAGCAGACCGGCGTGCCGTTCCCGGTGATCAGCCGCAGTGTGTTCGGCGTGCTGGGGGCGAACGTGCCCGCGGTGATCCGGGGGCTGATCGCGGTGGCCTGGTACGGCATCCAGACCTATCTGGCGTCCGCGGCTCTGGACGTGGTGCTGCTCAAGCTGTTCCCGTCGTTGCTGCCGTACGCGGACGTGCAGCAGCACGGGTTCCTGGGGCTGTCCGCGCTGGGCTGGGCGTCGTTCACCGTGCTGTGGTTCGTGCAGGCGGCGGTGTTCTGGACGGGAATGGAGACGATCAGGCGGTTCATCGACTTCTGCGGCCCCGCCGTGTACGTGGTGATGTTCCTGCTCGCCGGCTACCTGATCGCCCGCGCGGGCTGGGGAGCGATCGACTTCAACCTCGGCGGCGTGGTGCACACCGGCTGGGCGTCGTTGCCGGTGATGTTCGGCGCCATCGCGCTGGTGGTCTCGTACTTCTCCGGACCGATGCTCAACTTCGGCGACTTCTCCCGCTACGGCAAGTCGTTCGCGGCGGTCAAGCGCGGCAACCTGCTCGGCCTGCCGGTGAACTTCCTCGTGTTCGCCGTGCTGGTCGTGGTCACCGCCTCGCTGACCGTGCCGGTGTTCGGCGAGCTGCTGACCGACCCGGTCGCGACGGTCGCGCGGATCGACAGCACGTTCGCCATCGTGCTGGGGGCGTTGACGTTCAGCATCGCCACGGTCGGCATCAACATCGTCGCCAACTTCATCTCGCCCGCGTTCGACTTCTCGAACGTCAACCCGCAGCGGATCAGCTGGCGCGCGGGCGGCATGATCGCCGCGGTCGGCTCGGTGCTGATCACGCCGTGGAACCTCTACCACAACCCGGCGGTGATCCACTACACGCTGGAGACGCTGGGCGCGTTCATCGGCCCGTTGTTCGGCGTGCTCATCGCCGGGCACTACGTCGTGGCACGGCAGCGCGTCGACGTCGACGACCTGTTCAGCATGTCGCCCACCGGGAAGTACTGGTACCGCAAGGGGTACAACCCGAAGGCGATCATCGCGACCGCCGCCGCCTCGCTCGTGGCGATGGTGCCGGTCCTGCTGCCCGCGCTGTCGGACGTCGCTCCCTACAGCTGGTTCGTCGGCATGGCACTGGGCTTCGTGGTGTTCACCCTGCTGTCACGGGGAGACCGGTGAGGATCCAGGTCGTCAATCCCAACACCAGCGCGGCCATGACCGAGACGATCGGCCGCGCGGCCGCCGCGATCGCCGCACCGGGCGTGGACGTGCGAACCACGTGTCCGTCAATGGGTCCGGCGTCGATCGAGAGCCACTACGACGAGGCCCTCAGCGTGCCGGGTCTGCTGGCCGAGATCGCGTCCACGCGGGCGGACGGCTACGTGATCGCCTGTTTCGGCGATCCGGGCCTGGAGGCCGCTCGCGAACTCGCGGACGGTCCCGTGGTCGGCATCGCGGAGGCGGCCATGCGCACCGCGGCCTTCCTCGGCCGGGGGTTCAGCGTCGTCACGACGCTGGACCGGACCCGCGGCCGCGCCTGGGACCTCGCCCACCGCTACGGCGTGGCGGGGTTCTGCCGAGGCGTGTCGGCCTGCGACGTGCCGGTGCTGGAGGTGGAGGCCGCGGTGGACGCCGTGGTCGCCGCCTGCCGTAGAGCGGTGGCGGCGGACGACTCGGACGTGGTGGTGCTCGGGTGCGCCGGCATGACCGCCCAGCGCGCCGAGATCGAGCGCCGGGTCGGCCTTCCCGTCGTGGACGGCGTCCAGGCGGCGGTGCTGCAGGTGGAATCGTTGGTGCGCATGGGTTTGCGGACGAGCGGGGCGGGGGAGTTCGCCGCGCCGCCGACGAAGCCCTACTCCGGCCTCCTCGAACCGTTCACGACGGCCTGACGGGCGGTTCAGCCCGTCGCGTCGCGGACGTCCTGCCCGTGCTCGGCGAACGCCTTGAAGTCCTGCATGTGTTGCAGCGACTGCTTGCGGAAGCTGCCGGGCATCAGGAGCCCCACCAGCCGCATCAGCAAGCCGCTGAACCGGTACTCGTTCTCGCTCACCCAGAGCGTCGACTCCGGGCCGGTCTCGGTCAGGCGCTCGCGCGCGGCGCTCCACATGCCCTTGCCGACGATCTCGCGTTCGAAGTGGACGACGCTCTCCTTCGGGATCCCGTGCAGGTCCACGGGTTCCCGGCGCGTGATGGTCTCGGTGGCCTCGAACTCCTGCTGTCCCATCCGCATCACCACTCGCGACTTCGTGCCGACCTGCCCGTGCTCCCCGTTCAGCGGCTCGTGCAGCACCAGGCCGCGCAGCCAGTTCGGCAGGTGCCGCGGGTCGGCGAGCAGCTGGGCCACCCGCTCGCGCGGCAGGGCGATCTCCAGCGAGACGGTGTACTTCATGGCGGAGCGCTCCAGTTCTCGGGGAAACGGACGCACGCTAGCAGCTCCGCCCTGGTCAGAGCCCTTGCGGTCAACCGGTGACGACGCCCGTGCGCCACGCCCAGGCCGCTATCTCGACGCGGTTGCGGACGGCGAGCTTGCGTTGCGCGTTCGCCAGGTGCGTCTTCACGGTGGCGACGGAGACGTACAGCTCGGCGCCGATCTCGTCGTTGGTGTGGCCGTTCGCGACGAGCTTCACCACGTCCAGTTCGCGGTCGGTCAGCGGTTCCGGCAGCGGCCTGTCCACAGTGGAGTCCTGCCGCGCCGGCGCCAGCTTCGACAGCAGCCGCACCGTCACGGCCGGGGAGATGAGGCTGGTGCCGGTGGAGGCGGCGCGGACCGCCTCGATCAGCAGAGCCGGTGACATGTCCTTGAGCAGGAAGCCGCACGCGCCGTTGCTCAGCGCGCGGTACACGTACTCGTCGAGGTCGAACGTGGTCGCGATGAGCACGTTGAGAGGTGCGTCCACACCGGGCCCTGCGAGCAGCCGCGTCGCCTCCAGGCCGTCGAGCGCCGGCATCCGGATGTCGAGCAGGCAGACGTCGGGGCGCAGGCGGCGGGCCTGTTCCACCGCGCGCTCGCCGTCCGCGACGCTCGCCACGACCTCCATGTCGGGCTGCGTGCCGAGGATCATCCCGAACGCCGAGCGGATCATCTCCTGGTCGTCGGCGATCAGCACCCGGATTGTCATGCCGTGGAGGATGGCAGAAGCGCTGTCACTGCCCACCCACGACCCGTCGGGCCCGCGGTGAGGCTGCCTCCCGCCGACTCCACCCGTTCGGCCAGGCCTACCAGGCCGAAGCCGCCCTTGGGCAGGCCGTTGTCACCTGCCTGGCCGTCGTTGGTGACGCTGATCTCCACCTCCTGGCCCCTGGCACGGGCGCTGATCATCACCTGACTGACGCGGGTGGCGTGCCTGAGCACGTTGGTGAGCGCCTCCTGCACCACGTGCCGGGCGGCGTCCACAGTGGAGGTGGGCAGGTCGAGGGAGGCGATCGCCGGGTCGACGTTCGTGCTCACCGGCGCACCGGCGAAGCTGGTCGCGAGATCGGTCACCATCAGCGTGAGCGCTTGGTGGGGGTGCATCGGGGTGTTGTCGTCGCGCAGGACGTCGACCATGGTCCGCATCGACGTCAACGCCTGCGAGCCCGCCCGTTCGATGCCGTCGAGCATCTTGTCCAGCACCACCGGGTCCGGCAGTTGCCCGCTGCCCGTGGCGAAGCGGACCGCCTGGGTCTGCACGACGATCGCGGTCACGTGGTGGGCCACGAAGTCGTGCAGGTCGCGGGCGTACTCCAGCCGTTGCGCCTGCCGGGACAGCTGGAACGAGTCGGTGCGGCTGCGGTCGTACAGCCGCATGACCAGGCCGAGCAGCAGGACGAACGCGAACACCACGGCGATGACGAACGCCATCAAGGGGGTGTAGGCGGTGTCCAGGTCCTCCAGGCGCAACGGCAGTGTGGTCGCGGCGAGGCCCAGCAGAAGGCACAGCCCCGCCGCGCGCCAGGCCGGGAACACCAGCAGGGTCCGGACGCAGAGGCACGCGAGCCCGATGAGCTCGAAGAACCCGAACGTGTTGTCGAGGTGACCGGGCAGCACGGTCGCGCACACGACGGTGAAGGCGATCGACAGCGTCCCGATGCCCGCCACGGCGCGTGCGGGCAGGTCGCGCGTGAACAACGCCACCGAGGGCAGGATCCCGCAGATCACCAGGCCCACGGCCCCGTACACGCTAGGTGAGCTGAACGCCTCGACGACCAGCACGGCGCCCCCAGCCGCGACGATCAGCCAGAAGACGACGCGTTGCCACCAGGTGAGCCGCGTCAGGATGCCTGTCATACCGGCGACGGTAGGTCAGAGCCGCGGCCAGACGCCTCAACCTTTTGGTGGAGCCGCGCCGAGATCACTCAGCAGTGCGATGGATCCGCGCGGCGTCTTGCGCCAGCAGGCTCTGGACCGTTCCCCGAAGTCGACGAGAACGGTGTCAGATGGATCAGCGAACGGTGGCGGTGGCCGACCGGCTGGGCAAGGTGTACGGGTCCGGGCAGGCCGCGGTGACGGCGCTGGCCGAGGTGTCCGCGCAGTTCCGGCGCGGCGAGTTCACCGCGGTGATGGGGCCGTCCGGCTCCGGCAAGTCCACCCTCATGCACTGCCTCGCGGGGCTCGACACGCCGACCTCGGGCAAGGCGTGGGTCGGTGGCGCCGACCTCGGCTCGCTGAAGGAGGCCGAGCTCACTCGGCTGCGGCGGGACAAGATCGGGTTCGTCTTCCAGTCGTTCAACCTGCTGCCCACGCTGACGGCCTGGGAGAACATCGTCCTGCCGCTGACGCTCGCCGGGGTGAAACCGGACCAGGACTGGACGCGGCGGGTGATCGACGCGGTCGGGCTCGGTGACCGGCTCGGGCACCGGCCCTCCGAACTGTCCGGCGGTCAGCAGCAGCGCGTGGCCTGCGCGCGGGCGCTCGTGTCGCGGCCGGAGATCGTGGTGGCCGACGAACCGACCGGCAACCTCGACTCCCGCAGCGGTGCGCAGATCCTGGGGCTGCTGCGCCGGTGCGCGAAGGAGTGGGGACAGACGGTCCTGATGGTCACGCACGACCCGATCGCCGCCGGCTACGCGGACCGCGTGCTGTTCCTCGCCGACGGCCGGATCGTCGACGAGATGGCCGGCCCCACAGCGGATCTGGTGCTGGACCGGATGCGCCGCTTCGACGGCCAGGCGGTGCGCTGATGATCCGCGTGGCATGGCGGTCCATGACGGACAACCGGATGCGCTTCCTCCTGCCGGCGATCGCGATCGTGTTCGGCGTCGCGTTCGTCACCGGCTCGCTGGTCTACGGCGACACCGTGCGCGCGGCGGTGGAAGGCGCCCCCAAGGACTTCGACGTGCAGGCCGAGCAGCGGGACAACGAGGCGATGTCCCCCGCTACGGCCGAACGGCTGCGCGGCGTGCCCGGGGTGGGCGGCCTGCACCTCGTCGCCGAGGGCCCGGCGTTCCTGGTCGGCAAGGACGGGACGCTCGTCGGCACTCGGGGATCCGACGGCGGGGTCAACTTCGACCCGCAGCGCCACAAACTGACCAGCGGCGCCGCTCCGGCCGGACCGGACGAGGTCGCGCTCGACAAGTGGTCCGCGCAACGCACGGGCTACCAGGTCGGCGACAAGATGCGGGTCGTCGTGGTGGGCACGGCGCGCGACGTCCGGCTGACCGGTGTGTTCGACTTCGAGAGCACCGAGATCGTGCAGGGCGGCACGCTCGTCGCGTTCGCCGACGCCACCGCGAGGGAGCAGTTCGCCCCCGGCAACGGCGGCTACACCTCGGCGTTGCTCACCGCGGCGCCGGGCACCGGTCAACAGGCATTGGCCACCGCGGTGGTGAAGGCGTTGCCCGAGCTCCGCTCGTACACCGCTGACGAGCTGACCAGGCGCGAGGCGAGCTACGGCGACAAGCTGACGATGATCCTGCTGATCTTCGCGGGCGTGGCGCTGTTCTCGTCGGCCTTCCTGGTGGCCAACACCTTCACGATGCTCGCCGCCGCCAGGGCGCGCGAACACGCGCTGCTGCGGGCGATCGGTGCCGGGCGGCGGTACGTGCTGCGCATGGTCCTCACCGAGGCGTCCCTGCTGGGCGTCGTCGCGACCGTGCTCGGCTACCTGCTGGGCGTGGGTGGCGCGGCCGCGTTGAAGTCGCAGTTCGCCGTCTTCGAAGGGGCACCCGTCCCGTTGCGGCCGTTCACTCCGGCCACGCTCCTCGCGGCGTTCGGCGTCGGACTCGGCGTGACCCTGCTGGCCGCCTACCTCCCGGCTCGCCGGGCCGCCGCGGTCCCGCCGATCGCGGCACTGCGCACCGGTCTGCCCCCGACGGGGAAGTCGTTGCGCCTCAGGAACATCACGGGTTTCGTGGTCACGGCGATCGGCACCCTGATGGTCGTGCTCGGCCGCGGTGAGCAGACCATGATCTACCTCGGCGCGCCGGCCATGCTGATCGGACTGATCATCCTCACGCCGTTGCTCGCCGCGGGTCTGACCTCCGTGCTGCGCCGCCCGTTGACCCGGTTCGCAGGCCTCACCGGCACCCTGGCCGTGGAGAACACGCGCCGCAACCCGCGCCGCACCGGCGCGACGGCGAGCGCGCTCATGATCGGACTGTCGGTCTGCGCCGCCGTCACCGTGCCCATCGCCTCGATCTCGGCGAAGAGCGCGGAGACCGCGAAGGCCTGGAACAACGCGGACATCCGGGTGGAGGCGCTTCCGTTCGCGGAGATCAGCCCGACCATCGCCGACGAGATCGCGAAGATTCCCGGCGTCGAGCACGTCACGGCGTTGCGCCAGGCACTGCTGCCGCTGGACAAGGGGACCCTGCAGGTGACCGGGGTGAACGCCAGATCGATCAGCGCGCTCGTGCCGCTGACGGTGCGCGAGGGCTCGCTGGACCAGCTCGGTACGGGTATCGCGGTGCAGAGTGGTGTCGCGGCGGCGCACGGCTGGACGGTCGGTTCCAAGGTGGGCAAGGAGAAACCGCTCACGGTCGTGGCCACGTTCGACGCACCCGAGGAGTTCGGCGCGGACGCCCTCGCCGACACGGCGAACATCCCGGCGGGGGAGGGGTGGAATCGCGAGGTGCTCATCAAGGCCGGTGGATCGGCGGAGAAGGTGCGCGACGACATCCGCACCGCGCTGGACAACCCGGTCCTCGTGGTGCAGACGCGCGACGAGTACGTCAAGGCGCAGGCCGCGCAGTTCGACCTGTACCTCAACATCCTCTACGCGATGCTGAGCGTCTCGGTGCTGATTGGGGCGATGTCGGTGGTCAACACCATGACGATGTCCACAATGGAACGCATCCGCGAGATCGGCCTGCTGCGCGCAGTCGGGCTCGGCCGGTCCCAGGTGGGCGCCGTGCTGCGGATCGAGTCGGTGATCATCGCGGTGATCGGTGCGCTGGTGGGCGTCGTGTCCGGCTGCGTGATCGGGGCGATGACGGTGAGCGGACAGGCGAACACCACCCCCGTGCTCCCGTGGGACCGGCTGGCCGTGTTCATGGCGATCACCGTCGCGATCGGTGTCGCCGCGGCCTTCGTCCCTGCCCGCCGCGCCGTGCGGATCCCGATCCTGACGGCGATCAAGACGGACACCGAGTAGTCATGTCCGCGAACCTGAGGAGGAAGACCTTGCGTCCCATGCTGTCCGTCGTCGTGCTGACGACCTCCGTGCTCTGCGCCGGTGGCGTCGCTTCCGCCGCGGAGCAACCGGACTGGAAACCGTGCGCGGCGGTGGCCGCCGGGTGGAATCCGGCCGACCAGCGCACCGAGTGCGCGATGGTCCGGGTACCGCTCGACCACGCGAACCCCGGCGGGCGGCAGATCGAGATCGCCGTCAGCAGGCTCAAGGCCACCGGTGACAGGACCGGTGCGATCCTGGTGAACCCCGGCGGCCCCGGCCAGCAGGGCGTGACGATGCCGAGCCATCTCGCCGCGAGCAAGGCCGGTGGGCTCCACGTCCGGCACGACCTCGTCGGCTTCGACCCGCGCGGCATCGGTTACAGCACAGCCGTTCCGTGCGAGCGCGACGAGACGCAGCCGGACCCGTCGCTGTCCCCGGAGGAACGCGCCAGGTTCGCCGCCGAACGCGACGCCAGGCGCAACCGCGAGTGCTTCGACCGCGACCCGGATCTCGCCCGCTCCATGACGACCCAGAACGTCGCCCGCGACATGGACGTCATCCGCGCGGCACTCGGCGAGACGAAGATCGGCTACTACGGGATCTCCTGGGGCACCGGGCTCGGCGCGATGTACCGGACGCTGTTCGACGATCGCGTGGACCGGATGCTGCTCGACTCCGTCGTGCCGCCCGTGCTCGACGTGCGGACGATGGACGACGGTCAGGCCAACGCGGGGGAGAACACCTTCCACGAGTTCGCCGCCTGGATCGCCCGCTACGACGCCGTCTACCACCTCGGCGCGACCCAGACCGCGGTGGCGCAGGCGTTGCTGGACCTGCGGGCCGAACTGACCGCCCACCCGCGCACCATGCCCGACGGCAGCGTCGTCGACGGCGACACCGTGAACATGATGTACGCCAACCCCCGCAAGGAATGGGCGGGCCTCGCCGCTCAGCTCAGGTCCATCAAGGACGACGGAGCGGCAGCGGCGCCGTCACGGCCGGGCGGCCTCGGCTGGGACGCGGACGTCCACCGCTACGACCCGTTCCCGCAGACCGCGTTGCTGTGCAACGACTCGCCCAGCGCGCGCGACTTCGAGACGGTGTGGCGCCACCACGAGGAGCGCGTCGAACGCTTCCCGGTGGCCGGCCGGTTCGGCATCTACGAACAACGCTGCGTCGGCTGGCCGACGGAGGGAAGGCCGTGGGACCTCAAGGCCGGCAAGAGCCCGGTGCAGCTCGTCGCCCACCTCTACGAGCCGGTGACGCCGATCGGCTGGGCCCTGGAGATGCGTGGTCGCATCGGCGGCGACCTGATGACGATCGAGGACGACGCCCACGGCTCGCTGCAGGACCTGCCCTGCGCCGAGGCCGCGCTGACGTTCTTCGACACCGGCCGCACGTCGACGAACAGCTGCGCGGGCGCACCGGTTCCAGCGCCTTAGGTCAGGCGCCCGCCGACTCCCGCTGGATCAGGTCGGCGACGGCGGCCGGGCCGCTCGGGTAGGGAGTGGCTGGCGTCCCACGTCTCCGTGCGCGAGCAACGCGCGGCGAAGCGCCTGGCCGCCGGTTCGTCGACGTCGCCGTGGAGCGTCGCCCTGGCGTCGTCCGGGTCCACCCGAAGCCGTCCGGCACCACGACCAGTCCCTCGCCGGGGCGTCCGCGCGCAGCGTGGCCGGGGATTCGCCGACGTCGAGGATCCAGCTGCTGAGGAAGGTCAAAGCGGACGCCCCGGACACCGTCCCCGCGGTGACTCCTCCGAACGAATGTCCTGCCACCACAGTCGGCTCCGGCGAGCGCGAGATGATCGCCCCGGCCTTCGACGCAGATCGGATCATCGGGCAAAGCCAGGCTCAGCCTGCGGAGTTCGGTGCCGGTGCGGTCTTGGGGAGAAGGCGCAGCAGCGGCAGGCAGAGTGCGGTGACGACCATGACGGTGATGACGGCCAGGGTCATGGCGCGGTCGGGTGCGCCACCGTGGAGGTACACGGTGGTGACCGTGGCGGAGCCGAGTGCGGTGGCGAGTTGCTGAACGGCGGTGAGGGTGCCGCTGGCGCTGCCTGCCTCGGTCGGGTCGACGTCGCCGATGGTGATGTCGAAGAGCGTGCCGAAGCAGGCGCCCATGCCGATGCCGGCGAGCACACTGGCGGGTGCGAGTGCGAGGAGGGTGACGCTGGTGCCGCTGGTCATCACCAGAGCCAGCAGCCAGCCGCCGCCGGCGAGCGTGACGAGCATGCCGGCGAGGATCAGGCTCCGTCCCATCCGCGCGGCCAGGCCCATGCCCGCCCCGGCCCCGGCGATGATGCCGAGCGTGAGCGGGAGCATGCCCACGGCGGCGCTGCCGGGGCTCGCGCCCAGTGCCTGCTGGATGAACAGGGAGATGACGAACGCCAGTCCGTTGGTGACGGCGAAGAACATCAACCCGACGGTCAGCCCCGAGACGAAGCCCCTGTTGCGGAACAGGGACGGCTTGATCAGTGGCGCCGCGGCGGTGCGCTGACGGCGGGCGAACAGCAGCAGGAACAGCACACCGGCGGCGAGGGAGAGGACGGCGGGCAGGCTCCAGTCGGACTCGGACCCCTCGATGAGGCCGAACATCGTGCCGAGCACCGCCACGGCCAGCAGGCCGGCTCCGGTGCCGTCCACGGTGACGGAGCGGTCGCCCTGGGAGCGGGGGAGCAGGCGGGCGGCCAGCGCGATGCCCGCCGTGCCCAGGAGGAGGTTGACGAGGAAGATCGGGCGCCACGACAGTCCGGCGACGTCGGCCTCGATGACGAAACCGGCCAGCACGGGACCCGCGATCGTGGCGATGCCCAGCAGCGGGCCGAACAGGGTGAACGCGGTGCGCCGCATCTCCGGGGTGAAGTGGCGCGCGATGACCGCCATGCCCTGGGGGATGAGCAGAGCTCCGAACGCGCCCTGCAGCACCCTGGCGATGATCAGGACGGCCGGTGCGGGAGCCAGCCCGCAGATCGCGGAGGCGACGGTGAAGCCGGTCATCCCGATCAGGAAGAGCCGGCGCTGGCCGTACCTGTCACCGAGCCGCCCGCCGACCACCAGCAGGACGCCCATGGCCAGGGCGTAGGCGGCACCGAGCCATTTGATCAGGCCCGGCCCGCCGCCGATCTCCCCGGCGATGCTCGGCGCGGCGATCGTGGTGACCGTGGCGTCGATCATGTCGAGCGCGTCGGCGAGCAGGACCAGGCCGAGAAGTGCCCACATGACCGTCCGGCTCAGCGCCGTGCGGTCAGGTGTGGTGCTGATGGACGCCTGCATGGCGTGCTCCCGTGGGTCGAAGAGGATGTCTCCACGAGAAAAGCAGAACGATTCTATTTTCGCAATCAGTATGAGTTCGGATGTGTTCTAGGTTATCCTGGGTGCATGGTGACGACCCGTGGATCAACGCCCGGCCGGCGCGATCGGAAGAAGGCCGCGACCCGCCAGGCCCTGGCCGACGCGGCGCTGAAGCTCTTCCTCGAACGCGGCTACGACAACGTGACGGTGAAGGAGATCGCCGAGGCGGCGGACACCGCGATCGCGACGCTGTTCGCACACTTCCCCGCGGGCAAGGAAGCGTTGATCCTCGCGGACAGCGGTGAGCGGCTGGAGTCGCTGACGGCCGCGGTCCGCGAACGAGCGGACGGCACTTCCGTCCTGGACGCCCTGCACGCCTTCTTCGCGGCGCGAGGGCCGTTCAACGAGAACCTTCCCGAGGAGTACCGGGTCCGCATGGACCTGGTGCTGCGCACACCCGCGCTGTGGGCCTACGCCCGCACGGTGTGGGTCGCCTGCCAGGCCCCTCTCGCCGAGCTGCTCGCCGAAGCCGCCGGCCTCGACGAACCCGGCGACTCCGAGCACCTGCTCGCCCGCTACGTGCTCGAGACCCCTGATCTCGCCTCGTCCCGCCCCGATCGCCTGGCCGCTCTGGGTGAGGCGTTCGCCCGGCTCAAGCGAGGATGGCCGCAGCTGTGAATCCGCTTCGCGCCGAAGGAAAGAACGTGCTGGTCACCGGCGGCAACGCGGGCATCGGCTACTTCGTGGCCGAGCAGCTGGCCGCAGCCGGTGCCACCGTCGTGCTCGGCAGCCGTGACGGCGGCAAGGCGGCCGCCGCTGCCGCCGCGATTCGTGCCGAGGTGCCCGGCGCCGCGGTCCGTCACATGCCGCTGAACCTGGCTGATCTGCGCTCGCTGAAGTCCTCCGCGGACACCCTGGAACTCGATCGCCTCGACGCCGTGGTGCTCAACGCCGGTGTGGCGCTGGACTCCCCGGCCCGGCGGGAGAGCGTCGACGGCCACGAGCTGATGTTCGCCACCAACCACCTGGGCCACTTCGCACTCCTGCACTGGCTCGCCCCGATGCTCACCGCGGCTCCCGCCGCCCGCGTCATCACCACCGGCAGCTTCGCGGCCCGCTCCGAACGGCTCGACCTGGACGATCTGCAGTCCAGCGGGTCCTACGATCCCAAGAGGACGTACGGACGCTCCAAACTGGCGCAGATGAGCTTCGGGTTCGAACTCGACCGCCGTCTGCGTGCCGCGGGCAGTCCCTGGCTCAGCGTCGTGGTCCATCCCGGCGGTGCGCTGGACTCCCTGACACCCGCGCGAGCCGGAGTGCACACCCGCTCCACACCCCGGCGACTGCTCGGGCTGCCCGCGGGACTGCTCCTGCACGGCAAGGACGCCGGCGCCCGGCCTGCCGTCCTGGCCGCTCTTGATCCCGACGTCCGCGGTGGACAGCTCTGGGGTCCGCGCCAGTTCGGCCTGCGCGGCGCACCCCACGTCGAACAACCGCACGCGCACATGACCGACCCCGGCACCGCCGCCCCGCTGTGGACGAAGAGCGTCGAGCTGACCGGAGTCGACCCCGTGGCCTGACTCAGGCGATCGCCTCGTACACGGCGGAAACGTAGGCCTCACTGCGGTTCGAGCCGATGATGCCGGGCGCCATGCGGTTCATCGCGTACGAGATGGTGAGCCGGCGCTCGAGATCCATGATGATCATCGACCCGCCCCAGCCGCCCCAGAAACAGATCTTCCCGGCGGGGATCCAGGGGAGTGTCTCCTTCCTGGGCAACGCGAAACCCGTTCCCCAGCGGATCGGAATGCCGAGCACCAGGTCGACACCGTCGGCTTGGACCTCGAAGATCAGGTCCAGTGTCGCGTCGCTGAGGAAGCGGGTGCCGTCGACGCTGCCACCTCGGGAGATCACCGACAGCAGCCGGGCCACCGAACGGGCGTTGCCGTGGCCGTTCAGCGCGCCGATCTCCGCTCCGCGCCAGTCTGCGGTGTTGGCCGCGCCGGCGTCCACGGCCGGGCCGGCGAACGTTCGGGCCGCGACGCTGCCGGGCTCTGGCAGCCGCGTCGGCGGAGGCGGCGGGACGATCTCGGCGATGCGCGGCCAGTCCTCCTCCGCCGCGCCCAGGTGGAAGTCCGCCGCCAGCGGGCCGCTCAGTTCGTTCGCGACGAACTCGCGCAGCGTGCTGCCGGTGACCCGCCGGACCAGTTCGCCGAGGAGGTGGCCGTAGGTGGCCGCGTGGTAGCCGGATGCGGTACCGGGTTCCCACCAGGGTTCCTGGCTTGCGAAGAGCGCCGTCGTGTCCATCGGGTCGTGGAGATCGGCGAGCTTCACCGGTTGCTCCAGTCCGGACAGGCCGGAGGTGTGCGACAGGAGGTGGCGGACCTCGATGACGTCCTTGCCGCGGTCGGCGAATTCGGGCCAGTACCGGGCGACCGGGGCATGCGCGTCCAGCAGTCCGCGATCGATCAGCAGCAGCGTCGCGAGACTGGTGACGGTCTTCGTCGTCGACCAGACGTTGACGATGGTGTCCCGTTCCCAGCCGGCGGTTCGTGCGGTATCGCGGTATCCGCCCCAAATGTCCACAACAGACTCACCGTCGACGTCCACCACGAGGGAGGCGCCGAGCTCTTCGCCGGTGGCGAGGTTGTTCTCGAACGCGGCGCGCACGGCGTCGAAGCGACCGTCGTGTGAGCCGGAGGAGAGAGTCATGCCGTGAGGTTAAAACCTGACACCAGTGTCAGGTGCAAGAAGCGATTCGATAAGCGAATCGATGAGCCGGCAGGAGTGAAACGTCTTCGCGTCCATGCTTGATTCGGCCAAGTTCGGTTGTTAACGTCCACATCCGCTTGTGGCGCGGGTCACACCCGAAGCCGCGCTCTCGGCCTGCCTCGAACCGTGGCGACCGTCAACGTTGATCCACGCGAGGAGCCGGAATGAGATTCCCGAGGTTCGCTGTGCTGGCAGTCGCGCTCTTGGCGGCGGCGTGCGGCGGGCCAGCGGACGGGCAGCAGCCCAAACCCGGTGACGGTGCGCTCGTGGGCGTCACCATGCCCACGACCAAGTCGGAGCGCTGGATCAGCGACGGCGAGAACATCAAGCGCGACCTGGAGTCGCGAGGGCACCGGGTCGACCTGCAGTACGCCGAGAACGACGTGCCCACCCAGGTGAAGCAGATCGAGAACCAGATCGCCATGGGCGCGAAGCTCCTGATCATCGCTTCGGTGGACGGCTCCGCGCTGACCAAGCCGCTCGACACGGCCGCGAACGCCAGGATTCCGGTGATCGCCTACGACCGGCTGCTGCGCGGCAGCCCGAACGTCGACTTCTACGCGACGTTCGAGAACTTCCGGGTCGGCGTCTACCAGGCCGAGTCGCTGCTGACCGGGCTGGGCCTGCGCAACCCCGACGGCAGCCCCGGCCCCGCGGCGGGCCCGTTCAACATCGAACTGTTCGCCGGCTCGGCGGACGACAACAACTCGGCGTTCTTCTTCAACGGCGCCATGTCGGTGCTCAAGCCGTACCTCGACGACGGCAGGTTGGTGGTGCGCAGCGGTCAGACGGAGTTCCAGGCTGTCACGACCCTCCGCTGGGAAGGCGAGACCGCCCGCAAGCGCCTGGAGGAGATCCTCGGCACGAGCTACCGCAAGGCCAAGGTGAACGGTGTGCTCTCGCCCTACGACGGCATCTCCCTCGGCATCCTCACCGCGCTGAAGAACGGCGGCTACGGCCCCGAGTTCCCGATCGTGACCGGCCAGGACGCCGAGCTCGGTTCGGTGAAGTCCATTCTCGCCGGCGAGCAGTACTCGACGATCTACAAGGACACCCGCGAACTGGCGAAGGCCACGGCGTCGATGGCCGAGGCCGTGCTGAAGGACCGCACACCGCCACAGCTGAACAACCTCAACGACTACGACAACGGCGTCAAGGTCGTTCCGGCGTTCCTGCTGAACCCGGTGAGCGTCGACAAGGCCAACTGCCACAAGGTTCTCGTGGAGTCCGGGTACTACACCGACGACCAGCTCCGCTAGCCGTGAGCGTGGCGGTGACGTCACCGCCACGCTCACGTGCCGATCAGGGATTCCAGTACCGGGTGACGAAGACGCGGTCGAAGCGCCGGGCGATCAGGTCCTCGCGCTGCACCGCCCAGTGGACGGTGGCGCCCTCCCAGCCCTCGATGTCGGTGTGCCAGTCGGCGAGAAGCACCCAGTCCGCGAAGTGCTCCGACACCTCGCCGTCCACCTTGCCCGCCTTCTTGGCGCGCAGGGCCGTGCTGATGACCGACTCGACCGGGTCGCGGAGGTCCGTCACCTCCTCGGAGGCGCACCCTCCGATCTGGAGCGTCCCCCAGTCGCCCGCGTCGTCACGGGCCTCGCGGAGCAGTCCGACCAGTGCGGCCGAGTACGGGGGCCACTTCGAGTCGTTCCACATGTCGACGCTGAAGTCGTCGTCGCAGAAGTGGGGCAGCGACAGGTCCGCCGCCGCCCGCAGCGGTCCCCGCGGGTACTGCTCGATCATGTCGCGGTAGTCGTCCACATCGGCCCACCAGGACAGGTACCTGTCCCGTTCGGACACGGCGGTTCCGGCCGGGACGTGGACGGCGCTGCCGACGTTGCCGTAGCAGTCGTCGTCCTCGGGGAAGGCGAAGAGCAGCAGGTGACCGTCGGAAGGCAGGGGGAGTCCGGCGGCCTCGGCGGGAAGCGCCGCCAGGTCGAGGGACGCGACGTGGGGGTGGGAGGGGTCGGGGGCGTCGGCGGGGAGCAGGAGCGGACCGCCGAACTGGCCGACGACCGGCCCGTCCCCGCCGAGGTTCAACCGGAGGCAGGGACGGGCGACCGCCACCCACCGCTCCACCTCTTCGGCGGAAAACCCCTGTGCGACAGCCTTTTCACGGAAAGCGTCTAATCGATCTCGCGTTGGCGAACTCACCCCGGAGATCGTAGGGCCACCCCGTTCGCGATCTTCCGTCCGCTACTCGAACACTCCGTAACCGGCCACGGCGTGTGCCCGCACACCGTCCATGTCGAGCTCCACGCCGATACCGGGAGTGTCGGGCAGCGTGATGTAGCCGTCCTTCACGATCGAGCCGCTCCCGTCGGCGGCGTGGACGTAGCTGTCCCAGACCTCGCGTTCCTCGAGGGCGTGCCATTCCTGGACGAAGAAGTTGGGGATTGCTCCGCACAGGTGCGACGTGGCCATCGTGCCCAGCGGTGTCGACACCAGGTGCGGTGCGAACGGGATGTAGTGCAGCTCCGCGAGGTTGGCGATCTTCTTCGCTTCGGCGAGGCCACCGCACTTCGGCACGTCCGGCTCGATGACGTCCACGGCGCCGCGTTCGAGCAGGTCGCGGAAACCCCACCGCAGATAGAGGTTCTCGCCCGCGCAGATCGGTGTGCGGGTCTGCGCGCGCACCCGTGCCAGCGCGTCGACGTTCTCCGCCGGCAGCGGTTCCTCCAGCCACATCAGGCGGAACGGTTCGAGCTCCCACGAGATCCGGCACGCGCTCGGCACGTCGTAGCGGGCGTGCAGGTCGATGGCCAGGTCGACGTCCGGTCCGATCGCCTCCCGCACGGCGGCCACCCGTTCGGTCATCGAGCGCAGCTCGGCGTTGTTGATCGTGTGGTTGAAGGCGTCGAACTTGGCGGGGTGGTGGAGGTCGTCGATGTCGAACTTGATGGCGGTGAAGCCTTCGGCGACCATCCGCTGGGCCCGGTCGACGCATCCGGCGACGGAGCCCGCCGGGTCGTCGCCGTCGCCGCAGTCGGCGTAGAGGCGGATCCGGTCGCGGAACTTCCCGCCGAGCATCCGGTAGACCGGCTGACCCGCGGCCTTGCCCGCGAGGTCCCACAACGCGAGCTCGATGCCGGACAGGGCGATCACGAACACCCCGCCCTGGGGGCCCGCGAAGACCTTGTTGCGCCGCAGCTTCTCCCAGCACCGCTCGACGTTGCGCGGGTCCTCGCCGATCAGGAGGGGCTTGAGGTGGTTGATCATTCCGACCACCGCGCCGGCACCCGCGTCGGGATTGGCCTCGCCGAACCCGCTGATGCCCTCGTCGGTGTCGATCCGCACCAGGGTGGCCTCGCCGTGGTAGGCCACCACTGCCGTCGTGACGTTCACAATCCGCATTTGCTCTCCCAGCGCTGGGTCGTGCATATGAGACGGACTGTCGCTTTCTCCAACTTGTCCTATAAGCTGATGACATGCAAAGGGGACAAGAGTCTCCGGATCCTGTCAAGGTCCGCACTCTTCCGGTCCAGGTGGCGGCACACCTGACCCGCCGCATCGTCAGCGGCGAGATGGAGGACGGCCGGGCCCCGTCGGAACTCGACATCTCCCAGGAGTTCGGGGTGTCCCGCGTCGTGGCGCGGGAGACGCTCAAGATCCTCGCGTCGCTCGACATCGTGGACGTCGCACAGGGAAAGCGCGTCGTCGTGCGTCCCCCTGCGGAGTGGGACTACCTGAGTCCGTTGCTGATCGAGTGGCTGCCGTCGGAGACCGTCGGCGAGCTGTTGCAGGAGCTGCACCAGATGCGCGTGCTGCTCGAACCGGAACTCGCCGCGATGGCCGCGGCCAGCGCCACCGACGAGGCGCTGGACCGGCTCAGGGGCGAGATCGACCGCATGTCGGCGCTCGAGGCGGATCCCAACGCGTACCTCGAGGTCGACCACGAGTTCCACATGGAGATCTGCCGGGCCGCGGACAACCGCCTGCTCGACCGGATCATGTACTCGGCCCGCTGGCTCGGCACGGCCAGCCGGCGCATCACCAACGAGGCACCGGCCGCGCTGCGCAAGGCCACCGCCGACCACACCGAGATCTACGAAGCGCTCGTGGCGCGCGATCCCGACCGTGCCCGCGCGGCGATGCGCAAACACCTCGCCAACAACTCCAACCTCCTCGCGGAGAAGGAGCAGCAGACCAGGAGTGCCCGGCGGCGTTAGCGCCGCACGGCCATTTCGCCAGACAACGCTTCAGCAGTTCGGCGTCCTTCGCCGCATGAACGACCCGGCAGCGCGGCTCTCGCCCGCTGTCCCGCCGGTTGCAACGTCGCCCCCGTCGGTACGCGTCCGCATGGCCGGACGCGAGAGGAGTTGTTGTTGTCATGGAAGACAATTCTGGCTTATCACGGCGCACCTTCCTCGGTGTGAGCGCGCTGGGCGTGCTCGGTCTCGCCGGCTGTGGAGGCGGTACCCCTGCGGCGCCGCAAGTCGACGTCCAAGTGCCCCAGGCACTGCTCGACCAGGCCGCCTCGCTGCGCGGCGGACAGGTCGGGATGCTCTCGCAGAAGCTGTACTCGGAGTCCGCCAACAAGGCGCTCGACAAGTCGCTGCAGGTGTTCGCGCAGGCGACCGGCACCACCGTCCGCAACGACCTGGTCTCCGGTGACGCCGGGGACATGGTCGCGAAGATGGACGCCGAGGTGAAGGCGGGTACCAGCCGTGATCTCGCCTTCGTGAGCGACCGGCGGTTCGTCGGCCAGCTGCACAACCTCGGCGCCCTCACCGACGTCACCGACGTGGTCGAGGAGATGCGCAAGCTCTACGGGGAACCCGCGACGGAGGCGAGCACCTACTGCGTGTTCGACGGGCGCTGGTTCGCGATCCCGTACCACTTCATCGCCTCCGCGATGTACCTGCGCAAGGACTGGTACCAGGAGAAGGGACTCCAGCTCAAGCCCCACTACTCGTGGGAAGAGCTGCGCGACAACGCCTTGGAGGTCTCCGACCCGGCGAAGAAGCGGTTCGGCTGGGGCCTCACGGTCAACAGGTCCGGTGACGCCAACGGCTTCATCGCGAACGTCGTCAACTGCTACGGCGGCGCGATCGCGGACAACACCGGCACGAAGGTGGTGTTCAACTCGCCGGAGACCGTCGCCGCCGTCACGTTCATCGGCGACATCTACACGAACCCGAAGTACACGCCGATGCTGCCGCCGGGCATCGGCAGCTGGACCGACTCGAGCAACAACGAGAACTGGCTGGCCCAGATCCTGGGGCTCACGCTCAACCAGTTCAGCGTCTACGCCGACTCGAAGACCAAGAACAACCCGGTCTACGGCAACACCCACCCGTTCAACGGCGCCACCGGGCCGGCGCTGGACAAGCCGCTCGCGTTCGGCGAGTCCAACTCGTTCGTCGTGTTCAAGGGAGCGAAGAACGTCGACCTCGCCAAGCTGGTCGCGAAGTACATGGTGAGCGGGACCGCGCTGCTCGGTGTCGCGAAGGGAGCGCCGTGCCTGGTGAACCCCTCGTGGGACAAGGTCTGGGACTCCGATCCGTACTACACGACCGGTGACCAGGCGTTCCCCGCCCTGCGGGAGCAGACCCGCACGAAGCTCCCGGTGACCACCAAGACCGGGTTCGCGTTCCCCCAGGCGCCGAGCCCAGGCGAACAGGCCGCCACCGCCGCGTACGTGCTGACGGACATGATGCAGTCGGTCATCCAGGGCACCAAACCGGCCGACGCCGTCGCCGCGACCCACGCCCGGATCGTGCAGGTGTTCGAGCAGCAGGGCTACAAGCAGTGACCGTCGTCCGTGAGCGACCGGCGCCGGCCAGTCCGGCGCCGAGCGCGTCTTCGCCGTTCACCAGGTCGCAGCGGCTGCTCGGGCGTGACTGGCGCCTCGCGGCGGTGTTCATCGGGCCGACGCTGGTGCTGGTCGCGGGCCTGATCCTGTTCCCGATCGCCGACTCCGTCCTCACCAGCACCACGGAACGGCACGGCGCGGAGACGGTCTTCGTCGGGCTGGACAACTACACGGCCCTCATCAACGACTCCTTGTTCCACAAGGGAGTTCTCAACTCGTTCGTCTTCACCGCGTACGCCGAGATCTTCAAGGTCGTCCTCGGCCTGATCGCGGCGATGATGCTGCACCACATGCGCCGCGGCCGGGCGTTCCTGGCCGGGGTGATCCTGCTGCCGTGGGTGGTGCCGACGGTCGTCACGGCCTTCACCTGGCGGTCGCTGTTCGACCCGATCTTCGGCAGCGTCAACGTCCTGCTCACCGACTCCGGCATCGGGCCCGTCCTCGCCTCGATCGGGCTGGTCGACCGGTGGCCGGCGGAGTGGCTCTCGGATCCGGCGCTCGCGATGCCGTCGGTGATCCTGGTCAACGTCTGGAAGGGCATCCCGTTCTTCACGGTGACGTTCCTCGCGGGGCTCAAGGCCATCGACAGCCACCTCTACGAGGCGGCCATGGTGGACGGTGCCTCGCCGTGGCAGCGCTTCGTGAACATCACGCTGCCCGGTCTGCGTCACGTGATGATCGTGACGGTGCTGCTGTCGTCGATCTGGACGTTCAACAACTTCGACCTGATCTGGCTGATGACCCAGGGCGGGCCGGGCGACGCCACCGCCCCGTACGTGATGGTGGCCTACTCCAAGGCCATCCAGCAGCTGCAACTGGGCGCGGGCGCCGCGGTCACGCTGGTGATGCTGCCGATCGTCGCGATCCTCGTGGTGATCCTCGTGCGGATGATGCGCCGCAACGACCTTCCGGGCGCGGGCGACCTCGGGCGCAGGCGGCTGACCCCCGCGCAGCGCAAGGCGATGCCGTGGGTGATCGTCGTGGCGTCGGTGCTCCTGCTGGTCTGGGCTTCGCCGCACATCGTGTGGAAGGCCGCGCTCGTACTGGGCGTGTTCGTGGTGCTCGCGGCCGCGGTCGGACGGCTCGTCTCCGTGCTCGCCGCGCGGGGCAACCAGCTGGCCGCGCGGGTGGTCAGCGGCACCGGCAGCGGGGTCGCGCTCGTGGCGTTGCTGGCCTTCGTGCTCGCTCCGCTCTACTGGATGACGGTCACGGCCTTCAAGTCCGACGACCAGATCGTCGCGCGCACCGACGACCTGTGGCCGACCCCGTGGACCACCCAGCAGTTCACCAACCTGTTCACCGACAGGGCGTTCGGCACCTGGTACGTCAACACGATCATGGTGTCGGTGGCGTCCACCGCGATCGCCCTGGTCTGCGCGGCGCTGGCGGGCTATGCGTTGGCGCGGCTGAAGTTCCGGGGTTCGGAGAGCTTCACGGTGACGATCCTGCTCACCTACGTGATGCCGGGCGCGCTGCTGTTCATCCCGCTGTACCAGATGATGAGCGGGATCGGGCTCAACGACTCGTTGTGGTCGCTGGTGCTCGCCTATCCGACGTTCACCCTGCCGTTCGCGACGTGGCTGCTCGTCGGCTACTTCAAGTCGATCCCGGCCGACCTCGAGGAGGCCGCGCTGGTCGACGGCTGCACGCGGTTCGGCGCGTTCATCAGGATCGTGCTGCCGCTGGCCAAGCCGGGGCTGCTCGCGGTCGCGCTGTTCACGCTCACCAACGCGTGGAACGAGTTCCTGTTCGCCTTCGTGTTCATCACCAAGGACGACTACAAGACGCTGCCCGTCGGCATGCAGTCGATGATCTTCGGCGACGTCGTGCCGCAGGGACAGCTGGCCGCGGCCTCGTTGCTGATCAGCATCCCGGTCGTGGTCATGTACGGGTTCGGGCAGCGGTTCCTGACCGAGGGCCTCACCGCGGGAGCGGTGAAGGGATGAGCGAGACCCCGGCGATCACGGAGGAGCACGTCGCGACGGGATCCCGGCCGAGCGACCTGCGCATCACGGACCTGCGGGTGGCCACTGTGGCCGGGGTGCCGTTCCGCTCGTCGATCATCAGGATCGACACCAACCAGGGACTTGTCGGCTACGGGGAGGTGCGCGACCAGGCCAGTGCCACCTACGCGCTCGTGCTCAAGAGCAGGCTGATCGGCGAGAACCCCTGCAACGTCGACAAGATCTTCCGCAAGATCAGGCAGTTCGGGTTCCACGGCCGTCAGGGCGGTGGGGTCTCCGGCGTCGAGATGGCGTTGATGGACCTGGCGGGCAAGGCGTACGGGGTGCCCGCGTACGCGCTGATCGGGGGCCGGTTCCGGGACGAGATCCGCTGCTACGCCGACACTCCGTCGCTGCCGGACCCGCACGCGATGGGCGCCCGGCTGCTGGACCGCAGGCGGAGCGGGTTCACGATGCTGAAGATGGACGTGGGCATCGACCTGCTGTGGGACGTGCCGGGGGCGTTGATCGCGCCGCCGGGTGCCCGCGCGGACCTGACGACGATGCACCCGTTCACCGGCATCCAGGTCACCGCCAGGGGAGTCGACCACCTGGCGTCCTATGTGGACACGGTTCGCTCCGTCGTCGGCTACGACATCGCTTTGGCCGCCGACCACTTCGGCCACATCGCCCTCGACTCGTGCATCCGGATCGGCCGCGCGCTGGAGCCGTTCACGCTGGCGTGGATCGAGGACCTGATCCCGTGGCAGCTGACGGACCAGTGGCGTCAGCTCACCGAGGCCGTCGCCGTCCCGACGTGCACGGGGGAGGACATCTACCTGCTCGACGGCTTCCGGCCGCTGCTCGACGCCGGCGCCATCCGCGTCGTGCACCCCGACCCGGCGACGGCGGGCGGGATCGCGGAGACCAAACGGCTCGGCGACTACGCGCAGGAACGCGGGATCGCGATGGCGCTGCACCTGGCGGCGTCGCCCATCGCGACGATGGCGTGCGTGCACCTGGCCGCCGCCACGGAGAACTTCCTCGCACTCGAACACCACGCGGCGGAAGTGGAGTTCTGGAGCGACCTCGTCACCGGCCTGCCCCGGCCGCTGATCCAGAACGGCCACATCACGGTGCCGGACACGCCGGGGCTGGGGTTCGGCGACATCGACGAGGAACTCCTGCGACGGCACCTCGACCCGCGCGATCCGGTGTTCTTCGCCGAGACGACGCACTGGGACGCGGAGTCGAGCCACGACCGGCTGTGGAGCTGAGTCAGGCTCGGCCCTGCTCGGCGCGCCACCGCTCGTACTCGGGCCGCGCCTCGTCCGACAGCGGGTAGTACCGCCGCAGGTCGCCACCCTCGGAGAGCCGGATCCGGGAGAACTCCTCCCACTCCGCGTGCTCCTGGGCGACGGCGACGAGAGCGGGCGCGAGCTTGATCGGCACGACCACGGCCCCGTCGTCGTCGGCGACGACGATGTCGCCCGGCACGACGAGCGTGCCACCGCACGCCACCGGCACGTTGACGGCGGCCGGGACGATGTCGGTCTGGGCGTGGTAGTTCGGGGTGGCGCCGCGGATCCACAGCCCGAGGCCGAGCTGCTTGGCCTCGCCGGTGTCGCGCAGGCACCCGTCGATCACCACGCCGGCGCCACCGCGGCCCTTGAAGTAGGTCAGCATCATCTCGCCGAACACACCGCTGCTCATGTCACCGCGCGCGTCGACGACGATCATGTCGCCGGGCTGGGCGTGGTACATGACGTGCCGGTGCAGCTGCTTCTCCGGTTCCTCGTACTCGTCGACGGGGTAGAGGTCCTCCCGCTTGGGCAGGAACTGCAACGTCAGCGCCGGTCCCGCCACGCGCATTCCGGGCGTCACCGAGACCGGCCCGCGGATGAACGCGCTGCGGATGCCCATGCGGCTGAGCTCGGCGCTGGCCGTCGCACTGCCGAGGACCGCGAGGGCCGCGCTGAGTTCGGCGGGTGGGCGAACGATGTCGTGCGTCTCGACCACGTCGGTAGCTCCTCGGATCCGCGCTGACCGTAATCATCGGAGGGTTCGCTGAGATTCCGATCCTGAGCCTAGTCCAGCGAACCCCTGTGAGGTAAGGAAAATCGGCTGTGCAGTCTTCACAGAAGTACGCGATCGTCCACGGGGGATTCGACGGTCGAAGGTGCCTCCCGTGGTTCGCTCGTGGTGGGGGATTGTCCGGTCAACGTGCTGGGGGCATCTCGTCGTTGGTGTGGCCGTTCGGGCTCTGGCAGCGGACTGTCCACAGTGGAGTCACGCAGCGCCGTCCGCGCCGAGGTTCGGCCGGAGGCAGGGACGGAGGACAACCGCCCACCGCCCCACCTCCTCGACCGAAAAGCCTGGTGCGACACCCTTTTCGCGGAAAGCGATCAAACGATCTCGCCGTGGCGAACTCACCCCGGAGATCGCGGGACCACCGCCGGACGCGCGGTCAGGAGATGCCGCGGAAGAAGGCGCGGATGTCGTCCGCGAGCAGCTTCGGCTCCTCCATCGCGGGGAAGTGACCGCCCTCGGCGAACTCGCTCCAGTGACCGATCATCTTCCCCGGGTCCATCGCGCGGCGCACGAGCGGATGGGTGTCGAACACGGCCCATCCCGACGGCACGCCGGCGGCCATGACCAGGTCGAGTCCGGAGTGCTCCGACTCGTAGTAGAACTGCGCGCTCGACGCGCCGCTGCGGGTGAACCAGTACAGGCTGATGTTCGTGAGGAGCTGGTCGCGGTCGACCGTCTCGTCCGGGGTCCGGTAGGTGTCGCCGGTCCTGGTCCTGAACTTCTCGGCGATCCACGCGAGCTGACCGACCGGGGAGTCGGTGAGCGCCGCGCCGATCGTGTCGGGACGGTGGTCCTGCATCAGGAGATAGCCGCGTTCGGCCGTGTGCTCGGTGCGCATCGCCTCGATCTGGGCGGTCTCGTCCTCGGACAGGCCTTCGGGGAAGGGGAACTTGTCGCCGAGCAAGCCGAGCAACCGGGAGTCGACGCCGGTGTGCGTGCCGATGACGCGCTCGGGGTGGGTCGCCGCGAGCCGGCCGGTGGTGCCCGCGCCGACGTCGGTGCCGTGGGCCGCGAACCTCTCGTAGCCGAGTCGCGTCATGATCTCGGCGTAGGCCTCCGTCGTCCGCGCCAGCTCCCAGCCGGTCCCCGACAGCGGGGTGGAGAACCCGAAGCCGGGCAGCGACGGGATGATCACGTGGAACTCGTCGGTCAGCAGCGGGACGAGTCGCTGGTAGTCGACGAACGAGCTCGGCCAGCCGTGGTTCAGGACCAGCGGGGTGGCCTCCGGGTTCGCCGAGCGCACGTGGACGACGTGGAACGTCTGGCCGTCGACGACCGTCGTGAACTGGTCGTGCTCGTTGAGCTTCTCCTCCTGCGCACGCCAGTCGAATCCGTCGCGCCAGTACTCGGCGAGCTCCTTCAGGTACGTCAGCGGGATGCCGCGGCTGAAGTCGCTGCGATCGTCCCGGTCCGGCACGGGGTTCGGCCAGCGCGTGTGCGCCAGCCGGTTGCGCAGGTCGTCGACGTCCGCCTGCGGGATGTCGACGCGGAACGGCGTGAGTGCGTTGTTCTCGTTCATGACGCAGACGTTTTCAGGCAATGCGGCAGGATAGCTTCCGCAATTGCTGGAAGGATCGCGAACATGCTGGAGACCTCGGCCCGTCTGCTCGAACTGCTGTCGTTGCTCCAGCTCAAGCGCGACTGGACGAGCACCGAACTCGCCGGCCGGCTCGGCGTGAGCACGAGGACCGTGCGCGCGGACGTCGGCAAGCTGCGGTCGCTCGGGTATCCCGTGGACGCGCGTCCCGGCGTCGCGGGCGGGTACCGGCTGGCCGCCGGGACGGCGATGCCCCCGCTGCTGCTCGACGACGACGAGGCCGTCGCCGTCGCGGTCGGACTGGGTGTGGTCGCGACCCAAAGGCTTGGGGTGGAAGAGACATCGCTCACCGCGCTCGCGAAGCTGGAGCAGGTGCTGCCCTCGCGTCTGCGTCGGCGCGTGGAGTCGGTGCGCGAGGCGACGAGCGTTGTTCCAGGGGCCAGACCATCGCTCGACGTCTCCGTCCTGGGTGCCGTCGCCGCGGCGATCCGCGCTCACGAACGGCTCCGGTTCGGCTACACGAAGCCCGGCGGCGACGAAGAGGCACGCCACACCGAACCGCAGCGGCTGGTGAGCTGGGGAGCGCTCTGGTACCTGCTCGCGTGGGATCTCGACCGCGACGACTGGCGGGTCTTCCGCGTCGACCGCATGGTTCGGCAGGCGCTGACGGGTGCGCGGTTCCGGCCGCGCGCGATCCCGGAGAACGACGCCGTCGAGTACGTCGTCGCCCGCGTCAGCAAGGGGGCCTGGAAGTACCGCGCACGGGTGCTCATGCACGCTCCCGCCGCCGAGATCGCCGCGAAGATCCACATCCCGGTCGACGTCGAGGCGGTCGACGAGTCCACGTGCCGTGTCGACGTGGGTGCCGACGACCCGGACCGCCTCGCGCTGTGGATGGCACAGCTCGACGTCGACATCGAGGTGATCGACGGAGACGAGCTCGCGGAGGCGTTCGATCGCCTCGCGACGAGGTTCGGCCGCGGGGCCCGGCGTCTGAGCTAACGCGTGTCAGGCAAGTCTCCACTTGCAGGCAAGCGGAGACTTGCCTATTGTGCTGAACGTGGAAGGCGAGCTCTTCAAGGCACTGGCGGATCCGAACCGCAGGCTCATCCTCGACGAGCTGACCGAGCGCAACGGCCAGACGCTGTTCGAGATCTGCACCCGGCTGATCTCCAAGCACGGCCTGAGCCTGACCCGGCAGGCGGTCAGCCAGCACCTGGCCGTGCTGGAAGCGGCCGGCCTGGTCCGGTCACGCCGTGAGGGCCGCTACAAGTTCCACGACCTCGACACCGAACCGCTGGAGCACATCGTCGAGCGATGGCTCAGGCCGCGACCGGAGGACACCCCATGAAGATCCACCTGACCAGCGTCTTCGTCGACGACCAGGACAAGGCGCTCAGCTTCTACACCGACGTCCTCGGCTTCGTGAAGAAGACCGAGGTGCCGATCGGCGCGGACCGCTGGCTGACCGTCGTCTCGCCGGAAGACCCCGACGGCACCGAGCTGCTCCTCGAACCCGACGGTCACCCCGCGGTGAAGCCGTACAAGAACGCGTTGGTGGCGGACGGCATCCCCGCGACCCAGTTCGCCGTCGACGACGTCCGCGCGGAGTTCGACCGGCTGAGCGCGCTGGGAGTGAAGTTCACCCAGGAACCGCTGGACATGGGCCCGGTTACGACCGCAGTGCTGGACGACACCTGCGGCAACCTGATCCAGATCGTCCAGCACCTCGGCGGGTGAGTTCGGGACCGTTCGAGGGAGCGCTCCCACCGGTCTGCGATCATGCTGCGCCATGAATCGCTACGAGCAGTTCCGCAGCACCGCACTCGATCGTGACCTCCCCGACGACGAGGTAGGCAAGTTCGCCGACCAGCTCCGGTTCGCGATCTGGACGGGTGCGGCCGGCGCCGAGGACGAAGGCGTCGGGCAACTCGGGGGACTGCCCCGGTTACCGGTGGGCGTGGAGTGGCCGGGCGGCGGAGACCCGCTGCCGTTCGTCGGCTCGGTGGACCTCGCGGCCCTTCCCCGGGCCGAAGGGCTCGCCCTGCCGCAGGACGGCTCGCTGCTGTTGTTCCTGCACCACGAGGAGGACATGGAAGAACATTCCCCCGGTGCCGAGTCGCACTACGCGCGAGCGCTGTACGTCCCGGCAGGAACGGACACGGCGGTGGCGGCACCGCCGTCCGGCCACGACAGCAGGACGTTCTTCCACGAGGAGATCCCGTTCCTCATCCCCGAGCGCCGGCTCTCCGCGTGGGTTCAGCCGGTTCTGCCGGACTGGATCGAGGACCGCGACGTCGAGTTCCGGTCGGACACCGTGAAGCAGCTCTTCGACGAGCTGAAGCACATCGACGACCTGTGCGCGCTGGTCGGCGAACTCTGGCCGGCGCCCGCCAGGTCCGCCGCACTCCGCCTCGGTGGGTACTGCTCCGAGATCGGCGGCCAGGACGGCCCGTGGACGCAGATGGCGTCCGTCCACCTCGGCGACCGGCCTGGAGACGGCCCCGAACTGCACAGCGCGGAGTGGTTCCGCCTGCTGCACGAGGAGGCGGACCGGCTGAGCCGGGACTGGGTGCCGCTCGCCCAGTTCCACACGGAAAGCGACGTGTACTACGGGTGCTTCCTGATCAGCTCGGACGATCTCGCCGCCGCGCGCTTCGACCAGATGCGGTCGTTCACCATGTTCACCGAGTAGCGCGCACGCCGGTCACTTGCCGCACAGCGCGGTGGCGAACGTCGACATGATCGCGCCCGACGTCTCGGGCTTCACGGGGTAGGCGTTCACCGCGATGACGGCGATGCGGCCGTCCGGGCCGACGCCGGCCATCGACATGTAGCCGAAGGTGGATCCTTCGTGGCCCCAGTACTGGCCTCCGCAGGGGAGCGGCACGGTGAACAGGCCGAGTCCGTAGGACGCGTTCGCCACCCCGAGGTTCGGCGCGGGCACGGCTGACTTCATCGCCTGAAGCTGGGCGGGCGGCAGGATGCGGCCGCCCAGCAACGCGTCGTAGAACGTCGCGATGTCCCTCGACGTGGAGATCAGCCCGCCTGCCGCCCACGCGAGCGTCGAGTCGTAGTCGCTGAAGTCGATCACGCCGCTCTTGCCTGGTACGTAACCGATGGCGTGCGGCTGGGGGAGTTCGGTGTCGCCGCGGCCGGGGAGGTAGGTGCTGGTCAGGTTCAGGGGACGGACGACGCGCCGGTCGATCTGCTGGGAGAGGGTGTCGCCGGAGACCTTCTCGACCAGCATGCCGAGGACGATGTAGTTGGTGTTGGAGTAGGTCCATCCGGTGCCGGGGGCGAAGAGCGAGGGCTGCTGCACGGCGGTCGCGACCAGTTCGGCGGGATTCGCTCCCTGGTTGCGGAGGGTCTCCGGATCGATGCCGGCGAGCTTGCCCAGGTAGTTCGGCAGCCCGCTGGTGTGCTGGAGCAGGTGGCGGACGGTGATCTTCG
This sequence comes from Lentzea sp. NPDC092896, assembly GCF_044754905.1. Lineage (NCBI taxonomy): Bacteria > Bacillati > Actinomycetota > Actinomycetes > Pseudonocardiales > Pseudonocardiaceae > Lentzea > Lentzea sp. NPDC092896. The sequence continues at coordinate 978,402 of NZ_JBIVPX010000002.1, forward strand.
TGCCGTCGTTGCCGTTGCCTGCCACGAGTCCCGGCAGGTACTTCTCGATCGGCGCGTCCAGGTCGACCTTGCCTTCCGCCACCAGTTGCAGGACCACGGTGGCCACAAAGGACTTCGTGATGCTGCCGGCCCGGATCCGGCCATCGGAGATCATCGGTGTCTTGTCGGCGAGGTTCGCGACGCCGCTGGTCGAGGTGCGCACCTGATCTTTGTCCCGCAGGAGTGCCTCGGCGCCGGGAACGCCGCCGGCCGCGGTGAGCTCGTCCAGTTCGGGTTGCACGACATTCCCTGCTTCCGGTGCCGCGGGGGCGGTGTCCGAACCACAGGACGACACGAACAGCGCCAAGCCGCAGGCGAGTGCGGCGAGCTTGCCGGTCACACGGATCTTCACGGGATGTTCCTTCCACGAAACGAACTGGTGGACGAAACGCTAGGGAGCCGGAACGCACGGATCGTCGCCCTGCGCCGTGATCATTTCTCCCCCTGCAGGGGGACTACTGGCGGTCCCGCGCCGGACACAATGTCCGGATGTTCAGCAGCGCAACGGCCTTCGGGAAGACGGCGGCTCGCCGGGTGCTCCGGTCAGGGGACGATCAGCCCGTGGCGCGGTCGCTGGCCCGGCAGTCGATCATGGTGGCGGCCGCGTGCCTGGTGACCGACGTGGTGAGCTTCGCGACGCGCGGGCCCGAACTGGGATCGGCGAACCTCCTGTTCCTGGCCGGAATCGTCGTCGCCGACGCGGCGCTGGCGACGGCGCCGCGGCTGTCCGGGTGGGTCGCGCTCGTCCACGCCGTCCTCGTCCCGGTGCTGGCCCTCGTCCTGCCCGGCCGCAGCGCGAGCACCGCCGGGCAGCTGGTCGCCGCCTATCGCGCGGGCGCCTGGTTGAAGGGCTGGCCTGCCAAGGGATCGCTCGTCGTCCTCGCGGCCGGAGTGTTGTCGTCACTGGTGATCAGCGGTTTGACCGCGCCCGTCACCGTGCTGTCGCTGGTGGTCGCCAACTCACTGCTGCCGTGGCTGGTCGGCCGCTACACCACCGGGCGCAAGGCGTACGTCGACGAACTCCGCAACCAGCGGGAGGCCGCCGTGCGGGACGCCGAGGCCGAGCTGAACCAGGCGCTGGCACGGGAGCGCGAGGCGATCGCGATAGACCTGCACGACGTCATCGCGCATCACGTGAGCGCGATCGGTGTCCACGCCACGGCCGCGCGGCTGAACCTCGACGGCGCGGGCACCGGCCCGGTGCGGACGTCGCTCGCCGCGGTGGAAGGGTCCAGCCGGGCGGCGATGATCGACCTGCGACGCTTGCTCTCGTTGCTGCACGAGGGCGAGGCGTCGCCGGACCAGCCAGGTCTCGCGAAGCTCCCGGACCTGTTCGACGGCGTGCGCGCGTCCGGGCTTCAGGTCAGCTTCGTCGTCTACGACGATCCTCGTCCGGTACCGCGCGGCATCGACACGATGTTGTACCGGGTGGTGCAGGAGATGATGACGAACGCACTGCGGCACGGCGATGGAGGACTGGCCCGGGTGGAACTCGAGTACAGCGGCGCTCACGTGTCGGTGACCGCGCGCAACCGGATCCGGTCCACTGAGGACAATGCCAGGGATGTCCCTGCGGGGCACCAGGGTCTGGGCGTCGGCCTGGACGGAATGCGCAAGCGGGCGGAGGCACTGGGTGGCTCCATGTCGGCGGGGCCGGCCGGGGACGGCCAGTACTGGGAGAGCACCGTGACGATGCCGACGGGAACCGGATCATGACCCTGCGCATCCTGATCGCCGACGACCACGCGGTGTTCCGATCCGGCCTGCGCGCGGTGCTCGACGCGCAGCCGGACATGGAGTGCGTCGCCGATGTCGGGGACGGCTACAGCGCGGTCGAGACGACCCGGTCCCTGCGCCCGGACGTGGCCGTCCTCGACGTGCGCATGCCCAAGCTGGACGGCCTCGCGGCGGCCCGCGAACTCCGTTCCTCCGGCACGCATCCGCTCAAGATCGTCCTGCTGACCACCTTCGACACCGACGAGTACGTCCGGACGGCGCTCGCCTCGGGCGTCAGCGCGTTCCTGCTGAAGAGCCTGCCTCCGGAGGAACTGGTCACCGCGATCCGCGTCGCGGCCAGAGGCGACACCTACATCGACCCGACGATCACCCGCAGGCTCGCGCCCCGGCTGGCCGAGACCCTGGCCGCGACCGTCCCGGCACGCAGCGCGGCGCCGGGACTTGAACGGCTCACGCCGCGCGAGCACGAGGTGTTCCTGCTGATGGCCGCGGGATTCACGAACGCCGAGATCTGCGACCAGCTCTACGTCAGCGGCGAAACGATCAAGTCGCACGTGTCGCGGGTGCTGGCCAAGCTCGACCTGAGGGACCGCGTGCACGCCGTGCGCTTCGCACACCACTACGGCCTGATCGAACCCCACAACACCTCTGGGTTGTGACGGCTCAAGGGTGGAGGTGGGCGCGTTCGCTGTTGTGGTCGAGGATGCAGAGGATCTCGGCCGGGCCGCGATCGCTGCGGACGGCGTGCGGGGTCATGGTCGAGAACGAGGCGGCCTGACCGGCCTCGACGCGGATGACTCGTTCGCCGAGGTAGAGCACGACGGTGCCGGACAGCACCGTGAACCAGTCCCTGCCGGGATGGACACCGAGGTCGTCGGGGGTGATGCCACCCGCCTGGTCGGTGATCCGCATCTTGGCGACGGTCAGGCCCGGCGGGCCGTTGTCCTTGCTCAGCAGCCAGGTGGTCAGGCCGCGGCTGTCGTCGCGGTCGGGGCGGATCACCACGTCGGAGTCGTCGGGGGACTCGACGAGCTCGTCGAGGGACTTGCCCAGCGCGGAGGAGATGGCGGTGAGCTGGTCGAGGCTCAGCCGGCGGTGCCCGGTCTCGATGCGGCTGAGCTGGGACGGGCTGATGCCCGCGCGTTCGGCGAGGTTGTCCAGTGACCAGCCGCGTGCCTTGCGCAGGGACCTGATTCGCATCCGAACGGTGACGTCCAACGTTGATTCTTGCTCCACCGGCAAGAGTGTATGACGCGGTGGCAATGATCGATCTACCTTCGTGGCATGAACACACACCGCGACGTCCACAGTCACATCGAGCACGAGCGAGCAGGTGGCTCCGACATCGCGCTGGCACGGCTGCTGGAACTGGACGCCGAGGTCCTGGCCTCCTACCTGGCGGAACTGACCGGCCGGCTCGCCGCTCTCGCGCACCCCGCCCCGGCGCGGATCCTGGACCTGGGCAGCGGCCCCGGCACGGGCAGTCTCGCCCTCGCCCGTCAGTTCGGTTCGGCGGCGGTGACGGCGGTGGACATCTCCCCGCAGATGCTGCACCGCCTGCGCAAGCAGGCCGCCGCGCACTGGGTCGCCGAGCGGATCAGCACGCTGGAGGCGAACCTCGACGAGTCCTGGACCGAGATCGGTGAGGGCGCTCCGTACGACCTGATCTGGGCCGCGGCCTTCCTGCACCACGTGACCGACCCCGCCCGCACCCTGGCGCGGGCGTTCGAGAACCTGCGGCCGGGCGGGCTGCTGGCCGTCACCGAGATGGACTTCTTCCCCCGTTTCCTGCCCGAGGACACCGGCATCGGCCGGCCTGGGCTGGAGGCCCGCCTGCACGCCGCCACGAACACCCAGCCACCCCACGAGTGGATCGGCCAACTCCAGGACGCCGGATTCACGATCGAGGAGCGGCGCCCGTTCGAGATCCGCCTCGACGGCACGCAGGCCGGGCCGTTGCTGAACGACTACGCCCAGATCTGCCTCGCGAAGCTGCGTTCGCACGCCACCGACCTCCTCGACGCGGACGACCTGGCCTCCCTCGACGCACTGCTGGACGAGACGCGGCCGCACGGCATCGCCCGTCGCGACGACCTGAGCGTGCGCACCACGCGCACCACCTGGATCGCCCGCCGCCCGTGAACCGCCGCGACGAACTGGAGTCCGCCATGAGCACCGCCGCGGTCCTCGAAACCGATGGTGCGACCGCGCCCCGCCGCGGACGAGTCCTCGCCGTGCTGGGCCTGGCCCAGCTGATGGTGGTGCTGGACACCACCATCGTGAACATCGCCCTGCCGTCGGCCCAGGCCGACCTCGGGTTCTCCGACGGCTCGCGGCAGTGGGTCATCACCGCCTACGCGCTGGCCTTCGCGGCGCTGCTCCTGCCGGGAGGACGGCTCGCCGACCTCTTCGGCCGCAAACCGGCCTTCCTGATCGGCGGGGCCGGCTTCGCCATCGCCTCCGCGATCGGCGGCATCGCGCCCTCGTTCGGCGTCCTGGTCACCGCCCGCGCACTGCAGGGCGTGTTCGCCGCTCTGCTCGCTCCGGCCGTGCTGTCGTTGTTGAACACCACCTTCACCGGGACGAGGGAGCGCGCCAGGGCGTTCGGCGTCTTCGGCGCGATCGGGGCCTCGGGCACGGTGCTCGGCCTGCTGATCGGCGGCGCGCTGACTCAGTTCCTGGACTGGCGCTGGACCATGTTCATCAACGTCGTCTTCGCCGCTGCCGTCGTCGCCGGAGGAACGCGGCTGCTGGTCCACACCAGGGACAGGGCCGGCTCCCGGCTGGACCTGCCCGGTACCGCGATGATCTCGGCGGGCCTGTTCGCCGTGGTCCACGGCTTCGCCAACGCCGAGTCGCACTCCTGGAGCTCGCCCCTGACCTGGGGATTCCTCGCCGCCGGTGTCGTGCTGATCGTGGCGTTCACGCTCTGGCAGCGTCGCTCGGAGGACCCGCTGCTGCCCCTGAGCGTGCTGCGGGACCGCGACCGGGCCGCGTCGTTCGCCGCTCTGCTGGTCACCGGCGCGGGCCTGTTCGGCGTCCTGCTGTTCCTGACCTACTACCTGCAGGCCGACCGCGGGTTCACTCCCGTCGCGACCGGTCTGGCCTACCTGCCGATGATCCTGGCGATGATGGCCGTCGCCCAGGTCTCCACCACGAAGCTCGTTCCCGCCCTCGGCGCAGGGAAGGTGCTGCCGGCCGGTTTCGTCCTGTCCGGCTCCGGCCTGCTCTGGCTCACCGCCCTCGACCTCACCTCCGGCTACTGGGCCAGCGTGCTGCCCCCGCTGATCGTCATCGGCGCCGGCCTGGGCGGCATCGTCCCGCCCGCGATGTCGTTGGCCACCCACGGCGTGCCCGCCCAGGACGCCGGTATCGCCTCGGCGACCGTCAACGTCATGCAGCAGGTCGGCGGCTCCATCGGCACGGCCCTGCTCAACACCCTCGCGGCCAGTGCCGCCCTCTCCTACCTGACCGGCAGGAACACGGCCGACCCGGCGGTTCGGAGCCAGGCCGCCCTGCACAGCTACGCCACCGCCTTCACCTGGGCCGCCGGGCTCTTCTTCGCCGGCGCCCTCATCACCGCCCTGCTCTACCGGCGGCCGGACAAGGGAAACACTCATGACTGAAGTCCACGGATTCGCCGACGAGGGATTCGGCCCGGTGGCCGACGCCTTCCGCGCCAACTTCGACGAGAACCTGGAAACGGGCGCCGCCGTCGCCGTGTACCGCGACGGCCGCCTGGTGGTGGATCTGCACGCCGGAGTCGCCGACGCCACCTCCGGTGAGCGCTGGACCGCGGACACCCTCGCGGTGACCTTCTCCGTCACCAAAGGACTCATGGCGCTGTCCGCCTACCTTGCCCAGCAAGAGGGTCTGCTCGACTTCGACGCGCCCGTCACCTCGCTGTGGCCCGAATACGCGGCCCACGGCAAGGAAGCCACCACCGTTCGCGACCTGTTCAGCCACCGCGCGGGCGTGGTCGCGATCGATGCCGACCTCGACCTCGACGACGTGACCCGCTGGACGCCCGTCGTCGCCGCGATCGAGGCCACCCGGCCCCAGTTCACCCCGGGAACGACGTTCGCGTACCACGCCCTGACCTACGGCTGGCTCACCGGGGAAGTCCTGCGCCGCGCCACCGGCAGGCTCCCCGGCGACCTGCTGGACCACTACCTGTCGGCACCCCTCGCCGCGCAGGCGTGGATCGGGCTGCCGGACGACCTCCACTCCCGAGTCGCCCGGATCGTGCCCGCCCCGGCCGACACCTCCCCGCAGACGGCCGAGTTGGTGCGGAAGATCCTCGCCATGCCGACGTTCGTCCGGTCGGTCACCCTCGGAGGCCTTCTTCCCCTCCGGCCCATCGACCCCGCGCACGGACTCGACTTCAACTCACCCGCGCTGCACTCCGCGCAGATCCCGGCTGCCAACGGCATCACCACCGCCCGCGACCTGGCCCGCATCTACAGCACGGCGGTCACGTCCACGCAGGGAATCGGGCCCTTGCTGACCGAAGAGAGCATCGCGGACGCGCTGACCCCTCGCTCGTCCGGCGCCTCGTGGCCAGGTGCGCTCACGCCGCCCGGCATCCGCTTCTCCACCGGCTTCCTCCTCGACGGTCCGGCCCGGTCGCTGCTGTCGGACACCTCGTTCGGCCACGACGGCGCCAACGGGGCACTGGCCTTCGCCGACGCCGGCGCGCAGGTCGGATTCGCCTACCTCAACAACCGGATGCCGGCGATGGTGGACGAACGGGCCGGTCGAATCACCACGGCACTGCGCGACGCGCTCAAACATTAGTACTAGTACCGGAACATCTGTGCCAGGAAGGCCGGACTCCCGTTGTGGCCGTTGACAATGGATCCGCTACTGCGAAAGCAAGCGGAATTCCGTTCCTGAGCACCGGGAAGTTGTGTGAGATGACCGAACTGATCTCCGACGAACTGCCACTGGGACGCGAGCACCCGTTCGACCCGCCCGCCGAGATCACCGCGATTCGGAACAGGGCTCCGATGAGCAGGCTGAGGTTCGCGGACGGTCACGTCGGCTGGCTCGTCACCGGCTACCACCAGCTGCGGGAAGTCTTCGGCAGCCCCAAGTTCAGCAGCGACAGGGACAACCACCACCTGCTCGACCCGCGGTTCCAGGGCTCCGACGATCCCGGCAACTTCGTCAGCCAGGACCCGCCGGACCACACCCGGCTGCGCAAGCTGCTGCAGGGCCAGTTCACCGTGCGCAGGATGAACCAGCTGTCCGGCTGGATCGGTGAGATCGTCGAGAACCAGCTCAGGCATCTGCGCTCGCTCGGCGACCGGGCGGACCTGGTGAAGGACTTCACCCTCCCGATCCCGTCACTGGTGATCTGCGCGCTGCTCGGCATCGACTACGACGAACGGCACCGGTTCCAGGGGGACACCGAGATGCTGGCGAGTCAGGACACCTCGCCAGAGGAGCTGATGGCGGCCCTGAACCGGATCAAGAGCTTTCTCCGGGAGCTGGTCGCCAGGAAGAAGGAGAACCCCGGCGACGACATGCTCAGCGGCCTGCTGGTCTCCGGGGGACCGACCGACGAGGAAGCGTCGAACATGGCGTTGCTGCTCCTCCTGGCCGGTCACGAGACCTCGGCGAACATGCTGGCCCTCGGCACTTTCGCGCTCCTGCAGCACCCGGACCAGCTGAAGATCCTCAAGGACGAACCGGAGATCGTCGACAACGCCGTCGAGGAGCTCATGCGCTACCTCTCGGTCCCTCACTTCGGACCGTTGCGCACCGCGCTCGAGGACGTGGAGATCGACGGGCACGTGATCAAGGCCGGCGACACCGTGCTGGCGCACCTGCCCACGGCCAACCGGGACCCGAAGAAGTTCCCCGGCAACCCCGACGAGCTCGACCTGCGCCGGGAGGGCCCCCACCACCACCTCGCCTTCGGCCACGGCATCCACCAGTGCCTCGGTCACCAGCTCGCGCGGATCGAGATGCGGACGACCTTCACCCGGCTGTTCCAGGAGTTCCCCGACCTCCGGCTGGACGTGGCGCCGGAAGACGTGCCGCTGCGCACGGACATGCTGCTCTACGGAGTCCACTCGTTGCCAGTGACCTGGTCGGCGTGAACGGCCGAGCCGGCGGCAGGTAGCGCGAACCCGCTGCCTGCCGCCGACGTCGCGCTGAGTGCGTATCGCATTTTCTTTTGGGATTTTCCCAGATCTTGTGCTCGGTTGAAATTGTGGCAGAGGCAGAATCTGGCAATTACCCAGTCTCTTGTGTGGCGGAGCGATGATCTGTTCGCATTGGTCGCCGATCTGTATTGTGTGTCGTAGTAGCTTCGGTGGTGGTGCAGGTCGATCGGCCTCGAATCCCGGTTCTCTGATCGAAATGCGTTTGGCTGCATGAGCCCGATCTGAGTGAGGTGACGATGTGACCGGCACGTCGAAAGGTCCCTCGTCGACCTTGCAACCGGCGGGTGAGCAGGGCCTGCGGATCAACCTGCTCGGTTCGCTCGAGTGCTGGGCTGGGAGTCGCCGGATTCATCTCGGTGGCCCCGTGCAGGAACGGGTCATGGTCGCGCTGCTGCTCGACGCCGGGCAGGTCATGTCGGTCTCGCAGCTGGTCGACTTCGTGTGGGACGAGGAGCCTCCCGCCACCGCGACCCACCAGGTGCGCAAGGCGGTCGCGCGGCTGCGTCAGCTGATCCCTTCCGGCGGCGAGCTGATCCTGACCGAGGGACCGGGTTACCGGGTCGAGCTGCCGGTCGAGCAGCTGGATCTCAAGGTCTTCCTGGACCTGCTGGAGAAGGCGGGACGAGCGACCTCCCGGCAGAGCTGGGAGGAGGCCGCCAGTCACCTGCAGGCCGCGGTGGCCCTGCGGCGGGGCGAGGTGCTCGCGGGCAGCGGTGGCCAGGCGATCCGGACGGCGGAGGTCGCGCTCCGGGAACGCTATCTCGACGCCGTCGAACAGCTCACCGATCTGCGCCTGGCCCGCGGTGAGTCCAGGGAACTCGTGAGCGAGCTCCGGGAACACGTGGCAGCCAACCCGTTGCGGGAGAGGCTTCGCTCCCAGCTGATGCTGGCCCTCTACCGCTGCGGCCGGCAGGCGCACGCGCTCAACGAGTACCAGCAGCTCAGCCGGTTGCTGGTGGAGGAACTGGGAATCGACCCCGGCCGGGAGCTCTCCGCGCTGTACGAGCGCATTCTGCGCAACGACCCGGCGCTCGGTGCCCCTGGGCCGGTCGAGACCCCGGTGGCCGAGAGCGCGCCGCACCCCGTCGCGAAGGCGGTGCCCAGGACGGCCCTGCGCTCGTTGCCCTACGACCTCACGGACTTCATCGGCAGAGAGCCCGAACTGTCGGCCTTGCAGGAGATCCTCAGCGAACCGGCCGGCCAGGGGCCGCAGGTCGTCGCGATCGACGGAATGGGCGGCGTGGGCAAGACGTCGCTGGCCGTGCGCTTCGCGTACCTGGCGGCCGACCACTACCCGGACGGGCAGCTCGCCCTCGACCTCTGCGGCTACACCGCCGGTGGCGCGCCGGTGTCACCGGCGATCGCCGCGGAGAAGCTGCTGGGCATGCTCGGTGTGGAGACCGACGCCCTGCCCTCCGAGGCCGACGCGCGGATCGCCCTCTGGCGGACGATGACGACGGAGAGCCGGCTGCTCGTCCTGCTGGACAACGTCTGCGACGTCGCCCAGGTGCTGCCGTTGCTGCCGCAGAGCGGTCAGGCGCTGGTGCTGGTCACCAGCAGGACGCGGCTCATCGATCTCGACGGTGCGCACTGGATGACCCTGGGGACGATGACGAACGAGGACGGCGCCGCGATGGCGGCCCAGGTGCTGGGCGGTCGCCGGGCGGCGGCCGAACCCGAGGCGGTGGCCGAGCTCGTCGCACTGTGCGGTCACCTGCCGCTCGCGTTGCGGATCGCGCTCAGCCGCCTCGGCAACCGGCCTCGATGGCCGATCAGCTATCTCGTCGACCGCATGAGCGACGAGTCCCGGCTCCTGGACGAGCTCAAGTCCGGTGAGCGCGGTGTGGACCTGTCGCTGCGGATGTCCTACGAAGGTCTCGCGTCACGGCACCGCACCGCTTTCCGGATGCTCGGGGTGTGCCCGGGTCGCGACGTCGACGTCTACTCGTCGGCGGCACTGCTCGGCATGTCCGCGCTCAACGCGGAGGCCGTTCTCGAGGTGCTGCTCGACGCGCACATGCTGAAGCAGCACGAGATCGGCTGCTACACGTTCCACGACCTGGTGCGCAGTTTCGTTCGCCAGCTCACCCACGCGGAGAGCGGGGACGAGGTCCTGGCGGAGACGCGCGCCGCGTTCGCGCGCCTGCTCGAGTACTACGTGCGGGCCACCGACCACGCGTGCGACGTGTTGTTCCCCGGCAGGGCGGTGCTGCGGAGCACGCCGATCGCCGAGATGTTCGAGCTTCCCCCGATGTCCACCGGCGAGGCCGCCCGCAAGTGGACCTACCGCGAGCAGGCCACCTTGCGCGAGGCGCTCGTGCTGGCCCATGAGCGCGGGTTCGACAGCCAGGTCGCCCGGCTGGCGCGCAACGTCGTGTTCCTGCTGGACGCGGACGGGCTCTCCGAGGAGTTCGCCGAGGTGGCGCGGCTGGCCGTCATCTCCTCGCGGAAGGTCGGCGACGCCGAACTGCTGCGGTTCAGTCTCTCGAACCTGGCGGTGGCCAACTGGAAGCTCGGCCGGCTGGCGGCGGGAATCGAGGCCGTGTCGGAGGCGCTGGCCGTCGCGAAGGCGATGGACGACCGCAGGGGCGTGGCGAAGGACACCGGCGTGCTCGGCCTGCTCGTGCTCACGTCCGGGAAGCACGACGAGGCCAGGACGTTGCTGGAGGAGGCCATCCGCATCAAGCGGGAGCTGGGTGCCGGACGCGCGGAGGCGGAGTCGCTGGTCAACCTCGGCACCCTGCACGAGCAGCGGGGTGACTACGCCGAGGCCATCGCCGTCGGCGAGCGCGCCCTGCTGCTGAACCGCGAGCTCGGCGTGCAGGAGAACGAGGTCGTCACGCTCGCCTACCTCGCGATGACCCGTCTCGCGATGGGTGACGTGGCCGCGGCGGACGCACTGCTGGCCACCGCGCGCGATCTCACCCTGACCGCCGGGGTCCCCGGCGACATCGCGCTCGTGTACGTCCTTTCCGCACTGGTCGTCCACCGTCAGGGCCGCACGGCCGAGGCCCGGCAGTTCGCCGCGCTCGGGCTGGGGCTGGGGCATCAGAAGGTGCGGTGGACACCGCTGCGGACCATCGTCATCGACAACCTGGCGGCCCGTCTGCACAGAGCTCAGGCGGAACTGGCCGAGGCGTGGACTCTGCACGAGCGCGCGCTCGTGCTCGCCACCCGGATCGGTTGCCGCATCGAGGAAGCACGGGCACTCATCGGCCTGGCCGAGATCTGCGACCGGCGGGGAGAGACCGACCAGGCCCGTTCGCTCGAGCGGCGGGCGAACGCCCTGTTCGAAAGCCTTGGCGTTCCTCAGGACGCGCGCATCTGACGGTGCGCTCCCACCCGGATTTACAACGGGAACGGATTGGTATCCGCTGAAGGCATTCTGGCTCACAAGCAGGTGTCAACAGCTGATGTGGCCAGACTTCGTCGGGCCTCACCGATCTGCTGAGGAGCGCGACGATGAAGTGGCGGCACATGAGCACTCGGCCCGATGGGGCCGGAAACGCGAACCGGAGATGAGCGCGGACACACGGCTGCTGCTGTGTTTCCCGTCGGTGCCGCTTGCGCGCAAGGCAGTGCGGAGCGGGGTCGACCTGCGGCTGGTGATCGCGGAGCACGAGCGGCAGGCCTTCGCGATGCTCGCGGTGGACCAGACCGACGTGGTCGACCCGAACGACAGGAACGCCGTGACGAGGACCGTCGCGAGGGTCGTCCGGGACCACCACATCACGCACGTCCTCGCCTCGGACGGATTCCCTGCGGCACAAACGGTTCCGGACTCCGCCGGTGCCGCCCGCGTCCTCGCCGAGGACGACAGGCTCGCGGAGGTGCTGGCCACGAGCAGGTATCCGATGATCCGCCGCGCCACCGCCGCCGGTGAGGACATCGCCGAGGCCGTCGCCAGGATCGGCCTGCCCGTGGTGATCCGCTCGGGACGAGGCGAGGTCGTGCTGCGCCGCGATGCCGAGCTGGCGGAATGGCTGCACGGCGGCGATTCCGGGCCGGTCGAGATCGCGCAGTTCGTCGTCGGGCCCGAGGTCGTGATCACCACGCTGACCCTGGACGGCATGCACCGCGTCGTCGGGGTCACGTCGAAGTGGGCCACGGGTGGCGGGGTGCGGTACCTGCATCCGGCGGAGCCGGTCGAGGCCGTGTCCAGGGAGGCGCGGGCGACCGTCGCGGCCGTGCTCGACCTGGTGGGATATGAGTTCGGACCCGCGGAGACGACGCTCGTGCTGTCCGAACGGGGTCCCCGCGTCGTCAGCGTCGAGCCGGGATTCGGAACCAGGACGATCACCAGGCTCATCGAGATCGCGGCGGGCGTCGACGTGCAGACCGAACTCTTCCGGGCGCTCGCGGGCGGCCAGGTTCGTCCGTCGAGCGCCCGCTGGTTCGCGGGTGCGGAGCACGTCCGCTCGGCCACTGAGGGTGCTGTGCACGTGGTGGCCGAGGGGCCGACACCGGAAACCGTCGAGGCGCTGCTGGACCGCGCCCGAGGTGTCGCGCTCCTGACGGATTCGCCACCGGATTCCCGCAGATCCGGTCCTACCGCGTAGGTACTGAAGCGGTATCCCCGGAAGGAACGGATCGGGAACCACGGCTGCGACAGTGGTTTCAGTCGAGCGAACGGGAGTGACAAAATGCTGAAGAACTCAACTGCGAAGCGCATCGCCGCCATCACGCGCTTCACCGGAATGAGCCTGGGTGTCGCGGCCGTCATCGCTCTGGGCGGTCCGGACTCCGGGGTCGAGGGCCCCAACGCGGTGCCGTCGGCCGCATCCGCGCAGGTCGTCGGCGCCGGCGCCGTTCAGGTCGGAATGATCGCGGCCTGAGTCGCCGTCCTGCCCCGGTTCGTGGCCGATCCTTTCTGATCGGCGAAACAATTCTCAATTCAGACCGCGGTAGAGCCATGCCCGAAAACGGTCTGGCGACGTTGTTTCCGGCCGAATGAGCCGGTCTTCCTCCCCGCTTTCGGGGAGAACTCTTCTGAACTCACTGATCCGAGAAGCGGAGCAGCAATGCCTGTCACGCACGGAGGTGGCGTCGCGCTCTTCCCCGGCCAGGGAACCCAGGCCAAGGGGATGGGGGCGGGACTCTTCGACCGCTATCCCGAGGCCGTCTCGCTGGCGAGCGACGTCCTCGGCTACGACATCGAGCGGCTGTGCCTCGAAGACCCGGACGGCCGCCTCGACGACACGCGCTACACGCAGCCCGCGATCTTCGTGGTGAACGCACTGTCCTATTGGGACAGCGTCGATCGCGGCGAACCGCCGGCGGGCGTGCTGCTCGGGCACAGCCTGGGGGAGTACAACGCCTTGCTGGCCGCGAAGGCGTTCGACTTCGAGACCGGCCTGAAGCTGGTGGCGCAGCGGTCCGCGTTGATGGGGGCCGAGCGAGGCGGCGCGATGCTCGCCGTGGTGGGTGCATCGGTGCAGCGACTCGAAGAGCTGCTCGCCGAGAACGAGCTCACGACCCTGGACATCGCGAACCGCAACACCCCCACCCAGAACGTGCTCTCGGGCCCGGCCGCCGACATCGACCGTGCCCGCGAAGTCCTTGCGGAACAAGGTTTGCGCGTGGCCAAGGTGCGCGTGTCCGCGGCCTTCCACTCGCGGTACATGAAGCCGGCGCGGGAGGAGTTCGCGGCGTTCCTGCGCGGATTCCGGTTCGCACCGCTGGCCGGCACGGTGATCGCCAACGCCACCGCCCGGCCGTACCGCGACGGCGAGGTGGCGACAACGCTGTCAGCCCAGCTCGACGGCGCCGTGCGCTGGTCGGACAGCGTCCTCGCGGTGCTGCGCTCGCAGCCTGCGGCGCGATTTCGGGAAATCGGCGGAGAAGGAGTCCTGACCAGGATGGTGCGCCAGATCGAGACCGCGCCCGTTCCGCGGACGGCAACACCCCGGCGGGTGTTCGCCATCGCGTTCGCGGGTGGCGACGAGAACTCCTACCGGCCGCTGAACGAGCACCTCGGCGACATCGAGCTGGTGACGCTGGAACGGCCCGGTCGCGGGCGGCGGCACTCGACGCCACTCGTCACCGATCCCGACGCGCTCGTCGCGGATCTGACCGGCCAGCTGCGGGACCACCTGCGGGACAACGCCGGCGAACCGTTCGCCGTCTACGGCCACAGCCTCGGCGCCAGGCTCGCTTTCCGGGTGTGCCAGCAGCTCCGAGCCGAGGGCCTGCCCGCACCGGTGCGGCTGGTCGTCTCCGGCGAGTGCGGGCCGTCCGTGCCCAGCCGGGAGCGGGACACCTGGCAGCTGACCGGGGACGCCTTCTGGGCACACCTCGACGAGCTCGGCGGCGTGCCCCAGCAGCTGCGCCAGTACGAGGACCTCATGGCGCACTACGAACGCGTGCTGCGCGCGGACTTCACCGTGCTCGGCCGGTACCGCCACCCGCACGAGGCGCCGCTGGACGTGCCGATCACGGTCGTCACCGGCGACCTCGAACCGTTCACCGAAGCGGACATCGTCGCGTGGCAACGAGAAACCACCGAACCACTGGTCCGTCACCGACTGCCGGGCGACCACTTCTTCATCCGCGCCCACTGGCCTGAACTGGCTCACCTGATCGAAGGAGCAACCCCATGACCGCCGAGCTGACCGCGGAGCTGAAGAGCTACCTCGAGAACGAGGCGCTGTTCACCTTCGGAGAAGAGATCACCGAGGACACCGACCTGTTCAAGGCAGGGGTGCTCGACTCGTTCGGCTACATCTCGCTGATGAACCACGTGCAGCAGAGCTACGGCGTCGAGCTGGGTGAGCAGGTGCTCGACGAGGTGCTGGTCTCGCTCAACGCGATCGTGAAGTTCGTCGAGGCCCACGTGCTGTCCGTCGTGGACGGTCGGTGACCGGGGATGTGTGGAATCGCAGGCGCCTACGCGGGCGCCCACCGGATCTCCGGTCATCAGGACCTGATCGCGGGGATGCTGCGCCAGATCGAGCACCGCGGCCCTGACGAGGCCGGGTGCTACCTGGACGACCGCCTCGTGATGGGCACGGTCCGCCTGAGCATCATCGACCTCAGCCACGGTTCGCAGCCGGTCGGCAGCGAGGACGGCCGGTGGTGGCTCTGCTACAACGGCGAGCTCTACAACTACCGCGAGCTGCGCGCGGAACTGCGCCGGCTCGGCGTGCGCTTCCGCACGGACTCCGACACGGAGGTCGTGCTCCAGGCGTGGATCACCTGGGGACGTGACTGCCTGCGGAGGTTCAACGGCGCGTTCGGTTTCTCCGTCTACGACTCGCTGACGGGCGAACTCACGCTCGTGCGCGACCGGTTCGGCAAGCGCCCGCTGTTCGTCGCGCGACACGAGGGGAAGTGGCTTTTCGCCTCCGAGATGAAGGCGTTCCTGGCCGTTCCCGGATTCCGGTTCTCCTTCGACTCCGAGCAGCTCGCGTCGATCTTCGCGACCTGGACGCCGCTGCCGGACCAGAGCGGGTACCGCGGCGTCGAGCAGATCCCGATGGGCGAGTTCCTGTGCCTGCGCGGTGACGAGGTCGAACGAGGCCGCTGGGCCCCGCTCGACCTGGAGCCGGGTCTGCCGCCGGACTCGGAAGAGGACGCGATCGAGCTGGTGCGGGCGGAGCTGACCGCGGCGGTCGACGTGCGGCTGCGCAGCGACGTCGAGGTCGGTGTCTACGTCTCCGGCGGGCTCGACTCGTCGATCATCGCCCACCTGGCGGCCGGACGGCAGCAGCACCCGCTGCGGACGTTCTCGATCGAGTTCGACGACGCCCAGTTCGACGAGTCGGCAGAGCAGGCGGCGGTCACCGCGGACCTCGGCACCCACCACCAGTCCGTGCGCGTGCGGGACGACGACGTGGTGCAGGCGTTCCCGGCCGCGGTCAGGCACGCGGAGGTGCCCGCGTTCCGGACCGCTTTCGTGCCGATGTACCTGCTCGCCGAGAAGGTGCGCGAGGCCGGCATCAAGGTGGTGCTGAGCGGCGAGGGCGCGGACGAGGCGTTCCTCGGGTACGGCATCTTCAAGGACGCGTTGCTGCTCGACTCCTGGCACGACCTCGACGAGCAGGCCCGCCTCGAGCGGATCTCGCGGATCTACCCGTACCTCCCGCACTTCTCCGGGGAGAACGCGCCGCGGCGGATGCTGGGGCTGTACCAGCAGTTCACCGAGGAGCACCTGACCGGACTGTTCTCGCACCAGATGCGGTTCCAGAACGGCAGGTTCGCCGCACGTCTGCTGCGCGGCGCCACCGAGCCGTTCGCCGCGGCGCAGCGGATGGTCGCGGCCGAACCGGACTACGCGGAGCTCGACGCCGTGCGCAAGGCGCAGTGGCTGGAGTTCCGCACGCTGCTGTCCGGCTACCTGCTCTCCACCCAGGGCGACCGGATGGCGCTGGCCCACGGCGTCGAGAACCGCTGCCCGTTCCTCGACCCTGCGGTCGTGGAGCTGGCCGCGTCGCTCAACCACCGCTTCGGCGACCCGTTCGACGAGAAGTACCTCCTCAAGCGCGCTTTCGCCGACGTGCTCCCGAAAAAGGTCATCGACAAGGGCAAGTTCCCCTACCGCGCGACCGACGGCGCGGCCTTCGTGCGTGCCTGGCCGGAGTTCCGCGACGTCCTCACCGACCCCACCACGCTCGACGCGATCGGCGTGCTCGACCCGCGGTTCACCCGCGCACTGGTCGACCGCGTCTTCACCAGTCCCGCCGAACGGATCGGGACCAAGGAGAACCAGGCCTTCACGCTGCTGGCCTCCCTGCACTGGCTGCACCACTGGTTCGTCCGCGGGCAGGCGTTCGACGCCTCGCCCCTGCGCGCCGGGCTGCACGTGGTCGATCGCCGCACGAGCGCGCTGCCGGCCGGACACGGCCAGGAATAGACGAGGAACTTCCATGACACAGCACACTTCCGGCGCGCAGGACACCGCGATCGCGGTCGTCGGACAGGCACTGAGGCTGCCCGGTGCGCGCAACGCCGACGAGTTCTGGGCGAACCTCGAACAGGGTCGCTCACTGATCAGCGAGGTGCCGGAGAAGCGGTGGCGCGCCGCGGACTTCGCGGGCGACCCGCGCCGCGACGGCGACAAGACGGCCAGCGTCTGGGGCGGTTTCGTCGACGACGTCGAGTGCTTCGACGCCGACTTCTTCAGCATCTCCCCGCGCGAGGCGCGGCTGATGGACCCGCAGCAGCGGCTGGCCCTCGAACTGAGCTGGCACGCCGTCGAGGACGCGGGCTACCGCGCCGACCGGCTGGCGGGTTCGCGCACCGGGGTGTTCATGGGGGTGTGTCACTGGGACTACGCCGAACTGGTCGAGCAGGAGCTCGCCACGATCGACGCGTACTACCCGACGGGTGCGGCCTACGCGGTCATCGCCAACCGCGTCTCGCACTTCTTCGACTTCCGCGGCCCGAGCGTCGTCAACGACACCGCGTGCGCCAGTTCGCTGGTGTCGGTGCAGCAGGCCGTGCAGGCGCTGCAGTCGGGTGACTGCGACCAGGCGCTGGCGGGCGGCGTCAACCTGGTGTGGTCGCCGCGGCACTTCGTCGCGTTCAGCAAGGCGGGCATGCTCTCCCCGGCCGGCCGGAGCAAGGTCTTCGACGCGGGCGCCAACGGGTACGTGCGAGGCGAGGGCGGTGGCGTCCTGCTGCTCAAGCGGCTCTCCGACGCGCTCAGGGACGGCGACGCGGTGCACGCGGTCGTGCGCGGCATCGGCAGCAACCACGGCGGTCGCACCAGCTCGCTCACCGTCACGAATCCCGACGCGCAGGCGGACCTGATCGTCGACACCTACCGCCGGGCCGGGATCGACCCGGCGTCGGTGAGCTACATCGAGGCGCACGGCACGGGAACGCCGGTCGGCGACCCGATCGAGGTGCGGGGTCTGAAGAAGGCGTTCGCCGAGCTCGGCGACTCGGGGGAGGCTCAGCACTGCGGCCTCGGCTCGGTCAAGACGAACATCGGGCACCTCGAAGGCGCGGCCGGCGTGGCCGGTCTGCTCAAGGTCATCGCTTCGATGAAGCACGGTCGTTTGCCGGCCACGGTCGGATTCGAGCGCCTCAACCCGCTGATCAGCCTGACCGGGTCGCCTTTCCACGTCGTCGAGACGCTGTCCGAGTGGACCGCCCCCGAGGGGGAGCCGCTGCGGGCAGGGGTGAGCTCGTTCGGGTTCGCGGGCACCAACGCGCACGCCGTGCTGGAGTCCGTTCCCGCTGCCGAGCCGACGGCACCGTCCTCAGTGGACGAGTGGCTGCCGGTGTCGGCCTGGGACGAGGACCGGCTGCGCGAGACGTGCGCCGATCTGGCGGCGTGGGCGCGCACCCGGCTGATGGAGGACGTGCCGCCCTCGTTGACCGACATCGCCCACACGCTGCGGCACGGACGTGTGCCGTTGCCCGTGCGAGCGGCCTTCCACGCGCGAGACCTGGCCGACTGGGCCGAGCAGCTCGAAGCGTTCGCGGAGAACGGCGAGCTGCGCGGGAACAGCGTGCGGGGACAGGCGGAGGACGAGCAGACCGCCGTGCTCGACGAGGACGACCTGACGGACCTGATCGCTGTCTGGCTTGAACAGGGCCGCACGGAGAAGTTCGTCCGTGCCTGGGTGCGGGGCCTCCCGGCCGACTGGTCGGCGTGGCCCGCGACCGGCAGGCGGATCCACCTGCCCGGCTACGCGTTCGCGCGCACGCCCTACTGGTTCCGGCCCCTGGAGGCCGCCGGTCACCCGTCGCTCGGGGCCGGCGAGGAGGAGAACGGCCGCTGGACCTTCCCGCTGACCTTCGAGGCCGGCCAGGACGTCATCCGCGACCACGTGGTGAACGGCGTTCCGGTCGTTCCGGGTGTCGCGGTGCTCGGTCTGGTGCTCGCCGCCGCCGAACGGATCGGCGGGATCGAGGTGCCGAGCGTGCGCAACGTCGGTTGGCTCCGGCCGCTGGCGGTCACGGGGGAGCGGCTGGTCGTGCGGCTGCGGCTGGAACCGCGGGACGGCGGTTTCGGCTTCACGGTTCTCGACGACGCCGGGAACCGCTACACCACCGGACATCTGACCGCGGGTCAGGCCGGTGGCGAGACCGCAGGGGAGCTCTCCGCCCGGTTCCCGCGTCCGGTCGACGTCGACCGCGGGTATGCGGCACTGCGCGCCAGCGGGATCGAGCACGGGCCCGCGTTGCGCGGCCTGGCAGAGGTGTCGCGCGGTGAGGAGGGTGTGCTCGCCCGGATCGAGGTGCCCGCTGTGGCCGCGTCCGGCTGGCTGCTGCACCCGGTCGTGCTGGACAGCGCGCTGCAGGCCGTTCTCGCCCTGGGCGCGGACGAGTCGGGCTGGCGCAACCCCGACGCGGTGGCCGTTCCGTTCGCACTCGACGAGCTGACGCTGCTGGCGCCGGTCGGGCGGATCACGCACGCCGTGCTGCGTGCCGCCGGTGACTCCAAAGTGGACCTGGACGTGTTCGGCGAGCACGGGACGTTGTGCGCCCGGCTGCGCGGCTACACGCATCGCCCGCTCGCGGCCAAGAAGTCCGACGTGGCCAAGACAGCCGAGGCAGCCAAGAAGTCCGAGGCAGCCAAGAAGCCCGAGGCAGCTGAGCCGGTGGACGGCACCCTCGTCGAGGCGCACCAGGTGTGGCGTGCCGCCGAGCCCGTGACCGGGAGCGCGTCCGCCGGACCGCTCGTCGTGCTCGACGCGGTGCTGGGGCAGGGCGTCGCCGGACTCGACGCCGAGATCCTGCCGCTGCCCAGGGAACTCGCCGACGACCCCGCGGACTCCGCGAAGGCCGTGTTCGACGCGTGCTATCTGCACCTGCGGTCTCTGCTCGACCGTCCTGGACCGGCCGGGCGGACGGTGGTCGTCGTCGCACCGGGTCGCCAGGACGACCCCGTGTTCGCGCCGCTCGCCGCGGTGCTGAAGTCGCTGCACAAGGAGAATCCGGCCGTTCGCGGCAAGCTCGTCCTGGTCGACGGCCCGGTCGATGCCGCGCGGTTCGAGAAGATCGTGCGCGCCGAGGCCGGTTCCGACGACGTGGAGGTCGCCTACGACGTCTCGGGTGGTCGCCTGACCCGTGAGACGGAGGAACTGCCGGTCACCGCTGGTGGCGAGTCGCTGCTGCGCGACGGCGGTGTCTACTGGATCACCGGTGGCGCGGGTGGCATCGGCCGCCTGATCGCTGCGCACCTGAGCACCCGGTACGGCGCGACCGTCGTGCTGAGCGGACGGTCCAGGAGCGCGGAGATCGCCGATCTGGGCGACCGCGTCGCCTACCAACAGGCTGACGTGACCGACTCGGTGAGCGTGCGTGCCGCCGCGAGCGCGATCAGCGAGCGCTTCGGCCGCCTCGACGGCATCTTCCACGCCGCCGGTGTGCTCGACGACGGCTATCTCGTGAAGACCCCGCTGGAGACCACCGCGCCGGTGCTGGCTCCCAAGCTGGCCGGCACCGCGCACCTCGACGAGGTGTGCCGCGAACACGGCGTCGGCTTCCTGCTGGTGTTCGGGTCGGTCGCGGGTGCGTTCGGCGGCGCGGCCCAGACCGGGTACGCGGCGGCGAACGCCTTCCTGGACGCGTGGGCCGCGCGGTCGTCCGGCCACGTCGTCCGAGCTGTCGACTGGCCGCTGTGGGCCGAGGGCGGCATGCGCGTCGACCCGGCGACCGAGGCCTATCTGCGCAAGACGACGGGCACCGTCCCGTTGCCGACCGCCGCCGCACTTGGCGCGCTGGAACGAGCGTTGGGCGTGGAGGCTCCCTCGCAGCGCATCGTGATGTACGGCGACGCGCCGAAGCTCCGCCGCTACGCGGGTCTGATCAAGGACGCACCCGTCCGGCAGCCCGCGCCCAAGGCCGCCGTGAAGTCCGAAATGGACGATCGAACGCTGAGCACTCGCACCGAGGAGCACCTGCGGCGGTTGTTCGCCGAGCTGACCGGTCAGGTACCGGAGCGCATCCGGGCCGACCAGAAGCTGGAGCGCTACGGCATCGACTCGCTCGTCATCGTGGACGTGACCAGCCGGCTGGAGGACGACTTCGGGTCGTTGCCGAAGACGTTGTTCTTCGAGCACGTGGACCTGCGCGGGGTGGCGGGGTATCTCCTCGCCGAGCACCGGTCGCGGCTCGTCGAGCTGTTCGGACCGGCGGAGCCGCAGGTGCCGGAGCCCGAGCTCGCGCAGGAGCCGGAGGTGTTGCCGGAACCGGTGACCGCTCCCGTGCCCGTCGCGCGGGTCGAGACCGTCGAACGACCGCGAGCCGAGCACGGCGACCACGACATCGCGGTGATCGGCATGTCCGGCCGCTATCCCGGCGCGGACACGCTCGACGAGTTCTGGGAGCTGCTCAGCGAGGGCAGGCACAGCTTCGAGGCACCGCCTCAGGACCGCTGGCGCCAGCAGGACATCTACTACGGCGAACGCGACGTGCCGGGCAAGTCCGTGGTCAAGTCGGGGACGTTCCTGCGCGACATCGACGCGTTCGACCCGCGCTACTTCTCCCTCTCCCAGCGGCAGGCCGAGCTGCTCTCACCCGAGGTGCGGCTGCTGCTGCAGGCGGGCGTCACGGCGCTGGAGGACGCGGGCTACTCCCGCGAGACGATCCAGCGCCGGTACCAGGGCGACGTCGGCGTGCTGGTCGGGTCGATGAACAACAGCTACTCGCTGTACGGCTTCCAGAACATGCTCCAGCGCGGCACGGCCACTAGCGGCAGCGAGATCGGCGTGTTCGCGAACATGCTGTCGTACTTCTACGGCTTCACCGGGCCGTCGATGTTCCTCGACACGATGTGCGCCTCGTCGTCCACCTGCGTGCACCAGGCCGTGCGGATGCTGCGGGCCGGCGAGTGCCGGATGGCCGTCGTCGGCGGCGTCAACCTGATGCTGCACCCCTACGACCTGATCGGCACCTCCCAGGCCCACTTCACCAGCAAGACCGCCGACCTGTTGCGCAGCTACGGCATCGGCACGGACGGCACGGTGCTCGGTGAGGGCGTCGGCATGGTCGTGCTCAAGCCGCTCGCCGAGGCCGTGGCCGACGGGGACCACGTGTACGGCGTGATCCGGGGCAGCGGCATGACCAACGCGGGCGTGCGCAACGGGTTCACCGTGCCCAGCCCGGTGCAGCAGGGCCGTGCCATCGAGAAGGCGCTGGACGACGCGGGCGTGGACGCCCGCACGATCAGTTACCTCGAAGGCCACGGGTCGGCGACGTCGCTGGGCGACCCGATCGAGATTCGGGGCGCCACCAGCGCGTTCCGCCGCGACACCGCCGACAAGGGCTTCTGCGCGCTCGGCTCGGTGAAGTCCAACGTCGCCCACCTGCTGTCGGGATCGGGAATCGTCGGCCTCACGAAGGTGCTGTTGCAGCTCAAGCACCAGACGATCGTGAAGTCGCTGCACTCCGAGACCCTCAGCCCGGCCATCGACTTCGCCGAGACGCCGTTCGTCGTGCAGCACGAGCGCACCGAGTGGGCACGTCCCGTGCTCGACGGGCAGACCGTGCCCAGGCGCGCCGGTGTCACGTCGATCGGGGCCGGCGGCGCGAACGTGCACATCGTCGTGGAGGAGCACGACGCAGTGGCCCAGCCGCCGGCGGAGTCCGGACTGCCACGCCTGATCGTCTGCTCGGCGGCCACTCCGCAGGCGCTGGGACGCGTGCTGCGCGACCTGCACGCGCACGTGGTGGCGTCGCGTCCTGGGTTGGACGGTCTTGCCTTCACGTTGCAGACGGGCAAGAACGAGATGTCCTCCCGCATCGCGTTCGTCGCCGCGGACGTCGACGCCGTCGCGTCGAAGCTCGCCGCCCTGTCCGAAGTGGACTGGACGAGCCCGGTCGTGCCCGCCGGCGTGTGGTTCGTGCCGAGCACGATGGGCGTGACCGATCCGCCGGACGAGGCGGACGCGGAGAAGGCGCTCAGCGGGACGGATCTCGGTGCGCTCGCGGCTGTCTGGACCGCCGGCGCGGCCGTCGACTGGGACGTGCTGTGGCCGCAGGCTGAGAGGCCCGCGAAGCTGTCGCTGCCCGGTTACCCGTTCGAGCAGGTTCGGTGCTGGTACCCGGAGTTCGACGACGCGCCGAGCGTGCTGAACCCCATCGCGTTCGCGCGGCGGGCCCACCCGTGGGTCGGCGTCAACGAGTCGGACCTGGACGGCGTTCGCTACCGGCTCGCGCTGCGCGGCGACGAACTGCTCGACTACGTCTACTCGGTGCGGCGCGAGAAGCGCTACGCCACGGTCGCGCTGCTGGACGGCGCGCTCGCGTTCGCCGAGGTCGCGGGCCTCGGTGACGGCTGGGCCGTGCGCGATGCGCGCTGGGCCGCGCTGCCCGATCCGTCTCAGGAGCAGGTGCTCACCTGGAAACTCGGCTCGAGCCGCGCAGAACTACATGACGCCGACGGCACCGTCGTGTTCGGCGCCGACCTCGTCGCTGCCACGGAACCGTTGCGGCAGAACGACTCCGTGATCGAAACGCCACTGTCGCTGGACGAGCAGGGGTTCTACGCGAAGCTCGGTGAGCTCGGCGTGGACACCCGGCCCTACGCCGGGGTGGTCGAAGGAGTCGCGGAGATCGGCGGACGGCTGCTCGTCCGCGTCGCGGAACCCGCGCTGTCCCAGGATCCCCACAAGCGGCGCGTCCGGATTCCGGCCTGGGTGCTCAACGGGCTGGTGCAGGGCGTGCAGTACCTCACCTCGGACGCCGACGCGACCGTCGTGAAGGTGCGTTCGGCGGAGGGCGCGAACCTCGGCCGAACCAGGGCGATCGTGCTGGAGGGCAAGGGTTCCGAGTTCGACGTGCGGTTGCTCGACGAGACCGGCGCCGTGCTCGGCCGGTGGGAGGGCGTGGAGTTCGGCAACGCGCCGGCCGCGGTGACGGACGCGAAAGACGGCCCGGACCGGGACCGCCTGACCGCCCAGGTCCGCGAGACCGTCGCCGCGCTGCTCAAGACCGACCCGGCCGACATCGACCTCGACACGCACTTCCCGGCGTTCGGCTTCGAGTCGATCAGCCTCGCCTCGCTCGCCCAGGAACTCGGCGGCAGGCTCGGCATCGACCTGAGTCCGGCGGTGTTCTTCCAGCACCCCAACATCCGCGGGCTGGTCGGCAGGCTGGCCGAGGAGGTCGGGACGTCCGCTCCGGCGGGGCTCGTTCCCGCTGTGCCGTCGTCGCTTCCCCAGGCCCTTCCGGCGGCGCTGCCTCCGGTCGAGCAGGAGACCGGCGCCGTCGCGATCATCGGTGTCGCAGGCAGGTTCCCCGGTGCGGACGATCCGGACGCCCTGTGGGAACGGGTTCGTGAAGGCGCGAATCTCGTCTCGTCGTATCCGGCTGACCGGTTCGACGGCCGTTACGCCGATGTCGTGGCACGCGCGGACTTCCCGAAGTACGCGGGGTTGATCGACGGCGTCGACCGGTTCGACGCGAGCTTCTTCTCGTTGTCCCGCCTGGAAGCCGAACTCATGGACCCGCAGCAACGGCTCGCGCTGGAGACGGTGTGGACCGCGCTGGAGAACGCGGGGTACTCGCCCGCACGACTGCCCGAGGACACCGGCGTGTTCTTCGGTGTGTCCGGTACGGACTACCACCACCTGCTCAACGCGAGTGGTGTCGAGCCGGACGGTTACACGGCGACCGGCAACTCGCATGCGGTGCTGGCGAACAGGATCTCGTTCCTGCTCGACGTCCGGGGACCCAGCGAGCCGATCGACACCGCGTGCTCCAGTTCGTTGGTGGCGCTGCACCGCGCGGTCGAGAGCATTCGGTCCGGGCGTTGCGCCATGGCGTTGGCCGGCGGAGTCAACCTCCTGCTGAGCGTCGACACGTTCGTTTCGACGCAGGCCGCCGGAATGCTCAGCCCCGACGGACGGTGCAAGACCTTCGCCGCGGACGCTGACGGATATGTCCGTGCGGAAGGCGTGGCGGCGGTGCTGCTCAAGCCGCTGGCCGCGGCACTGCGCGACGGGGACACCGTTCACGGCGTCGTGCTCGGTACGGCGGAGAACCACGGAGGCCGGGCGGCCACGCTCACCGCTCCCAACGCCTCGGCGCAGGCCGAGGTGATCCAGGCGGCCATGCGCGGCATCGACCCGGACAGCATCGGGTACGTCGAGGCGCACGGAACGGGCACCGCACTGGGTGACCCGGTCGAGGTCGACGCGCTCACCACCGCCTACCGCAAGCTCGGCGGCTCGGCCACGCGTCCTCTCGGCGCGGTGAAGGCGAACATCGGCCACGCCGAGGCGGCGGCCGGCCTCGCGGGTGTGGTGAAGGTGTTGCGGCAGATGGAACACCGCGAACTGCCGGCCGGACCGCACCTCGACCAGCTGAACCCGCACCTGAAGCTCGACGGCAGCGGTTTCGAGGTCCTGCGCGAGTCGCGGTCCTGGCAGCCGAAGACCGACGCTTCCGGCAGCGAGGTGCCGTTGCGCGCCGGTGTCAGCAGTTTCGGGTTCGGCGGGGTCAACGCCCACGTCGTCCTGGAGGCACCGCCGTCACGACCGGAACCTGGCTCCACTGCTGGGCCACAGGCGATCGTCCTCTCGGCCCGTGACGCGGATCGGCTGGCGGCTCGTGCCCGGGACCTGCGCGCCTTCCTCGGTGAGAACTCGCCGTCGCTCGCGGACCTGGCTTTCACCCTGCAGGTCGGCAGGGAGGAGATGGAGCACCGGCTGGGCTTCGTCGCCTCTGACGTCGCGTCGGTCGTCGCCGCGCTTGACGCTTTCCTCTCGGGCGGTGGCGGCCTGCACACCGGGAGCCTGCGCCGGGCGCGTGGTGCGGCCGTGCGTCGTGACCGCGAAACGGAGCCGGAAGTCGCTGCTGCCTTGCAGAGCGGTGATCTGGGCCGGGTGCTCGCGCTGTGGTGCGAAGGCCGTGCGGTCGACTGGGCGAGCCTGCATCCGTCCGGTGAACGGCGAGTGCTGCCGTTGCCCACCTATCCCTTCGCCCGCGAGCGCTACTGGGTGCCGGAGACGAGCGCTCCGCAACCCCCGGCCGTGCCCGTGACGGTGATCGCGCCCCCTTCCTTCGACATCGGTGCTCGTGCCGCACTGCTGGAAGCGGTCCTGGCCAACCGGGAGGTTCCCGATGCGCTCGCCTGAGCCCACCTCGTTCTCGGAAGGAACCCTCGTCGTGACCCGCAGCATCCTGCGCGTGCCCGTGTGGCGTGCCGGCCAGGAGGTCCCGCCGGCACCCGCCGGCGGCCGGCGGCTGGTCGTGCTGTGCGACCTGCCCGCGATCGACCTGCCCGGCGTTCAGACCGCCGAGGTGACCACCGGCGGCGACGCTCCGCACATCGCCTACGAGCGTGCGGCCGTCCGGTTGTTCGGTGAGCTCAAGCGGCTGATGTCCACTTCGGACGGACGCCAGTGCGTCGTCCAGGTCGCCTGCCGCGCGGACTCGCTCTACCGCGGGCTGCTGGGACTTCTGCGCACCGCAGCCCAGGAGGACCCTGGCCTGACCGTCCAGCTGGCCGAGTTCACCTACGAGCCCTCCGCAGCCGATCTCGTGGCCGCCCTGAACGGTCAGGGCGAGCACGTGCGGCACACCCCGGCCGGGCGCGAGACCGTGAGCTGGGAACGGGCGTCCGCTGTCGCGTCCCCGGTGTGGCGGGCCGGCGGCGTCTACCTGATCAGCGGCGGCGGGGGCGGGATCGGCCGCCTGCTCGCCGAGGACGTCGCCCGGCACGCTCCGGACGCTGTCGTCGTGCGGTGCGGACGGTCCGCTGTGGCGGACGGGCCGGGGGAGTACCACCGGGTCGACGTCACGGACGCGGCGGCGGTGCGCGAACTCGTCGCGAGCGTCGTCCGCAGGCACGGCCGCCTCGACGGCATCCTGCACGCGGCCGCGTTGCTCAGGGACGACTACCTGATTCGAGCGTCCTATCAGGACTTCCTGAGCGTGCTCGCGCCCAAGGTCGCCGGACTGGTGCACCTCGACGAGGCGAGCCGGGACCTCCCGCTCGACTTCTTCGCCGCGTTCTCCGCCGCCGCGGGGAACCTGGGCAACGCCGGTCAGGCCGCCTACACAGCGGCCAACGGCTTCCTCGACGCCTACTCGGCGCACCGGCAGGAGCTCGTCACCCGCGGCGAACGGCACGGGACGAGCGTCTCGCTGGCCTGGCCGCTGTGGCGCGACGGCGGCATGAGCGTGCCAGCCGAGGAACTTCCCGCGCTCACCGAGCGCTTCGGCCCGCCGCTGCCCACCGAGGCCGCGCTGGCCGCGCTGCACGGAGCCGTCGCGCTCGGTGCCACCCACGTCGTGATCTCCGGGGAAGGAAACGTGATGACCGGCACCGACGACCTCCACGGGCGGGTGCTCGGACGGCTCAAGAGCCTGATCGCCGAGACCGTGCGACTCGACCCCTCGACGCTCGACGCCACCGCGCCGCTCGACAGCCACGGCATCGACTCGATCACGGTCACCCGGCTGAACAAGCGGTTCGCGCGGTGGTTCGGCGCGCTGCCGAAGACCGTGCTGTACCAGTACCCCACGCTCACGGAGCTGACGGCGTACCTGGTCGAACGCCACCCGGAGGGCTGCGCGCGCTGGGTGGAGGACGCCGACGTTGTGGCTGCCGCGGACGTGGCGGACGTGGCGGACGTGACTGGGGTGACGGCAGGCCTGGCGCCCGCGCCCGTGGCGGAGGCTCCGCGTCACGCGCCCGTGGCAGAGACCCCGCGCCCCGCGCCCGTGGCGGGGGCGGATTCACGCCCCGCTCCCGTCGTGGAGGCGGCTTCACGTCCTGCGCCCGTGGCGGAGACCCCGCGCCCTGCTTCCGTGGCGGCGGCTTCACGCCCCGGACCCCTGGCTGAGGTCACCCCGCGCCCGGCACCCACCGGGCCGCGCCCCGACCCGGCCGGCGAGCCGATCGCGATCATCGGTCTGGGCGGCCGCTACCCCGACGCCCCGACCCTGGACGACTTCTGGGCCAACCTCCGCGCGGGCCGCGACAGCATCCGCGAGGTCCCGGCCCAGCGCTGGACGCTGGACGGCTTCTTCGAACCCGACCAGCAGAAGGCCGTCGACACCGGCACCAGCTACAGCAAGTGGGGCGGCTTCCTCGACGGCTTCGCCCGCTTCGACGCGGCGTTCTTCGGCATCTCCCCGCGCGAGGCCGCCGACATCGACCCGCAGGAGCGGCTCTTCCTCGAGACCGTGTGGTCCGCGCTCGAGGACGCTGGCTACACGCGGGACCGGCTCGCCACCCGGCACCAGGGCAGGGTTGGCGTGTTCGCCGGGGTGACCAAGACCGGCTTCGACCGCAACGTGCCGCCTGCCGTGAGCGGTCCGCGCCGGTCGCCGCGCACCTCGTTCGCCTCGCTGGCCAACCGCGTCTCCTACCTGCTCGACCTGCGCGGCCCGAGCCTGCCGGTCGACACCATGTGCTCGGCCTCGCTCACCGCGATCCACGAGGCGTGCGAGCACCTGCGCCAAGGCGCGTGCGAGGTCGCCATCGCGGGTGGGGTGAACCTCTACCTGCACCCCTCGACCTTCGTGGAGCTGTGCCGTTCCAGGATGCTCGCCGCCGACGGTCGCTGCCGCAGCTTCGGTGACGGCGGGGAGGGCTTCGTGCCCGGCGAGGGCGTCGGCGCGGTGCTGCTCAAGACGCTGGCGGCGGCCGAGGCGGACGGCGACCCGATCCACGCCGTCATCCTCGGGTCCGCGATCAACCACGGCGGCCGCACCAACGGCTACACCGTGCCGAACCCGCGCGCCCAGGCCGCCGTCGTCCGCGAGGCGATCCAGGCCGCGGGGCTCAAAGCGGGCGACATCGGGTACATCGAGGCGCACGGCACCGGTACGCGGCTCGGCGACCCCGTGGAGATCGACGGACTCACCCAGGCCTTCGAACCGGACGCGGCAGGGTCCTGCGCGATCGGTTCGGTCAAGTCGAACATCGGTCACCTCGAAGCGGCGGCGGGCATCGCCGGGCTGACCAAGGTCGTGCTCCAGCTGCGCAACGGCGAGCTCGTGCCGACGCTGCACGCCGAGCGCACCAACCCGAACATCGACTTCGCGGCGACGCCGTTCGAGCTGTCCCGTGAGGGTGGTGCCTGGCCGCGTCCCGAAGGCGGGCGCCGGATCGCCGGCATCTCCTCGTTCGGTGCGGGCGGTGCGAACGCCCACGTCATCGTCGCCGAGCACGTTTCCGTCGCGGCACCCTCACCCTCGAACGGGACTCCGGAACTGCTGCCGGTGTCCGCCCGCACCGCAGACGACCTGCGCGCCCGCGTGGCCGAGCTGGCGCAGTGGCTCGACACGCAGGAGACGCCGGACCTCGCCGCCATCGCGACCACCCTCCGCACCGGACGGGAGGCCATGACGGAGCGGGTGTGCTTCGTGGCACGGGACGCGCTGGAATGGCGTCGCCAGATCCGCGCGTTTCTCGCCGCTCCCGCGACCGACGCGTCCGGCGAGTCGTGGTGGCGCGGTCGCGTCGAGGCCAACAACGAGACGCTGGCCGCGCTGGCGGCCAAGCCCGAGCTGCGCGAGCTGATCGCGCACTGGCTCGCCAACGGCGGCCACGCCGAGCTCGCGTCCTTCTGGGTCAAGGGCACGCCGATCGACTGGTCCGAAGTGGACGGTGCGGGCGCGCGGCGCGTGCACCTGCCCGGCTATCCGTTCGCGGGCCCGGAGTTCTGGTTCGAGCCCGTCGCACTGCGGCCCGAGGCCGCACCCGTGTCGCGCCCGGCGCCGTCGGTGGACGTGGAGAGCGTGCTGCTGGCCGAGCTCGCGGAGATCCTGCAGATGCAGGTCTCCGAGATCGAGCGGCACCGCCCGTTCGCCGACTACGGCCTCGACTCGATCCTGGGCGTCAGCCTCGTGCACCGGCTCAACGACGTCCTCGGCACCGACGTCGACACCACCGACCTGTTCGACCACGGCACGGCCGAGCGCTTCATCACGTTCCTGGCCGGCTCCCGTCCGTCCGCCGCACCGGTCGCCGCCGCCACGTCCGCTCAAGACGACGCGATCGCGATCGTCGGTCTCGCCGCGCGGTACGGCGACGCCGAGAACCCGGACGCCCTGTGGGCGCACCTGGTCGCCGGCGCCGACCTGGTCGAACCGGTGACGCGCTGGCCGTTGCCCGCCGGGATCGCCTGCCGCACCGGCAGCTTCCTGCGCGACATCGACCAGTTCGACCCCGCCTTCTTCGGCATCTCGGGTGTCGAGGCCACGGCGATGGACCCGCAGCAGCGCATCTTCCTGGAGCAGTGCTGGAACGCACTGGAGGACGCGGGCTACACCGGTGGGCGCCGCCGCGGCACACGGGCCGGTGTCTACGTCGGCTGCTACGCGGGCGACTACTCCGAGCACCTCGGTGAAGACGCGCCCGCACAGGCGTTGTGGGGCACGATGGGCTCGGTCGTCGCGTCGCGGATCGCCTACCTGCTCGACTTCACCGGTCCGGCGCTCACGGTCGACACGTCGTGCTCCAGTTCGCTCGTCGCGATCGACCTCGCGTGCCGCGACCTGCTCGCGGGCACCGCCGACCTCGCCATCGCCGGTGGCGTCTTCGTCCAGAACACCAATCGGTTGTACCGGTCCGCCTCCGTGGCCGGGATGCTCTCGGCGTCGGGCCGCTGCCGCAGCTTCGACACCGGCGCCGACGGGTTCGTGCCCGGTGAGGGCGCGGGCGCGATCGTGCTCAAGCGGCTCGCCGACGCCGAACGGGACGGCGACCACGTCCACGCCGTCGTGCGCGCTTCCGGAGTAAACCAGGACGGCACCACCAACGGCATCACCGCGCCGAGCGCGATGTCCCAGGAACGCCTGCTGCGCGAGGTGCACAGCAACCTGGGCACCGGTGGCGTCCAGTTCGTGGAGGCGCACGGCACCGGCACGCAGCTGGGCGACCCGATCGAGTTCCGGGCGCTGTCGAAGGTCTTCGCCGGCGCACGGCCGGGCAGCGTCGCACTGGGATCGATCAAGTCGAACCTCGGCCACACGCAGTTCGCCGCGGGCGTCGCCGGTGTCGTGAAGGCCGTTCTCGCACTGCGGCACCGCACCATCCCGGCCACGCTGCACTTCACCGGGGCGAACGCGCGGATTCCGTTGCAGGGCAGCGCGTTCACCGTGCACACGGAGACCGTCGCCTGGCCGGAGCCCGAGCAGGGGCCGCGTCGCGCGGCCGTCAGTTCCTTCGGCGCCAGCGGAACCAACGCCCACGTCGTGCTGGAGGAGTACCAGCGCCGGCCGGTCGCGGACACCGCGGGGGAGCAGCCGTTCCTGCTCTCGGCCCGGTCGCCGGAAGCCCTGCGCGAGGTCGCCGCACGACTGGCCGCCCACCTGGAGCGCGAACCGCGCCTGTCCGCCGCGGAGGTCGCGTACAGCCTGGCGACCGGCCGCGCACCCCTGCCGCACCGCCTCGCCGTCGTCGCGTCGAGCACGACCGAAGCCTCGCAACGCCTGCGCGCCTGGCTTTCCGGCTCGACTGGTGCGCACCACGGCGAGGTCGCCGTCGACGCCGCACCGCGCGATGGCGTCCTTCCCAGCACGGCCAGTGAGCTGGCGTCCGCGTTCGTGCGCGAGAACCTCGCCGGCCTCGACACGGCCTTCCCGGCCGCAGTGCGGAGGATCGTTCCCTTGCCCACCTACCCGTACCAGCGGCAGCGCTACTGGCCCTCGCCCGGTGGTTCCGCCTACCGCACCCGGCTCACCGGCCAGGAGTTCTTCCTCGCCGATCACCACGTCAACGGCCGCGCCGTGCTTCCCGCGGTGCTGTCACTGGAGTTCGCCCGCCGCGCGGCCACCAGTGGCGCGTTCGAGGCGGTGGGCATCCGCGACCTCGTGTGGGCCAAGCCGTTCGCGGTCGGTGCCGAGGGCGCTGACCTGACGGTGCAGCGCGACGGCGACGGATTCCGCGTCTGCCAGGGTGAAACTGAGGTGCACGCCCAAGGCCGTTACGTCCAGCCTGGACCGGCCGAAACAGTGGCACTGGACGCCGTCAGGGCACGGTGCGGCACCCGGACGTTGAGTGCGGAGCAGTGCCGTGCGGCGCTCGACGCCGTCGGCATCGCTCACGGGCCTCGCCTGCGCGCACTCGAAAACCTGGCCATCGGCGACCGCGAGGTGCTCGCGAAGCTCGTCGTCCCGGCCGGTGCCCATGACGACGACCTGGCCGTCCACCCGGCCGTGCTCGACAGCGCCGTCCAGGCGGTCGTCGGCCTCTTCGGTGGCGAGAACGGCGAGCTCGCGGAGAGCAGCGGACGTCCCGCCCTGCCGTTCGCCATCGACAGGATCGACCTCCTCAGGCCGGTTTCCGGCACGATGTGGGCGCACCTGCGGCACACCGGCGGTGGCAGCGAAACGTCCACTGTGGACATCGACGTCTGTGACGAGTCCGGTCGCGTCGCCGTCCGCCTGCGCGGACTCGCTTTCCGCCGGGTCACCGAAGGACCCGGTCTGCGCACGGCCCTGCTCGCCCCGGTCTGGGACGCGGTTCCGGACGGCGTCGAGCTGGAGGCCGCCCTCGGCAGCCGACTGGTGCTCGCCGGTGGCGGGGCAGCGGACCGCAGCGCTTTCCTGGCCCGGTTCCCCGGAACCACCGTGCTCGGAACCGAGGAGCACCAGAGTCTTCCCGCCGACGCCGGCCACATCGTGTGGCTCGCACCGGAGACCGGCGGCACCGACGGCACGTTCACCGTCTTCCGCTGGATCAAGGCCCTGCTCGCTCAGGGTGCCGACGGCCGCGAGATCGGCTTCACCGCCGTCACCCGGCAGGCCTGCCGGGCGAACGACGACGAGACCGTGGACGCGACCCACGCGGGAGTGCACGGCCTGCTGGGTTCGGTGGCGAAGGAGTACCCGCACTGGCAGGTCAGGGTTGTCGACATCGCGGCAGGACAGGCGGTGCCCTTCGAGGCTGTGCTGAACGCGCCCGCCGCGGCACGAGGAGGCGTCGCGGCCCTGCGTCACGGCGAGTGGCTGCTGCCGCGGCTGGTCGAGGTGACCGCCGACGGACCTGTCGTCGCGCCGCGCGCACCCGGCGGAGTCGTCGTCGCCATCGGTGGCGCGGGCGGCATCGGCGAGGCGTGGACCGAGCACCTGCTGCGCCGCCACGGCACGCAGGTCGTCTGGATCGGCCGCCGTCCGCTCGACGCGGAGATCACCGCGAAGCAGGACCGCCTCGCCGCGTTCGGCCCGCCTCCCGGTTACGTGTCGTGCGACGCGTCCGATGTGGACGATCTGCGGCGCGCTCGTGACGAGATCGTCCGGAAGTACGGGCCGGTGCACGGCGTCCTGCACACCGCCATCGTCCTGGGTGACCGGAGCGTGGCGCGGATGGACGAGGAGCTGTTGCGGACGACCTACGCCGCCAAGGCCGGCGTGACCGTCGCACTGGCGGAGGTCTTCGCGGGCCAGCCGCTGGAGTTCGTCGTCTTCTTCTCGTCCATGCAAGCGTTCTTCACCGCCCCCGGCCAGGCCAACTACGCGGCCGGCTGCACGTTCTCCGACGCCT
Source organism: Lentzea sp. NPDC092896 (assembly GCF_044754905.1). NCBI lineage: Bacteria > Bacillati > Actinomycetota > Actinomycetes > Pseudonocardiales > Pseudonocardiaceae > Lentzea > Lentzea sp. NPDC092896. The sequence continues at coordinate 1,011,750 of NZ_JBIVPX010000002.1, forward strand.
ACGCAGGGGGGCTCTCCGCTCGCCTCGGCTGCCCGGTCAAGGTCATGAACTGGGGTTACTGGGGCAACGTCGGCATCGTGGCCGAGGACGGCTACCGGCGCAGGATGGCGCGGCTCGGACTCGGTTCGATCGAACCGGACGAGGGCATGGCCGCCGTCGACCAACTGCTCGGCTCGTCCCACGACCGCCTCGCCCTGTTGAAGGCCGCGGACTCCCGCAGCATCGCCACGTTCTACGAGCGCAGCACGCTCACAGCGTTGCCGCACGAGAACTCCTCACCGGCCGCCGCCCTGCTCGCGGCCCGGCCGGACCGGCAGGCCGCCATCGAACGCGTGCGGGTCGCCGCGGACGGGCACGGCCGGTCCATGGAACCGGCGCTCGTCCGGATCACCTGGGCGTTGCTGCGCGACCTCGGCCTGTTCGGCCCCGGCCAGTCGGGCACGCTCGACGACTGGATGGCCAAGGGTGGGATCACCGCGCTCTACCGCCGCTGGCTCCAGCACACGCTGGACGTGTTCGCGCGGGAAGGCCTGCTGAGCTCCGTTGACGGCCGCTACAGCGCGGTCGACGCGCGTCCGGCAGACCTGGCCGCCGCCTGGCGCCGCTGGGACGCCGACCGCACGCCGTGGCTGGACAACGACGGCAAGCGGCCGCAGGCGGTGCTCGTCGACACGACGTTGCGGGCGTTGAACGACATTCTCACCGGGCGCCGTCCCGCCACCGACGTCATGTTCCCCAAGTCCTCCCTCGAACTCGTGGAGGCGGTCTACCGCAACAACCCGGTCGCCGACTACTTCAACGACGTCCTCGCGGACACGCTCGTCGACCACGTGCGGGCACGGGTGGCCGAGAACCCGGACGTGCGGCTGCGGATGCTGGAGATCGGCGCGGGCACCGGCGGCACGAGCCGCGTGGTGTTCGGCCGGCTCGCACCGTGGCGCGACAACATCGAGACCTACTGCTACACCGACCTTTCCAAGGCGTTCCTGCTGCACGCGCGCCGCTCGTTCAGCGACATCGCGCCCTACCTGGACACCCGCATCCTCAACGTCGAGAAGTCGCTGGCGGAGCAGTCGCTCGACGTCGGCGGGTTCGACGTCGTGGTCGCCACCAACGTGCTGCACGCGACCCGCAACATCCGCACCACCCTGACCAACACCAAGGCGGCGATGCGCGCGAACGGCGTGCTGCTGCTCAACGAGCTGAGCGACAACGTCTACTTCAGCCACCTGACGTTCGGCCTGCTCGAAGGCTGGTGGCGCTACGACGACCCGGCCCTGCGCATCCCGGGCTCTCCCGGACTGACGCCCACGGACTGGTTGCGCGCGTTGAGCGAGACCGGTTTCCGGTCGGCGTTCGTCGCGGCGGAGGGCGCCGACGACCTCGGCCAGCAGGTGTTCGTGGCCTGTGCGGACGACGTCGTCCGGCAGCCGGTTCCCGAAGGCGGAGAGGCTTTCCCGGACGGGCCGCAGAACGAGCCGGTGTCTCTTCCGGTCGCGCAACCCGTTCCGGAGACCGTCGAACCCGTCGCGCCGGCGGCTTCGGCCGGCCGCGAGGACGAGTTGCTGGAACGAGCACGCGACCACTTCCGCGCACTCGTGGCGGACGTGTTGCAGCTGCCGGTCTCCTCGGTGCGCGCCGACGTGACCTTCGACAAGTACGGCATCGACTCGATCCTCGTCGTCCAGCTCACCGAGGCGGTGCGCCGCGGGCTCGACGACGTCGGCAGCACGTTGTTCTTCGAGGTGCGCACGATCGACGGCCTGGCCGCCCACTTCGTGAAGACCCAGCCGGACGCGCTCGCCGCGCTCGTCGGCCTGCCGACCGCTCAGCCGGAGGTCGTGGCCGCTCCTGCTCCTGCGGCCACTCCGGTCGCGGAACCGGTCGTTCCGGCCCCCGCGCGGACGGACGAGGAGACGCCGATCGCGGTGATCGGGATCTCCGGCCGGTTCCCCGGCGCGCGGAACCTGAACGAGTTCTGGGCCAACCTGCTCGACGGGGTGGACAGCGTCACCGAGATCCCGTCCGACCGCTGGAACCACGACCGCTACTTCGACCCGCGTCGGGGCAAGCCGGGACGCACCTACGCCAAGTGGGGCGGCTTCCTCGACGGCGTCGACGAGTTCGACCCGCTGTTCTTCGGCATCTCGCCGGGTGCCGCGTCCACAATGGACCCGCAGGAGCGACTGTTCCTGCAGGCGGCCTACGAGACGCTGCAGGACGCGGGCCACACCAGGGACTCGTTGCGCGCAGCGGCGAGGGCGGTGGTGAGCGAGGACGCCGGAGACATCGGCGTGTTCGCCGGAGCGATGTACACCGAGTACCAGCTCTACGGCGCCGAGCAGGGCGTGCGCGGCGAGCCGCTGGTCGTGCCGGGAAGCCTGGCCTCGATCGCGAACCGCGTCTCGTACTTCTTCGACGCCAACGGCCCGAGCATCGCGGTCGACACGATGTGCGCCGCCGCGTTGACCGCGATCCACCTGGCGGTCGCCGCGTTGCGCCGCGGAGAGTGCGGAGTCGCGCTGGCCGGCGGCGTGAACCTCTCGCTGCACCCGAGCAAGTACCTGATGATCGGCCAGACCCAGTTCGCCTCCAGCGACGGCCGGTGCCGCAGCTTCGGAGCGGGCGGCGACGGCTACGTGCCCGGCGAGGGCGTCGGCGCGGTGCTGCTGCGCCCGCTGGCCGACGCGGAGGCCGACGGCGACCGCATCCTCGGTGTCATCCGGGGGACCGCGGTCAACCACGGCGGCCACACCCACGGCTTCACCGTGCCGAATCCGGTCGCGCAGGCGTCGGTGATCAAGCAGGTGTACCGCCGCAGCGGGGTCGACCCGCGGCGGATCGGGTACGTCGAGGCGCACGGCACCGGCACCCCGCTGGGCGACCCGATCGAGATCGCCGGACTCACCTCGGCGTTCTCCGAGTTCACCGACGACCGCGGCTTCTGCGCGATCGGCTCGGTCAAATCCAACATCGGCCACCTGGAGGCGGCGGCGGGCATCGCCGGCCTCGGCAAGCTCCTGCTGCAGATGCGGCACGGCACCTACGCGCCGTCCCTGCACTCCGCCGAGGTCAACCCGGAGATCGACTTCAGCCGCACGCCGTTCGTGCTTCAGCGCGACGCGGCGCCCTGGCCCCGCACCGGCGCCCAGCCCAGGGCCGGGGTGGTCTCGGCCTTCGGCGCCGGTGGATCGAACGCCCATCTGCTCGTGGAGGAGTACATCGTGCCCGAACGTCCTGAGCGTGCAGCCGAGGCCCAGGCGGTGGTGCTCTCGGCAACGGACCACGAGCGGCTGCGCGAGTCGGCGGAGCGGCTGCGCGACGAACTGCGCGACGGCGCGTGGAGCGACGCCGACCTGCCCGACATCGCCCACACCCTGCAGGCCGGCCGCGAGCCGATGACCGCCCGGTTCGCCACGGTGGTCCGTGATCTGCCGGCTCTGGTGGCGGCACTGGACGCCTACGCCACCGGTGCGGAACTGCCCGCCGACACGTTCGTCGGCGACGGCACCGGCACGGCGGGCTCGCTCGCGGCGCTGAAGGACGACGAGGACTTCCAGGAGACGCTGGCCCGCTGGGCCGCGCGGCGCAGGCTCGCGCCGCTGGCGGAGGCCTGGGTGAGCCACGTGCGGGTGGACTGGTCGCAGCTGCACGCCGACGGGCCGCGCCCGCGCAAGGTGGGGCTGCCGACGTATCCGTTCGCACGGGAGCGCTACTGGTTCACCGACCTGCTGCCGAACGCAGGCGCGGCGAGGGAGAGTCTCGCTGAGACGGTTGCTGTGGCGGGGGAGAACTTCGTCGCGCAGGTCGCCGCAGCGCCTGCGGTCCCGTCCACCGTCCAGGTCCCAGCGGCACCAACGGTTTCCGCCGCCTCGGCCCCAGCTGCCGCCCCGGCCCCAGCTGCCGCCCCGGCCCCAGCTGCCGCCCCGACCACGGCCGCCGCCCCGGCCCCAGCTCCCGCACACATCCCTGCGGCAGCACCCGTTCCCACCGTCCCGGCCCAGGCCGTCCCTCGTACCTCCGCGGACGACGTGCTGCCGGCGGGCGACCTCACCCTCTGTCCGGTCTGGGAGGTCGAACGGCCGGCGGAGGTCCAGTTCTCCGGCCGAATGCTGGCCATCGGACTGGGCGTCGACGACCTCGCGGTCCTGCAGCAGGCCGTGCCGGACGCGATCACCTGGGACGGCTTCGGCCCCATCCCGGGCGACGCGGACCACGTCGTGCTCTCGGTGCCGACCCGCACGGGCGGCACCCCGGCCGAACGCATTCGCGACCACCGCGCCGCCGTGCAGCGCCTGCTGCACATGGTCAACGCCGTGCAGGCGCGGTATGCGGGCAGCCAGCTCGAACTCACCCTGCTCACCCGCGGCGCGTTCTGCGGCAGCGGCGGGGACCCGGCTCAGGCGAGCCTGCACGGGTTCATCGGCGCACTGGCCAAGGAACAGCCGCACTGGCGGGTCAGGGCCGTCGACCTCGCGAAGGACGCGCCCTGGCAGCCCGCCGAGGTGTTCGGCCTGCCGGGTGACCGGCGCGCGCACCCCGTCGTGCAGGCCGGCGGTCAGTGGCTGCGCCGCAAGCTCGTCCGGGCGGATCTGCCGGTGCCCGCGACCTCCGCGATTCGCCGCGGCGGCGTGTACGTGCTCATCGGCGGTGCCGGTGACCTCGGAGTCGTGCTGACCGAGTACCTCGCCCGCACGCACGGGGCCAAGGTCGTGTGGGTCGGCCGGCGTCCCGAGAACGAGGAACTCCGTGCCCGCAAGGCCGGCATCACCGGTCCGGAACCGCTCTACCTGCAGGCCGACGCGGGTGATCCGCGGGCTCTGCGCGGAGTCAGGGACGAGGTCGTCGCCCGGTACGGCCGGGTCGACGGGATCGTGCACCTCGCGATGACCTTCACGCACACCCCGATCAACGCGCTGACCGACGACGAGCTCGCCGCAACGCTCGCGTCCAAAGTGGACCCGGCCGTGCACCTCGCGGAGGCGTTCGCCGGAGTCGAACCCGACTTCGTGCTGCTGGTGTCCTCTTTGGTCAGCTTCATCCGCAACGCGAACCAGGCGCACTACGCCGCGGCCTGCGCCTACGTCGACGCGGCGGCGGACGGACTGCGCGCCTCGCTCGGATGCGCGGTCAAGACGATCAACTGGGGTTACTGGGGCAACGTCACCGAGGACCTGATCGAGGGCATGGCGTCGATCGGTCTCGCCCCGATCGACCCGGTCACCGCGATGGCCGCGGTGGAGGCCCTGCTCGCCGGTCCGCTCGACGCCGCCGGTTTCCTGCGACTGGGCCGCCCGCTCCCGGTGGAGGGCGTGCTCACCGGTGAGGTCGCGGCGGTGAGCCCGCGGGCCGCCGTCGTGCCGGTCCAGACCGTGGAACCACGGCTGCCGGTCGCGCTCGCGGCCTACCAGGACGGACCGGTGCCGGCCGAGATCGACGCCGCGCTGTGCCGCTGGGTCGCAGCCGAACTGCGCGACGCGGGTTTCGCCGGCCCGTCGTACCTGCGCGCCGACGCCCGATTCGCCGCCTGGGTTCCCCCGATGCTGCGCGCGCTGGCCGAGCACGGCCTCGTCGACGCCGCCGGCCGCTGGGCGCTGACCGCGGACTCCGCGACGTGCCGGGCGGAATGGGCTCGCTGCACGAACCGGTGGGTGGAGGCCAACTCCGACCTGCGGACGCCGCTCGCGTTGCTCGCCCGCACCGTGCCCGTGCTGCCCTCGGTGCTGCGCGGCGAGGTGCTCGCCACGGACGTGCTCTTCCCGAACGGGTCCTTCGACCTGGTCGAGGGCGTGTACCGGGACAACCGGGTCGCCGACCACTTCAACGCCGTGCTGGCCGAGCACGTCGTCGCGTTCCTGCGGGCCAGGCTCGCGGCGGAACCGGGCGCGTCGCTGCGCCTGCTCGAGGTCGGCGCGGGCACCGGCGGTACCACCCGCGTGGTCCTGGAGCGGCTCGAGCGTGAAGGCCTGCCGGTGGCCGAGTACTGCTTCACCGACATCTCGCGGGCGTTCCTGCACCGCGCCGAGGACTCGTTCGGTGCGGCCCACGACTACCTGACGTACCGGTTGTTCGACGCCTCCATCCCGCCGCACGGGCAGGGCCTGGACCTCGGCGCGTTCGACGTCGTGATCGCGGCCAACGTGCTGCACGCCACCGAGGACGTCCGCGCCACCCTGCGCGGGGCCAAGGCGTTGCTGCGGGGCGGCGGCCAGCTCGCGCTCAACGAGATCAGCGGCTTCTACCTGGTCAACCACCTCACGTTCGGCCTGCTGGACGGCTGGTGGGAGCACACCGACCCGGAGCTGAGGGTGCCCGGCGGTCCCGCGTTGTCCCCGGACTCGTGGCGCGCGGTCCTCGAACAGGAGGGCTTCACCGGGTTCGTGCACGCGGCGGCGGACGGAGAACCGCTGGGCCAGCAGGTCGTTCTCGCCCACAGCGACGGCGTGTCGCGAGGTCCCGGCGAGATCGAGGAGGTGCTCGCCCCGGTACCGGCCCCGGCACCCGCCGAGGTCGTGCAGGAGACGTCGATCCGCGCGGTGGTGCTGGAGAAGCTGGCCGGCGCGCTGCGGATGACCGAGGCGCAGATCGACCCGGAGCGGGCCTTCGCCGACTACGGCCTCGACTCGATCGTGGGCGCGGGGTTCGTGCAGCAGCTCAACGACGGCCTCGGTCTCGACCTGCTCACCACGGTGATCTTCGACTACCGCAGCGTCGAACTGCTGGCCGCCCACATCGCCTCCGAACACCAGCCGGTCGCGCCCGTCGCGGTGCAGGAACCCGTTGCGCCGCAGGTGACCCCGGTGCCGCAGGTGATCCCGGAGCCTCCTGTTGCCCAGGTTCTGCCCGCGCCCGTCGAACCCGTGGTGCCCGAACAGCACTCGGAAGATCCCATCGCGATCATCGGTGTGAGCGGCCGGTTCGCCGGATCGCCCGACCTCGACGCGTTGTGGCAGCACCTCGCCGACGGCGACGACCTGGTCGGCCCGATCGAGCGCTGGGACGTCTCCGGTCCGGAGTGGACGGACGTGGCCTGCCGGGAGGGCGGTTTCCTCGACGGCATCGACGAGTTCGACGCGCAGTTCTTCCGCATGTCCGGTCGCGAGGCTGCCTACACCGACCCGCAGCAGCGCCTGTTCGTGGAAGAGGCGTGGACGGCACTGGAGAACGCCGGCTACGTCGGCGCGGCGCTCGACGGCAAGCGCGCGGGCGTCTACGTCGGCTGCACCAGCGGTGACTACACGTCGTGGTTCACCGAGCGGCCGCCGGCCCAGGCGGCGTGGGGCAACGCCCCGTCGATCGTGCCGGCCAGGGTGGCGTACCACCTGAATCTGCACGGCCCGGCGATCGCCGTCGACACCGCCTGCTCCAGTTCGCTCGTCGCGATCCACCTGGCCTGCCAGAGCCTGCGCGACGGCGAGACCGACCTGGCCGTCGCCGGTGGCGTGGCCGTGCAGACGACCCCGAACACCTACCTGACCGCGGGCCACGCCGGGATGCTGTCCCCGACCGGCCGCTGCCACACCTTCGACGCGTCCGCCGACGGGTTCGTGCCCGGCGAGGGCGTCGGCGTCATCGTGCTCAAGCGCCTGTCCGACGCACTCGCCGACGGTGACCACGTGCACGCGGTGATCCGCGGCTCGGGGATCAACCAGGACGGTGCGACCAACGGCATCACGGCGCCGAGCGCGGCGTCGCAGGAACGGCTGATCCGCGAGGTGTACGAGCGCTTCGGCGTCGACCCCGCCGAGATCGGCATGCTGGAGGCCCACGGCACCGGGACCAAGCTCGGCGACCCCATCGAGACCGAGGCGCTCGTCCGCGCGTTCGGTGCCGCCGAGGGATCCACCGGGTGTGCCCTGGGCTCGCTGAAGAGCAACGTCGGGCACACCATGTCCGCCGCCGGTGTGGCGGGCGTGCTCAAGATCGTGCTCGCGTTGCGGCACGGCATGTTGCCGCCGTCGTTGCACCACGACGAGACGAACCCCGCGATCCGGCTCGACGGCAGCCCGTTCCGCGTCCACACCGAGCTGACGCCGTGGGAGCCGAACCGCTGGGGCAAGCGCGTTGCCGCGACCAGTTCGTTCGGGTTCAGCGGCACCAACGGCCACCTCGTGGTGGAGGAGCCGCCGGCCCTCGCGGCACGGCAGCACGACGGCCGTGAACTGCTGTTCCCGCTGTCCGCGCCACGGCCGGAAGCGTTGCGGCAGCTCGTCGCGAACCTCGCCGGGCACCTGCGCGAGACGCCGGAGATCCCGCTCGCCGACATGAGCAACACCCTGGTGCGCGGCCGCGCCCACTTCGTGAACCGGGTGGCCTTCGCCGCGGCGGACCACCGAACCCTGTTGTCCCGCCTGGAGGACTGGCTGGCCGACGGGACCTCGCACCCGGCGCGTGACACCGCGCTGGACCGCGTCCGTGCACAGTGGACGGACGGTGGGCGGTTGGAGAGCGAGGGTCTCTTCACCGGACTGGACGTGGGGCGCGTTCCGCTGCCGACCTACCCGTTCCAGCGCCGCAGTGCCTGGGTGAACGGGAGCGGCCCGGCCGACCGGCAGCCGTCCGTCGCCAAGCCGCTCAACGAACCCATCGCCGTCGTCGGGCTCGCCGCCCGGTTCGCGGACACCCCGGACGCGGAACGGTTGTGGGAGCACCTCGCCGCGGGGGACGACCTCGTCGGTGACGTCACCCGCTGGGACCTCGACGGGAAGCTGGGCAAGAGGTCGGGCCGCCAGTACGGCAGCTTCCTCGACGACCCGGCCCGGTTCGACGCGTTGTTCTTCAGCGTGTCCGGCGTCGAGGCGACCTACACCGATCCGCAGCAGCGCGTCTTCCTCGAGGAGTGCTGGCACGCCCTGGAGGACGCGGGCTACGCCGGTGAACGGCTGACCGACCGCGGCTGCGGCGTCTACGTCGGCGCCTACCCCGGCGACTACCACGAGCTGATCGGCGACGAGCGGCCCCCGCAGACCATGTGGGGCAACATGGCCTCGGTCATCGCCTCGCGGATCTCCTACCTGCTCAACCTGTCCGGCCCCGCCCTCTCGGTCGACTCGGCGTGCTCCAGTTCGCTCGTCGCCATCCACCTGGCCTGTGACGCGCTACGGCTCGGCACGGTGTCGATGGCACTGGCCGGTGGCGTGTTCGTCCAGGCGACACCGCGCCTCTACGAGTTCTCGGCCACGGCGAAGATGCTGTCGCCGACCGGTCGCTGCAGCACCTTCGACGCCTCCGCGGACGGCATGGTGCCCGGCGAGGGCGCCGGAGTCCTGGTGCTCAAGCGCCTGTCCGACGCCCTGCGCGACGGAGACCACGTCTACGGCGTGATCAGCGCGTCCGGCGTCAACCAGGACGGCGCCACCAACGGCATCACCGCGCCGAGCGCCCAGGCCCAGGAGGACCTGGTGCGCCAGGTCCACCGCGATGCGGGCGTGCGCCCAGGCGGCGTCCAGATGATCGAGGCGCACGGCACGGGCACGCCGCTGGGCGACCCGATCGAGTTCGGCGCGCTGGCGGCGGCCTTCACCGGTGCGCCGGAGGGAGGCTGCGCGCTCGGGTCCATCAAGACCAACGTCGGGCACACCCAGTTCACCGCCGGCGTGGCGGGCACGATCAAGGCCCTGCTCTCGCTGCACCACCGGCAGGTGCCGCCGTCACTGCACTTCACCCGCGCGAACCCGGCGATTCCGTTGCAGGGAAGCCCGTTCCACGTGCCGACCGAGCTGCGGGAGTGGTCTGCCCCCGCGTCGGGGCCGCGCCGCGCCGGCGTGAGTTCCTTCGGTGCCAGCGGTACCAACGCGCACCTCGTCGTCGAGGAGACGCCTGGGCACAGCCTGCCCGAGCGTCCCGCTCAGGACGAGTGGCTGGTGGTGCTGTCCGCGCAGGACGAGCCGACGCTGCGTGCTCACGTCGAGCGCATGATCGCGCACGTCGACGCCCGGCCTGACCTCGACCTCGGCAACCTCGCGTACAGCCTCGCGACCGGTCGTCGTCACGAGAGCCTGCGTCTGGCGGCTGTTGTCGGTGACCGGGACGAGTGGCTCGGCGCGCTGCGCACCTGGCTGCGTGACGGTCACGCGAAGTCCGTGGTGGCCGGCTCGGTGCCCGATGACGTTCCCGCACCCGTGGGAACCGATGGGCTGCCGCTGGCAGAGGTCGCGGAACGGTTCGTGCGTGGCGAGATCACGCTGCTCGGAGGCCTGTTCGGACAGGGCTTCCGCGTGGTGCCGCTGCCTGGCTACCCGTTCGGCGGTGAGCGCTACTGGATCTCCGACGCACCTGCGCCCAGCGGCTCGGCCGTGGTGAGGCAGCAGACCGTTGCGTCCGCCAGGTCGGTCGTGTCCCCCCAGCCGGTCGCGCCAGCTCGGCCTGCCGTGTCGGCCGGACCCGTTGAGCCCGCCCAACCCGTCAACCCCACCCACTCCGTCGCGCCGAACTCGTCCGGGCTGTCCGTCCACAAGCGAGGGAAGTCCTACGCGGCGGACCTCACCGGCCGGGAGTTCTTCCTGGACCAGCACCGCCTCTCCGGCACCCCGGTGCTGCCCGGCGTCGCGTACCTGGAACTGGCCAGGGCGGCGGCCGAGGCCGACGGCTACGGCCGGACCGGCGTGACGCTGCGCAACGTCGTCTGGATCCGCCCGGCGCGGATTCCCGGCCCGACCGCGGCCGAGGTCACCCTCGAACCGCGCGACGGCGGCCTTTCGTACCAGATCACGACGACCGTCTGCGGCGAAACGCTGGTGCACGGCCAAGGTCGCGTCGAGCCCTCCGTGCAGGAGGCACGGCCGACGCTGAACATCGCCGCGCTGCGAGCGAGGTGTACGCGGAACAAGCTCGACCGCGACGCCTGCTACGCCCGCTACGGCGGCACGGAGGTGGACCTCGGCGAGGCCATGCGCGGCGTCGAGAAGCTGGAGATCGGCGTCAACCTGATCGTCGCCAGGCTGCGTCGGCCGGCCGGGACCGGGGACGGCTACACCGTGCACCCGTCCATGCTCGACTCGGCCCTGCAGGCGACACACGGCCTCGCACTCGCCGAGGGCAGGGACGACGTGACCGCGGCCCTGCCGTTCGCCCTCACCGAGGCGCAGATCCACGCGCCCACGCCGGAGGAGGGCTGGGCGGTCATCAGGCCGTCGTCCAACGACCTGCCCGGCACCGTCCGGCGGCTGGACATCGACCTGTGCGACGACGCGGGCAGGGTGTGCGTGCGTCTGCTCGGCTTCACCTTCCGCGAGTTCGGTGCGAGCCAGGAGAAGGCGCAGGAGCCGCGCGAAGCGGACCAGCGTCCCGGCGCGCTCGTGCTCGGCCGTCCTGGCTGGCACCGGTCCGGCACCGCGACCGAGACCAAGCAGTTCGTGCGCCACGAGGTTCTCTTCGCGGACGTCGATCCCGGTGACGTCGCCGACCGCCTCGGCGTGCACGGCGAGGTGCTGCCCGGCGGCGACGACCTCGCCACGACCTACACCCGCAGGGCCGAGTTCCTGCTGACCCGCCTGCAGGACGCCGCCAAGGCGAGCCGCGACGGCTGGGTCCTCGTGCAGGTCGTCGTCCCGGACGGCCCTGAGCACCAGCCTCTCGCCGGACTGGCCGGGCTGCTGCGCACCGCGTGCAACGAGTGCACCCGTCTGCTCACCCAGCTCGTGCTGGTCGCACCCGGCACGAACGCGGCGGACCTGGCCGCACGGCTGAGCCAAGAAGCGTCCACTGTGGACGACGTCGTGACCAGGGTTGCCGGAGGGCAGCGGGAGGTTGCGCGGTGGACCTCCCTGGGGGAGGCCAGGGCGGAACGACCGTGGCGTGACGGCGGTGTCTACCTGATCACCGGCGGTGCCGGTGGTCTGGGAGCGGTGTTCGCCAAGGAGATCGCCGCCACCGTCCAGAACGCCGTGCTCGTGCTGTGCGGGCGTTCTGCCGCCAGTGCAAGCCAGCGCAAGCTCCTGGACGAGCTGCGAGCGTCCGGTGCGCGAGCCGAATATCGGCAGCTGGACGTCGCCGACCGCGGCGCTGTCGACCGGTGCGTCCGGGACGTCGTGGCCTCGCACGGGGAGCTGAGCGGTGTGTTGCACTCCGCCGGAGTGCTGCGCGACAGCTACTTCGTGCGCAAGACCGTCGAGCAGTTGCGCGAGGTGTTCGCGGCCAAGGTCGCCGGCTTCGTCAACCTGGACGAGGCGACCGCCGGGCAGGACCTGGACTTCTTCATCGGGTTCTCGTCGCTGTCCGCGTCCGGGAACCCCGGCCAGGCCGACTACGCGGCGGCCAACGCGTTCCTCGACGGGTATGCCGCACGGCGCGAGGCGCTGGGGCGCGGGCGTTCGCTCAGCATCGGCTGGCCACTGTGGACGGACGGCGGCATGCGCGTCGACGCCGCCACCGAACAGGCGATGTGGGACACGGTCGGCGTGCTGCCGATGCCCGCGGACGTGGGCGTGGAAGCCCTGTACCGCTCCTGGGGCAGCGGTGAGCCGCACGTCCTGGTCATCTACGGCGACCGGGAACGGATCGAGCGCACCATCCTGACCGCCCCCTCGACCCCGGAACAGGAGGTCCTTTCCGTGCCGGAGAACGATGTCCTGGTCCGGTTGCTCGCCGAACGGGTGGCGACCCTGCTGGACGTGCCCGTCGACGACATCGAGGGCGAGGTCGAGCTGACCGAGTACGGCTTCGACTCGATCTCGCTGGTGGAGTACGTCGGCCTGCTCAACGACGAGTTCGGCCTGGGCCTGGTGCCCACGCTGCTGATCGAGTACCCGACCCTCGACGGGTTCGCGTCCTACCTCAGGGACACCCACGGCGAGGCCTTCGGCAGTGCCGCCCCGACCCCGGAACCCGCCCCGGCGCCGACCCCGGAACCCGTCGTGGTGGCAGCACCGGAGCCGGCCCCGACGGTCGCTCCGTCCCACCAGGTGCTGCTCGACGAGCTGATCGGCATGGCCGCCGCGGTGCTGCGCCTGCCGGCCAACCGGATCGAGGGCAGCCGCGAGCTGTCGCGGTACGGCGTCGACTCGCTGTCGCTGACGGAACTGGTGGCGGCGGTCAACCGGCGGTTCGACCTCGACCTGGATCCGACGATCCTGTTCGAGCACCCGGCGCTGAGCGGTTTCGCGGACTTCCTGCTGGAGCATCACGCCGATCGCGTCACGGTGGCGGAGGAACCAGCTCACGCACCCGAACCGGCCCCCGCCCCGGAGCAGGCTCCGGTGGTCGTTCACGGGCCGGACGGCCAGGACCCGATCGCCGTCATCGGCATGAGCGGCCGGTTCCCGCAGGCCCGCGACCTCAAGGAGTTCTGGCAGAACCTGCTGGACGGCCGTGACTGCATCAGCGAGATCCCGGCGGACCGCTGGGACTGGCGGGAGTGCTTCGGCGACCCCGTCACCGAACCCAACACCAGCAACGTCAAGTGGGGCGGCTTCATCGAGGGCGTGGGCGACTTCGACCCGCTGTTCTTCGACATCTCCCCGCGTGAGGCCGAGTTGATGGACCCGCAGCAGCGCCTCCTGCTGCTCTACGCGTGGAAGGCGCTGGAGGACGCCGGCTACTCGGCCGAGTCCGTCGACGGCACCGACACGGCGATCGTCATCGGCACCGCCAGCACCGGCTACCCGAGCATGGTCGCGAAGTACTCGCCGGCGGTGGACGCCTACGACACCAGCGGGGCCGCGCCCTGCATGGGGCCCAACCGGATGAGCTACTTCCTCGGCGTGCACGGTCCGAGCGAACCGATCGACACGGCGTGCTCCAGTGCGCTCATCGCCGTGCACCGCGCGGTCTGCGCCATCCAGGACGGCACCTCGGACATGGCGATCGTCGGCGGGGTCAACACGATCGTCAACAAGGACCTGCACATCAGCATGAACATGGCGGGCATGCTCGCCGAGGACGGCAGGAGCAAGACCTTCTCGATCGACGCCGACGGGTACGGCCGCGGCGAGGGTGTCGGCATGCTGGTGCTGAAGCGGCTGTCGGCGGCCGAACGCGACGGCGACCACGTCTACGGCCTGATCAGGGGCACCGCCGAGAACCACGGCGGCCGCGCGAACTCGCTGACCGCGCCGAACCCGAAGGCCCAGGCCGCGGTCATCCGCTCCGCGCACCGCAGGGCGGGGATCGACCCGCGCACCATCGGCTACGTCGAGGCGCACGGCACCGGCACGAGGCTCGGCGACCCGGTCGAGATCAACGGGCTCAAGGAGGCCTTCCGGGACCTCTACGCCGACACCGGTGCGACGGAGGTCGCCGGACCGCACGTCGGCATCGGGTCCGTGAAGACCAACATCGGGCACCTGGAGGTCGCGGCCGGAATCGCCGGCCTGATCAAGGTCCTCCTGCAGATGAAGCACCGCACGCTGGTGCGGAACCTGAACAACGACAAGACGAACCCGTACGTGAAGCTGGACGGCACGCCGTTCTACCTGGTTCGGGACCAGCAGCCGTGGCGTGCGCCGGTGGACGGCACCGGTGCGGAACTGCCCCTGCGAGCGGGCATCAGCTCGTTCGGTTTCGGCGGCGCCAACGCCCACGTCGTGCTGGAGGAGTACCGGGCGAAGCCGTCGACGGAAACCCCGCCCTCGCAACCGGTTCCGGTCGTGTTGTCCGCCAGCCACCCCGAGGTTCTGCGGTCCCTGGCCGAGGAATGGGTCGATGCCCTGAACGCCCACAGCGACGCGGAGCTGTCCTCGATCGCGTACACCACGCACGTCGGGCGGACGCCGATGGCCGAGCGGCTGGGGTGCGTTGCGCGCACGGTCGCGGAGCTCCAGGCCGGCCTGAGGTCGTGGCTGCGCGGAGAACCGGACGCCACGATCGTCACGGGCCGCGTGTCCCGGGACGAGATTCCCGAGGCGCCGGCGGGAACGAGCCCGGCCGAGGTGCTGCGGGCATGGGTGCGCGGCGCCGAGGTCGACTGGACCCGCTGGCACTCCGAGTCGCCGCGCCGGATCTCGCTGCCGACGTACCCGTTCCGCCTCAAGCGGTACTGGATCGACACGAGCGCACCGGTGGGGGAGAAGGCGTCGAAGTTGCACCCGTTGGTGCACGTCAACACCTCGGACCTGGCCGGGCCCCGCTACACCACGCAGCTCACCGGCCGCGAGTTCTTCCTCGCCGACCACAAGGTGCGTGGCGCGGCGGTGCTGCCGGGAGCGGCCTACCTCGAGATGGCGAGGGCGGCGGCGGAACTGGCGGGCGGTGACCGTTCCTGGGCGCTGACCGACGTCACCTGGGAACTGCCCCTCACCGTCCGGAGCGCCACCGAAGTCCACATCGGACTCTCGGTCGAGGCCTCCGGCGGGGTGTCCTACCGGGTCTTCGGCTCGTCCGGTCAGGGCTCGTCGCTGGTGTACGGGCGGGGAGCGCTGCGGGAGACGAACACGGAACCGTTGCCCTCGCACGACATCGACTCCTTGATCAGTGGGTGCGATGGTCCGGTGCTCGAAGCAGCGGAGTGCTACGAGCGGTTCGCCGAGCTCGACCTCGCCTACGGCCCGGCGATGAGGGCGATCGAACGGGTGCACAGCGGTGAACGCCTTGCCGTCGCTCGACTGCGACTGCCCGACGCCGCCGCGGGAGGGACGTTCGCGCTCCACCCGAGCATGCTCGACGCGGCCTTCCAGAGCACCCTCGGCCTGTTCGCCTCCGACGACACGACCACGGCCGTGCCCTACGCCGTCGGAGAGGTGCGGATGATCGCGCCCCTGCCCGCGACGGCCTGGGCCGTGACCCGGTTCGCGGCGGAGGGCCAGACGCCGGGCGAGCAGTCGTTCGACATCGACGTGTGCGACGACGACGGCCGGATCTGCGTGCGGCTGACCGGTTTCCGCGTTCGATCCCTCGTGGGAGCCGCGGTCACCGCCGAACCGGATGACGACTTCCTGGCCCGGTTGATCGAGGCCGCCGGAGACGGCTCCCTCAGCCTGGCCGATTTCGAACGGAGCCTGGCATGAGCCTGACAGCGGTGATCTTCCCGGGCCAGGGGGCCCAGGCGAAGGGCATGGGACGCGATCTGTTCGACGCCTATCCCGAGCTGGTCGACCGAGCCTCGGAACTGCTCGGCTACTCGGTGCGGGAGCTGTGCCTGGACGATCCGCGGCGCGAGCTGAAGCGCACGGAGTTCACGCAGCCGGCGCTGTTCGTGGTCGGTGCGCTGGCCCACCGGCGCTGGAAGGAGGACGGCGGGACCGCCGCGTTCTACGCCGGGCACAGCCTGGGCGAGTACTGCGCGCTGCACGCGGCCGGCGCGTTCGACTTCGAGACGGGCGTGCGGCTCGTCCAGCGCCGGGGCGAGCTGATGGCCGGCGCGGCCGGTGGCGGCATGATCGCCGTGACCGGCCTGGACCGCGAGCAGGTCACCGATCTGCTGCGGCAGGGCGGATTCGGCTCGCTCGTCGTGGCGAACGACAACTCGCCCGAGCAGTGCGTCGTGTCCGGGGACGCCGAGTCGATCGACGCACTCGGCGAGTTCCTGCAGGCCCGTGAGGTTCGCTGGGTCCGGTTGCGGGTGTCCGGGGCGTTCCACTCCGAGCTCATGCGCCCGGCGCAGCAGGAGTTCAGCCGGTTCCTCGGCGGTGTCGATCTCGGCACGCCCGGTACGCCGGTGATCGCGAACGCCACCGCCGTTCCCTACCCGGCCGGTGGCACGGCGGAGATCCTCGCGAACCAAGTGGTGAGTCCCGTGCGCTGGACCGAGACCGTGCGGTACCTGCTCGACGCGGGTGTAACGGAGTTCGTGGAGCTGGGCGGCCGCGTGCTGACCAAGCTCGTCGCACGGACCCGCGCGACCCACCGCCCACCGGCCGGCAGCGCACAGGAACTCGGCAGCGCGACCTTCCGCGAACGCCACGGGCTCCGGTTCGCCTACGTCGCGGGCGGCATGTACCGCGGGGTCAGCTCGCCCGAGATGATCATCCGGCTCGGCCGGGCAGGAATGCTCGGGTTCTACGGCACCGGCGGTCTCGACCCGGTGGAGATCGAACGCGGCGTCAAGGAGATCCAGGCCGCCGTGGGACAGGACGGTCCGTACGGCGTCAACTTCATCGCGAACCACGACAACCCGGCCTCGGAAGAGGAACTGGTCGACCTCCTGCTGCGCCACCACGTCCGGACGATCGAGGCGTCGGCGTTCATCCAGATGACACCGGCACTCGTGCGCTACCGGGCGACCGGGCTGCGGCGAGGTCCTGGCGGCGCCCCGATCTGCGAGCACCGGGTTGTGGCCAAGGTGTCGCGGCCCGAGGTCGCGGCGTCGTTCCTCGCGCCGCCCCCGGACCCCGTGCTGGACCGGCTGCTCGGGTCCGGTGCGATCAGCGCGGAGCAGGCCGACCTCGCCCGGCGCGTGCCGATGAGCCACGACGTCATCGTCGAGGCCGACTCCGGTGGGCACACCGACGGCGGAATCCCGACCGTGCTGCTGCCGTCGATGCTCGAACTGCGGCGCCGCGCGGAGGCCGAACGCGGCTACCACGAACCGATCTGCATGGGACTGGCCGGCGGGATCGGCACACCGACGGCGGTCGCGGCGGCGTTCGTGCTCGGTGCCGACTTCGTCGTGACCGGCTCGATCAACCAGTGCACGGTCGAGGCCGCGACCAGTGACGTCGTCAAGGACATGCTGCAGGACATCGACGTGCAGGACACCGAGTACGCACCGGCCGGCGACATGTTCGAGCTCGGCAGCAGGGTCCAGGTGCTGCGCAAGGGCGTGTTCTTCCCGGCCAGGGGCAACAAGCTGCACGCGCTCTACAGCCACTACGGCAGCCTCGACGACCTGCCGGAGAAGACCCGGTCGCTGCTCGAGCGCACCTACTTCCGCAAGCCGCTGGACGAGGTCTGGGACGACGTGGCGGTGCGCCTGCGGGCGACCGGCAGGGCCGAGCTGGCCGAGCACGCGGACCGGCAGCCGAAGCAGAAGATGGCCCTGGTCTTCCGGCGCTACTTCGGTTACAGCGCGCGGATCGCGCTGGAGGGCAGGACGGACGACAAGGTCAACTACCAGGTCCACACAGGACCGGCGCTGGGTTCCTTCAACCAGTGGGTGCGCGACACGCCCCAAGCGTCGTGGCGGCACCGGCACGTCGACGAGGTCGGGCTGATGCTGCTCGACGCCGCGGCGGCGCACCTCAGTGAGTTCTCGAGCGAGTTCTCCGGCCACCGAACGGCCTGATGTCCGATTTGTCTGCATTACCGCCGGGCAGGTACCGGAGCGGGAAGCCGCTCCGCGACCGTGAGCGAGGCAGGTGCGTGCCACCTCCCGCGTGCCCCTGCGGCGCCTCGGCACTTCCCCGAACGCGAACGGAGCCCGACATGAGCCACCGCGTCACCTCGGTGACCCAGCTGTACGAACTGGTCAGTCAGGGCCGGATCGACAAGGCGGAAGCGGTACGCCTGGCCAGGCAGCTGCAGGAGGCCGGGCCCGCCCAGCCCGCGACGACCCCCGGCATCGACCCGGACGTCCTGCGGGACCGGGTCTGCGACGTGCTGGCCGACAAGGTCCGGCAGTTGCTCAAGGTCAGCGCCGACGACCTGGACGTGGACGTCGACCTGAGCGAGTACGGCCTCGACTCGGTGATCATCACCCAGCTCGCGACCATGGTGAACGACGCGCTGGACGTCGACATCAAGCCCACCACCATGTTCGACCACCCCAACCTGCGCGAGCTGGCCGCGCACATCGCCGGCGAGCACGGAGCCCGGATCGCGGACCGCCTCGGCCTGCGTCCCGCCGCCGCCCCGGTGGTGAAGGAACCGGTCCGCGCCGCCGTCGCAGTGGCGGAGGAACCAGTTCGCGCCGCCGTTCGTGTCCCCGCATCACCTCCGCGCCAGACGCCCGTCCCCGCCGACCGCGGAACGGACCCGATCGCGATCATCGGCATGAGCGGCCGCTTCCCGCAGGCGGACGACCTCGACGCGTTCTGGCGCAACCTGTCCGAGGGCCGCGACTGCATCAGCGAGGTGCCCGCCGACCGCTGGGACTGGAAGGAGCTGTACGGCGACCCGTTCGCGGAGGAGGGCCGCACCACCGTCAAGTGGGGCGGGTTCATGGACGGCGTCGCCGACTTCGACCCGGAGTTCTTCGGCATCGCGCCGCGCGAGGCCCGGCTGATGGACCCCCAGCACCGGTTGCTCATGCTGCACGTGTGGAAGGCGTTGGAGGACGCCGGATACGCGGCGTCCTCACTGGCCGGCGGCGACCTGGGCATCATCGTGGGCACCGCGGGCACGGGCTACCAGCGGCTGATCGAGGACCACGCGCGCGGCGGGGAAGGCGTGGCCGCGACGGCCACCGTGCCGTCCATCGGTCCCAACCGGATGAGCTTCTTCCTCGACGTGCACGGCCCGAGCGAGCCGGTCGAGACGGCCTGCTCCAGCTCCCTGGTCGCGCTGCACCGGGCGGTCGCCGCGCTGGAACGGGGCGAGTGCTCGCTCGCGGTCGCGGGCGGGGTCAACACCGTGCTCGTGCCGGACGGGCACATCAGCTTCGGGCGCGCGGGGATGCTCAGCGACGACGGCCGCTGCAAGTCGTTCTCCGACCGCGCCGACGGCTACTCCCGGGGCGAGGGCATCGGGATGCTCGTGCTGAAGAGGCTGTCCGCCGCCGAACGCGACGGCGACCACGTCCACGGCGTGATCCGGGCGACCGCCGTCAACCACGGCGGCCGCGCCAACTCGCTGACCGCGCCGAACCCGAGGGCCCAGGCCAAGGTCATTCTCGACGCCCACCGCCGGGCCGGCATCGACCCGCGCACGGTCGGCTACATCGAGGCGCACGGCACCGGGACGAAGCTCGGCGATCCCGTCGAGATCAACGGTCTGCGGGAGGCGTTCCGCGAGCTCTACGCCGACCACGGGGCCGAGGTCACCGGCAGCCACGTCGGCATCGGCACGGTCAAGACCAACATCGGGCACCTGGAGCTGTCCGCAGGCGTGGCCGGCGTGCTCAAGGTGCTGCTGCAGATGCGTCACCGCACGCTCGCCGAGAGCCTGCACAGCGAGACCGTCAACCCGTACGTCGAGCTGGACGGCAGCCCGTTCTTCCTGGTGCGCGAACGGCAGCCCTGGGTGGCGCCGCTCGACGCCGACGGCACCGAGCTTCCGCGCCGGGCCGGCATCAGCTCGTTCGGCTTCGGCGGGGCCAACGCGCACGTCGTGATCGAGGAGTACCGCGCACCCGCCGAGACGAGCGCCGAGCAGGGGCCGTTCGCCTTCGTGCTGTCCGCCAAGGAGTCCACGACCCTCGTGGCTCGCGCTCAGCAGCTGCTCACCTGGATCGACGAGCACGCGCCGGCCGACAGCGACCTGGCGAACATCGCGTACACCCTCCAGGTCGGCAGGGTGGCGATGGCGGAACGGCTCGCCTTCACCGCCGGGACCGTGGGGGAACTTAGGGAAGTGCTGCGGGCGTTCGTTTCCGGCGAGGCGCCTGGGCACGTGCACACGGGCAGCCCGCAGCCGAACGCGCTGTGGAAGGCGCTCGCCGCGGACGAGGACATCGCCGCGGCGATGGACACCTGGGTCGCCAAGGGCAAGCTGTCCCGCCTGCTCGAACTGTGGGCCGGTGGCTTCGACTTCGACTGGCGCCGGTTGCACGGCGGCACTCCGCCGCGCCGGATCCCGTTGCCGTCCTACCCGTTCAACCTGCGCCGCTTCTGGATCGCCGACAACACCCCCCGAGCTGCCGCCCAGCCGAGCGGCCCGAAGCCACATGCGTTGAGCGGCAATGAGTTCTACGTGCGCGATCACCTCGTGCGCGGAGTTCCGGTGCTGCCCGCGGCCGCCTACCTCGAACTGGCGCGGGAAGCGCTGACCGGTGGCGATGGAGGCGTGCGGCTGCGTGACCTGTGCTGGCTACGGCCCATCGAGGTCACCGGGCAGTGCGACGTCGAGGTGCGCCTCTCGGCCGGCGACGGCGCGTTCGAGGTGAGGGTGGAAGGTGCGGAGACGGTCCACGCCCAGGGCGTCGGGCAGGTCGACGCGGCGCTCGCCACGACCGCCGAGAAGATCGACGTGCGGGGGTTGCTCGATTCGTGCCCCCGCGCCATGGACTCCGCCGAGTTCTACGAGACCTACGAACGGCTCGGCATGAACTACGGCCCGTCGTTGCGCGCTGTGTGTTCCCTGCACCAGGGCGACGGTGTGGCGGTGGCGAGGCTGACCGTGCCCAGCGAGGCCGTGTCGCCGCTGGTGCTCAACCCCAGCGTGCTCGACGGTGCGTTCCAGGCCGTTCTCGGCGCGTGGGGCGGTGAGAACGACGGTGCCGGTCGTCTAGCGCTGCCCTTCGCGGTGCGCGAGGTCGAGGTCCGCGGCGCGACTCCGGCGGACGGCTGGGCCGTGATCCGCCGCGCGACCGAGGACCGCGGTGGTGACGTGCACCGGTTCGACATCGACGTCTGCGACACCGACGGCCTTGTCCGCGTGCGGCTGCTCGGCTTCAGCATCAAGACCCTGAGGGCGCCCGCGGAGGGCCGGACGTGCCTCATGACGCAGGCGTGGGACGCCGTCGGCGTGGAGCCGGTCGCCCCGTGGCCGGCGGAGAACGACAAGGTGGTGCTGTTCGGTGGCAGCGCGGAACACCACGCCGCCTTCCGGGCGATCCGGCCGAACACCGCGGTGCTGGACGACCCGACCTCGGAGTTCCCCGCCGACGCCACGCACGTGGTGGTGCTGGAGGCGGACGCACGCGCGGCGTTCCGGCTGGTGAAGGCGGTCCAGGCGGCAGGCGGTGACAGCCGGGAGATCGGCTGGACCGTGATCACCGAGCAGGCACGTCTCCTTCCCGGCGACAGCGAGACCGACCCGGCGGGAGCGGGCCTGCACGGCCTGTTCGGCTCGCTCGCCCAGGAATGTCCACAGTGGCCTGTCAGGGTCGTGGACGTGCCTGCGGGGCAGCCGGTTCCGTGGCACGAGGTGCTGGAACTGGCCCCGCAGCCGGGGGGCGCGGTGCTGGCACGCCGCGACGGCGAGTGGTACCGCCAGGCGTTGGTGGAGCTGGCCGAGCCGGTTCCGTCCGGACCCGTGCACGAGAACCTGCGACCGGACGACGTTGTCGTGGCCATCGGCGGCGCGGGAGGCATCGGTGTCGTGTGGACGGAGCACCTCATCCGCCGGCACAAGGCACGGGTGGTGTGGATCGGCCGTCGTCCCCTCGACGACCGCATCGAGGGCCTGCGCACGCGGCTGGTGGCCCACGGACCCGCCCCCGACTACATCCAGGCCGACGCGACCGACCCGGTGGCGCTGAGCCGGGCCCGTGACGAGATCGTGCGCCGCTACGGCCCGGTGCGGGGAGTGCTGCACTCCACCATCGTGCTCGGAGACCAGAGCCTGGCGCGGATGGACGAGGAGCGGTTCGGCGCGACCTACGCCGCCAAGGCCGATGTCGCGACCACCATCGCGGAGGTGTTCGCGGGCGAGCCACTGGACTTCGTCGTGTTCTTCTCCTCGCTCCAGTCGTTCCTCACCTCACCCGGACAGGCCAACTACGCGGCCGGTTGCACGTTCGCCGACGCCTACGCCGAGCACCTGGGCACCCGGCTGTCCTGTCCCGTCAAGGTGATGCACTGGGGTTACTGGGGCGGCGTCGGAGTCGCCGCCGACGAGGCCCACCGCGACCGGATGGCCAAGGGCGGTGTCGCGTCGATCGAACCCGCCGAGGGAATGGCCGCCTACGACACGCTCCTGGGCTCCCAGCGCTCCCAGCTGGCGATGATGAAGGTGACGAGCACCCGCGCGTTCGACGGACTTCTCAGCGAGGACGTGATCGAGCACGTCGCGCCTGTGCCGGCCGGTCATCACCCCGCGAGCAGTGTGGTGGTCGAACCGATCGCCGGCGACGTGAGCAACGCTCTGGCGGAATCGCTCGTCGACTACGTGCGGCACCGCGTGGCGGACGACCCCATGACCACGCTGCGAGTGCTGGAGATCGGGGAGGCCGGCAACACGGTGTTGCGCCACCTCGGCGCGTGGCGGGACCACCTCGAAACTTACTGCTACACCGGCGACTCCGAGGAGTTCTTGGAGACCGCCCGGCAGGAGCTCGGCGAGACGGCGCACTACTTCGAGACCCGCGTGTTCGACGTCGAGAAACCCCTTGCCGCACAAGGTCTCCAGGCCGGTTCGTTCGACGTCGTGGTCGCGACCGGGTTGCGGCACGGCCCCCGCGTCGCCCTGCGCAACGTGAAGGCCGCCCTGCGGACCAACGGGATCCTGCTGCTCACCGACCAGGAGAGCGGGTGGCGACGGCCGCTGGCCGAAGAGGGCTTCCGCGGTGTCTTCGCCG
Source organism: Lentzea sp. NPDC092896 (assembly GCF_044754905.1). Lineage (NCBI taxonomy): Bacteria > Bacillati > Actinomycetota > Actinomycetes > Pseudonocardiales > Pseudonocardiaceae > Lentzea > Lentzea sp. NPDC092896. The sequence goes on from NZ_JBIVPX010000002.1 coordinate 1,035,019, forward strand.
CCGCCGAGGACGCGTCCGGGTGGCAGGTCCTCGTCGCCGAGAGCGACGGCGCCGTTCGTCAGCCGAGGGCCGCGGCCCTTCCCGTCGAGGTACCCGAAACCCTTCCTGTCCAGCGCGACGAGGCTCCCGGCACGGTCGCGGAGCAGGTCACGGCGCTGCTGGCGGACGTCCTCGAACTGGAGCCCGCGCAGCTGGAGCTGGACGCGCCCCTGCGGCGCTACGGCTTCGACTCGATCTTCATGGCCCAGTTCCTGTCCCAGCTGCGCAAGCACGTCGACGACACCCTGTCGTTGGACGTCATCGCGGAATGCGAGTCGCTGCGCGACGTGCTCGCCGCCGTCGGCGCGACGTCCGCGCCCGTCGTGGCGCTGGAGGACCATCCAGAGCTCGTCCAGATGAACCGGGGCCGTGCGGGCAGGCCGGTCTTCTGGATCCACCACGGCAACGGGGGAGTGGAGTCCTACCGCCCGCTCGCCGACCGTTCCGGACGCCCGTTCTACGGGATCCAGCCGAAGGGATGGGCCGGGGCCGGCGAGATCCTCGGCGGACAGGTGCCGATGGCCAGGCACTACGCGTCCCTCATCCGCGCGGTGCAACCGGAGGGGCCCTACGACATCGGCGGGTTCTCGCTGGGAGGCCTGCTGGCCTACGAGGTCGTGCGCCAGCTCCAGCTGCAGGGTGCGGAGGTGAACACCCTGGTCATGCTCGACTCCCTGGACGCCCCGGCGACCAACCAGGTCAACGCCATCATGCAGGGCGGCAGGACCGAGCCGGACGCGGTCGCCAAGGTCTCCGCGTTCCGCGCGGTGAACCTCGTGCTCGGCAACAACAGCCTGAACACCGAGGAAGGCGCGACGCCGATCCTGCACAGGGACGAGGTCGACCCGACTCTGTCCTACCCGGACTTCCTCGACTCGCTCATCAAGGCCGCCCTGGCCGCCGGGATCACCAAGACCGAGGCGCAGCTGCGCAAACAGGTCGTCCCGCTCGCCCTGTACTTCGAGGCGATGCAGGGCGAGAACTACGTGACGTCGCGGCTGCCCCGGCCGGACTCGGTGTCCTGCCACTACTTCCGCAACCGCAGCGGCGAGTTCTTCGGCGAGTTCAAGGACTACATGGTGCTCTTCGCCAACCCGGAGCTGCCTGGGATGGACGGCGTCGAGTACTGGCACGACTGGAAGTCCCAGATCGACGACTTCCGCGAGACCGTGGTCGACACCAGCAGCCACGCGGACGTGATGACCGCACCCCAGTCGCTGGAGAAGGTGCTTCGCCTGTGCGACGAGATCTACGCGCACAGCTCGGACGTCGTTTCGCCGGCCGCTTAGTCCCGACAGCTTTCCCCCACCCATCTGCGAGGAGTGCTTTGCGATGACCAACAGCAGGTTGTTCACCAGTGAGTCGGTGACCGAAGGCCACCCGGACAAGATCTGTGACGCGATCAGTGACTCGATCCTGGACGCGTTGCTGGCCCAGGACCCGCGTTCCCGCGTCGCCGTGGAGACGCTGGTGACCACGGGTCAGGTGCACGTGGCGGGTGAGGTGACCACCGAGGCGTACGCGGACATCCCCACGATCGTCCGCGAGAAGATCCTGGAGATCGGCTACGACTCGTCCGCGAAGGGCTTCGACGGCCACTCGTGCGGTGTGAACGTGGCCATCGGCGCGCAGTCGCCGGACATCGCGCAGGGCGTCGACACGGCGTTCGAGAACCGCGTCGAGGGCGCCGACGACGAGATCGACAGGCAGGGTGCCGGCGACCAGGGCCTGATGTTCGGCTACGCGTGCAGCGACACGCCGGAGATGATGCCGCTGCCGATCGCCCTGGCGCACAGGCTTTCCCGCCGTCTGACCGCGGTCCGCAAGGACGGCACCGTGCCGTACCTGCGCCCGGACGGCAAGACGCAGGTCACCATCGAGTACGCGGGCGACCAGCCCGTGCGCCTCGACACCGTCGTCATCTCCACCCAGCACGCCGACGGCATCGACCTCGAGAACCTGCTCGGCGTCGACCTGCGCGAGCACGTCGTGGCTCCCGAACTCGCTGCGCTGAACATCGACACGACGAACGTGCGGTTGCTGACGAACCCGACCGGCCGCTTCGTCATCGGCGGCCCGATGGGTGACGCGGGCCTGACCGGTCGCAAGATCATCGTCGACACCTACGGCGGCATGGCCCGTCACGGTGGTGGCGCGTTCTCCGGCAAGGACCCGTCCAAAGTGGACCGCTCGGCGGCGTACGCGATGCGCTGGGTCGCGAAGAACACCGTTGCCGCCGGTCTGGCTTCACGGGTCGAGGTCCAGGTCGCCTACGCGATCGGCAAGGCGGCTCCGGTGGGCCTCTTCGTCGAGACGTTCGGCACCGAGACCGTCGACCCGATCAAGATCCAGCAGGCCATCGCCGAGGTGTTCGACCTCCGTCCGGCCGCGATCATCCGCGACCTCGGCCTGCTCCGTCCGATCTACGCCCCGACCGCCGCGTACGGCCACTTCGGCCGCACCGACGTCGAGCTCCCCTGGGAGTCGACCGACCGTGCCGACGCGCTGCGCGACCTCGTGAACGGAGGCTGACGATGCGCCTGGCCGTCACCGGTTCGATCGCCACCGACCACCTCATGGTGTTCCCCGGCCGTTTCGCCGACCAGCTCCTCGCCGACCGGCTCGACTCCGTGTCGCTGTCGTTCCTGGTGGACGCGCTGGAGGTGCGGCGAGGAGGTGTCGCGGCCAACATCTGCTTCGGCCTCGGCCTGCTCGGTTCCCAGCCGGCCCTCGTCGGCGCGGTGGGCCGGGACTTCGCCGAGTACCGGGCGTGGCTGGAGGACCACGGCGTCGACACCGCGTCGGTGCTGGTGTCGCAGACCCGCCACACCGCGAGGTTCCTGTGCACCACCGACGACGCCCAGAACCAGATCGCGTCCTTCTACACAGGCGCGATGGCGGAGGCCCGGAACATCGACCTCGCGCCGGTCGCGGACAGGCTCGGGGGACTGGACCTGGTACTGGTCTCGCCCAACGACCCCGAGGCGATGCTGCGCCACACCGCCGAGTGCGTGCGCGACGGCCATCCGTTCGCGGCGGACCCCTCGCAGCAACTGACCAGAATGGACGGTGAGCAGATCCGTTCACTGCTGACCGGCGCGACCTGGTTGTTCACCAACGACTACGAGCACGACCTGTTGCTGTCGAAGACCGGCTGGTCCGAGGCAGAGGTGCTCGACCGGGTCGGGGCGTGGATCACCACGCTGGGGGAGAAGGGCGTCCGGCTCGAGATGGCGGGCATGCCGACCGTGCACGTGCCCGCCGTCGCGGCTCAGCAGGTCGTGGACCCGACCGGGGTCGGCGACGGGTTCCGGGCCGGCTTCCTCTCCGGTCTCGACCAGGGACTGCCGGCCGAGCGGTCGATGCAGCTCGGCTGCACGCTCGCGACCTTCGTCCTGGAGTCCCAGGGCTCGCAGGAGTACTCGGTCGATCCCGCGCGGTTCGCCGACCGGTTCACCGAAGCCTACGGCCCGGTGGCCGCGGCCGAGGCCAATCTGTTCCGAACTGTCCACACCGGACAGTTCGCTCTCTGAAGCTTCTTGGAGGACTTCGCGATGACCGCGGAACGGTTGCAGACCCGCAACGGCATTGACTTCGCAGTGGCCGATCTGTCACTCCACGAGTTCGGCCGCA